>JBPYFJ010000139.1:0-196655 GCA_051985675.1 Xanthobacteraceae bacterium | reverse complement strand
GGAGGAGGCCTGCCGGCGCATCCAGCGCTTCTGCGGCAACCTGCGCTGATCGCTACGGGGCCCGCCAAGTCCCCGCCACTTGCCAATAGCCACCTGCTTTGAAAGCATAGGCCCGCAGCGGTCTCCGGTTCCCGACAACCGGAGGCCGCCCCGGACTTACCATTGTCGCGCTTTCGGACGGCGAACCGGTGTCCACTTCGCCGGAAAGCGCTCCAAGGGCCTCGCTGAAGAAGGCCCGCAGGTGTGGAGGCGGACATGCCAAGAGCCAATTCCGGTCCCCGCTGCATTGCGCTAGTGGGACCGTTCCAAAGCGGCAAGACCACGTTGCTGGAGGCGTTGCTGGCGCGGACCGGCGCGGTCCAGCGCATGGGGTCGGTGGACGCCGGCACCTCGGTCGGCGATGCCGGCAAGGAGGCGCGCGAGCACCACATGAGCGTGGAAATGTCGACGGCGACCACCACATTCATGCACGAGAGCTACACCTTCATCGACTGTCCGGGATCGATCGAGTTCATCCATGACCTGCGCGCGGCGCTGCCGGCGGTCGACGCCGCGGTCGTGGTGTGCGAGGCCGACGAAAAGAAGGTTCCCCAGCTTCAGCTGATCCTGCGCGAGCTCGAAGATCAGAAAATTCCCCGCTTCCTGTTCCTCAACAAGATCGACAAGGCCGACACGCGCGTGGCCGACGTGCTCAAGATGCTGCAGCCGGCCTCACGCGTGCCGCTGCTGCTGCGCCAGATTCCGATCCGCAACGGCGATGCGGTGGTCGGTTTCGTCGATCTCGCGCTCGAGCGCGCCTTCGTCTACCGCGAGAACGCCGCCTCCGAGATCGTCCCGCTCGAGGGCGACGCGCTCGACCGCGAGAAAGAGGCGCGCTTCTCCATGCTAGAAACGCTCGCTGACCACGACGACGAGCTCATGGAGCAACTGCTGGAGGATATCGCTCCGGCGCGCGACAAGGTGTTCGACGATCTCGCCAAAGAACAGCACGACGGCCTCATCTGTCCAGTTCTGATGGGAGTTGCCACCCGCACCAACGGCGTCGGGCGGCTGCTGAAAGCGCTGCGCCATGAAACCAGGGGCGTTTCCGAGACCGTCGACCGGCTCGGCCTCAAGCCCAACGGCGAGGCGGTAGCGTACGTGCTCAAGACCTCGCACACCGCCCACGGGGGGAAGACATCCGTGGTGCGGGTGCTGACAGGGCAGATCGGCGACGGCACCACGCTTAATTCGCCCGAAGGGGAAGTCGGCCGCGTGTCGGGCGTGTTCAAGATACTTGGTCAGAACAACGAGAAACGAGGGCCGGCGATCGGCGGCGATACGATCGCGCTCGGCAAGCTCGACCGGGCCAAGACCGGCGACACGTTGTCCTCGGGAAAGCAGCCGCACGCGGCCATCGCAGATGTGAAACCGCTGCCGCCGGTGCTGGCAATCGCAATATTAGCCAAGGAGCGCAAGGACGACGTCAAGCTTGGCCAGGCGCTGCAAAAGCTGGTGGATGAAGACCCCTCGCTCACCGTCATCCATAATCCGGAAACTCATGAAGTGGTGGTGTGGGGGCAGGGCGAGATGCATCTGCGGGTCGCGACCGAGCGGCTGGCCGAGCGGTTCGGGGTCGCGATCGTGCGGCGGCCGCCGACCGTCGGGTACCGCGAAACGATCCGCAAGCCGATCGTGCAGCGTGGACGCCACAAGAAACAGTCAGGAGGCCATGGCCAGTTCGGCGACGTGGTGCTCGACATCAAGCCGCTGCCGCGCGGCTCCGGGTTCACGTTCGCGGACGAGATCAAGGGCGGCGTGGTGCCGAACAACTACATCGGGTCGGTGGAAGAGGGTGTGATCGACGGACTCAACCACGGGCCGCTTGGCTTTCCGGTCGTCGACGTCGCAGTGAAGCTGATCGACGGCTCCTATCACAGCGTCGATTCCTCCGACATGGCATTCCGCACCGCCGGCCGCATCGGCATCGTGGAGGCGCTGCCGCAATGCAGCCCGGTGCTGCTGGAGCCGATCCACACGGTCGAGATCGCGTGCCCGACCGATGCCACTGCCAAGATCAACGCCATCATGTCGGGCCGGCGCGGCCAGATCCTCGGCTTCGATACGCGCGAAGGCTGGGCCGGATGGGACGTTGTGCGGGCGCTGATGCCGGAGTCGGAAATCGGCGACCTGATCATCGAGGTGCGGTCGGCGACAGCCGGTGTCGGCACCTTCACCGCCAAGTTCGACCACATGGCCGAGCTCAGTGGCAAGGCGGCCGAGCAGATCGTGGCCGCGCGCAAGGCCGCGGCCGCCGCGGCGTAGCCTGGTCGCAGGTAGGTTAGCGCTTGGCGCCTAGAGCGCGATGACTTTTCTCCGAATCGTCATCCCGCTCTAGCTTCTTGTTGGAGCATGATCCTTCCCGACCTGTCTTCGCCCGTCGAAGCTCTACCCCTCAGGCAAACCTTGCCAATCGGGCTTCGCGCAAGCGCGAAACCAGTGCCCACTTTTCGGGATCATGCTCTATGCCACCCCGCGATCACCGCATCTACGACAGTGCCGGGTAATCGATGTAGCCCTTCTCCTCGCCGGCGTAGAATGTCTTCTGGTCGGGCGTATTGAGCAGCGCCGCCGCCTGAAGCCGGCGCGGCAAGTCCGGATTGGCAAGGAACAGCGCCCCGAACGCAACGAGATCAGCTTCGCCGCGCGCGAGTACATCACTCGCCGTTGCAAGACTAAAACCGCCGTTCACCACGTAGGTGTTGTCGAACTTCTCGCGCAGGATTGGCGACACGCGCTTGGGTGCCGCGGCCGGATCGACCACGTGCAGATAGCCGATATCGAGCTCGTTCAGCGCCTCGGTCAGATAGGAAAACGTCGCGACCGGATCGCTGTCGGACATGCCATTGAACGGGCTCGTGGGTGAAATCCGATAGCCGACGCGCCCCGCCCCACACGTCGATCACCGCGCGGGTGACCTCGAGCGGCAGACGAACGCGATTGGCAATCGAGCCGCCATAGGTATCGGTCCGCCTGTTGGCGCCGTCGCGGGTGAACTGATCGAGCAGATAGCCATTGGCGCCGTGGATCTCGACGCCGTCAAAATCGGCGAGCTTGGCGTTCTGCGCGCCCTTGTAGAACTGCTCGACGATGCCGGCGATTTCCGCGAGTTCGAGCGCGCGCGGTGTCACCGTCGGCTTGAGGCCCTCGAAGGTAAACACCTCGACACCGGGCGAGATCGCCGACGGCGCCACAGGTAGTTCGCCGCCGTGGAAGTCGGGATGCGAAATGCGCCCGACATGCCACAACTGCAGGAAGATTCTGCCGCCGGCGTGATGTACTGCCCCCGTGACCTTTTTCCAGCCCGCCACCTGCTCGGCCGAATGGATGCCGGGCGTGCGGATGTACCCTACGCCTTGCAGACTGACCTGCGTCGCCTCCGTCACGATGAGACCGGCGCTGGCCCGCTGCGCGTAGTAGGTGGCGGCAAGGGGATTGGGGACATTGCCGGCAACCGCGCGGCTGCGGGTCATCGGTGCCATCACCACGCGGTTGGCAAGGTCGAGCTCGCCCAGCCGGTAGGGCGAAAACAGCCCGGTTGTCTCATCGCGGGCACGCAGCTGCGCTGACTGGCTGGATTGAGCGTTCATGTGCGGAATCCTTCGTGTGGAAAAATTGGCCGGGCGGCTCGTCACGTCGGGAGGAGAACCGGTCGGAGCCGCCCGGCAGCGGCGCTCGCGCGCCGTGTTGGAAGCGTTCAGCAGGTGGTATCGGGGGCGCGGGGCTTCTCACGACCGCGCAGCCGCCAGGCGATGCGCACGAGATCTGCTCTCAGCGCGTCCGGATCGACGTGGTCGGCAACCATGACGGCCCGTACCAGTGGATCGGCGAGAATGTCCGGAAATGACATGCCGCTTGCACCTTGGTGGCCGGAGCCGGTCTCAAATTCAGTCATCGTTCGCACTCCCTTCGGCGACACCTCGACCCTTATCGCGGTACCGATCGGTAACATACATAGTTACTGACCGGTAACACCTGTGTCAAGGGAAATCCTGCGTCCGCACGGGATCGTGAAGGCCGGCGGGCGCGACCTCCCAGCGCTCGCCCGTGTGTGCTCGCGCCGCGCTTGCGCGCTCGTGACTTGCCGGTGATCGCGCGCAAAGATACGAGCGAGGTGCAACCACGGAATCATCGGAGCGATGCCAATGAACGTCATTCGCCGCCGCCGGTGGGAGTTGCCGGAAGGGACGGCAACGCCTGAGCACCTGTTCTTCGATCGACGTGGGTTCCTGGCGGCGACGGGCGCGCTGCTGGCCGCTCCGGGCGCGGCCGCGGCACAGCGGGTCGCCGATCTTCCCGACCCGTCGGCCAGCCTCTACCCGGTCAAGCGCAACGACAAGTATATGCTTGATCGGCCGATCACCGAGGAAGCCATCAACACGACCTACAACAATTTCTATGAATTCGGATCGTCCAAGACCATTTCACGCGCGGCGCAAGCCCTCAAGCTGCGGCCTTGGACCGTAAAGATCGACGGCATGGTGTCCAAGCCGATCGAAATCGGGCTCGACGATCTTTTGGCCAAAATGCCCCTGGAAGAGCGTCTCTATCGTCACCGCTGCGTCGAAGCCTGGTCGATGGCGATCCCGTGGTCGGGCTTTCCCATGGCGAAGCTCGTGGAGCTTGCGCAGCCTCTCTCATCGGCAAAATACGTGAAGATGGAAACGTTCCTCGACCGCGAGATGGCATCGGGGCAGCGTGCGAGCTGGTATCCGTGGCCCTATGTCGAGGGACTAACCATGGCGGAAGCGACCAACGAGCTCGCGTTCCTGGTAACCGGCGCGTATGGAAAGCCGGTGTCGAAATCGCAAGGCGCACCGTTACGTCTTGCCGTGCCCTGGAAATACGGCTTCAAGTCGATCAAATCGATCACGCATTTCACGTTCACCGACCAGCGACCACGGAGTTTTTGGGAGGCGTTGCAGGCGTCCGAGTACGGCTTCTGGGCCAACGTCAATCCGCAAGTGCCACACCCGCGCTGGAGTCAGGCCAGCGAAGAATTAATCGGCATTGGCGAGCGTCGCCCGACGTTGCTGTTCAATGGTTATGCTGAATATGTCGCCCAGCTTTATCAGGGGCTCGAGAGCGAGCGGCTCTGGGCTTGAGATTTCGCAAACCTTTCCAGTACGAATCGATTCGCGCAAAAAGAAACCGCCGAGCAAGTGGCTCGGCGGAGTTCGTTCATCGGCATCGATACCGACGATCACTTTCCAGAGGGGAACAGCTGACCGCAAAACGTCACGATCTGGGAGGAGTTCGCAACGCGTCGCTAGCCAGCGTATGAATGAGTATCCTCTCCCCTCGCTGCGTGACAAGGAAACAGGCCGCATGGCAGCCATTACCGGGGATTATCCCTGACGTTCAGTAATTCCAGCGCTGCGCATTGGCGACCAGAAAGTCGCGAAACACCTGTACGCGCGCGACCGATTTCAGCTCTTCCGGATAAACGAAGAAGCAATCGAGCGCGATCTCGTCGCCCTCGCCGAACAATTGCACCAAGCCCGCGTCCTCGACCAGATAGTCAGGCAGCAACGCGATACCGAGATCGCGCTGACAGGCCTGCATGACGCCGAGGATATTATTGACCACAAAGAACGAGGCACGCGGCCCTTTGCCATTGCGCCCGGCTTCGACGAGCCAGTTGCGATTCTTCTGTAGGTATGACGGTACGCTACCGCCGTCGAGCAGCAGAATGCGGTGATTGTCGAGATCGTCGAGCGATTGCGGGGTTCCGAACCGCTTGAGATAGGCGGGTGAACCGTAGGCGTGGAAGTGCACCGCAAACAGCTTGCGCTGAATCACGTCGGGCTGTGACGGTTGACGCATGCGAATACCGACGTCAGCCTGTCGCATGGAGAGATCAAGCTCTTCGTCGGTCACCAGCAGGTTGATATGGATCTCGGGATAGAGCTCCATGAATTCGCCCAGTCGCGGGATAAGCCAGTTCACGCCGAGCCCGGGCGTTGTCGTAACTTTGAGATCGCCGTTTGGCCGCTCGCGGCTGTCGGTGAGCTTGGTCCGCGCCGCCTCGAGCTTCATGAACACGTCATGAGCGGTCCGGTAAAGTAGCTCGCCTTGCTCGGTGAGGATCAGTCCGCGGGCATGGCGATGAAACAAGGCCACCGCGAGTTCCTGCTCAAGTGCACTGACCTGGCGGGAGACCGCGGACTGCGACAGTCCGAGCTGTTCGCCGGCGTGCGTGAAACTGCCCGCCTCCGCGGCGGCATGAAAAACCTTCAGCTTGTCCCAATCCATCGTTGCGCGTGTCGGCATGTTGCTTACTCCGCTGCCGCGCGCTGGGTCTCACGGGCCGCCAGAAACTTTTCGGCTTCAAGCGACGCCATGCATCCCATACCGGCAGCCGTGACGGCCTGGCGATAAACATCGTCAGTGACGTCACCGGCTGCGAATACGCCTGGCACTGAGGTAGCGGTCGAGAATGGAGCGATCCTGATATACCCCGATGGCTTCATGTCGAGCTTGCCTTCAACCAATTCGGTCGCGGGAAAATGACCGATGGCGATAAACACGCCGTCAACAGCCAACTGCCGGATCGCACCGGTTTTGACGTGCTTGAGCTTCACGCCTGTAACCTTGAGCGGATCGTCGCGCCCGAGGACTTCGTCCAGCACGCTATCCCAGATCACCGAGATCTTTGGGTGCTTGAATAACCGCTCCTGCAGGATACGCTCAGCCCGGAAAACATCGCGCCGGTGCACCACGGTGATCTTGTCGGCGAAATTGGTGAGAAACAGCGCTTCCTCGACCGCGGTGTTGCCGCCGCCGACAACGAGCACGCTCTTACCGCGATAGAAAAAGCCGTCGCAGGTAGCGCAAGCGGACACGCCGTAGCCTTTGAATTTCTGCTCACTCGGAATGTCGAGCCAGCGCGCCTGCGCGCCGGTTGCAATGACAAGAGAGTCGGCCAAGTAGAGATCGCCGGAATCACAGGTTATGCGGAACGGACGCTGGGACAGGTCAACGCTCGTGACGTGGTCCGAAACGAGTCGGGTGCCGACATGCTCGGCTTGTTTCTGCATCTGGTCCATGAGCCACGGCCCTTGGATGACGTCGGCGTAACCCGGATAGTTCTCGACATCGGTCGTAATGGTGAGTTGGCCGCCGGGCTGGATCCCTGCGATCAGGATCGGCTCCAGCATCGCGCGGGCCGCGTAAATGGCCGCCGTGTACCCGGCCGGCCCGGATCCAATGATGACAATCTTAGCGTGGGTGGGCTTGGACATTCGCAATTTCCAGAGTTCAGAAGCGGTTGCCGCTGCCGACCGGAGTCGGCGGGCGCAATGTATGCCTTCCTAGCAGCTATGCAAGTCTTGCAACCCTCTCTCACCGCGAGGTGAGCGCTTTATCCAAGGAGTATCGGTGCGCAACATTGTTTCGCGACCCTCGGAATAGGGCTAGAACCCGCAATCCATAGGCCCGTCTCCGGCTCATGCGATCCGGAGCACGTCAACACACGTGATTGCCGGGAGCGCATCATGGCCGCGCCGCTCGACGCCATCGACCGACAAATCCTCAAGGAGCTGCAGGCCGATGGTCGCATGACCAACGTGGAATTAGCGCGCCGGGTCGGCATCTCGGCGCCGCCTTGCCTAAGGCGGGTGCGGTCGCTTCAGGAGGCCGGGTACATCAAGGGATTTAGAGCGCTGCTCGACGAGAAAAAGCTCGGATTTGAGGTGACCGCGTTCGCGATGGTGCACCTGTCGAGCCAAGCCGAAGCAGATCTCGCCGCATTCGAGCAGTTCGTGCGAACGCAGCCCCTGGTACGCGAATGCTGGATGCTGTCTGGCGAAATCGATTTTGTCCTGAAATGCGTGGCCCCAAACCTCGCCGCATTCCAGACGCTGGTGACCGAATTAACCGGGGCCCCGCACGTGCGCAACGTCAAGACATCGCTGACGCTGCGCAGCTCCAAAGATGAGGCGATGGTGCCGATGTGACGCGTCGTCCGGCACGGGATCGGGCGGCTACTCGGCGGCGGCCCTGGCGTCGGCGAAAGCCGGCATCACCTTGCTGGAGAACAACTCAAGGGATGCGAGCGATTCCTCCAGCGACAGATCTCCGAACGCCAGCCACGACACGAAGTAGTTGATACCCGTCGCTTCCCGCTCCGCTGCGATGAAATCGCGCACCGTCGTGGGTGAGCCGGCGACGCCGTTGCCGAGCTCCATAAGCTCATCGAACGTGGGCGGCAACGTATTGATGATCCGCGGCTCGGTCCCGTGACGTTTGAACAGCCAGCGGAAGCTCTCAAGCCAGATTGGATAGGCGCGGCGCGCGACGCGCATTGCGTCGGCGTCGGTCTCGGCGACGACCACGTGCTTGCTCACCCCAATCAGAGGGAGGTCCGCATCCGTCTTGCCGAGCCTTTTTCGTTCGGCGAGGTAGCGTTCAACGATCGCGCGCGCTGTTGGCCGCAACCCGATAATGACGATATTAACGTCGTTTGCCGCCGGCCAGTCGGCGTTTTCCGGCACGCCGATACCGTACCACAACGGTGGATGCGGCCTTTGAACCGGCTTGAGGATCATCGGCACTTTCTGGAACCGATAGTACTCGCCTTCGAACGTTAGTTCGTCGGCCGTGAGGCCCTTCATCAGTAATTGAAATGCCTCATGATACATCTGTTGGCTCTTTGCAAAGTCGATACCGTAAAACGCGGTTTCAAATGGCGACACGCCACGTCCGACGCCGAGCTGCAGGCGTCCACTACTCAACTGATCGAGCATGCAGATTTCTTCGATCAATCGAACAGGATGGTAGAAGGGCAGCAGATAGACAAGCGGACCGAAGCGTATACGCCGCGAACGCTGGGCGACGGCGGACAGGAAAATCCCCGGCGATGCTGCGATGCCGAGGGGGGTCGAGTGGTGCTCAGCCACGTGATAGGCGTGAATGCCGGCTCGATCATAGGCTTCGACCAGTCGCAGGCGGTTTTCGTAATGTTGACCGAACGGCAACCCCGAATGGTCCAGGTGATCGAAAACCCCGAACTTCATCGCCTTCCTCCGCAATCGACGAGACTGTCTTGGCGTCTGTCCTAGCCCACCTCACACTGAGCGCACAGCGTGCCGCAAGACACAAAATGCGCGGGGCTAGCCCGCGCATTCCGGAAAAGCTCGAAAAATCGGCGGCGACCGAGACTATGACAGCATCAACGCCACTCGACCTTGACCACCTCATAGGCCTTCGCTCCGCCTGGCGCGACGACCTCGATATTGGAGCCCTTCTTCTTGCCGAGCAAAGCGCGCGCCAGCGGCGAGGTGATTGAGATCTTGCCCTTTTTGGCGTCTGCTTCCGGTTCGCCGACAAGCTGCCAGATCTTTTTCTCGTCGGTATCCTCGTCGATCAACGTAACGGTGGCGCCGAACTTGATGGTGTCGCCCGACAACTTGGAGACGTCGATCACTTCGGCGCGCGCGAGCTTATCTTCGAGCTCCGCGATGCGACCCTCGTTGTGGGATTGCGACTCCTTGGCGGCGTGATACTCGGCGTTTTCCGACAAGTCGCCGTGCGAGCGCGCGTCGGTGATCTGCTGAATGATACGGGGCCGTTCGACCTGCTGGCAGTGCTTGAGCTCCTGCTCCAGCAGGCTGTAGCCGGCGGCGGTCATCGGAATCTTATCCATCGCTCATTTACCTCAGACACAAAAAATGCATTCGCGGGCCAGTGGTTCCGGCGACGCGACTGCGACACACGCTGCGTACCCTTCCGTCCCTGGAGCAGGCTCGAGGGCGCTATTCCGCAAATTCCGATTCTTTCGATTGCAGCCTTCTGAAAAGGCTTTCTCAGGTCTCGTCTGCGAAATAGGCCTGCAGCGCGCGCACCTCGAAGTCACCCCCGAGATAGGCTTTGATACCTAGCGCCCCAGCAACGGCGCCTGAAAGAGTGGTGTAGTATGGGACTTTATGCAAGAGGGCGGCTCGGCGCAGGGATCGAGAATCGGCCAGCGCAGTAGCCCCTTCAGTAGTGTTGAAAACGAGCTGAACGTCCCCGTTTTTAATGGCGTCCACAATATGAGGACGGCCCTCGGCGACCTTGTTAACCTTATGCGCAGTAATTCCATGTTCGGCCAGATAGCGCTGCGTGCCGGACGTAGCGATGACTCGGAACCCTAAGCCCTCGAGCAGGCGTATCGCGTCCAAAATCCGAGCCTTGTCTACATCGCGAACCGAAACAAACACCGTGCCGGATTTCGGCAAACGGGTGCCACCGCCGATTTGGCTTTTGGCAAACGCGATCTCGAACGAGCGATCAATCCCCATCACCTCGCCAGTCGACTTCATTTCGGGGCCGAGAACGGTGTCTACGCCGGGGAAGCGGGCGAACGGAAATACGGCTTCCTTGACCCCGATATGCTTGGAACAGCCGCCCTCGAAACAGATCGGCTTCAAACGAAAGTCGGTCAGTGCCTCGCCCGCCATGACCCGTGCGGCGATCTTCGCTACCGGGATTCCGATAACCTTGGCCACAAAGGGGACGGTGCGCGACGCTCGTGGATTGACCTCTAAGACATAGATCTCGCCGTCCTTAATGGCGTATTGCACGTTCATTAAGCCGCCCACCTTGAGCGCGACTGCAAGTGCGCGGGTCTGGCGCTCGAGTTCGGCGATCGTCGGGGAATCGAGCGAGCGCGGCGGCAATGCACAGGCGGAATCGCCAGAGTGAATGCCGGCTTCCTCGATGTGTTCCATGATGCCGGCGACAAAGGTCTCGTGGTTGTCGGCAAGGCAATCGACGTCAACTTCAATCGCGTCGGACAAGTAGCTATCGATAAGCAACGGACGCTTCTCGGACACAACCAAGTCCGATGGCCGATCGAGATGGCCCGACAGTCGCTCCAGATAGCGATTGAGCTGGCTGCCATCATGGATAATTTCCATTGCGCGGCCGCCGAGCACGTAGGACGGCCGGATGAGGATTGGGTAGCCGATCGCCTCGGCGATTGCTTGAGCGGCGGTTGGGCTCGTTGCCACCCCGCTTTGTGGTTGACGCAGTCCCAGGGTTTCAATCAGCTTCTTGAACCGGTCTCGATCCTCGGCGAGATCGATTGCATCGTGTGATGTACCGAGGATTGGTACGTTGGCTCGCTCCAGCGCTTCGGCGAGCTTCAGCGGCGTCTGACCGCCGAATTGAACGATCACGCCGTGCAGCGTTCCGTTGCTACGCTCCGCATCGATGATCTCGAGGACGTCCTCCACCGTCAACGGTTCAAAATAGAGCCGGTCCGACGTGTCGTAGTCGGTAGAAACCGTCTCCGGATTGCAGTTGATCATGATCGTTTCGTAACCGGCGTCCTTGAGTGCGAACGCGGCGTGGCAGCAGCAGTAGTCGAACTCGATGCCTTGGCCGATCCGATTGGGACCGCCGCCCAGAATTACGACCTTCCGTTTATCGGAAGGAGCCGCCTCATCTGCCGCGGCGCCGTCAAAGGGCGTCTGATAGGTTGAATACATGTAGGCGGTCGGCGACGCGAACTCGGCGGCGCAGGTGTCGATGCGCTTGAACATCGGCCGCACCTCGAGCTTGCGGCGTCGGCTGGCGACCTCGTCGGTGGAGAGACCGGTTAGCCTCCCCAGCCTCGCATCGGAGAACCCCATTGATTTGAGACGGCGAAACACCGCCGCACTCGTAGGAAGTCCCTTGTTCCTGATCTCTTGCTCGGTATCCACGATGCCGCGGATCTCAGCCAGGAACCATCGATCGATGGCACATGCATCGTAAATCTGCTCGTCGGTGAAACCGAGCCGCATCGCTTGTGCGACGTTGAGGATGCGATCGGGTGTCGGCGTGCCGAGGGCTGCCCGGATCGCGTTCTTGTCGTCGCCCTGGCCGAGACCCGTGATGGTGATTTCGTCGAGACCGGTCAGTCCGGTCTCGAGCGAGCGCAGTGCTTTTTGCAGCGACTCCGCGAACGTTCGCCCGATCGCCATCACCTCGCCGACAGACTTCATCGACGTGGTCAGGACCGGTTCCGCTCCGGGAAATTTCTCGAACGCAAAGCGTGGGATTTTAGTCACGATGTAGTCGATGGTCGGCTCGAAGGATGCCGGCGTTGCGCCGCCGGTTATGTCATTTTCGATCTCGTCGAGCGTGTAGCCGACCGCGAGTTTGGCTGCGACCTTTGCGATCGGGAACCCGGTTGCTTTTGACGCGAGCGCGGAGGAGCGCGACACCCGGGGATTCATTTCGATGATGACCAGCCGGCCGTCCTTCGGGTTGATCGCGAATTGTACGTTCGATCCCCCGGTCTCGACACCGATCTCGCGCAGCACCGCAATCGCGGCATCGCGCATGACCTGATACTCCTTGTCGGTCAACGTGAGGGCCGGCGCGATGGTGATCGAATCGCCGGTGTGGACGCCCATCGGGTCGAGGTTTTCGATCGAGCAGACGATGATGCAGTTGTCGCGGCGATCACGCACCACCTCCATCTCGAATTCTTTCCAGCCCAGTACCGATTCCTCAATCAGTACTTCAGTAGTAGGCGATGCATCGAGTCCGCGCTCGACAATCTCGAAGAACTCGGCCTTGTTGTATGCGATGCCGCCACCAGTTCCGGCAAGCGTGAACGAAGGGCGGATGATGGCCGGAAGGCCAATCTCGGCGAGCGCCTCGAGGGCCTCGATCAGCCCCTTCTCGATATAGCGCCGCTTCCGCGCTGGTTCGTCGGCGTCCCATGATTTTTGGAACGCCGCAAGTGCCTCCGCTTCGGCGTGGGGCGGAAGCTTCATCACTTTGACGCGCGCCAGCTCCGCGCTATGCTGGTCGCGATCCAGTTTCTTGAGATCGGACGCATCGGCGAGGGCCGATTTCGGCGTCGCAAGACCGATCTTCTGCATGGCCTCGCGAAACAGCTCGCGATCCTCCGCCTTGTCGATAGCGTCGGCGGAGGCGCCAATCATTTTCACCCCGAACTGATCCAGGACCCCCATGCGCCGCAGCGACAGCGCACAATTGAGCGCGGTCTGGCCGCCCATCGTAGGCAGCAGGGCATCGGGTCGCTCCTTTTCGATGATCTTGGCAACAATCTCCGGCGTAATCGGCTCGATATAGGTGGCGTCCGCCAATTCCGGATCGGTCATGATGGTCGCGGGATTGGAGTTGACCAGGATGACCCGATAGCCCTCCTCGCGGAGGGCCTTGCACGCCTGGGTGCCGGAATAGTCGAACTCACAGGCCTGGCCGATAACGATCGGGCCGGCGCCAATGATCAGGATCGATGAAATGTCAGTCCGCTTGGGCATTCCGTTTCAATATGTGGACCCGCCCCAGATCGCGAAGGCGGGCATGACGTTGGCACAAAAAAAGCGGCATCAGCCGCTCGCCTCTCGGGATTACCGGCGCGCCGATTGGGCGCCCGCTCGAGCCGATTTGTGCACTCTGTACGCCGAACCAGGAACTCCGGTACCGGTGGCGGCGGGCAGCCTGTAGCCTAGAATCGAGGGGGAGGGAAGGGGTCCGATCGCGGGCTCGTGGTTTGTGCCCGGGCGCATCCGGCGTTCCCGGGCGAACCCTTAGCGGACTTTGCACCGATAGGTCGAGCGGGCCTGATTGTGGCCGATATTGCGGGATGCTCGCTCGGCTGAAAACCCATGTGCGATGAGCATGGTCTCTATCGCGTGCGGGTCGTAACGGGTGAGTCCGATCGTGCTGCGCAGGCGCCAATAGTCGGAAAAAAAAGTCCGCACCAGGCCAGTGAAAGCAGCGATGAAGAAGCCGTTGGCCAATCCAAAGCGCAGCAATGCCGCGGCGTCGACAGCCGCAATTGTGTCCGATGCAATAATGTCCCCAAGGACCAGCTGTCCGTGAGGTTTGAGCAGCCCTCGCAAGAGGTCGAGTGCCGCCGCAAGTTCTGTGGGCGTCAGGTACTGCGCGACCGAATGCATGACTGCCAGGTCGAGTGAATTCTTGGGCAAGGCTTCAAGTTCATCGAGCGAACGAACCTCGATCTTAGGATTGGCGGCGTAACGCGCCGTAAGACGTGCGCGCACGCCCGCTGCGGGTTCGGCAAGCACCAGCTTTGCGACGCGGGCGGCGATCACATCGGCGTGCAGCGCCTCGCCGCAACTATAGTCCAGCACGATGGCGTCCGAGTGCGGGACAAATTCTAGAATATCGGTCGCGATACGGCGAAAATGCACGTCGCGGTGGCGCGCACTCACGTAGATCGAGTGATCTGAATCGTACCAATCAATCCACTCGCGCATGCGTATCCTCGCGGCATTCGGCCGCGAGTATGCATATCGATGGCGACCGGGCTTTGCCAGACTCAGGCGCGCACCAGGAGTCCGCCGCTCAGCGGGGCCCCGAGGATGGTTTGGCGACGACCGGAAGGTCGAACACCAGACAAGTCGTGGTCCCGTGGGCCAGTAGCCGCCCCTTCGCATCGGTCAGGCGGCCTTCCGCGGTCGCCGCGCGCCGGCCGGAGTTGAGAATGCGGCCCTCGGCAGTGACAACGCCGGTTTGCTCCGTGATGGCTCGAATTAGCGTGACCTTGAATTCAAGGGTCGTGTAGCCGATGCCGGCGGGCAGGGTCGAATGGACGCAACACCCCATGCAAGAATCGAGCTGTGTTGCGGCATAGCCTCCGTGCACGGTGCCAAGCGGATTATAGTACTTGAACTCCGGTGTGCTCTGAAAGACGGCTCGTCCTAAAACCACTTCGGTGAGACGAAACCCAAGCAGTTCAGCGATCGGCGGGGCCGGATAGCGTCCATCCATGATGCCACGCAGCAGCTCAAGACCCGGCGCTGCAGCTAGCTCCTCAATCGGAATTACCCCGACAGTCGACGCAATCCGCAGGTCCATGACGTGCTCCAACCTCGCCCTTATTAATTACTATCGTAATCAAATTTCGTGCTATTGTCCAGGAACGCAGAGAAGGGAATCGCATGCGCGTATCGAAGGCGCAGCAGGCTAGGAATCGTGAGCAGGTAATTGCCGTCGCGGCGAAGCTCTTACGTGAACGCGGCATTGAGGGAATCGGCGTTGACGCGTTGGCGAAAGCGGCGGGGATGACGCATGGCGCAGTCTATAGCCACTTTGCCTCGAAGGAGGAACTCGCGGCGGCCGCGATTCGGCAATCAGCCGCTGATATCCGTGCGAGCTGGATCGCAGAGGCGGGCGGTCAGGGCTCGCCAGGAATGTTTAATCGTTTGGTGCGTTCGTACGTCTCTCGTGCACACCGCGATCAGCCCGGTACCGGCTGTGCGATGGCGGCGATGGGGCCCGACGCAACGCGTCACGGCAAGGACGTGCGACGCGCATTTGCAGACGCGACAATGGCGATGATTGACGTCGTGGCAAATGCATCCGCGGGCGAAACACCGGAGGCCCGCCGTGATGAGGCCATCGCGGCGATTTCATCCATGGTGGGGGCAATCGTTTTGTCGCGTATCGTTGAGGGGCCGGTGTTGTCTGATCGGATCCTTGCGGTCGTGCGAAAGCGCTTGATGAAGCCTGCTTGAGCGGGCCGTGGCTTGGGGCGCGCATTTTGCGCCAATTCAGCTTGTTCAACGTTCGCGCGCAGCCTAGATAGCTGCGATAGCCTGGTAGAGGATAGACGTTGGTATGGATGCGCTGGCGGCGTTCGGACTGTTCAGCGTCAGCGCCGTGTTGGCATGCTACGCATTGGAGGATCGCGCGCACTGGTTCGTTCTGGCATTCGCCGTGAGCTGCGCACTCGCTTCCGCGTACGGTTTCCTGCAAGGTGCTTGGCCGTTCGGAATCGTGGAGTTGATTTGGGCCGTTGTCGCGCTACACCGCTGGCGCAATCGGGTTACGGCCGTCGCAACCGAGACCTGAGCTGTGAAGATGCTGCGCGACGACATCAACAACGCCCTAAAGGACGCCATGAAGGCGCGCGACGAACGTCGTGTATCAACGCTGCGCCTCATCAATTCCGCGCTCAAGAATGCCGACATCGAGGCGCGCGGCCAGAATAAAGGACCCCTAGGCGACGATGAACTCCTCGCCCTGCTGGCGAAAATGATCAAGCAGCGCCAGGAAGCGATCGATCTTTACGAGAAGGGTGGACGCGCGGAGCTCGCCCAGCAGGAGCGCGACGAGATTGCGATCATCGCGGCATATCTACCCAAACAGATGCCGGACGCCGAGGTCCGGAGCGCCATTACGGAGGCGATTGCCGAGACCGGCGCTTCCTCAATGAAGGACATGGGCAAGGTGATCGCGACTCTCAGAGCGCGCTATGCCGGTCGGATGGATTTCGGCAAGGTCAGCCCGCTGGTGAAGGAGTTGCTGCAGGGCTAGCGCGTCCGATGATCGCTTCGATCGGACAGTTGCCGGGATAGCGATGCGGGTTGAGAAGAACGGGGTGCCGAATGTCTCTCGAGTTCTACCTCGCCTATGTACTTGCGTGTGTTGTGGTCGTGATCGTGCCGGGGCCCACGGTTTCACTCATTGTCGCAAACAGTGTGACGCATGGGACGCGGGCCGGCCTCATCAACATCGCGGGCACGCAGCTCGGGCTCGCTGTGATGATCGGGATTGTGTTGATTGGACTGGCGTCGCTAATCGCCACCATGGGAGTCTGGTTCGACTGGGTTAGGCTTGCCGGTGCTGCTTACCTCATTTGGCTTGGGTTGAAATTTCTCCGCGCGCCAGGCGCGCTCGGCGATCCGGCAAGAATACCGGCGCCGCGGATGGGCTTTTTCTGGCAGGGCTTTCTGGTGCTGATGAGCAACCCGAAGGCGCTGCTCCTATTCGGGGCTTTTATTCCGCAATTCGTTGATCCCAAAGGCGACTACGTCCGGCAGGTGCTGATTCTTGGCGTAACCGCTATGTCGGTTGCCGGCATTTTCGACAGCGGGTATGCGGTGCTGACAGGTCGCGTCCGCGCACTGCTGTCCCCGGCGCGCGCGCGGTTGGTCTCGCGGCTGAGCGGCGGTTGCCTCATCGGCGGCGGTGTGTGGCTCGCGTTGGCCCGGTCGCGGTAGAGGGTTCCGCAGCCTGGCGCTGTGGATAGCCGGGACAAGGCACCAAAGTCCGCAACGCGAATCAGCGATTCCTGGCAATGTCAGAGTTGCAGGCTATGGTGACGAATCACCATGCGCTTCCCGCCCAATTTCCTTGATGAACTACGTGCACGCCTCCCGGTGTCGGAGGTGGTGGGTCGTCGCGTGCGTCTCAAAAGAGCGGGGCGTGAATGGAAGGGGTTGTCTCCATTCAACAAGGAAAAAACGCCGTCTTTTTTTGTCAACGATCAAAAAGCATCGTGGTTTGATTTTTCGGCCGGCCGCAATGGCGACATTTTCGATTTTGTGATGGCGACCGAAGGGGTCGAGTTCCCGGAAGCGGTCGAGCGCCTTGCCGCAATGGCGGGCGTGCCGATGCCGGTCGCGACGCAGGAGGCTGAAGCCGAGCACCGCCATCGTCGCAGTCTCTATGACGTGATCGAACTCGCGGCGAAATTCTTCGAGGCGACGCTTGCAGCACGGCCGGGCGCCAAGGCGCGCGGTTACCTGGCCGATCGCGGCCTGGAGCCCGCGACTCAGGTCAGGTTCAGGCTCGGCTACGCCACTCCCGATCGGTTCGCACTCAAGGAATATCTAGGCAAGCAGGGCGTCTCAGTCGAATTGATGGTAGAGGCCGGACTTCTTGTGGCTGGTGAGGACATTCCGGTTCCGTACGATCGCTTTCGCGACCGAGTGATGTTTCCGATTTCCGATTTGCGCGGCCGCATCGTCGCTTTCGGCGGTCGGGCGCTCGACAAGGATGCACAAGCCAAATATCTCAACTCGCCCGAAACACCGCTTTTTCGCAAGGGCGGGCTGCTCTACAACGCCGCGTCTGCGAGGGCGGCGACAATCGACGGCGCGCAACTCATCGTTGTTGAGGGGTATATCGACGTCATTGCCATGGTGACGGCGGGATTTTCCGCAACTGTAGCACCGCTCGGCACTGCGCTTACTGACGATCAGCTGGGACTTCTCTGGCGCATGGCGGATGAACCGATTCTCTGTTTTGACGGTGATGCCGCTGGCCGGCGCGCCGCCTATCGCGCGGTTGACCTTGCGTTACCGCTGTTGCGGCCCGGCAAGAGTCTGTTGTTTGCAATGTTGCCCGACGGCCAAGATCCGGATGACCTCGTGCGCGCGGGCGGGCGAGGCGCGATATCGGATATCCTCGCGTCGGCGCGCCCGCTCGCCGACGTCTTGTGGACACGCGAAACCGAAAGCGGCCGCTTCGATACCCCGGAACGCAGAGCGGGCCTCGAAGCGCAGCTCGCGCTAGCTATCTCCACGATTCCGGACGCGACTCGAAAATATTATCGACAGGACTTCGACGGCCGTTTGCGCGAGTTGTTCGCTCTGACCACCGCGACCCGCTCGCGCGGTTCTCCGTATCCCAAGCAATCGCGCCACGCCGGTCGGCCGCCGCTCGCTGCGGCGCCGGTAGTCGCTAGTCCGCGCCTGTCTGCCAGCCCGATCGTCCGCGGCTCCCGTACCGCACTCCAGCCACGAGAGGCGTTAATCCTGCTCGCAATCGTCCATCACCCGTGGCTGCTCGAGGGCCATGCCGAGGAATTGGCTGACATCGAATTTCTGCACCCCGACGCCGATCGGCTGCGCCGGGAGCTGTTGGCGGCCGGAGCCGGGCGTGGACCGACCGAGGAGGACGCTTTGCGTCAGGCCTTACAAGAGCGAAATCTGGGTTCTATACTCGCTAGGGTTGAGGCTGCGCTCACGCATCCCGCAGACTGGCCGGCGAGGCAGGGAGCCGCGCCTGATGACGTGCGCCAATGGTGGACGCATGTCGTCACCTTGCATCGCAAGTCCCGCACGCTAAATAGGGAACTCAAAGAAGCCGAACATGCGCTGGGGGAGGAACCAAGTGAGGAAAACCTCGCCTGGTTACGCGATGTGCAGGGCCAACTTTTGGCGATCGAGGGGACCGAAGCCGCAATTGAAGGGTTTGGCGCACTATCGGGCCGTCCGTCGCGCGCATGACGGGTCGGCGACCGTGAAATGTTCTGGACTCGCTGGGATTTCCACAGCATCTGAGTCCATGTAGAAGGGCGCGGGGCGCGGCGGGATGCGCCGTTACGGTCTATCCTTGGTTGTGCAGGAGTGCGTTAATCCGGGCTTAGCTTGGCCCGGCAAAACTGCCGCCCCGGTGCAGGGCGCGACGGGGGCCAGGGCGGTGGACCGATGCGCTTCGCCGCGCCGCTGGCCAGGACGAAGCAGCACACCGACGGTGTTCCCGGTGCGGCGATGGCTTTCCTCGCGTATCGGGAACTTCGACCGCTGCAGAGGTTTTGATTGGTATTTTAACGCCGTGCCGGGGTCGCGCGGGTTGGGCTAAAGTTGAAACGCTTAAGGGCGAAACCGCGATTTCGCTCTGGGAGACATCGATGGTGACGAAGACGAAAGCGAAGGCAACGTCAAAATCGGCAGCTAAGTCCCCGCCGAAACCCAAGATCGTTGCGAAGCCAGCGCCTCCCAAAGCCCCCATCAAAGTACAGGCCAAGGCCGCCGCCACCCCGAAAGAGGAGGCGCCGGAGAAGGAGGTCGCCGAGGGAACGCCGGACTCCCCGCTGCCGCTGCTCGATCTTTCGGACGCCGAAGTCAAGAAAATGATCAAGCTCGCGAAGAAGCGCGGGTATGTCACGCATGAGCAGATCAACGCGGTGCTCCCGTCCGAGGAGGTGACCTCCGACCAAATCGAAGATGTCTTCGCCATGCTCAATGAAATGGGCATCAACGTTGTAGAGTCGGAGGAGCCGGACGCGGAGGAGGCCGAGGGCCGCGAAGAAGAAGAGGCCGACGAGGGCGATGGCGACTTGGTCGAGGTCTCGCAGAAGACCCCGGCGAAATCGGAAAAGGCCGAGCCCGGCGAGCGTACCGATGACCCGGTGCGCATGTACTTGCGTGAGATGGGGTCGGTGGAGCTTCTCTCGCGTGAAGGAGAGATCGCGATCGCCAAGCGCATCGAAGCGGGCCGCGAAGCGATGATCGCGGGCCTGTGCGAAAGCCCGCTCACGTTTCAGGCGATCATTATCTGGCGCGACGAACTCAACGACGGCAAGATCTTCCTGCGCGACATCATCGATCTAGAAGCCACCTATGCGGGCCCGGATGCCAAGGCGATGCCCAATTCCGCTCCCGGTGCGGATGGCCAAGCCGCATCCGGCGCGGCTCCCGCGCAGCCGCCGCAAATGTCGGCGCCGGCAACCGCACCGGCCGCTGCGACACCGTTCGGAGCGAAAGCCGACGAGGATGGCGAAGGCTCGGCCGAGCCCGCCATGGGCGAAGGCGAGATGGACGAAGACGATCTTGAGAACTCGCTGTCGCTGGCCGCGATCGAGGCCGAGCTGAAGCCGAAAGTCCTAGAGACATTCGACAATGTTGCTGATTCTTACAAGCGGCTGCGGCGGCTGCAGGACCAGGATATTCAATTTCAACTCAAGAACCAGTCCCTGTCTCCGGCGCAAGAACGAAAGTACAAGAAACTCAAGGAAGAGATTATTGCCGAAGTGAAATCGCTGCGTTTGCATCAGGCACGCATCGATGCCTTGGTCGAGCAGCTCTACGATATCAACAAGCGACTGGTCGGCTACGAAGGTCGTCTAATGCGGCTGTCCGAAAGTCACGGCGTCGCGCGCGATGACTTTCTGAAAAATTACCAGGGCTCGGAACTCGATCCGCGCTGGCTCAACCGCGTGTCGAAGCTCTCCAGCAAAGGCTGGCGCAACTTCGTCGGTCGCGACAAGGATCGCATCAAGGAGATTCGCGGCGAGATCCATGCTCTCGCCGGCGAGACCGGGCTTGAGATCCAGGAATTTCGTAAAATCGTTCAGATGGTGCAAAAGGGCGAGCGCGAAGCCCGCCAGGCCAAGAAGGAGATGGTCGAGGCCAACCTGCGCCTCGTTATTTCCATCGCAAAAAAATACACCAACCGCGGCCTGCAGTTCCTCGACCTCATTCAGGAAGGCAACATCGGCCTGATGAAAGCCGTCGACAAGTTCGAGTATCGGCGCGGTTACAAGTTCTCCACCTACGCCACCTGGTGGATCCGGCAGGCCATTACCCGTTCGATCGCTGATCAGGCGCGCACCATCCGCATCCCGGTGCACATGATCGAGACCATCAACAAAATCGTACGCACCAGCCGCCAGATGCTGCACGAAATCGGCCGCGAGCCGACGCCGGAGGAGCTTGCCGAGAAGCTCGGCATGCCGCTCGAGAAGGTGCGCAAGGTGCTCAAGATCGCCAAGGAGCCGATCTCGCTCGAGACTCCGATTGGCGATGAGGAAGACTCGCACCTCGGCGATTTCATCGAAGACAAGAACGCCGTGCTGCCGATCGACGCCGCGATTCAATCCAACCTGCGCGAGACAACCACCCGGGTGCTGGCGTCGCTCACGCCGCGCGAGGAGCGGGTGCTGCGCATGCGTTTTGGCATCGGCATGAATACCGACCACACGTTGGAAGAGGTTGGTCAGCAGTTCTCGGTGACCCGCGAACGTATTCGCCAGATTGAGGCGAAGGCATTGCGCAAGCTCAAGCACCCAAGCCGTTCGCGCAAGCTGCGCAGCTTCTTGGACAACTAGCAAGATTCAACTTTTGCGTGTATCCGCAGGAGCGTAATATGCCGGCGAATCAATCCGCCGGCCGCCATGAAGTGTCTCATCCGGTTGCTGTTCTGCTGCGGTTTGTTCGCGGCCGCGCTGCTGGGAGCTTCGCACGGCACTCGCCTGTCTGACCTGACGCCGTCCCGAACCCCGCGCTGGCAAACCGGCGCTCCGCCGGCAACCGGCGAAGTTGTCGGTCGCGCTCATGTGTTGGATGGCGATTCAATCGCGGTCGCCGGGGTTCCGATCCGCGTATGGGGGATCGACGCCCCGGAGTGGCGGCAACGCTGTCGAAGCAATGACGGCCAGTCTTACCGGTGTGGTCGGCTCGCCTTCCGTGCGCTCGTCAGGCGCTTACAGTCGGCACCGGTGCGCTGCGTCCCGCGCACCCGCGACGCCTTCGGGCGCGTCGTGGCCACCTGCTACGAGGGGCAAGACGACGTTGCGCGTTGGATGGTCGCGCGCGGATTGGCGCTCGATTGGCCCCGGTACTCCGGCGGTGCCTACGCCGACGCCGAAGCGGAGGCGCGCCGCGCCGCTCTGGGATTGTGGCAGGGCGAGTTTGCGCGGCCATGGGATTGGCGGCACGGAAGGGCCGCGGTCACATCACCACGGTGAGCTGTTTGGCAGCACGGGTGATGCCGGTATAGAGCCAGCGATCGCGGCCGTCCGCGAATGCGAACGACTCGTCGAACAACACCACGCTGTCCCATTGCGAGCCCTGCGCCTTGTGCACCGTGAGCACATAGCCAAAATCGAACTCGTCGTACGGCTTGCGCTCGATCCATTCCAGATCCTCGATCGCGCCCGTGAAACATTCCGGGCGAACCGAGACCTTGACCGCGCGTCCGGCGCCTTCATCGGCGGCGAGCTGCAGCTTGATGATCCGGCGGCGGGTGGCGCCACGTTCCTTCACGCTCCACAGGCTTCCGTTGAATAGGCCTTTGCGACGGTTGTTGCGCAGGCACACAAGCTTGTCGCCCGCCTCGGGCGTCTGGCTTTCAAACCCGCGTCGGTGCCGCATCCGCTGATTATAGGCGCGTCTCGTCGCATTGCGGCCCACCAAAACCTGGTCGGCGCTCAGCACGAGTTTGGGATCGAGATCCGCGCGTCGGACAACGGCGCTGACACCGTACGCGCCCAACCTAAGCCCCCGCCCTTCCCGCACATCCATCGACATCCGTACGATCGGATCGTCCTGCGCCTGTCGATGCACCTCGCTCAACATCACATCAGGCTCGGCGTTGGTAAAGAACCCGCCGCCGCTGATCGGTGGCAGTTGCGCGGGATCGCCGAGCACGAGCACCGGGACGCCAAACGACATGAGATCGCGTCCGAGCTCCGCGTCGACCATGGAGCATTCGTCGATGACGATGAGCTTGGCCTTGGACGCGGGTGCGTCATCCCAAAGTTCGAAACTTGGAACCTCTTCCTCGCTCTCCAACGCCTTGTAGATCAGGCTGTGGATCGTCGATGCACCGGTACAGCCCTTGTTGCGCATGACCTGCGCGGCCTTGCCGGTGAACGCCGCGTAAAGGACCTTGCCGTCAACCGCCTGAGCGACGTGCTTGGCGAGCGTGGTCTTGCCGGTGCCCGCGTAGCCGAACAAGCGAAAGATCTGCGGCGTGGCGCGACGGCCCGGCTTGGCCTTAAGCCAGGTGGCGACGGCTTTGAGGGCGGCATCCTGGTGGGTCGAAAACGCTGGCATTGCGGGGCCCCAATGACCGGACGGCAGATAAGAACAAAAAGTGAATATGGTCAATTTCCATTTTGATTCCGGCCCTTGGAACGCGCCGGCGGGGGTCCGCGTTTGCTGCCTGACGCTCTCCGCGGACGGACAAAACACTGAATCCATTCTTCACGATCGGACACTCGACGCGACCGCTGGCGACGTTCGTCGACCTGCTCCGGCTCTCCGGCATTCGCCTGGTGGTCGACGTCCGGACAGTACCGCGCTCGCGTACCAATCCACAATTTAACGCCGATGTGCTCGCGAGCGGCCTGGCCGATGTCGGAATCGCATATCGACGCGTGCCGGAGCTCGGCGGGTTGCGAAAACGACAGCGCGGCGTGCCGTCCGTGACCAACGCATTCTGGAAGAATGAGAGCTTTCGCAACTACGCGGACTACGCCATGGGCCCGGACTTTCAGGTCGGCCTGATCACGCTGCGAGAACTCGGGCATGCGAATCGCTGCGCGATCATGTGCGCCGAAGCGGTATGGTGGCGCTGCCACCGACGAATTATCGCCGACTACCTGATCGCGGCTGGCGAGCCTGTATTTCACATTCTCGGACCCGGCGACGTCGAGCCTGCCCAAATGACTAGCGCGGCGCGATCCAGCCCACGCGGAGCATTGGAATATCCCGCTGAAGCGTCGTTGTTTGAGCGCTAGGCCGCGGCCGTCGCGATCAGGCGATCGGACCCGACTCGCTGGCCGGGCGCAATGTCATTCCGGCGTCGAGCCGACGCGATATGCGCGTTGAGCTCCTCCGGACGAAGTTCCGGCAGGTCGTCGTACCCCGACAAGACAAAATAAATGCTCTGATAGTGATCGATCTCGTAGCGTGTCCGCATGACGCGCTCGCAATCGAACGCAATGCGCAGCGGCTGCGGGCTTTCGAGTGCGTAGATCGACTCTCCTGCCGACGATAGGATACCCGCCCCGAAGATGCGCAAGCCTGCGGTTGTCTGCATCAGACCAAACTCAACCGTGTACCAATAAAGCCGCGCTAGATTTTCGAGCGCCGCATCTCCCGCGTAAGCGAGCCCGGCGCGTCCATAGGCCGCCATGTAGTCGGCGTAACGCGGCTGCATCAGCAACGGCACGTGGCCGAACACGTCATGGAAGACGTCCGGCTCCTCGATATAGTCGAGTTGCTCAGGCGACCTGATCCAGTAGCCGGCCGGAAAGCGCCGAGCCGCGAAGTGAGCGAAGAAGACGGCGTCCGGCACGAGCCCGGGCACCGCGACGACGGTCCACCCGGTTGCCCGCGCCAGCACGCGGTTCATCTCGGCGAAATCTGGGATTCCGGCGTTCGTGATGCCGAGCGCCTCGAGGCCGGCATAGTATTCGGGGACTACGCGCCCCTTGAGGAGCTCGGTCTGGCGGTTGAACAAGGTGCGCCAGGTCGCGTGATCCTGCGCGGTGTAGCGGTCGGGCTCCTGGGGAACCAGGAAATCGGGCGGGATTGCGCATCCGCGGCGCGGGTCAAGGCGAGGGACGGCGTCCATGGCATCCTCCCGGCGAATCGGGGGTCGCTCCTACGCCTATAGATAATGACTCTCGCCGCGTTTTGCTCCAGGGGGCGAGCCGCGACCTACTGGGGAATCTGCACAAGCTCTTTGAGCTGCGCATCGGTCAGCGGCTGGCTGATAAACTTGAACCGAATCGCATCCGGCATCAGGTCGGCGAGTCCCAGCACACGGTCGGGCGCGAGCATTTCCTTTGGGTCGAACTCGTCGCGGATGCGGCGCGCGTCATCGAGCGGGATGGGGACAAAATCAGCATAGATTTTCAACGCTTCGTCGCCGGCATACATCCAATCGACGGTCTCGCGATAGGCGCGCATGAAGCGCCGGTAAAGGTCAGGGTTGGCTGTCATTTTTTTGACTGTTGCCGATGATCACCCGGATGGAGTGGTCCTTCACCAGCGGGAGTTCGGACGACCGCACGATCACCCGGATCTCACCCTTGCGCAGGGCATCCATGGCGTAGGGCGGGGCCGACCACCCGGCGTCGATCTGACCCGACATCACCTGCGTGAATGTCGCCGGAAAGCCGCCCGTGGCAACCGGCTTGGCGTCGACCTTGTAAGCGTCGATCAGGCTCAGCGCGTTGGCGTGGGTTGAGGAGCCCGTCGTCGAGTAGGCGATCGTCCGGCCCGCCATATCGGCCATCGACTTCACCGGCGAGCTTGGACGCACGTACCAATAGGCGTCTTCGCCGACCGACTCTGAACCAACGATGCGGATCGGCGCACCCTTGGCGAAGGCGCCGAGCACGCCTAGCGTGCCGACCGACACACCGACGTCGGCCGAGCCCGCGATCACCGCCTGCATCGTCTCGCCGGCGCCAGCCGTGTAGAGAATGTCCAGCGCGAGATCGTATTTCCTGAAGATGCCCGCCCGCTGGCCGAGGTCCGCAGTGGCGCCGTGCCAGATGCCGCGTTGGCCGATCGCCAGTTTGAGCGTGTCAGCCGACCCGGCCGGAAGCGCGGAGCTTGCGGCCAGCGCCAGCAATAAGGACACCGAGCGCGGCATGACGCCTCCGGATCCTATGTCGGTTGATCATTTAATGGGGGACAACGCCGGACCGTCAACCGTCAGAACGACGCAAAGCGCTCGCTGATTGCGTCAAAACATGAGGACGACGAGATAGAACCGCGCTGCACGCGCCTACCAGTGGATCATCCACAGGTCATAAAGCGCGGATCCGAGGACGCAGACAATCAGTCCAGTCCAGATCAGCCCGCGCGCTACGGCCCCGCTCGCCCGTTCGGAGCGTTGCACGTAACCTTTTCCCACAACACGCATGGGTGCTCTCGATACCGCCCCACCTCACAACATTGATCATGTTGGGCCGGTTCCACCGGATTGGAGGCCGGGCGTTGCATTGCAGTATTGCAACCTGACGAACTCACGAATCGGTGATGGTGCGTGGCGCCCGGCCGGATGATTCGACCCGTGTCCATCGCCCACGCACTTCACAATGAAACACGCGTCGCTGACAGTCCTGTCGAAATTCGGGATTGCGGTGTAACGATGTACGGTGCGCGCGTCGTCGGGCCCGTAGCTCAATGGTTAGAGCTAGCGGCTCATAACCGCTTGGTTGCAGGTTCGAGTCCTGCCGGGCCCACCAAACCGCCCACGCGCTTGGGCACATGCCCCCGTGCAACAAGGCGCAATTGAGCGCGTATTGGCGGCACCGCAACGTTGTTGCCCCGAGCGTGGTCGAACGATATAGATTCTGCAAAAAACCGCGCAATTGGCCGCGTGAGCGGGGTGTCGGCTATTGCGCCTGGGCACACGAACGGGAGCAGAATGTTTCGGGTAAAGAGTCCTCAAGACTTTGGTTCGGCTATCGTTTTCTTGCTGATCGGATTGGCCGGTCTGTATTTCGGCAAGGACCTGACCTATGGCACGGCCAGCCGCATGGGCCCCGGCTATTTTCCGTTTCTGCTGAGCTGGCTGATCATCGGCATCGGCGTTGTCGTCGGATTGATGTCGCTGTCGATCGAAGGGCCGCCAATCGAGCCGCCGCAGTTCCGCCCGGCCTTCTTCGTGCTGCTGTCCGTCATCGTGTTCGGCTACATGATGAGCTACGTCGGGCTCGCCATCACCGGCGTCGCGATGACGTTGATCGCCGCCTTTGCCCGCCGCCAAGTCAACTTGTTTGAGTCGCTTTTGCTAGGAATAGGACTGTCGATCGGGTGCGTCCTCATCTTCGTCTATGCACTGGGACAGCCGTTGCCGGCGTGGTGGGGGGAATAGGCCATGGACGTCTTCGCCAATCTGGCGACCGGGTTCGCTGCGGCCGGAACCCTGCAGAATCTATGGTTCGCGCTGATCGGCTGCACGCTCGGGACACTGATCGGCGTGTTGCCGGGCATCGGCCCGATTCCCACCATCGCGATCCTGCTACCGGTCACCTATGGGCTCAACCCGCTGTCGTCGCTGGTGATGCTCGCGGGCATCTACTACGGAGCCCAGTACGGCGGTTCCACCACCTCGATTCTGGTCAACATGCCGGGCGAGGCGTCGTCGATCGTAACCTGCATCGATGGCCACCAAATGGCCAAGCAGGGGCGCGCCGGCGCCGCGCTCGCGGTGGCGGCGCTCGGATCCTTCTTCGCCGGCTGTGTCGGCACCATTTTCATCTGCGCGTTCGCGCCCCCACTCGCGGCGCTCGCCCAGCAGTTCAACTCGCCTGACTATTTCTCGCTGATGGTGCTGGGTCTCCTTACCGCGGTCGTGCTGGCGCACGGATCGGTGATCAAGGCGATCGCCATGATCGTGATCGGATTGTTGTTCGGCCTCGTCGGCACCGACGTCAACAGCGGCGCGACCCGCTACACTTTCGGCGTTTCGGTGCTTTGGGATGGCCTCGATTTCCTGCCGATGGTCATCGGCATGTTTGGCGTGGTCGAGATCATCCGCAACCTCGAGCAGCCTGATGTCGGACGCTCGGCGATCACGGCGCGTTTCCGCGATCTATGGCCGAGCATGAAGGATTTTCACGAATCCTGGCGGGCGGTGATCCGCGGAACGTTTCTCGGTGCCATTCTCGGCATCCTACCCGGGGGCGGGGTGGTGCTGGCGTCGTTTGCCGCCTATACGCTCGAGAAGAAGATTGCAAAGGATCCCTCGCGCTTCGGTAAGGGCGCGATCGAAGGCGTTGCCGGTCCGGAGTCCGCGAACAACTCGGCGGCTCAGACCTCATTCATTCCACTGCTCACCCTTGGCCTCCCCTCCAACGCCATCATGGCGTTGATGATGGGCGCGATGATGATCCAGGGAATTCAACCCGGATCGGCCGTGATGACCAGCCGGCCCGACCTGTTTTGGGGCCTCGTCGCCAGCATGTGGATCGGCAACCTGATGCTCGTGATCATTAATCTTCCGATGATCGGTATCTGGGTGAAGCTGTTGTCGCTGCCTTATCGGTTTCTGTATCCGGCGATTCTTCTGTTCTGCGTCATCGGTGTGTACTCGACCAACAACAACTCGGTGCTGATGGTGTTCACCGCCGGCTTCGGGTTGTTCGGCTATATCCTGGTTCGGCTCGGCTGCGAGCCCGCACCGATGGTGCTCGGTTTCATCCTGGGTCCGTTGATGGAAGAAAACCTCCGTCGCTCGCTGGTATTGTCACGCGGGGATCCGATGATCTTTGTGCAGCGCCCGATTTCGGCCATCCTGCTCGTGCTGTCGGCATGCGTTGTCGCATTGATCGTGTTGCCGGCCCTGCGCAAGACCCGCGAAGAAGCGTTCCAGGAATAGAGCGATCAAGCGTGATCCCGAAAGTGGCTACCGGTTTTTCGGAAAGAATCGTGCTCAATAATAAACAAGATCGGCCGTTGGCGGCGTGACGGCGGGTTTCCGCGCGGTGCGGGGGCCCGGAGTACACGGTTCGTATGGGAGGAAACACACGTGCGCACGTGCAAATTGGCATTCGGCGGCGCAACGCTGCTGCTCGTCGCGGGCTTTGCTCCAGCTACGGTCGTGCAAGCCCAGCAATATCCGACGCAGGATATCCACTTCATTTGTGCGTTCCCGCCCGGGAGCGGCGCCGACGTCCTGGTGCGATATTTCGCCGACAAGGTGCGCCCGCTGACCGGCAAGAACGTCATCGTCGAAAACCGTTCGGGCGCCGGCGGCAATATCGCGATCGAATATGTGTCGCGGGCGAAGCCTGATGGCTACACGGTGTTCGTGCACGGCGCGAGCGGCACCGCCGCGAGCATGAGCCTGTTCAAGAACCCGCCGGTCGACGTCGCCAAGACCATCCAGGTGGTCGCGACCATCAATCGCCAGCCCTTCATGGTTCTGGTTGACGCCAAGTCGCCCTACCGCACGCTCGCGGACCTGACGGCCGCCATGAAGCCCAAGGGCAACAAGGCCAGCTATGCGACGGCGGCGCCGTTCGGCACGGTCGTTGGGGAAGTCTACAAGCTCGGTACCGGCGTGCAGGCGGTTGAGATTAATTACAAGAACGCGATCGATTCACTCAACGACCAGCTGAGCGGCGCGATCGACTATGCGGTCCACGACCCGGTCTACGCGCTAGCCGAGCAGCGCAAGGGCGATCTGCGCATCCTGGCGGTGAGCACCGCCGAGCGGCTGAAAGCGAACCCGGATTTTCCAACCCTGAAGGAACTGGGCGTCTCCGATCTTGACATGATGGGATGGTGGGCCGCCATGGTGCCGCAGGGGACGCCTAAGGCAGCGACCGATCAGATCAACAAGTGGTTCGATCAGGTGGTTGGATCGGAGGAGACCGGCAAGTTTCTGGCGAGTTTCGGCGGTGACCAGCTGACCATGTCGCCGGACAAGGCCCAGGAGTTCTTTCTGAAGGAGATCAAGAACTGGGCTGACTACGTAAGGATTGCCAGGATCGTGCCAGCCGGGTGAGCTGGCTGATGCTGGTCGGCGCGTCGGCAATGGTGCCACGCACTTGAATTGACGGAGTGAAAATCGAGATGATCAATGGCGTGAAACGTGTTGCCTACGCGGCGCTTCCGGCGATGCTGCTGGGGGCCGCGCTGCCGCTGTCGGCACAGGCGGAGCAGTACCCCAACCAGGATATCCACTTCATCTGCGCGTTCCCGCCGGGCAGCGGTGCCGACGTGCTGGTGCGCTATTTCGCCGAACAGGTTCGCCCGCTCACCGGCAAGAACGTCATCGTGGAGAATAAGTCGGGAGCGGGCGGCAACATCGCGATGGAGTACGTCAGCAAGCTGAAGCCGGACGGATATACAATCTTTGTCCATGCCGGCAGCGGTGTGGCTGCCGCGATGTCGCTCTACAAAAGGCCGCCGTTTCCGGACGCCGGCAAGGCGATTCAAATCGCCGGCACCGTCAACCGGCAGCCGTTCATGCTGGTCGTCGACGCCAAGTCACCATACAAAACAACCGCCGAATTGACCGAGGCGATGAAGAAGAAAGGTGACAAGGCGACCTACGCCACGGCCGCTCCCACCGGTACGGTGATGGGCGAACTCTACAAGGTGGCGACCGGTGGGAAGGCGGTCGAGGTGAACTACAAGAACGCCGTCGACTCGCTCAATGATCAACTTAGCGGAGCGATTGATTACGGCATGCACGACCCGGTTTATTCGCTGGCCCAACAGCGCGAAGGGCGGCTGCGCATCCTCGGGGTCAGCACCGGGCAACGCCTTGAAGCAACACCTGACCTGCCGACCATGGCGGAGCAGGGCGTTCCAATGGACCTCACGGGCTGGTGGGCCGCTATGGTTCCGCAGGGAACCCCGAACGATGTAGTCGATCAGATCAACAAGTGGTTCGTGACGGTCGTCGGCTCGCCGGATACCAAGGCATTCCTCAACAAGTTCGGCGGCGATCCGCTGATTGAGACGCCAGAGCAGGGGCAGGCGCGGTTGCTGAAGGATGTGGAGAACTGGAAGCGGTACATCGGAGTCGCGAAAATCGAGCCGCAAGGCTGATCTTTGCTGCGACGATCGGGCGCGCTTGCTGATGCCCAGCAGGCGTCACGTCCGAGCCTTTGCATGTCAACATGGCGCGGCGACGATAACGACGCCGCGCCTGTTTTTTCAACGGGAGGAAAGTAACATGCAACGTTCATCGACATGGTTACGTTCCATCGCGCCGGCAGCGACGCTGGCGGTGACCCTCGGGATGGCGCCAATGACGGCGTGGGCCCAGCAATATCCCAATCAGGACATCCATTTTATCTGCGCGTTCCCGCCGGGCAGCGGGGCTGACGTGCTGGTGCGCTATTTTGCCGAGAAGGTTCGGCCGCTCACCGGAAAGAGCATCATTGTCGAGAACAAAGTCGGCGCCGGCGGCCATATCGCGTTGGAGTATGTGGCGCGCGCCAAGCCCGACGGTTACACGGTCTTTGTGCACGCTGGTAGTGGCGTGGCTGCCAGCATGAGCCTGCTCAAGGCGCCATCGGTCGACGTGGCCAAGCAGATCCAAATCGCGGGGACAATCAACCGGCAGCCCTACATGATCGTCGTTCACCAGAGCAAACCCTACAAGACGCTTGCCGAATTGACCTCCGCCATGAAGGAGAAGGGCGAGAAGGCGACCTACGGAACCTCCAACCCGAGCTCGACCATTCTGGCGGAAATCTACCGCAACACGACCGGCGTCAAGGCTGTGCAGGTCGACTACAAGACCGGTGCCGATATGGTCAACGACCTCGCGAGCGGTCAGCTGGATTTTGCTTCCGCCGATCCGGTGCAGGCACTGAGCATGCAACGGAAGGGCGACTGGGGGATCCTCGGCATCAGCAGCGGGCAGCGACTGCAGGCAACCGGCGACTTGCCGACCATGGCCGAACAAGGCGTTCCCATGGATGTCACCGGTTGGTGGGCCGCCATGGTTCCGGCCGGAACGCCGAAGGACGCCCTCGATCAGATCAACAAATGGTTCGTACAGGTGGTGGGTTCGGGCGAAACGAAAGCATTCCTCGGTCAGTTCGGGGGCGACCCGCTGATCGAAACGCCCGAGCAGGCTCAGGCGCGTCTCGTCAAAGACGTCAAGGATTGGGCCGATTACGTGCGGCTCGCAAAGATCGTTCCGCAGGGATGAGACAGATCGAGCTGCAATAATGAATGTGAATCCTGAGGATCAAGCGACATGAAAATGCGAGTGCCAGTATCGTCCGTTTTCAAACTGGTCGCCGTGCTCACGGCCGCGGTGCTGACCGCCGCGGGCGCGCGCGCCGAGGATTATCCGACGCGCGAGATCCATATCATCTGTGCGTTTCCGGCGGGCAGCGGCGCTGACGTGCTGGTGCGCTACTTCGGCGAGAAGCTGCGCACCCTCGCCGGCAAGCCAGTGATCGTCGAGAACAAGGTCGGCGCCGCCGGAAACATAGCGGCCGAATACACCGCGCGCGCCAAACCCGACGGCTATACCATCCACATCCATGCCGGATCGTCGACGGCAGCCAATTACTGGCTGTTCAAGCATCCGCCGATCAATCCGGCCAAGGATCTGCAGGTAACGGCGACGCTCAATCAGCAGCCGTTCATGGTCGTGGTGGCGGCCAACAGCCCATACAAGACGTTGGGTGAGCTAACAGCCGCGATGAAACAAAAGGGCGAGAAGGCGAGCTATGCTGAATCGAACACCACCGGCAAAGTGATGGGCGAACTTTACAAGATCGCGACCGGCGTCAAAGCACTCGACGTGCCTTATCGCACCGCCAGCGATTCGATCAACGACTTCGCCAGTGGCGTCATCGACTACGGCATGATGGACCCGGTTGTCGCGATCAGCCAAAGCAACGCTGGCCGCTGGCGGATGCTGGCGGTCTCAACCGCAAAGCGCATGCAGGCAGTGCCCAATCTGCCGACGATGACGGAAGAGGGCGTGCCGGGCGTTGAACTATTCGGCTGGTTTGCCGCCATGGTGCCGGCCGCGACCCCGCGGCCGATCGTCGATCAGCTCAACAAATGGTTCAATGAGATCGAGGCCACTGAGGAGACCAGGAAGTTCCTCAACAGCTTTGGCGGCGACCCCTGGATCACCACCCCCGAAGAAGGGCAGGCGCAACTCGCCAAGGACCAGAAAGACTGGGAAAGCTACGTCAAAGCGGCCAAGATCGAGCCACAGGGGTAGGGGTTCGGACCGCGGAGGAGGACGATGAGTCGGGCACGACCGCTGGCCTGTGGCGCGGGCTGTGCGCTTGCGTTGGCGATGCTGGCAGCGCCCGCCTGCGCCCAGACCTATCCCGGCCAGGACGTTCATCTCATCAGCGCGTTTCCGCCCGGCAGCGGCGCCGACGTGCTGGTGCGATACTTCGCCGAGAAGCTGCGTCCACTGGCCGGCCATACCGTGCTGGTGGAGAACAAGGCCGGCGCCGGCGGCAACATCGCGACCGAGTATGTGGCCCGCGCCAAGCCGGACGGCTACACAATCTTTGTCCATGCTGGCAACACGCTTGCCTCCAACTACCATCTCATCAGGAACAACCCGGTCGACGCCCGCACGCAGATTCAGATTGCTGCCACGATTAACCGACAAGCGTTCATGCTGGTGGTCGATGGCAAGCGTCCCTGGAAGACATTGGCCGAGTTGACCGAGCACGCGCGCGAGCGCGGTGACAAGGCGACCTATGCAACGGCGGCCAATTCCGGCGTCATCATGTGCGCGATCTACAAGGAGACCGCCCGCCTGGCCGCAGTCGAAGTCAACTACAAGATGGCGCAAGATTCGCTCAACGACATGGCGAGCGGCACCGTCGACTTCGGCTGCCATGATCCGGTGTTTGCGTTGTCGCAGGCGCGCGAGGGACGGCTTCGTATCCTGGCGGTGGCCTCCGCTCGCAGGCTCGCCGCCGCGCCCGAGTTTCCGAGCATGAGCGAGCTTGGCTACCCGATGGACCTAATGGGATGGTTTGCCGCCATGGTGCCGGCGGCGACGCCACGCCCGGTCGTCGATCGGATCAATCGGTGGTTCAATGCGATCCTCGCGACCGACGAGACCCGCACATTTCTGACGAATTATGGCGGCGACCCTTGGAGCAGCACGCCCGACGAAGGCCAGGCGCGCCTGCTCAAGGACATCCACGACTGGGAAGACTACGTACGGATTGCCAAGCTCAAGCCGCAAGGCTGAGCCAGCCAGAGGGAGGGCGGATGAGGTGGATCGCCGATCGATTGGCCGCGGCGGCGCTGTTGACCGTGAGCCTGTCTCCCGTCGCCGGTTACGTTCAGCAATATCCCACCCAGGACGTACATTTCATCTGCGCGTTTCCGGCCGGCAGCGGCGCCGACGTGATCGTGCGCTATTTCGCCGAGAAGATGCGCCCGTTGCTCAACCGCACTGTGATCGTCGAGAACAAGCCGGGTGCCATCGGCAACATTGCCACCGAGTATGTCGCGCGGTCGAAGCCGGACGGGCACACGATCTATATCCATGGCGCCAGTGCGCTCGCCGCCAACATGCATATGTTTAAGCATCCGTCGGTCGACGCCGGCACCGCGATTCAGGTCGCCGCCACCATCAACAAGCAGCCGACCATGTTCGTGGTGCATGTGAGCAAGCCATGGATGTCGGTCGCGGAGGTCACGGCATACGCGAAAGACAGGCAGGCAAAGGCGACCTACGCGACGTCCAACCCGGTCGGCAAGACCATGGGCGCAATCTATAAACAGCAGGCCGGCTTGCAGGCGGTGGAAGTCAACTATCGCACCGCGTCGGATTCGCTCAACGACATGGCGAGCGGCACCATCGACTATGCGTTGTTCGACAACGTGTTTGCGACAGCGCAGGCACGTGAAGGCCGAATTCGGATCCTCGCCGTCAGCACGGCGCAGCGTCTCGGCGCCAACCCGGATTTTCCGACCATGACTGAAGTCGGCTATCCGATGAACCTGATGGGCTGGTTCGCCGCCATGGTACCCGCGGCCACACCACGTCCGATTGTCGATCAATTGAACACTTGGTTCAGTCAGATCGTCGCAACTGACGAGACCAGAATGTTTCTGAACCGGATCGCGTCGGATCCGTTCATCAGCACGCCGGATGCCGCCCAAGCGCTGTTTCTGCAGCAAATCAAGGATTGGGGCGAATACGTGCGGGTGGCAAATATCGAGCCGCAAGGATGAACAGCTAGCAGAGCGTCGAGGTAAAACGCAGCTTAGGGAGGGTCGTCATGCAACAACTAGCCAAACGGCTCTTTTTTGTCGCGACCGCAACGATACTGCTCGTGAGCGGGGTGACGGCTTCGGCCCAGCAATATCCCAGCCAGGATATCCATTTCATCTGTGCGTTTCCGGCCGGCAGCGGGGCCGACGTGCTGGTGCGCTACGTAGCCGAGAAGATTCGTCCCCTCGCCGGCAGGCCTGTTCTCGTCGAAAACAAAGTCGGCAACGCCGGCATGATCGCAGCCGAATATACCGCGCGCTCGAAGCCGGACGGGTACACGATTTACGTCCACGCGGCGAGCACGGTAGCGGGTAGCATGTGGCTGCTCAAGAAGCCGCCGATCGATGCCGCGCGCGACCTGTTCGTCGCCGGGACAATCAACCGGCAGCCGTTCATGGTGGCCGTGCCGGCGCAGTCGCCCTACCGAACCGTTGCGGAATTGACGGAAGGCATGAAGCGGAAAGGCGAGAAGGCGAGCTACATGCAGTCGAACGTCACCGGAAAAGTTGTGGGCGAGCTTTACAAGCTCGCAACCGGGGTCAAGGCCGTCGACGTTCCATACCGTACCGCCAACGAGAGCCTGAACGACTTTATGAGCGGCGCTCTCGATTTCGGTGTGGTCGATCCGGTGTTCGCCCTGGTCCAAGAGCGCGAAGGCCGCATCCGCAACCTCGCGGTGAGTACGCCGCAGCGAATGCAGGCCGTACCGCAGCTTCCGACCATGGTGGAACTCGGGTTCCCGTCGATCCACATTACCACTTGGTTTGCCGCCATGGTGCCGGCGGCCACGCCGCGGCCAACCATTGATCGAATCAACAAATGGTTCGTTGAGGTGATAGGAGCAGAGGAGGCGAAGCAGTTCCTTAACCAGTTCGGCGGTGATCCCAATGTGAGCACGCCGGACGAAGCGCAGGCCGCGCTTCTGCAGGACATAAAAGACTGGGAAGGTTACGTGCGGGCGGCGCGCGTCGAACCGCAGGGATGAGAGACAAATAATGACATTCAGGACGCTGCTGTATCTGGCCCGCGTGGTGCTGCCAGCCGCGCTGTCGCTGCCCGGCGCAGTAAACGCTCAGGATTACCCCAGCAAGGAACTGCATTTCATCTGCGGGTTCCCAGCTGGCACCGGCGCCGATACCATCGTGCGCTATTACGCGGAAAAACTGCGGCCGATCGTTGGTCGGACCATTTTGGTCGAGAACCGGCCCGGGGCCGGCGCCAACATTGCTATCGAGTACGTCGCGAAATCCAAGCCGGACGGCTATACGATTCTGGTTCACGGCGGGTCGGGGCTGGCCTCCAACATGCACGTCTACAAGAAGCCGCCGGTTCCGACCGTCGACGTCTTTCAGATTTTCGCAACCATCAATCAGCAGGCCTTCATGCTGGTGGTGGACGCCGCCAAGCCGTGGAAAACGGTCGCCGAATTGACCGCCGCGATGAAGCAGAAAGGTGATCGGGCGACCTACGGGAGCGGCGCCCCAGCCAGTGTCGTCCTGGGTGCGATCTACAAGGCGGCCGCAGGGCTTACCTCGGTTGAAGTGAACTACAAGCAGTCGGCTGATGTAATGAACGACATGCTCGGTGGCACGGTCGACTATGCGGTGATGGAGCCGGTGTTTGCCACTGCCCAACACCGGCAAGGAAAGCTGCGAGTGCTGGCGGTGTCGAGCGAGCAGCGACTAGCGGCCGCGCCCGATTTTCCCACCATGGTCGAAGCCGGCATTCCCGGCGCGAGCATGAGTCTCTGGTGGGCCGCCATGGTGCCGGCGGAAACCCCGAAGCCGATCATCGCGCAGCTCAACAAGTTGTTCGATCAGGTGACGGGGGCTGAGGAGACCAAGAAGTTCCTTAACGGCTTTGCCAGCGATCCGTTCATCGCGACGCCTGAGGCGGCGCAAGAGAAACTGCGCGCCGACGACAAGGCCTGGGCCGAGTACATGCGAATCGGCAAGCTCGAGCCGCAAGGATGACCGCGCTCTCAGTTGGCTAAAAAAGTGCGGCGCGCGGCTCCATTGGTTCGAACAATCACCGCTTGGAGAACGACTTGAAACGGACACATGCGGTCGCGGCTTTCCTGGCGCTCCTCGCGTTCGTCCTTTCGGCCTTGTCGGCGCTTGCGCAAGCTTATCCGACACAGGACTTGCATTTCGTTTGCGCCTACCCGGCGGGCAGCGGCGCCGACATCTTCGTGCGCTTTTATGCGGAAAAGCTGCGGCCGGTCATCGGCCGCACCATCATCGTGGAGAATAAGCCCGGCGCGGTAAGCAATATTGCAACCGAATACGTGGCGCGCGCCAAACCTGATGGATACACGGTTTATATCCAGGGCGCGAGTTCGATCGCTGCCAACATGCACTTGTTCAAGAATCCGCCAGTCGACGTCGGCAAAGCGATACAGATCGCTGCGCCGCTCAACAAGCAGCCGTACATGCTCGTTGTCGACGCGACCCGGCCGTGGAGAAGCGTCGCCGAACTCACTGGGTACCTCAAGGACAAGAAGGACAAGGCGAGCTATGCCACCACCAATCCGCCCGCCAAGGTGATGGGCGCGATCTACAAGGCGCGTGCCGGCCTGCAGGCGGTCGAGGTGCCGTACCGGACCGCGTTCGACACCGTCAACGACATGCAGAGTGGTGCGCTCGACTATGCCCTGTTCGATCCGGTATTCGCCACCACGCAGGCCCGGGAAGGGCGGATGAGGATTTTGGCGGTGAGCACCGCCGAGCGGACAAGTGCCAGTCCGGGACTGCCCACTATGACCGAATCGGGTGTGCCGATGGATCTGCTCGGCTGGTTCGCCGCCATGGTGCCGATGGGCACCCCGCGCCCGATCGTGGATCAGCTCAACGCATGGTTCAACAAACTTGACGCGACGGACGGTGCCAAGACATTTCTCAACAGCATCGGCGGCGACCCGTGGATCACGACACCGGACGAGGGCCAGGCACGGCTTCTGCACGATATCGAAGCCTGGGGCGAGTACGTGCGCGCGGCCCACATTGAGCCGCAGGGATGAGGTCCGATTCCGAGGCGGTCCTGCCATGACACGACCGTCCGCTCTCAATGACCGTTGCTTTCTTGAAATGCCGGACCGACAATCGCGCATACTAAAGACCTGGAGGACGCCATGAGGTTGGATCGCGGCGCACAGTGCATCGCGACAGCTGTCTTTGTTGCGATGGCGCTTGTGGTGACCCCGTCTCGCGCAGATGACTATCCGAGCCAGGACTTCCACTTCGTCACCAGTTTCCCCCCTGGTAGCGGCGCCGACGTGTTGACGCGCTTCTTTGCCGAAAAAGTGCGTGCGCTTACCGGCCGTACCGTCATCGTCGAAAACAAGTCGGGCGCCAACGGCGCAATTGCAGTACAATACACGGCGCAAGCGAAGCCCGACGGCTACACCATGTATCTCAGCGCGGGCAGCGCCACCGCCGCGCAGATGCACCTGTTCAAGGTTCCCCCCGTCAACGTTCTCAAGGCGTTTCAGCTCGCAGCCACGATCAACCGGCAGGCATTCATGCTGACGGTCGATGCGAAGACGCCGTACATGAACGTTCCCGCGCTCACGTCTGCCATGAAGCAGAAGGGCAAAGCCGCGACCTACGCGACCGCCGCGACCTCGGGCATCATCATGGGGGAGATGTACAAGTCCATCACCGGGGTGGAGGCCGTCGAGGTGCGCTACAAGGATTCCTCGGGCGCGCTGAATGATATGGCCAGCGGTCGCGTGGACTATGGCATGCACGACCCGGTCTTTTCACTTGCGCAGCAGCGGGAAGGCCGCTTGCGCATCCTGGCGCACAGTTCCGGCCAGCGCCTTCGCGCGATCCCCGACATTCCGACCATGGCGGAATCCGGCGTGCCGGGCATGGATCTGACCTCATGGTGGGCGGTGATGCTGCCGAGCGCGACGCCGCGGCCAGCCATTGATCGGATTAACGCTTGGTTCAACCAGATCCTCGCAATGGACGATACTCGCGAGTTCCTCAACAAGTTCGGCGGCGACCCGTTTGTCTCAACGCCTGACGCAGCCCAGGCGTTGTTCATCAAGGAAGAAGCGGCCTGGGGCGAATACGTCCGCATTGCGAAGATCGAACCGCAGGGATGAGGCGTGTCATGTCGGGAGCACGTCGTGTCGCCTGGCTCGTCGTCGGGCTTACGCTGGCCTCCCCGTTCTCGTTGCTCTCGGCGTCCGCCCAAACCTATCCAAGCCAGGACGTCCACCTGATCTGCGGCTATCCAGCCGGTAGCGGTGCGGACATCATCGTGCGCTACTACGCCGAAAAGCTCCGTTCAATACTCGGGCGCACAGTCATCGTTGACAACAAAGTTGGCGCGGCGGGCAACATCGCGACCGAATACGAGGCCCGCGCAAAGCCCGACGGCCACACGCTGTATCTCACAGGCGGCGGTGTGCTCGCTGCCAACATGTACCTGTTCAAGAAACCGCCGGTCGATGTCGCCAAGGAGCTTCAGGCGGTGGCCGCTATCAACCGCCTTGCCACCATGCTGGCGGTGCGCGCGAATGCGCCCTGGCGGTCGCTCGGCGAGCTGACGGCTTATCTCAAACCCAAAGGCGACAAGGCAACCTACGCGTCGTCAAATCCGGTCGCGCAGGCAGTGGGTGAGCTCTACAAGCAAGCCACGGGTGTCGCCGCCGTCCAGGTCAGCTACAAAACCGGCTTCGACAGTGCCAATGACGTGCAGAGCGGTGCCGTCGACTATGCGGTGCTCGATCCGGTTTATGCGCTCGCACAGCAGCGCGAAGGCCGTTTGCGCATCCTCGCGATCAGCGCTGGCCGTCGCATGGAAGGTTTTCCGGATCTGCCAACCTTTGCGGAACAGGGCGTGCCGATGGATTTGCTCGGCTGGTGGGGCGTGTTTGTGCCGGCTGCGACCCCGCGCATAACCGTCGACACGCTCAACACTTTATTCAATCAGGTACAGGCGTTGCCGGAGACCAAGAAGTTCCACAACACCTACGGGAGCGATCCATGGATCGCGACCCCACGGGATGCGCAAGCGCGGTTGCTTGAGGATATCAAGAACTGGGCCGAGTACGTGCGGATCGCCAAGATCGAGCCGCAGGGGTAGTAGCTCGTGTGTAAGGGTCAATGCCCGCGACTGACGGCAACACGCAAAGGCGATTAATCCGATCTAATATCCGATCAGGATCTCGACCACCTTGGGTACCGCCTTCTTCATCGCGGTGTCGTTCGATTCGAACTCCCTCGACACTGCGACGTCATTGCGAACCTCGGGGGATATCTTCGGGTCCGGCTCGAAGCGCAACGCTACCTTGCAGCCGCCTGGGAGTTCCGCCAACGTGCCAGCGTCCCAACTCTGCACGGTTCCGCCGGTGTCCTTCTCGAAGCCGGTCAGCCGAAACGGCTTGCCGTTGAGTTTTTCCACCGCCGCAAGTGTCATTCCGAGCTTGAGACCCTTAGGCGCGGTCCAGGCGGATTGGCCGTTGATCGCGATGACCCGCACGTCGGTGCGCGTTTCGGGCCGCGTCCATACCACCTCGAGCCGGCGCTTGGGGTCGTTCGGGAACAGCACGCTCGCCTTCAGCTTGACACCTCCAGGTCCGTCCACGTCGTCCCAGGCGACGTTCTTCGCGCCAAATGCTGTTGCCAGCTTTTCATGACTCGAGTCCTTTCCGAAGCTGCCATTGCACGCGACGGACTGGCCTATCGGTCCGGTAGCGGCAGAGCGTGCGGGCTTGGCGGGATCGCTTGGCGCCGCTGCCGGCTTGGCTGTGGTTTTCGCCGGACGCGCAGGCTTCGCAGCGTTGGACGGGGGCTGGTCCGAGACCGGGGGCGGTCCAGGTTTCATTTCATCGGCGCCCGGGAAGCGATCCTGCACGGCCTGTGCGCGTGCGCTCGCAGCGAGTGCACAGCCAAGCAGCGCGGCGATGAGCGGAAGCACGAAACGAGCCATGGTTCGCATCCTAGCTAATCCCGAACGCGGGCCGACGAAATCTACGCCACGACAACTGGTTAATGCCAGCCCCTCGGCCTCGATCCCGGTGTTGCGCAGCTGGCGATGGGTTCGAATTGTGTTGCTCAGGAACGGATCGCGGGTGCCGGTCATTAGGATCGTCGGCGTGCGGGCGGCCAAGCTACGTCACCGCCCGTTCATTTTCGCGCTCACACACTGATCAACGAGCTTGGCGCGCTTGTCTAGATCGCTTGGCGCCTTCTTGTCGTTCTCGACGCTCATCCACAACAGATCTCGCGCGCTTTCATTGTCGTCATCGGTCCCGACGCTTGGGCGCTGGCAGATTGTGGAGATACGACTTCGGCAGCGTTCGGACCGCCGACCGGCGGGCCCATGGTTGCGGGGGGCGGCGCAGGTTGCCCAGTGCCGCTCGCCTCGAAGCATCCAGCAAGTCCGAGCGAGCTGATGGCGATAAATGCGACGCGGCGCCACGCCGCTGCTTGCACGCGCACCATCATGGTTGCGGCCAGCTCCGTTGATGCCGCGAGTGGACGGACTCTACAGGCCGTTTCGCGTGACGTCCGGCCCTGCGGCGGCCGGTGCTGCGGGCGTGGGTTGCGAGAGGAAAGACGGGAGCGCCGGGAAGCTCGCCGCCTGCGGCGCCGGGCTTGAGGGTTGTGGATTCGGGCTCGCCCACTGCGTCGCCTGGTCCCGCATCTTGGCGGCCGCGCACTTTTCGACCCATTTGCCGCGTGCCTCGACCGCTTTCGGCGCCTTCTTGTCGGTCTCAGCCTGCATCCAGCATTCGTTCTTGGCCTTCTCGAGCGTAAGGTACTCGGGCGGCGGCCCCGAATCCGGAATGGTCGGCGCCCGTGTCGCGCGGCCGGCCTGCGGCGCGTACCGCGGCGCAGAGCCCGGCGTATCGATCGAAGCGGTCGACAGCGGCGAGGCAAGGTCGCCGGTGGTCTGATAGCAGGCCGACAGCATCGTGGCGGCGCCCGCGATCAGAACCCAGCGGCAAGTAGCGGTGATGTCCCTACGCATGGTTTCCAACGTCACGGTTACGCAATTGGCTCGAGGATGCGTTGACCTAGTCAAACGCGGTCTACGGGAATCCGCGGGACGCGTCTAGCCTTCCGCGCACAGAATGTTCCCAAATCGGGTCAAAAATCTGGCGTAACTTCAGAAAGTTAACATCATTTTCGGCAAAATGCACCGGGGGCTTCTTTTGCCAGGGTTTGTCGACGGCGTCGCCGCCCGGAATCTGGGCCGCTTTAGCGCCCCTTGCGCCGAAATCCTCCCCGCATGCCGGGACGGCCGAGACTGGAGCGTGGGCCGCGATACGGGGCCGACTCCGTCCCCGGACCCATTTCGTCGAGGCTGGGTTTGCGAGGCCCCTGCTCGGCCTTCGCGCCGCGGTGTCGAGCGGGCAATCCTCCCCGCAACGGCGAAACTCCCGGCAGCTTGGCAGTCGGGTCATCAAGCACGGCGAGTTCGGTGGCGCGCAGCCGCTTGATCTCGTCGCGCAGCCGTGCGGCTTCTTCGAAGTTTAAATCGGCCGCTGCTTCGCGCATGCGCGTTTCGAGGTCGCTGATCACCGCCTCGAAATTATGGCCGATGGTTGCCGTCTCCTCGAACTCGCCGCCGCGTCCGTCGCCGGTTGCGACCAGGACGTGGTCGCGCTCATAGACGCTGTCCAGGATGTCAGCGATGCCTTTGCGCACGCTCTCGGGTGTAATGCCGTTCGCCTGATTGAATTCCTCCTGCTTGTCGCGCCGGCGATTGGTCTCCGCCATGGCGCGCCCCATCGAACCGGTCACCTGATCGGCATAAAGGATCACCTTGCCGTCAACGTTACGCGCGGCACGGCCGATGGTTTGAATGAGGCTCGTCTCGCTGCGCAGGAAGCCTTCCTTGTCAGCGTCCAAAATCGCCACCAGCGCGCACTCCGGAATGTCGAGACCTTCGCGCAGCAGGTTGATACCAACGAGCACGTCGAATGCACCGAGCCGCAGGTCGCGGATGATTTCAATGCGTTCGAGCGTATCGATGTCGGAATGCATGTAGCGCACGCGCAGACCCTGCTCGTGCAGATATTCGGTGAGGTCCTCGGCCATACGCTTGGTCAGCACGGTGACCAGTGCCCGATAGCCCGCCGCTGCTACTTGGCGTACTTCGCCAACTAGATCGTCGACCTGGGTCCGCGCCGGTCGCACTTCGACCGGCGGATCGATCAAGCCGGTCGGGCGAATCACCTGCTCGACGAACACGCCACCCGATTGGTCGAGCTCCCAGGCTGCCGGCGTCGCCGACACGGACACCGTCATCGGCCGCATGAGGTCCCATTCCTCGAACCGCAGCGGCCGGTTGTCCATGCATGAGGGCAGGCGGAAGCCGTATTCGGCGAGCGTCGCCTTGCGGCGGAAGTCACCGCGATACATGCCGCCAAGTTGTGGGATCGTGACATGGCTTTCGTCAACGAACACCAGCGCGTTGTCCGGCACATATTCGAACAGCGTCGGGGGAGGCTCGCCCGGCTTTCTACCCGTGAGATAGCGCGAATAGTTCTCAATGCCGGCGCAGCTTCCGGTCGCTTCCATCATCTCGAGATCGAACAGGGTCCGTTGTTCGAGCCGCTGCGCCTCCAACAGGCGGCCGGCGCGATTGAGCTCGTCGAGGCGCTGACGCAACTCCAGCTTGATGCCCGCGATCGCCTGCAGCAGCGTCGGACGCGGCGTCACGTAGTGGGAGTTGGCGTAGACTTTCACGAATGCCAGCTCATCGGTTTTCTGTCCCGTGAGCGGGTCGAACTCGTCGATGCCCTCGATCTCGTCGCCAAACAGGCGCACCCGCCACGCCCGATCCTCGTAGTGGGCCGGGAAAATGTCGATGGTATCGCCGCGCACCCGAAACGTACCGCGCGCGAAATCGCCGCCGATGCGCTTGTACTGCAGAGCGACCAGATCGGCGATCAGTTGGCGCTGATTGATGCGCTCGCCGCGCTTGAGCATGAACGTCATCGCCGTGTAGGTTTCGACCGATCCGATGCCGTAAATGCACGATACCGAAGCGACGATGATCACGTCGTCGCGCTCGAGCAGCGCGCGTGTCGCTGCGTGACGCATGCGGTCGATCTGCTCGTTGATCGAGCTTTCCTTCTCGATGTAGGTGTCGGTGCGCGGAACGTAGGCTTCCGGCTGGTAATAGTCGTAATAGGAGACGAAATACTCGACGGCGTTGTCAGGAAAGAATGAGCGGAACTCGCCGTAGAGCTGCGCGGCCAACGTTTTGTTGGGGGCTAGAATCAGTGCCGGGCGTTGCGTTTCCTCGATCACCTTCGCCATGGTGAAGGTCTTGCCCGAGCCGGTTACTCCGAGCAGCACCTGCATGCGGTCGCTGCGCTCGACCCCCTCGACCAGTTCGCTGATCGCCGCCGGCTGATCCCCCTTGGGCTCGAAATCCGATTTGATAGCAAAGCGGACGCCACCCTCGGTCTTCTCAGGTCGTGGCGGGCGGTGCGGCGTCCAGATCTGCGGTGTGCCGTCTTCGCGGAGGAATTCACGCCGGCCTTGCCGCAACAGTTGTTCGAGGGCGTCCGCGGTTGCGGCGACGCCGCCGAGTGCATCGGTTTCCGTAGCTGCGCGGCCTTTCTTGCCCTTTTGGCGTGTCGCATCGCCGGGCGCCGGCGCGTCGCCGTCGGGATGGTCGCCTGGCATGCCGAATGCACGTGCGAGTTCTGCGTCAAAGATGACCGGCAGCGCGCCCGGCGTTTTTCCGACGTAACCGGTTTGCGGGACTTCTCCAAACCCCTGAGGGGTCGAGGAACGGGCGCGATGCGCTGCCGCCGCGTCGGCGCGCCGATCTCTAGAATTGTCGGGGGGCGGCTGCAGGCCGGTCTGCGATCCGACCCCAGCCTCGCCGCGCTTGATCGCGGGATTGAGCAGGTCCGCGAGGGCCGGCGCGATGGGGGGCAATTGCTCGCGGTTCGCCTTGGAACGCGTTGGCCGCGCCGGATCGCGCGGCTTCTTTGGCGTGTCGGGGTTTTTAGCCATCGCCCGAATATGGGGGAGGCGCTCGGGCGAGGGAAGGGCGGTGTGGAAACGATTGATGTGTCGTTCAAACCGCGAGCCGGCGATGCAGGGCGTCGGGCCATCCGCCGGTCAGGTAGCGAAACACCCAGTTGCCGCTGGCTTTGAGCCGTTTGTAGGCGGCGCGCAGATCGAGCACCAGGGTGATGCGGCGGCTTCGGCTCTGCAACTCGCCCACGTCGTGGGTGGCGACCGGATGAAAACCGATCACACGCGTGTGGAAGCCATAAGGGCTGTGCGGGTCATCCTCAAACACGTCGGTGACGAAATGCGTGAAGCTGCGCGCGACGGTTTCGGCCGTCGCGACGCGCATCAGTGCGGCAGCCAGGAGAAACTGGCGTCGATAACGCGGCAAAACCGCGAAGCGTCCAATTTACGCGACCCGATGCCGCCGGATGAACTCATCGACGTTCACAGACGGATCGACGAGCTTGAATCCATACGCCGCATACTCTGCCAGCGGCGGAGTGTAGTGGACGCGCAGAACGCCGGCCGGTTGCCCACGAATATGGGCGATGAACCACGCAATGTCGTCGCTATCGAGATCGGCGGGTGGTGCGTGCATGTCTGGATCTGCAACCCAGCGTTTTTCGCGCTGATAGGTTGCGCGCAACACCTCAACGACCTGGCGGCGACCTGCCTCGTCAACCACGCGCGACGCCTGCACGTGTTGCGTTTCCCTCATCACCCGTCTCCCCCACGAGTCCAAAGCTTGCCCGACAGGCGGCCGATCTCGTTCATGACGACCGCGTGCCAGCCGCGCAATTCAGCTCGCGACGGTCTACGTCCGTGAACGCGCGGTGGAGCGAGCGGTGTGCCGATCGAAACCTCCATTTGGGCGTGATCGTCGATGCGCCCTTGCGCTCCTGGAAATCGGATGCCAGCCGGAATCACGGGCGTGCCGGTCGTCAGCGACAGGTAAGCGGCGCCACGATGGCCCAGCAGCAGCCGGCTGGGATTCCGGTTCACCGTCCCTTCTGGAAAGATGCCGACCGAGCGGCCGTTTGCGAGTTGGCGGCGCGCGCGCTCGAGCGCGCAGGGCGGTGCCATGTAGAACGGCTTAAGTGCGTTGAGGAACGCGGGTCTGGCCGACTTGCGCGTGACCGTGATGGTTTGGGCGCGCCGATAGATCAGTCCAATCCCTGGGATCAGGCGAAAATTCCAATCGGCAAAGAAATGGATAAGCCGCCCGCCGCGATGGAGAATCAGCAAAGCAGGCACCATCAGCGACTCGGTGCGTGTCGAATGATTGATGGCCAGGATGAAAGGGTCATGCGCGGCACGCACGTGGTCGAGACCGTGGACCGTGAGCACCTGTTGGCGCGCCAAGAGCGCCAACCCGCGCACAACCCACGCGTCAAGAGTGTTACGCTGCGCCGGCAACGCCCAGCGCACAAGCTCTCCGAGGGCCGGAGGCTCCCAAATGAGTTCGCTCGCCGTTCGCGACATCGGCTCCGCAGCAGGTCGGGACCGCGCGCTGCATGGGCAGCGTCTATCCCGCCTGCGGCCTCATCGGCGATTCGCGTTGCAGAACGATGAGATATTCACAACGGTTTGATGACCGTCGCCTACCGTCCCCGCTAGGAAGGTAGGCGGTTCCGTGGCGTTGGTACTAGGCTGACGCCCGACGTTGCACGTGTCAGTCGCCGCCGGCGTATCCCGTGATCTTCCAGCTGCCCCCGTCCTTCATGTAGCAGAGCTGGTCGAACGCAATCGGCATGATTGCGTCGGACGGCACATAGCCGACCTTGCCGGACGGGGTCACGACTTTCATCGGCGGCGGCGGGCCGTTGGGATTACCCTGAGCCTCGTCGCTGTCCATGACGCGCACAAGATCCATCCCGAGCTTGTCGATCACCGGCGAGTTCGGTCGCGGGCCCGCATGCACTTCCACTCCAGCGGTTGCCGGATAGCCCCACTCGTCAATCTCGGTCCTAGTCTCCTTGGTGAGTTCTTCGAACGCCTTCTCATCAAATGCCGGCACCGCGGGGGAGCACATCACACCCTTGCGCTCGGGAATTTCCTCGAGCGTCGGGTCCTGGGACGCGGCTTCGAGCGTATCCCAGCCAGAACCGTCCTTGGCATTGAGGTCGATCGAAGCCGCGAAGTTCTCGAAGCTTGATTTCTTCTTATCGGCCTTGTCACCGTCGTCGGTTTCCCAGAAGTAACCCTGCGATACGACAAGCTTGCCGAGCGCCGCGCGGTCCTTGCGCTTGACGATGTCGGCGAGCTCTTTTCGGAATGCCTCAAAACTTGGATCTGCGAATGGCTGCGCAGGCGTCACCGCGACTGCCTTGTAGGGCTTCGGCGGCGAGGGGGGCGGAGGCCGCTGACCTTGCGCGGCCGCTGGGCCGAAGAACAAGAACGCTAGAGCGCAGGATGCCAGCGCCGTTGCAAAAAGACGCATCAGCCTATCTCCCGAATTTAGATGACTGGTACCATCGAACTTCATAGCGGTTCGTGGCGGCCATATGAAGGCCCGGAACTATGCCATAGCAAGCCTCGATAAGCCATCGCCAACTCGAACCTGGATGATACCGAATGCCGCTTTCGTCAATCTGGTTCCCGCTTCGTCCGATCATCATGCTGATCGGTTCCAACATGTTCATGACCACCGCGTGGTACGGACACCAGCGCTTCAAGGAAGTTCCGCTTTTTGGAGTGATTGTCGCGAGTTGGTTGATTGCATTTGTCGAGTATTGCCTCGCCGTTCCGGCCAATCGGTTCGGCAGTGCCATCTATTCGACCGCACAGCTCAAGACCATCCAGGAAGTCATCACTCTGGTTGTCTTTGCTGGATTCTCGGTCGCGTATTTGCGAGAACCGTTGACCTGGAACTACGCAGTTGGTTTCGTGTTCATCGCGGTCGGCGCCTACTTTGTGTTTGCGGGTCCGTTCGGGCGTTAACGCCGCAAGCGGAAGCTCTCATGGCTTGGCCGGTTGCTCGCGTGCCGCAAAAATCTGCAGTCGGGATAAGGAAGGCCCCGGACACAGGGGATGAGTCCGGGGCCCTGCTGCAGACGGAATGTCTGTTCAGCGCACGCTGATATCCTATGTTGGCGCGCCGTGCGTGGCGAGCGGCACAGTCGATCGAATTGTTTAATTGTCGCGCCGCGTGGTGCAAACGCAACAGGAAATTACACGATGTTAATCTTGCGGCCGCAATGGCCGCATCATGGGCGCGGCCATTGTACACTAGCGAACGGATTCGCAGTTAGAGTGCCCGATTGCTCGCTTTCACGGCTTCCGCCTCGACGTAGACCTCGTTGCCCATCTGCCGGAATTTCTCCGACATCTGGGCCATGCCCTGCTCCTTGTCATTAAGCGTCGCGGCGTAGTCGCGCACGTCCTGCGTGATCTTCATGGAGCAGAACTTCGGTCCGCACATCGAACAGAAGTGAGCGACCTTGTGCGCTTCCTTTGGCAGGGTCTCGTCGTGGTATTCGCGCGCGGTGTCGGGATCGAGCGAGAGATTGAGCTGATCGACCCAGCGGAACTCGAAGCGGGCGCGGCTAAGCGCATCGTCCCGGAGCTGAGCTGCTGGATGGCCCTTGGCCAAGTCGGCCGCGTGGGCCGCGATTTTGTAGGCGATCACGCCTTCCTTGACGTCGTCGCGATCTGGCAGTCCAAGGTGTTCCTTGGGCGTCACATAGCAGAGCATCGCGGTGCCGAACCACCCGATCATCGCGGCGCCGATTGCCGACGTGATGTGGTCGTAGCCGGGCGCGATGTCGGTCGTCAGCGGGCCCAATGTATAGAAGGGTGCTTCGCTGCACTCCTTGAGCTGTTTCTCGACATTGATCTTGATCTTGTGCATGGGCACGTGGCCAGGGCCTTCGATCATCACCTGGCAGCCCTTGGCCCACGCAATCTTGGTGAGCTCGCCGAGCGTCTCCAGCTCCGCGAACTGGGCGCGATCGTTGGCGTCCGCGATCGACCCGGGCCGCAGCCCGTCGCCGAGCGAGAACGACACGTCGTATTTACGCATGATGTCGCAAATCTCATCGAACCGCTCGTAAAGGAAACTCTCCTTGTGACGCGACAGGCACCACTTGGCCATGATCGAACCGCCGCGCGAAACGATACCGGTAACGCGGTTGGCGGTGAGATGGATGTAGCCGAGCCGCACGCCCGCGTGGATGGTGAAGTAATCTACGCCCTGTTCGCATTGCTCAATCAGCGTGTCGCGATAAACCTCCCAGTCGAGCTTGACCGGGTCGCCGTTGACTTTCTCAAGCGCCTGGTAGATCGGCACGGTGCCGATCGGGATCGGCGCATTGCGGATGATCCATTCGCGCGTGTTGTGGATGTTGCGGCCGGTCGACAGGTCCATCACGGTGTCGGCACCCCAGCGGATCGCCCACACCATCTTTTCGACCTCTTCCTCAACCGACGAGGTCACGGCCGAGTTGCCGATATTGGCATTGATCTTGGTCAGGAAGTTGCGGCCGATGATCATCGGCTCAAGCTCAGCGTGATTGATGTTTGCGGGTATGATCGCGCGGCCGCGCGCCACCTCGCTGCGGACGAACTCCGGCGAAACGAAGTCCGGTACCGCTGCTCCGAAATTCTCCCCGTCGCCGAGCGCAGCCTGTGCGCGGTCAAGCATCACTTTGCGCCCGAGGTTTTCGCGTTCGGCGATGTAGATCATCTCCTTAGTGATGATGCCGGCGCGCGCGAACTCGAGCTGGGTCACGGGCGCCCCATCGAGCGCGCGCAACGGCTGATGCCGGGTCGGAAATTCTCGCGCCAAATGTTTGCCCGTGACGCTGCCGTTGTCTTCGGCCTTGATCATGCGGCCCTGATAGGCCTCAACACGTCCGCGCGCGCGAACCCACCCCTGGCGCGTGCGGGGCAACCCCTTTTCCACGTCGATCGTCGCCTTCGGATCCGTGTAGGGGCCTGACGTGTCGTAAAGCGAAACCGGCGGCTCCGCCGCAGCCTCGGTGAGCGCGACCTCGCGCAGCGGCACGCGCAGGTCAGGCGCCGTATCGGGCGTGGTGTAGGTCTTGCGCGAACCGGAGATCGGGCCGGTGGTGACCTTCGGAGAGACGAGGTCGGTTTGGGAAATGTGTTTGTTCATCGGCACGCTCCAACGTTCGGCATGCCTTTGGCGGGGGGAGATTTCCATCCCTTCGCCGGCATGACCCGGATCAGGTTCGAAGGGTCACCGCGCTGCGACGGGCAAAGCCCAATCGGCCGTCGGTATCTCAGCCTCCTGGCGAGGCTCCCCTAGGACTGAAGTTAATTTAGGCCGATGACGGGGGCTGTCAACGCGCGCCGACCCGCTCCTCAGCGGGTGTGGTCCGCGTGGAACGCACTGCAATTGGAGCCGTTGCGGGCGGTTCGCCGTTCCCATTTTGCGCTTGCGGATTCGCTTTCGTGGCCCGCGGGGACAATTGCTGGCGCTTCGCGGCATAGTAATAGCCGCTGGCGTAGTAGCCGACGGCTCGGTCGGCATTGCCGCCAGCGGTTCGGTAGGCGCCGGCGAGATATTTGACCGCGTAGGTCAAGTTGGTGTTCGGGTCGAGCAGCCCATCGGCTGTGCCCGTGTAACCGAGGCCGCGCGCGGTTGCGAGCTTGATCTGCATCAGGCCCAGGGTGCCGCCGCGTCCCACGAGACCAGGCTGGTATCGGCTCTCACGCAGAATGACGCGTCGCACCAGCGTTTCCGGGACGCCGTTGGCGGCCGCATGGGCCGCGATCAGCGCGTCGTAGGTATGCGTTGATTGTGCGTGGCCCGCCGGCGCGAGACAACACGCGGCAAGCACGCTCCAGACAGCCCGGCGAACCATGACGACACCCCCACCACCATCGGCATAATGGCGGGGACCTTTGTGCGCGTTATGTCAATTTTGAGACGCAAGGGGGGCGGGAGCGCCGTCGGGGATACGGATACCTCGCATGTCGCGTATCTGCCCCGACCTTGAAGAGACTATCGGCTGCGCAGGGAGGATCTCCAAGGCACCCGAGCTCAACCTGTCTTCACCACGCTCTGCAATTTGCTGAACGAAGACGCCCACCCGCGATTGTGCAGTTGGCGCACTTCACTGGTCTCGAACAACTGCTGCACGAGCTTCAGCCGTGTCCCCCCGGGCGTGGGCTCGAGCGTCACGGTGACCTCGGTCTCCTGTCCGCGCACACCGCTGTCGTCGTCCCAGCCCCAGGTGAACACCAACCGGCGAGGGCGGTCGATGAGATTGTAGACGCCGCTCACGGTGCGCAGCTTGCCGTCGGGCGAGCGCATCGTGGTCCGCCACTTGCCACCGGGGCGTACGTCGAGGTTCTTGGTCGGAACATCAAAACCTTCCGGCCCGAACCATTGCGCCAACAATTCGGGCTCGGTCCAGTAGTCGAACACGCGTTCGGGCGGGGCCGGGATCAGGCGCTCGATCTCGAGCACACGATCATTCATGACTTCCTCCGTTTCGGCGTATCAGCTGCCGCCAGAGCTTCGAGACGATCGAGCGCGTCGGACCAGTGGCGATGCTGGCGCGTCACCCAGGATTCTACCGGTTTGAGCGCCTCACGTCGCATGCGCACGAGCCGCCATTGGCGCTCGGTGCGCCGTTCGATGAGGCCGGCGCGTTCAAGGACCTGAAGATGCCGCGAAATGGCCGGCGCGCTGATCCGGAATGGTTCCGCGATGTCGCCGACCGACAGCTCGCCGCGGGCGGCGAGGCGCTCCATGATGGCGCGCCGCGTCGGATCGGCGAGTGCGGAAAAGACCGCGTCGAGCCGGTCGGGAAGCGCGGTCGTCATCTTGGCAGATGGTGTTGCATTGGCCGTCGAAGACCGGTGTCCGCCTCCACGGAAAATGCCCTACGTGGCGTACTCATCATGCCGCCGCAGCCAGGACATCGGGCCGCTCTGCTCATCCCGCCCTTTTGGCACGAGATCAAGATACTGATAGGCGGAATTAAGCATGTCGAGACCGCGCGCATAGCACGCGTAGGTCCGATAGATGCTGCCGTCCGCGTCCCGGTAGAAGACACTGAGTCCCGGCGCTTCCTCCATAGTGAACCGGCGGGTTCCAAAGTTGTAGTTGTTGCCGGCCTTTTTCAGGTCGTCGGGTGTGAACGAGACCCCGAAATCGTAGTTGAAGTCGTTGTTGCAAGATGAGACCCACTCGAACGACCAGCCCATCCGCCGCTTGTAAGCGTCGATTCGTTCAAGCGGCGCGCGCGAGATCGCCACCAGGTTCACGTCGCGGTGCTTGAGGTGCACCACCGTCGGATTGTAGGTGTCGGCCCAGAACGAGCAGCTTTTGCACCCGGCGTCCCAGTCGGGATGGAACATGAAGTGATAGACGATCAGCTGGCTCTTTCCGTCGAACAGATCGGCCAGCGAGACCTTGCCTCTGTCCGAATCGAACATGTAGTTCTTTCCGACCCTCACCCACGGTAAGTCGCGCCGCTCCGCGGTGAGTTCGTCGCGCAGTTTGGTAAAGGCCTTTTCCTTGTCGAGCAGCGCCTTGCGCTGCGCCAGCCACTGCTCGTTGGAAACGACCTGATGCGTGGTCATGGCCGTCACCCGGCTTTGCGTTGGTCAGGTTGGGCTTGCTGGGCAGGCGGCGGCGGAGGCATCGTGTTCGTAAAGCTCGGCCTCTCGGCATTGCGATCGTAGTAGGCGGCAAGATTCTTGGCGGCCGCGATCGCTTCGCTGCCCTCCGGGAACTTGCGCACGTAGAACAGGATCGGCATGACGTTGATATCGGCGAAGCTGAACTGGTCGCCGGCCAGGTAGCCGGTTTTCGCGACGGCCTTGTCGAGCAAAGTGATCTGCGCGCGCAGTTCGGGCGTCACCTCGTCGATCACTTTGCGGTCCGGTTTGCCGTCCGCCGTTTTCGGAAAGATGTAGCCGAACAGGTAGGTGCGCACCATGGTGCGATCGATCACGGTGTTGACCGCCGACACCCACTGCTCGGCGAGCGCGGCGCTGCGCGCATCCTCGGGGATCAAGCGCGGGCCGGGAAACATGCGGTCGAGATAAGTCCCGATCGCTTTCGATTCGAACAGCTCGAAGTCGCCATGGCGCATGGCCGGAATTTTTCCGAACGGGTGGATTGCAAGGACCTCGGGCGAATGGGGCGGCGCCGGCCGCAAATCGTAGGGTACGCCCTTTTCCTCGCACGCCATGCGGGCCACCCGGACGTAAGTCGATTGCGGAAATCCAATAATTTCGACATTGGGCATGACGTTGCTCCCTGGTAATTAACTGTTTTGTTAATTAATTGACTGGTTCAGGAGTGTCAATCGGCTTTGCCGGCGATCACGCGAACGTCATGTCTTGCGCGTCGCGTGCCAGCCCACGGTCGCCGCTGGCACCGCGTCGGTCGAGGCAAAGTACGGCTTGATGTCGATCAGCGGGGTGCCGTCCAGACAGTCGAGCCCGACCACGGAGAGCCGCGTACCGTCGGCTCGCGCAAGCCTGACGACGCTCGTGGCGATTGGGTTCGGGCGAACCGGCGAGCGCAGCGCGAACGTGCCGCGTTGCGTGTCGTAGTGGCGCGGCGCCTGCAAGACGAGGTCGCGGCGCGCTTTGTCCATCCAATAGAGCAGCAACAGGTGCGAACAGGTCTCTACGTCCTTGAGCGCGGCCGCGTAGCGCGCATCGACCTCGATGGTGCAGACCGCGTCCGACTCACGCGCGTTCTTCGGGCACTGCTCGCGCGTCGTCCACGGTGTGCGGATCCGGCCGATGAAATAAAGCCCGGCATCGAATTCCTTTGGGAGCTCGATTGCGACCTCGCCGGGGCGGAGGCCGTACGGATCAGCGGACATGGTTCCCCGTCGGCAGTTCGTGAGTCTTATCGCATGTCTCTCTTATCCCGCCCGCGCGCCGGCGGGGAGGTGGCGAGGGTCGCGCTTGAGCCTCGGCCGGCGGCCAGTCGGCGCCCCCCGAGGCCGATGCGGCTGCTTGCCTGGACATAACGATATATTTATATGTAGTTCGTGGCGCAGAATCGCTTCACGTTCGACGAATTGTCGACCATGCTCAAGGCCGCCGGCGAAGAAACGCGGCTGCGCTTGCTTGCACTGCTGGCCGAAGCCGAGCTCACCGTTACCGAGTTGACCGAAATCCTGCGGCAGTCGCAGCCGCGCATCTCGCGGCATCTGCGACTGTTGGCCGAGTCGGGTTTGGTGGTGCGATTTCGCGAAGGTTCGTGGGCGTTTTTCCGTCTCGCCGAGCACGGCGATAAAGCGGACCTCGCCCGCATGCTCGCTGCGCAACTCGATCCCGACGATCGTGCGATGGCCCGCGATCGCGAACGTTTGGCCGCCGTGCGTGCCGCCCGCGCGACCGCGGCGCAAGCTTATTTCCGGGAGCACGCCGCCGAGTGGGACCGGATCCGGCGCCTGCACGCTGCCGACGCCGCGGTCGAGGCCGAAATCCAAGCGGCTCTCGCCGATCGGCCGTTCCGCTCGCTGCTCGATCTCGGCACCGGTACTGGCCGTATGCTCGAGCTGCTCGGGCCCGGGCTTGAGCGCGGGCTCGGCATCGACCTTTCGCTCGACATGCTGGCGCTGGCGCGCGCGCGTCTCGACCGCGCGGGCTTACGGCACTGCAGCGTGCGCCACGGCGACATCTACGATCTCGCGTTGCCGCGCGACTCGTTCGATGTCGTGATCGTGCACCAAGTATTGCACTATCTCGACGATGGCGCGCGCGCGCTGCGCGAGGCTGCGCGCGTCCTGCGGCCGCAAGGTCGGTTGCTGGTCATCGACTTTGCACCGCACGAGCTCGAATTTCTACGCGAGGAACATGCCCACCGCCGGCTCGGCTTTGCGGCGGAGACGGTCTCGCAATGGTTGGAGCAGGCCGGGCTCGATGTGATCGGTCATCGCAACGTACCGCCGGAAGTCGGCTCCGACGGCGAGATCGCAGTATCGCTCTGGCTCGCCCGCGATCCGCGCGTTGCGGTCGCCGGTGCGCGTGACGTGGCATAGAGTTACGATCGAACCAGCCGCCGCCGCGTGGGAAACAGCACCAGCCCGAAGCGTTGATTGGCGTAGCCCCAGATGCCCTTGGGCGCGAACAGCATGATCGCAATTGCGATGACGCCGAGCAGGATCAGGTACCAGGTGCCGAAATCGGCGAGATAGCGCTGCAGCAGATAGAACACGATCACCCCGATTGCCGGTCCTTCGAGCGTACCGATACCGCCGATCACTACGATCAGAATCACATACGCGGTCCAGTCGAGCACTGCGAACGCCGCATCCGGTGAAATGCGCGCCTTCTGCAGGTAGATCAGCGCGCCGATCATGCCGGTGACGGTTGCGGTCAGCACATAGACGCCGAGCTTGGTACGTACATTATCGACACCCACGCTCTCTGCGGTCACCTCCTGGTCGCGGATCGCGAATAGTGCAAGGCCGCGGCGTGAGCGGAGCACCAGGTAGACGGCCGCGATGGTGCCGGCGGCAAGCGCGAGCGCGATCCAGTAGCTGATGATGTCGCGGGCTGCGGGGGTGCGCACGTCGAACAGCGCCTTGACCCATTCGATACCGGCGATTTCGTTGGTGACAAACGGCGGCAGCGACGTTCCAGTCCCGCCACCGAGCTGCTTGAATTGCGCGAATACCAGGCGATAGACCTCGGCCACCACCCAGCTGCCGATCGCGAAATAAGCGCCGCGGAAGCGAAACACGACGAGGCCGGTCGGAATCGCAAACAGCGCCGCAATCAGCCCGGCAAGCGGGATCGCGAGCAGCGGATCGAGTCTGCCGAAGATCGTAAGCGCAAAAAGCAAATAACCGCCGAGGCCGACGAACGCCTGTTGGCCGACCGAGACCAGGCCCGCATAACCGGCGAGCAGGTTCCAACATTGCGCGAGCGCCAGCATATAGAAAACGAAAATAAGATCCTGGATGAGGTCGCGGGTGGCAAATGCCGGTAACGCGGCCAGCGCGCCGAAGAATGCGATGCTGCCGACCGCAAGAGCAATCGACGGCCGGGTCGTGACCGCAAGCCGATAGGACGCTGCGTTAGCTGAAACGCGTTCGCTCGCCATGCCCTCAATCCAGCGCGCGCGGGAATAGGCCGCGCGGTCGAAGTACCAGAACAACCAAAAACGCGAGATGTCCGGCGAGAATTTGCCATTCGGGATTGAGCTCAGCCCCAATTGTCTGTGCTAGCCCGATGATCACCCCGCCCGCGAGCGTCCCCCAGAAGCTCCCCAGACCGCCGACGATCACGGCTTCGAACGCATAGAGAAGACGCGCCGGTCCGATCGTTGGATCGAAATTCGCCCGCATTCCGAGATAGAGCGCCGCGACGGTGGCGACGATCATTGCGACCCCCATGGCAATGGAGAAGATCCGGCGATGATCGATGCCCATCAGCTCGGCGATCTCAAGATCATCGGACGTTGCCCGAAAAGCGCGACCGAGCGGCGTTTTGTAGAACAGGAAATTCAACCCAAGAATTACGACGATCGCGGACCCAAAGGTTGCGAGCGGCATCAGGCCGACCGTGACGCCGCCGCCGAGGGATACCGACGCGGTTTCAATCGCGCCGGCCTGCAGCCGTTCACTGTCGGCAGTGAAGCCCTGCATCAGTCCGTTCTGAATGATGATGGAGAGCCCGAAGGTCACCAGCAGGGGCGGCAGTATGCCGTGGCCGAGCGCGCGGTTGAGGAGCACGTGCTGGAGCCCAAAGCCAACCCCGAACATCAGCGGCAGCGCCACCAGCAGGGCTAGGAATGGATCGACCGCGAGCCAGGAAGCCAGCGCCAGGATTGCAAACGCCGCGAGCACAATGAGATCGCCATGCGCCAGATTGACGAGCCGCATGATGCCGAATGTGAGCGATAGGCCGGCGGCGAACAGGGCATAGAGAGCGCCAAGGAGCACACCCTGGATGATGGTGTCGGCGAGACCGGCCATGTCACGCTTCAATGCCGATGTAGATCTGGCGAACTTCCGTCGAGGCCATCACCCGGTGCGGCTCACCTTCCGCAACCTTGCGGCCGAAATCGAGCACGATCAATCGGCCGACGACGGCAAGCAGCGCATGTACGATGTGTTCGATCCACACGATCGCCGTGCCGGCAGCATGAACGTCCCTGATGGTCTCGATCAGCGCCCCGCACTCGGCTTCCGTAAGGCCGCCGGCGATTTCGTCGAGCAACAGCAGCTGCGGCTTGGTGGCGAGCGCGCGCGCCATCTCCAGCCGCTTGCGCTCCAGCAAGGTCAGCGATCGCACCGGCGTGTCGGCTCGCGCGATCAGGCCCGTACGCAGCAGAATGTCGGCACATGGCGCCGCGGCATCGCGCTCCGCCAGTCCGCGCCCGTGCACCGCCCCTACCAGTAGATTTTCAAACACCGTGAGACTCTCGAATGGTTGTGGGACTTGATAGGAGCGTCCAATCCCGAACTTGCACCGCTGGTGCGCGCTGGCGGTCGTTATGTCGCGATCGTTGAGACGGATCTCGCCGCGATCAGAAGCAAGGCTCCCGGCGATCAGATTGAATAGCGTCGTCTTGCCGGCTCCGTTGGGGCCGATGATGCCGAGCGCCTCGCCGGGCGCGAGCGCCAGATTGAGATCATCCGCCGCGACCACCGAGCCGAACGATTTGCACAGTCCCTTAAGCTCGAGCAGCATGCGACGCCCTCTCCGACCTCGATCCCGGGGTGAATGTGCCTAACTAAGCGAGATGGCCGGGACAAGCCCGGCCATGACGAATCAGCACTCAGGCTTCGACTAGCTTTTAGCTGATCGGCTCCATTTTGCCGGCCGCCGGGATGATCGGGGCTGTTCTGTTGTCGGTAATGACGATGTCGTACTTGTTGGAGTCCTTGAGCCGCCACTGACCTCCCACCAGCGGCGTCTTGGCCACGTTCTTCTTGGCGAACGGGGGCAGATTTTCACCGTTCCATGCCAGGTGGCCGACGACGGTGTCGAGGTTGGTGTCAGCGATCGCTTTCACGGTCGCCTTGGCATCGCCACGTTGCGGGGTGCGCTTGAGCACGTCGACGGCGACTTCGAACAGCGCATGCACGAAGCCGATCGGTTGCGTCCATTGTTTCTTGGTCGCGCTCTCATAGGCACCCGCGAGGTCTTTGGCGCTCTGGCCGGTCAGCGAAGATTTGAACGGGTGGTTCGGCGACCACCAGACTTCGGATGAGAGATTGTTGCCGTCACGTCCCAGCGCCTCGACCGCGACCGGGAATAGGATCGCCTTGCCGATCGACGCGACCTTAGGCTTGTAGCCTTGCTGCAGCGCCTGTTTCCAGAACGTAGTGAAGTCCGGCGGCAACACCACGCCGGTGGCGATTTCACAGTTTGCCCCCTTGAAGGCGTTGATCTGGGCCGAGAAGTTGTCGGTGAGGTTCTGATACCGCCCCGGGTCGGTGAGCCTGTAGCCGAGCTTGTCGAGCACCGGCGGGAAGCCGACCTGCTTGTCGCCCCACGCGTTGCCGTCGCCGTCGTTGGGAAACAGACCGCCAACCGATTTGTTGGTCGGGAGCTGGCTCCACATGTTGGTGAAGACTGCGATGACGTCCTCAAGTCCCCAGAAGAAATGATACGTGTAGTTGAAATCTTTCCAGGCGGGCGGGCCGCCGCCGGGGTTGGCCTGGCGGCCGATAAACCACGGCTGCCATGGCGCGACTGTCGAGATGCAAGGCACTTCCTCAATCTCGCATTGGGTCGAGACCGGATTGGTGGTCTCGGGTGTCGATGCCACCAACATCAGGTCGATCTTGTCCTGCACGATCAGGTCCTTGGCGACCTGAGCGGCGCGGTTCGGATTGGACTGGCTATCCTTGACGATGACTTCGACCGGCGCCGTCGCGCTGCCGACCTTGATTCCGCCTTTAGTCGCGTCCTTGAAGCTCGAAATAATGAAATTGTCGGCCTCGGCGAACGCGGCGAGCGGTCCGGTTTGCGGGCTCACGTAGCCGAGCTTGACAGGCTTTGTCTGCGCGCTCGCCGGTATGGCGACGGCGCCGGTCGCCAGTGCAGCGCCGGTGAGCGCGGTTTGTTTGAGCAGTGTGCGGCGATTGATGTCCAAGTATGCGTTCAATCGCGTCATGTGCCTCCTCCCTCCTCGCGCGGGATCTTGACCCGCTTTAAAATATCTGTTCGATAATCGAACGAGCGTTCGCTTTTCGGTTAGTCTCGAATAGCGACGCGGGCGAGTCAATCATCGGATCCGTATGCGCGACCAAATCCAGCCGCACGATCGTCAGGACAAAGAGTTCATGACGACCCTCGCCAAGGGTCTCACGGTACTTGCTGCGTTTGGCCGGCAGCGTCCGGCGATGACGTTGTCCGAGGCCGCTGATGTCGCGGGGCTCTCGCGTGCAACGGCCCGGCGCGTCCTGCGTACCTTGGCACAACTCGGTTACGTTGCTCAGGATGGCCGCGCTTTCACGCTGACGTCGCGCGTGCTCGAGCTGGGCTTCGCCTATTTGTCAGGCCAGAACTGGATCGATCGCGCCTTGCCGTTGATGAAAGACCTGAGCGAGCGTCTGAGCGAGTCCTGTTCGGGTTCCATTCTACAGGGCACCGAGGTCGTATATGTCGCGCGCATCCCGGCGCGCCGGATCATGTCGACTGCGCTCGCGGTCGGAAGCCGGCTGCCGGCGTTTCACACCGCAATGGGGCGCGCCCAGCTCGGCTTTCTGGATGACATGGAGATCTGGCGACGCCTGCATTCCGTGCGCATCGAGCCCTACACGCCCTACACCATCACCGACCTGCAGGCGCTGTTCGATCGCGTGCGTCTTGATCACGAGCAAGGCTTTGCGATCGTGGACGAGGAGCTCGAGCGTGGCCTGCGCTCGATCGCAGTGCCGGTGCTCGACCGCGCCGGGCAGGCAGTCGGCGCGATCAATATGTCGTCGCATTCGACCCGCACCACCCGCAACGAAATGCGCGACCTTTTTCTGCCGGAGCTGCGCAGGATCGCGGCGCACGTGTCGGAGTGATTCCGGAAAGCGGATAATCGGCGCAGGGCGCCGTGCGACGGGCGGAGCCTCGCTTGTGTTCGCCGCGGTGAGCCCGTAACGTTTCGTTCGAATTACGTACATCAGTTCGCATTTCGAACACGCGGTTTCAACGGGAGGAGCCCTATGGCGAAAGCAGCGAAAACGGCACGCGCCAACGGACAAGTCGAGTTCGCCAAGAAGCCCGAAACCGTCGGCCGTGTGAAAGTGACCCGACCGCAGACCGGCAAGGAATACATCGAGTCGCTGCGCGACGGCCGTGAGGTCTTCATCTACGGCGAACGCGTCACGGACGTCACGACCCATCCGGCCTTCCGCAACACCGCCCGCATGGTCGCGCGGCTGTTCGATGCCCTGCACGACGACAAGCGCAAGCACAAACTGCTGTTGCCGACCGACACCGGCAACGGGGGCATGACGCATGCGTTCTTCAAGGCGCCGAAGAATCTCAAGGAACTGGTCGCCGGCCGTGACGCGATCGCCGAATGGGCCAAGCTCACCTACGGGTGGATGGGACGCGCACCTGACTACAAGGCTGCGTTCCTGGCGACGCTCGGCGCCAATGCCGATTTCTACGATCCCTATCAGGAGAATGCGCGCCGCTGGTACAAGTTTAGCCAGGAGCGCGTACCGTTCATCAATCACGCGATCATTCATCCACCGATCGATCGCGACCGCCCCCCCAATGAAGTCGGCGACGTATGCGCTCACGTCGATAAGGAGACCGACGCCGGCATCGTTGTGTCCGGTGCCAAGGTGGTGGCTACCGGCTCGGTGCTGACCAACTACACGTTCGTCGCGCACCACGGGTTGATTCCGGTTCAGGACAAGAAATTCGCGGTCGTGTTCATGGTCCCGACCAACGCGCCGGGCGTGAAGTTCATCTGCCGTACGTCCTACGAAATGACGTCGACCGCGATGGGCTCGCCGTTCGACTATCCGCTGTCGAGCCGGCTCGACGAGAATGACGCCGTCTTTATCATGGACAAGGTGCTGGTGCCCTGGGAGAACGTGTTCGTCTACGGCGACGTCGACAAGGCCAACAACTTCTTCCCGCGCACCGGTTTCCTGCCGCGCTTCGTGGTGCACGGCTGCACGCGGCTCGCGGTCAAGCTCGATTTCATCTCCGGCCTCCTGCTCAAGGCGACGGAAGCCGCCGGCACCAAGGATTATCGCGGCGTGCAGGCGAACGTCGGCGAGGTGATCGCCTGGCGTAACCTGTTCTGGGGCTTGTCCGACGCGATGGTGCGCGATCCCAAACCGTGGATCGGCGACTACGTGCTGCCCAACATGGATCCCGGAAACGCCTATCAGATCATCGCCACCATGGCATATACGCGCGTGAAATATCTGATTGAGCAGACGGTGGCTTCCGGCTTGATATATCTTAACAGCCATGCCCGCGACTTCAGGAATCCCGAGATCCGGCCCTATCTCGATCAGTACCTGCGCGGCTCCAATGGATACAAGGCGGAAGAGCGCGTGAAGCTGCTCAAGCTATTGTGGGATTGCTTGGCCAGCGAGTTCGGCGGGCGGCATGAGCTGTATGAGATCAACTACGGCGGCTCAACCGAGGAAATCCGCCGCTATTGCCTGTTCGGCGCGCAGGCCTCCGGCAACGCCGACAAGTTCAAAGGCTTCGCCGAGGAGTGCATGGCGGAGTACGACCTCGGCGGCTGGAAGGTGCCGGACCTCAGCGATCCGGGCGAACTCAGCTACCACGTGTTGCGTGGGGCCGCAAAATAAGTCCTAACGCGCAATCGCCTGTTCGACAAACAATGCCGCCGCGAGCGCGGTCTTGTCGCGCGCGAAGCGGCCGACGATCTGGACGCCGAGCGGCAACCCGTCGGCGTCGTTGAGCCCCGGCACGTTGATGCAGGGCGCGCCCATCAGGGTCCAAAGTCGGTTGAACGAAGGCGTGCCGAGAAAATCGAGACCCTTGGGGGCGGCGGTGGCCGCCGACGGCGTGAGCAGCACGTCGATGTCGGTTGCGAGCTGGTTCAAGGTCTGGCGCGCACGCTTGGCGACGCGGCGGGCGGCGTCGTAAGCGTCAGGCGTGACCGCGGCCGCGTTGTCGAGCAGGCCACGCAATCGCGGCGGCAGGCGGTCGCGGTGATCGTCATACTCGAACGCATAGGCCCGGAAGGCCTCGTAACTCTGAATGGTGCCGAACGCCTGCGACGCTTCTTCGAAAATCGCCGGCAATTCGAGTTCACGCACCTGCGCGCCTGCGGCCGCGGCCGCGCGCGCGGCGGCTTCAACCGCCGCCCGCATGGCCTCACTCGCCTCGGCCCATTGTTGGGTGCGGGTGAGCGCGATGCGCGGCGGCGCGTTCGCAACCTCATCGACCCGCAGGTCACGCCCGGCAATCGCCGCGGCCGCGAACGCCACGTCGGCGACACTCGCCGCGAACACGCCGGCCGTGTCGAGCGACCAGGAGAAGCATTTGATGCCGGCCGTCGGCAGCAGCCGAAACGACGGTTTGAATCCTGCGACACCGCAAAACGACGCCGGCCGGATGATCGACCCCCCGGTCTGGGTCCCGAGCGCGATCGGCACCATGCCGGCGGCGACTGCCGCGGCTGATCCGGACGAGGAGCCGCCGGGCGTGTGCGCCGGGTTGCGCGGATTGCGGGTCTTGCCCGGATCAAGATACGCAAACGGCGTTGTGACGGTCTTGCCGATCACAATGCCGCCGGCCCGCCGAATCATGGAAACAATGGCTGCGTCGCTCGCCGGCCGATGGCCTGTGTAAATTGGCGAGCCGTAGCTCGTGGGAAAGTCAACCGTGTCGATGATGTCTTTGACACCGGTCGGCAGTCCGCGCAGCGGTAACGCTGCAAGCTTTTCTGCCGAGACCTTTGCCTGCTGTTCGGCGCTGGCAAGATCGAGTGCGGCGAACGCACCGACCTCAGCCTCGCGCGCCGCGATCGCGTCGGCGCATGCTCCCACCACCGCGGCCACCGGCAGCTCACCCCGTCCGATCCGGCGGGCTAGATCAAGTGCAGACAACATCACCTTCTCCTGGCGGCAGGACCCGGGTAGCTAGGCCCCGGTTTTGCTTAACCATATTTCGAGCCGCCGCAAATCCGCCCATCAGTATTGAAGAGCCGTTAACAACGGGCCTCGCATGGTCGGTCCATGCGCCCGCTTTATCGCTATCTCGGTGGCTCGATTTTGCTGCTCGCGCTCGCGGGCTGCAGCGGGTCTTGGTTCGCCGAGCGCGAACCCTGGCGGCGCGAAGCCGAGGAGGCCTGCCTCAAATCAGGCGCCGTCAAGGAAGGCCCGGCCGTCGCGCTCCTGAGCCCGATCCAGGGACCGGGGATCTGCGGGGCAGATTTTCCGCTCAAGGTCGCGGCGCTGGGGGAAGGGGCTCCGCTCGGATACGCCGACGAGGTGCGGCCGCCTGGCTTGGTGCCACAGGGCCCGACTTATCAACCGGCGCCGAACTACCGGTCGACGCCGAGCTACGGCGCGCCAAGCTATCAGCCTCCGCCGAGCTACCAATCTTCCACGACCTATTCGCCCGCGCGCTCCGCGCCCGCCTATGCGCCGCCCAACGAACCGAGCGACGCGCGCCGGCCGCAGGCCGCGACCATGCCGCTTGATGATCCCTATCGCTATCGCGGCCCGCAGAGCGCGCCGGCGAGCAGCGCGCCCGGCGTTCCCATGCGGCTCGAACCGCCGCGCGCATCGGTCGCCGCGCCAGCGGTGGCGACCGTCGCACCGGCGGCGACACTCGCGTGTCCGATCGTCTCTGCGCTCGATCGCTGGGTCACCGACGCGGTTCAGCCCGCAGCGCAGCGTTGGTTCGGCAGCCCGGTCGTCGAGATCAAACAGATCTCGGCCTATTCCTGCCGCGGCATGAACGGCCAGCCGGGGGCGCATATTTCCGAGCACGCCTTCGGCAACGCGCTCGACATCGCGGCATTCACGCTCGCCAGCGGACGCACGGTCACGGTGCGGGACGGCTGGCGCGGCATGCCGGAGGAACAAGGTTTCCTGCGCGACGTCGAGGCGGCCGCGTGCGAGCAGTTCACGACCGTGCTGGCGCCTGGTTCCAATTCGTTCCACTACGATCACATCCACGTCGACCTGATGCGGCGCGCGAGCGGCACGCGGATCTGCAATCCGGAGGCGGTCTCGGGCGAGGAGGTTGCGGCGCGCGCGCAATCGCGCCTCGTGCAACGCGCCATGCTGGCGCAGCCGCAACGCACGTCGTCGTCGGCGAACCGTCGGCGCGACCCGGCCGGCGACGAGTATTACGAGAGCGAAGAGTATTCGCGGCAGGGCGCGCGATACTAGATTCTAGCGTGGGCCGTACGCCGCCATGAAGGTCCGCACTGCGACCCCGACCGCATACGCGATCTCTTCGGACGTCGGCGCGCCGCAATTGAACAGGGTTCTCCTGAACGACGTTGCCATCACCGCGCCCATAAACTGCTCGGCAGCAATCATGGTGTCATCGACAGCCAGCACGCCGGCTGCAACCTGGGCGTGGAGATAAGCCGCAAGCTTGGCGGCACCGCGCGCCGGGCCGGTCTGATAAAACTCGCGACCGAGGTCGGGCATGCGATCGGCGATCGCGATGACGGTGCGGATCGCGGACATCTGCTCGGGCCGGCACATCACCGTGGCGAACGCTATGCCGAGCTTGGTCAGCATTCCAGGCACATTGTGGTCGGCAGGATCGAACTCGAACACGCGCTCGGCGTGGATCAGGCAAGCTTCCTGCACGATAGCGTCGAAAAGGGCCTGCTTGTCGTCGAAATAGACGTAGAGTGTGCCCTTCGACACGCCCGCCGCGCGAGCGATCTCGCCCATGCTGGCGGCGTCGAAGCCCTTCTCCAAGAACACCGTTGTTGCGCCATTCAGGATCTGCCGGCGTTTGGCGCTGTCGTCCTCGGTTACGCGGGACGGACGGGCGAGTTCGGCTTGGATGGTCATCACGGCGCGTCCGCAGGTCATTTGCTCACCCAAAAACATAGGCGCGAATCGACCCCAACGCAATGACCGAACCGTTCGGTCAATCTTGACATGCGCCTGCAAAGGGCATACTAGTGACCGAACCGTTCGGTCAATTGGTGGACACAAGCTGTTGGAACTGGGTCCTCGCATGAGCGCAAAACCCGAGCGATCAGAAGTACATAGTCATCTCAACCTGGTGACCGAGGCGGCCGCCGCGGATAGCGCGATTCCGGCCGGGCGGGCCCCGATGCCTGCACCGCGCTCGCCCGGACCCGACGTCTTCACGCCGGGTACCGCCGTTGCAAAACAGGGTTCGCGTCGCCGCCGCCTGATCTTGGGTGGCGCGCTTCTGCTCGGTCTCGGCGTCGCCGGCTGGTACGGCGAATACTGGTGGACCGTCGGCCGTTTCACGGTTTCAACCGACGACGCCTACGTCTACGCGCACAACACGACGATCGCCGCCAAGGTGTCCGGCTATCTCGCGACCATTCAGGTGGCCGACAACAACCGTGTCCGCGCCGGCGACGTGATCGCGACCATCGACGACGGCGACTATCGATTGGCGGCGGAATCTGCGCACGGAAAGGTGGCAAGCCAGGAAGCAACCGTCGCGCGGATTGATCGTCAGATCGTTGCAAGCCGAGCCGGCGTCGAACAGGCGCAGGCGCAGCTCGCCTCCGCGGAGGCCGGTCGAGTCCGCGCCGAAGCCGAGCTGACACGCCAGCAGGCGCTCGCCGCGAAAGATTTTGCCAGCCATCAAGCGCTCGAGACGGCGCAAGCCAACCGCGACCAGGCGCGCGCGGCCGTGACGGGGGCGCAGGCGGCGCTGGCGGCCGCGCAAGCCAACGTCGAAGTGACGCAAGCTCAGGAACTCGAAGCGCAGCGAACGCTCGCCGAGCTGCGCACGGGCGCGGCCAAGGCGGACCGCGATCTTGCGTTCACTGAAATTCGGGCACCGATCGACGGCGTGATCGGCAACCGGGCGGTGCAGACCGGCGATTACATGCAGACCGGTCAGCGGCTCGCCAGCCTGGTGCCGCTCGATGCGGTCTACATCGATGCCAATTTCAAGGAAACCCAGCTCGCTAGGCTGCGCCCTGGTCAGAAGGTCGCGATCAGCGTGGATGCCCTGCCCGAGCACGCCATCGAGGGGACGGTCGATAGTCTCGCGCCCGCGTCCGGCGCGGTGTTTTCACTGCTTCCGCCCGACAACGCGACCGGCAATTTCACCAAGATCGTGCAGCGTGTTCCGGTACGCGTGCGCGTCCCCGCTGACGTGGCAACGCAAAGCCTGTTGCGGCCTGGGATGTCGGTCGTGGTCAGCATCAACACCAAGCCTGCCGCGGTCGCCGATGAGGGCGCGCCGATGCCGACCCGGATGGCAATGCCGCGCGTAGGTCTGCTACCCGGACGTGATTGATCGCGTCGCGGGCAGGGCGACCGGGCTGGCAAGAAAAACAAGTCGCCGGGTGATCCGATGGCCGAGATTACCACCACCACTGCATCCGACCGCATCGATCTGCGCCAGCTGGTCGCGTTCCTCGCCATGTGCTTCGGCATGTTCATGGCGCTTCTCGACATTCAGGTAGTGTCGGCGTCGTTGACAGAGATTCAGGCCGGACTTTCCGCCTCGGCGGATGAAATCTCATGGGTGCAAACGGCTTATCTGATCGCGGAGGTCGTCGCGATCCCGCTGTCCGGCTTTCTGTCGCGCGCGCTCGGTACCCGCTGGATGTTCGCCGGCTCCGCCGCCGGCTTCACGCTTGCGAGCCTGATGTGCGGACTGTCGAGCTCGATGAACCAGATGATCTTCTGGCGCGCCGTCCAGGGCTTCATCGGCGGCGGCATGATTCCGACCGTTTTCGCGTCCGCCTATACGGTGTTTCCACGCTCGCGCATGCCGATCATCGTGCCGATGATCGGATTGATTGCCACCCTGGCGCCCACCATCGGCCCGACCGTCGGCGGCTATCTCACCGACAGGCTGTCCTGGCACTGGCTGTTTTTCATCAACATCCTGCCCGGGATCGGCGTGGTCGGGATGACCGCCGCGCTGATCGATTTCGACAAACCGAACTTACAGCTGTTCGAGCAATTCGACTGGTGGGGCCTCATCTTCATGGCGACGTTTCTCGGCTCGCTCGAATATGTGCTTGAGGAAGGCCAGCGTTACAACTGGTTCGACGACGACACCATCACGTTGTTCGCCGTGGTGTCGGCGGTTGCCGCGGTTGCATTCTTCGTTCGCGCGTTCACCGCAGCGCAGCCGATCGTCGATCTCAAGGCCTTCACCAACCGCAACTTCGCGCTTGGCAGCATGTTTTCGTTCGTGCTGGGCATCGGGCTCTACGGGCTGACCTATCTGTACCCGCTCTACCTGGCCCGCGTACGCGGCTACGACGCGCTGATGATCGGCGAGACCATGTTCGTATCGGGCGTTGCAATGTTTGTGTGCGCGCCGATTGTCGGCCGCATGATGGACAAGGTCGATCCGCGCATCATGCTGGTGTTCGGGTTCACGACATTTGCGGTCGGGTCCTGGCAGATGACCTATCTGACAAAGGATTTCGACTTCTGGCAGATCTTCCTGCCTCAGGTGCTGCGCGGCGTCGGGCTGATGTTCGCCATGGTGCCGATCACCAATCTGGCACTCGGCACGCTCGCGCCGGAGCGCCTCAAGAACGCGTCCGGCCTGTTCAACCTCACCCGCAATCTTGGCGGCGCGTTCGGGCTCGCTGCACTGAATACTGTGCTCGACGATCGCATGGACCTGCACTTCGCGCGGCTGCATGAGTCGGTGGCCTGGGGCCGCCAGCCCGCCAACGACATGCTGGCCACCCTGGCCCAGCGCTTCTCGGCTTTCGGCGCCGACGCGCAACCGATGGCGATCAAGCAGTTGATGCTGCTCGCACGCATGCAGGGCACCGTGATGGCGTTCGCCGACGTATTCCTGATGGTGACGCTGCTATTCGGGCTGTTCGGCGTAATGGCGGTGCTGATGCGCCGTCCGGTCCCGGCGGCGGCTCCGGGCGCCCCCGCAGCCCATTGAGCGGACGCACATTTTTCGCGCTCCATCGCTCAGCGTTTGCGCGCGACACCGCGCCCCCTTCCAAACGCCGTCTCAAACCCCAATATGGTTGCAACGGATTTGGCCCGCATTGGGCTCCTGGGAGGCAGTGATGATCCGGATCAGTCGCATTCTGGCAACGCTTGGCGCTGCGGCACTTGCAGTTGCGCTGGTGGCGGGCACGGCCGACGCGCGCATCGGCGGCGGGTCTAGTTTCGGAAGCCGCGGGATGCGCACCTTTTCTACGCCGGCGCCGACGACCACAGCACCATCGATCTCGCCGATGCAGCGTTCCGTGACGCAACCGGGCGCACCGGGCTATGCGCGTCCCGGCGGCGCCTTCAACCGTCTTGGCGGCTTGTTCGGCGGCGGTCTGCTCGGCGGTCTGGCAGCCGGTTTCCTTGGGGCCGGCTTGTTCGGCCTGTTGTTCGGGAGCGGATTTTTCGGTGGCCTCGGCGGTTTCGCGTCGATCCTTGGCCTCCTCATCCAGATCGTGCTGGTCGTAATCGTAGCGCGGTTGATCTGGAACTGGTGGCAGCGGCGCCAACAGCCGGCGTTCGCCGCGCCCGGCTACGGTCGGCAGCCGATGCGGCGTGACGTGACGTCAAACTTGGGCGGCGGTGCCGGTGCGCCGCAGCCGTCCGGTCCATCGGATCAGATCGGCATCACGGCCGCCGACTATGATGCGTTCGAACGGTTGTTGGGCGAGACCCAAGCCGCGTACAGCAATGAGGATCTCAATGCGTTGCGCGCGCGCGTCACGCCTGAGATGCTGTCATACTTCGCCGAGGACCTCGCGCAGAACGCGAGTCGCGGCGTCGTGAACCGCGTGTCCGATGTAAAGCTTCTGCAGGGCGACCTCGCCGAAGCCTGGCGCGAGGGCCCGACCGACTATGCCACCGTGGCGATGAAGTTTTCGCTCGTCGACAAGATGGTGGATCGGTCGGCCGACCGGGTGGTTGAGGGCGACGATCATCCGCAGACCGCGACCGAAGTGTGGACGTTCCGGCGTGAGCGTGGCGGCAGCTGGCTGGTCTCGGCGATTCAGCAGGCGTAGCAAGCTTTCGACAGCGAGACAGGTCGGGCGTCAGGGCTCATTCTGGCGCCTCGTTGCTGATTCCGGTGTGCCGTATCCGCCCGCGGTCGGCGTCTGGATGATGATCGCCTCGCCGGGGTCGAGCATGGTCGCGTCGCAGCCTGCGAGCTTCTCGATCCGCCCGTCTTTTCGCCGCACCGAATTGTCCCCGGCCTGACCGGCTTCTCCACCCGCCAATCCGAACGGCCGCACGCGGCGATGCCCGGACAGGATCGTGCAATCCATCCGTTCCAAGAAACGGATGGTGCGCCGGATGCCATTGCCGGCGTTCCAGCGCCCGCGGCCGCCGGAACCCATGCGGATGTGGAAATCCTCGAGTACGACCGGATAGCGGAACTCGAGAATCTCCGGATCCGTGAGCCGGGTGTTGGTCATGTGAGTGTGCACAGCGTCGGTACCCGGGAAGCCCGGACCGGCCGGTGAACCGGAGCAGATCGTCTCGTAATACTGATACTTGTCGTTGCCGAAATTGAGATTGTTCATGGTGCCCTGCGCGGCCGCGAGCGCGCCGAGCGCACCGAACAGGCAATTCGTCACCGCCTGCGAGGTCTCGACGTTGCCTGCCACCACGGCCGCCGGATATTCGGGCGAGAGCATCGAACGCTTGGGAATGACGATGTTGATAGGCCGCAGGCAACCGGCGTTCATCGGAATGTCGTCGTCGACCATCACCCGGAACACGTAGAGCACCGCCGCGCGGGTCACCGGCTCCGGCGCGTTGAAGTTGGACGGCTGCTGTGGCGAGGTGCCGGTGAAGTCGACGGTTGCCTCGCGCTTATACTTGTCAACCGTGATCTTCACCTTGATCACGGTGCCCTGGTCCATCTCGTAGGAAAACTCCGAATCGTGCAAGGCATCGATCACGCGCCGCACGCTTTCGGCGGCGTTGTCCTGCACGTGCGCCATGTAGGCCTGCACGACAGGTAGCGTGAACTGCGCCACCATCTTGCGCAGTTCCGCAACGCCTTTCTCGTTGGCGGCGATCTGTGCCTTGAGATCGTTGATGTTCTGGAGCGGATTTCGAGCTGGATATTTGGCGCTGGTGAGCAGTTGATGCAATTCGCGCTCGCGAAAGCGGCCGCCTTCGACCAGCTTGAAATTGTCGATGTAGACGCCTTCCTCCGCGATCGTGGTTGCGTTGGGCGACATCGACCCTGGCGATATGCCGCCGACATCGGCATGATGCCCGCGGCTTGCGACCCAGAACAGGATGTCGCGTTGCACGTCATCGAACACCGGCGTGCATACCGTAATGTCCGGCAGGTGCGTGCCCCCGTTGTAGGGCGCGTTGATCGCGTAGACATCACCCGGCGCGATCGCACCCCTGTTCTCGCGGATGATGGTTTCGACCGCCCGGTCCATGGAACCGAGATGCACGGGCATGTGCGGCGCGTTGGCGACGAGCGTTCCGTCGGCGGCGAAGACCGCGCAGGAGAAATCGAGCCGCTCCTTGATGTTGACTGAGTACGCGGTGTTCTGCAGCGACACCCCCATCTGTTCGGCGATCGCCATGAACAGATTGTTGAACACTTCGAGCATCACCGGATCGGCGTCGGTGCCGATCGCGTGCGTGCGCCTGATCGGCATCACTCGCTCAAGCAGCAGATGGTTCTTCTCTGTGATCGCCGCGCGCCAGCCTGCCTCGATCACGATGGTCTGGTACGGCTCTATGACGATCGCGGGCCCGGCAACATGCTGGCCGGGCTTGAGCTGGTCGCGCGTGAAAACATTTGCCTCGTGCCAGCCGCCGCTCGCGTAGAAACGGGTCCGGTGCGCGGGCGCGGGCAGAGCGGCCGTGGTCGTTGCATGCGATGGCTCCTCGAACGTTGCACCACCGCCGATCGCCTCCGCCGAGACAGCTTCGATCATCAGAGTTTTGCTGTCGTCGATGAACCCGAAGCGTGCGCGATGCGCCGCCTCAAACGCCGCTTTCATGCTTGCGAGCGTACCGGCGTCGACGACGAGCGCGGTGTCTGTGCCCGCGTAACGTATATGCGCACGCAGGCGAACCGCAATGTGCTGTTCTGGTACGCCCTGCAAGATCAGCTCTCGCTTCGTGTCCTCGCCAAGCTTGCGGCCAACCGCTTCAAGGTTGCCGAGCACCGCCTCGCCGAAATCCTCCTCCAGCGCCTGCTCGCGTGTTGCGCGCACGTTCGCGAGCCCCATTCCGTAGGCGGAGAGCAGCGATGAAAATGGATGCATCAGCACCTTGGTCATGCCGAGCGCATCGGCGACAAGGCACGCGTGCTGACCGCCGGCGCCGCCAAAGCAGTTGAGGACGTAGCGGGTCACGTCGTAGCCGCGCTGCACCGAGATCTTCTTGATCGCATTCGCCATATTCTCGACTGCGATCCGGATGAAGCCGTCGGCAACCTCTTCGGGGCTGCGCCCACCGACCTCGCGGGCGAGCCCTTCGAAGGCCTCGCGCACCGCGTCGGCATCGAGCGGCAGATTTTGCCCCGCGCCGAAAATCTTCGGAAAGAAGTCCGGCAGCAGTTTCCCGACCATAACATTGGCGTCGGTCACAGCCAGCGGCCCGCCGCGGCGATAACATTTGGGTCCTGGGTTGGCGCCGGCGCTGTCGGGCCCGACCCGGAAACGTGCGCCGTCGAAATGCAAAATCGAACCGCCGCCGGCCGCCACGGTGTGGATCAACATCATCGGGGCGCGCATGCGCACGCCCGCGACCTCGGTCTCGAACGCGCGCTCGTATTCGCCGTCGTAATGCGACACGTCGGTCGAGGTGCCCCCCATGTCGAAACCGATCAGGTGCGCAAAACCGGCGGCGCGGCCGGTCTCCGCCATTCCCACCACGCCGCCTGCCGGTCCTGACAGGATTGCATCCTTGCCCTGGAACAGGTCAGCCGAGGTCAGCCCGCCTGACGACATCATGAACATGAGGCGAGCGGTGTTCGTGGGGGAGGGAGAGGAGGCACCGTGCCATGCGTCCAAATCCCCTGCCACCTGCGCAACGTAGCGGCGCAGGATCGGCGATAGATAGGCATCGACCACCGCGGTATCGCCGCGTCCGACAAGTTTGATCAGTGGCGAAACCTCGTGGCTCGCCGAGACCTGGGCGAAACCGAGCTCGCGGGCGAGCGCCGCAACCTGTTGCTCGTGGGCTGGGAACCGGTACGCATGCATGAACACGATTGCGACCGCCTCGATGCCGTTGGCGCGCGCGCGCTCAAGTTCGGGGCGGATCGCGGCGAGGCCCGGGATCTGCTCGACGGTGCCGTCGGCACGCACGCGCTCATCAACTTCGATCACGCGCTCGAACAGGACCTGTGGCTTGATGATGTGGCGGGCAAAGATCTTTGGCCGCGCCTGATAACCGATCTTGAGCGCATCGCGAAAACCGCGCGTCGTGATCAACAGCGTGCGCGCCCCCTGGCGTTCGAGCAACGCGTTGGTCGCAACCGTAGTCCCCATCTTGATCGAGCCGATGCGCTGGCGCGGGATCGGCGCGCCCGGCGCGAGGCCGAGCAGGTCACGGATTCCCTGCACGGCGGCGTCGCGATAGCCCTCGGGAAATTCCGACAGCAGCTTGTGTGCCACCAGGGACCCGTCGGGCGCCCGGCCGATCACGTCGGTGAAAGTCCCGCCGCGATCGATCCAGAAGTCCCACTTGCCGACGTCCATATGTTCTCCTTGCCGTCACGTTTAGCGCGCGGATCAAAACGAGCCAATGGACGACGAACGGCAAGGCTCTTGCATGCAAGGCGCGGACGGCGAGAATAATTCGCCATGGCGGCCTTCAAGGCCGCCGTTATCACGGAGGGGTTTATGCACGTCATTCCGATGGCGGCACTTGCCGTCAGCTTGTCTGCGGGCGGCACGGAAGTCGGCAAGGAAAAATGGACGCGCCGCTAGTGCCGCCGATTTGAAGTTCCTGCACCGTCTGCCGCAAATTCGGTCAGGAACTTCAAATCGATAGGCGGCCCGCGCGACCAGCAAAAGTGGCCGCCGTTTTGCGTCCGGTCGCTCGCTAACTATCGATGGCGCATGATCTTTTCGGCGAACCGGAGGCCACTTCGCCGGATCATGCGCTATCATATACTTGCTAGTGCCCTTTGTTTCCGAAGTGCGTGTCAGAGGGTGCCGCGATGTATCACGCACTTCGGAAATGGGGCACTATGCGCGCGACGCTCGACCGCCTCTATCTGTTCGCCGGCTTTGCAGCCGGCGGCTTCATGATTCTCATCTTCGTCCTGATGATGGTGCTCTCTGCCGGGCGCCCGCTCGGCATCAATGTTCCGGCCGGCGACGATCTGGTGGCCTGGTCAATGGTGGCGATGTCGTTTCTCGGCCTTGCTCACACGTTCCGATCCGGCGAGATGATCCGGGTTGGATTGCTGATCGATTTTCTGAACGCACGCACGCGCCGCATATTCGAGATCGCCGCGTTGCTGATCGGTTGCGGCTTCATCGCGTTCTTCGCCTGGTACGCCGTGCTGATGACGTACGACAGCTGGCAATTTCACGATCGGGCGCAGGGCGTGTTGCCGGTGCCGTTGTGGATTCCCCAGCTCGGCTATTCGGGCGGCCTCGTGATCCTGCTGATCGCGTTCGTGGATGAACTCGTGCACGTGCTCCGCGGCGGCGAGCCGCGCTACGAGAAGCCCAAACCGCAGACTGCCGAGGAGGTGGTCGAGCAGGCAATCCAGAGCGGGGTGTGAGTTGCGCACTGCGAGCATCGCCACATGATCGAGCTGGTGCAGATCTCGCTCGTTTTGCTGGCGCTGCTGACAGTGCTGCTCGCCGGCGGGGTGTGGATCGCAATTGCGCTGATGGCCTGCGGTTATGTCGGCATGCAATTCGTCGGCGGTGGCATTCCGGCCGGTCCGGTGCTCGCAACCACCATCTGGGGCAACAGCGCGTCGTGGACCTTGGCGGCGCTCCCGCTGTTCGTCTGGATGGGCGAGATTTTGTTTCGCACCAAGCTGTCCGACGAAATGTTCCGCGGGCTGGCGCCCTGGCTTAATCGCATTCCGGGCCGGCTGATGCACGTCAATGTGCTCGCCTGTGGAATCTTCGGCTCGGTGTCGGGCTCCTCCGCCGCGACCTGCGCCACCGTCGCCAAGATCGCGTTGCCGGAGCTCAAGAAGCGCGGCTACGACGAGATGGTCTCGCTCGGCTCACTCGCGGGCGCCGGTACGCTCGGGATTCTCATTCCACCATCGATCATGATGGTGATCTACGCGGTGGCGGCGAACGTCTCGATCATTCAGGTGTTCTTGGCCGGGTTCCTGCCCGGCGCCCTGGTGATGGTGCTGTACTCCGGCTACATCGCACTTTGGTCGCTGGCCAATCCGGCGAAAACGCCGCCGCCGGAACCGCCGATGTCGTTGCGCCAGAAGCTTCAGGAATCGGCGAAGCTGATCCCAACGTTTTTGCTGATCACCCTGGTGTTCGTATCGTTGCTGGTCGGATGGGCGACGGCGACCGAGTGCGCCGCCTGGGGCGTGCTCGGCTCGCTCGCGATCGCGTGGTGGCACAACATGCTGACCTGGGAATCGTTCTGGCAGAGCGTGATGGGCGCGACCCGCGTCACCTGCATGATCATGCTGATTCTGGCGGGCGCTTCCTACATGTCGACCTCGATGGCCTACACCGGCATCCCGCAGGCGCTGGCCGCGTGGGTCGGCAGCTTCAGCCTCAGCCCGTACGCGCTGATCGCGGCGCTCACTGTCATGTACATTGTGCTCGGTACTGCGCTCGATGGCATCTCGATGATCGTGCTCACGACAGCGGTGGTGATCCCGATGATCAAGGCGGCCGGCTTCGACCTCGTCTGGTTCGGGATCTTCGTGGTGCTGGTGGTCGAGATGGCCGAGGTGTCGCCGCCGGTCGGGTTCAATCTGTTCGTGCTGCAGACCATGAGCGGCAAGGATTCCAACACGGTCGCGCGCGCCTCGCTGCCGTTCTTCTTTTTGCTGGTGCTGGCGGTCGCGATCATCACGCTGTTTCCCGACATCGTGATGGTTCTGCCCCGCATGGTCTTTCCCGGTTAGCAAACGCGATTTCAATTGTATTGAAATGATCTAAGCTTGCTGCAAACCAATACGGAGGGGACCATGGTTACGCGTTGCATCCTCACAGCGTTCGCGGCCGCGCTCGTCTCCGCGTCCGCTCAGGCCCAGCAAGTCCGCTGGAACCTGCCCTCGGCCTATCCGAGTGACAATTTCCATAGCGAGAACCTGATCGCATTCGGCAACGACGTCGCGGCGGCGACCGGTGGCAAGCTGCAGATCACCGCCTATACGGGTGCTTCATTGTTCAAGGCGCCCGAGATCAAGCGGGCGGTTCAGACCGGCCAGGCGCAGGCCGGCGAAATTCTGATCTCGCTACATGAGAACGACGATCCGCTGTTCGGGATCGACGTGGTGCCGTTCCTGGCGACGAGCTTCGATGACGCGCGCAAGCTCTGGAAGGTGTCGCGGCCGGCTATCGAGAAGAAGCTCGCCGATCAGGGCTTGATCGTGCTCTACGCGGTGCCATGGCCGCCGCAGGGCATCTACGTGAAGAAGGACCTCAACTCGATCGACGACCTCAAGGGCGCGAAATGGCGCGCCTACAACGCGGGAACGGCGCGCATCGCCGAGTTGGTCGGGGCGCAACCCGTCACCATCCAGGCGGCGGAGCTCCCACAGGCGCTTGCGACCGGCGTGGTGAACGCCTTCATGACATCGTCTGCGACCGGCTACGACAGCAAAGCCTGGGAGAGCATGTCGCACTACTACGACACGCAGGCGTGGCTTCCGAAAAACCTCGTCATCACCAACAAGGCGGCGTTCGATAAGCTCGACAAGGCGACCCAGGACGCGGTGCTCAAGGCGGCGGCGCAGGCCGAGGATCGTGGGTGGAAAATGGCGGAGGACAGGAACGCCTGGTACGTCGAGCAGCTCAAATCGCACGGCATGAAAGTCGCTCCGCCGGGCGACACGCTCAAGGCCGGCCTCAAGGGCATCGGCGATCAGCTCACCGCCGACTGGATCAAGCGCGCCGGCCCCGACGGCCAGGCGGTGATCGACGCGTACAAGAACATGTAGTGGATCGGAGCTGCCCAAAATTGGCGGGGGCCCGGCGGGTCTTCCGCCGAGCCCCCTAACGATCAGCCGGCCTGTAAGCCGGGTTCTGTAGGGCGCGGTTGCCCGCGCGTGACGACCATTCCTCTGGGACGCCGGTTGCCCGGAGCCTCCAGCAACCTACCCGGACGGCCGGATCAGGACATCGATCCCGGGCCTGCACTCGCGCGCAGACCCCGCGCCGCCCCTATTCGGTCTTGCTCCCGGTGGGGTTTACCGTGCCGCCGCCGTTGCCGGCGACGCGGTGCGCTCTTACCGCACCTTTTCACCCTTGCCGCGGCAAAACGCAACGCACCGCGGCGGTCTTAGTCTCTGTGGCACTGTCCCTAGGCTTGCGCCCGCCGGACGTTATCCGGCACCGCATGTCCATGGAGCCCGGACTTTCCTCCCGGATCGCCTTTCGGCACTGATCCGGGCGGCCGTCCGGCCGACTGACCGATGAGAGATGGCGTGTGGAGTAAGCGCGGTCAAGCGTTTGGACGCGGCTTATGCTGCCAGCGCACGCGCCGCCAATAGCCGCTTCAGGGTCTCGTAGGTCGAATAGTCCACGATGCCGTCGACCCGCGCCGGCCGAAAGTGGCGTTGGAACGCGATCACGACCTCCTTGGTGGCCTGATCATAGGTCCCAGTTGGGGTGAGGCCGTAGCCGAACTCGCGGAACTCGTTCTGCAGCCGGCTGACGATCTCGCTGTGATCGCCGGGATCGAGTTCGGGGCCAGGCATGATCTCGGTCGGCTCGACCCAGATGCCGACGCCTGCACCCGCCAGCCGCCGCCAGGGAAATTTCTCGCCCGGGTCGGGCTTGCGCGCCGGTGCCACGTCGGAATGGGCGAGAACGCGCGCTGCAGCGATGCTCCGGCGCAGCATCAGGTCGCGGCAGAGCGCGATGACCGCGCCAATCTGCGCGTCAGGATAGTCGGGGTAACCGAGATCGTGCCCGGGATTGGCAATTTCGATGCCAATCGATCGCGCGTTGATGTCCGTAGCGCCTTCCCACGAGGAGACGCCGGCGTGCCAGGCACGTTGACTTTCCGGGACAAGCTGGCAGATCTCGCCGTCTTCCAGCACCACGTAATGGGACGAGACGCGAGCGGCCGGATCGCACAGTCGCATGAGAGCTGCGTCCGTGGATCGCATGCCGGTGTAATGCAGCACGATCATATCGATGCTGCATCCGCGTGCGTCGTGGTTGGGGGACACGAGCACGCGGCGAACGAGAGTTGAGTCGGGCGAAAAGCTCGGCATGGCTTCAAGATAGCAATTTTGGCGGCGAACGCGACAGCAGCCGAACGCCGCCCCTCTCGCCATGATCACCGCTCAGGTGACGCCGTCGGCGCTGCCGGCGCGCGGACAAGCCCAAACGGTCACACGCCTGCAACAAAACGGGGCTCTTTGCAGGGAGCGATTATCTACCTCGGGGAGGTGTTTATGACTGATCTCGCCGCCCACATCCCGGTTGGCACCTCGGCGCCCGTCCGTCCGAAGCTGGAGGGCCCCAGCAACGTCGTCAGCATCATCGCGTTCTTCGGTATCGTCGGGGCCGCGCTGCTGTTCATCGCCTATAGTCTCTACGTCGACGTCGACAACAGCGGCACCCAGACAAAAACCTTCCTGCCCTATTTGTTGTTGTTCATCGCGCTGCTGATCGCGCTTGGCTTCGAGTTCGTTAACGGCTTTCACGACACCGCGCACGCCGTCGCGACCGTGATCTACACGCACACCCTGCCAGCGCATGCAGCGGTCGTGTGGTCGGGCTTCTTCAATTTCTTGGGCGTGGTGCTGTCGTCCGGCGCGGTTGCCTTCAGCATCGTGTCGCTGCTGCCGGTCGAGCTCATACTCCAGGTCGGCAGCGCCGCCGGCTTTGCGATGGTGTTCGCGTTGTTGATCGCAGCGATCATCTGGAACCTCGGGACCTGGTATCTCGGCCTGCCCGCCTCGAGCTCGCACACGTTGATCGGCTCGATCATCGGCGTCGGCGTTGCCAACGCCATGCTGCACGGCCAGGACGGCACCTCCGGGGTCGACTGGAGCAAAGCCACCGAGATCGGCTACGCGCTGCTGTTTTCGCCGCTGATCGGCTTCGTTGTTGCGGCGGTTCTGCTGCTCGTGTTGAAGTTCGTCGTCCGCAACCCGGCGCTCTATCAGGCCCCGAAGGGCGATACGCCCCCGCCGTGGTGGATCCGCGGGATTCTGGTCCTCACCTGCACGGGCGTCTCATTCGCCCACGGCTCCAACGATGGGCAGAAAGGCATGGGCCTGATCATGCTGATCCTGATCGGCACGGTCCCGACGGCCTATGCGCTCAACCGTGCGATGCCGACCTCCCAGATCGAGATGTTCGGCACGACGTCGGATGCCGCGGCGGCGATCATCAAGCGGAAGGCCGAGGGCTACAACGTGTTGGGCGACCCGCGTCCAGCGGTCACCCAGTTCGTGTCGAGCCGCAAGATCAACGAAGGTACCTACCCGTCGCTGGCGGTGCTGGTCCAGGACATCGCCAAGCAGGTCATCGAGTACGGCTCCCTCGCCAAGGTTCCGGCGGCCGCCGTCGGCAACACCCGCAACGACATCTATCTCGCCTCGGAGGCGTTGCGCTTCCTGATGAAGGACAAGGAAAACGACCTGACCAAGGATGAGGTTGCAACGCTGAACGAGTACAAGCGATTGCTTGACGAGGCGACTAAGTTCATTCCGCTCTGGGTCAAGGTTGCGGTCGCGATCGCGCTCGGGCTTGGCACCATGGTGGGTTGGAAGCGCATTGTCATCACCGTCGGCGAGAAGATCGGCAAGGCACACCTGACCTACGCGCAAGGCGCCTCCGCCGAACTCGTGGCCATGGGCACGATTGGCCTCGCCGACATGTACGGCCTCCCGGTGTCAACCACCCACGTGCTGTCGTCGGGCGTCGCCGGGACCATGATGGCGAACGGCTCGGGGCTGCAGTGGTCGACGGTGCGCAATCTCGCGACGGCGTGGGTGCTGACGCTGCCCGCGGCCATCATGTTGTCTGCCACGCTCTACGTTCTGTTCGTCAACATCTTTTGAACCGATCGCGCGGAGTCGAAGCCATGCGAGCAATGGATGTCATGGTTCGGGACGTGGTCACGGCGAGCCCGGACGAGGACGTGGGACAGGTCATCGAGCTTCTGGCCAAGCACGACGCCAGCACGCTGCCGGTGGTCGACGAAGAGGGACACGTGGTCGGCATGATCGGCGATCTCGACCTGATGCGGCGCCCCGAGATTGGGACCGAGAAGCACCATCCCTGGTGGATGGAGGCCATGACCCCGGCAAGTACGCTCGCCGGGGAATTCGCGAAGTCGCACGGCCGGCGTGTGAGCGAGGTCATGTCCACTCATGTCATTTCGGCCAACGAGGATACGCCGCTAGGCGACATTGCCAATCTCTTGGAAAAGCATCGCATCAAGCGCGTGCCGATCCTGCGCGACGGCAAGCTCGTCGGGGTAGTCAGCCGCTCCAATCTCATTCAAGCACTGGCGTCATCGCATGGCCGGCCGCACGACGCGGCCGAATCCGATCGCGACATACGCTCGATCCTGTTGTCGCAATTGGGCGAACAGGATTGGACCGACTTCGGCTCGCGCAACGTCATCGTGACCGACGGCGTCGTCCACCTCTGGGGGCTGGTCGGCTCGGAAGAGGAGCGCAAGGCACTGACTGCCATGGCAGAAGGCGTGCCGGGTGTTGTCGGCGTGTCCGATGAGATGATTCCGGCCTACTAGCGCCAGAGCCGCAACTCGCCCGCTGGCGATCCTGTCTTGGGAGGCCCGGCGCGTGATCCCGCGCCGGGCCCGGCTCTTTGGGCGGCCGTCGGTCGGTGGCAGCCCCAACAACACCACCGGCGATACGCCAGTGTCGGATCGCTTACTCAGCCGTGACACCGAGCTCCTTGATCACTTGCTGATATTTGTTGCTTTCGGCGCGAACGAACGCGGTGAATTGATCGACCGACATCGGGCGGATGTCGGCGCCGGCCTCCATCAACCTGTCCTTGATCTCTGGCTGAACTAGAAGTGCGTTGATCGCACTGTTGAGCCGGGTCACGACATCGCTTGGCGTTTTCGCCGGCGCGAAGAAGCCGACCCACAGCGTAAAGTCGAAGTCCTTGAGCGGGCTCGCCTCGGCGACGGTCGGAACATCTGGGGCGATTGCCGAGCGCGTCGCCGAGGATACCGCCAGCACTTTCAGCAAGCCGGATTTCATGTGCGGGACGACCGCCGGCATGCCTGGAAAATAGAGATCGACGTGGCCGCCGATCAGATCGTTGAGCGCCGGCGCCGCGCCCTTGTAGGGAACGTGCGTGAGATTGGCCGGAATTTTCGCCTTGAGCACTTCGCCGGCGAAGTAGCCGGGCGTTCCGGCGCCCGCCGACGCGAAGGTAAGCTTGGCGGACGGGAGCGCTTTCACGAATTCTGCCATGGTGGCATAAGGAGCGCTCGCCGGCACGACGAGCGCCAGCGGAACCACGCCAGCGAGCGCGACCGGCTGCAGGTCCTTGTCGGCGTCGTAGCCCGGATCCTTCATGAAATATTGGTTGATCGCGATTTCGCCGGTCTGCCCGACCAGCAGGGTGCGGCCGTCGGGCGGTGCGGCGGCGACGCTGCGCGAGGCGATTGCGCCGCTCGCGCCGGCGCGGTTCTCAACCACGACGTTCTGACCGAGCGCGGCCCCGAGCCGGTCGGCGAGAATGCGCGCCACTACGTCGCCGGTACCGCCGGCCGCATACGCGACGATCAGGCGCGTGGTCTGACCTTGCGACGCCTGTCCGAGCGCCGGACGCGCAACAAGCGCAAAGGCGGGCGCCAACGCCAACGCGGCGATGCCCAAAACCATCCTGGTCATGCATTGCCTCCCCGTCTCTATCTTTGCGGCCATTTTACAGTTTTCACCGCACGCCCGGGAAATCATAGAGGCGGATCGGATTGTCGCGCATGATGCGCTCGGCGGATTGCGGTGAGCCGACTACGCTGAGGAAATCGTCAACGAGGGTTGAATAGGAGAGCTCCCGGTAGGCCAGCACAACGTCCGGGCCAAGATGCGCGCTGTGCGGCGGGGTGTGCGGCCAGTCGCTTCCCCACACGCAACGGTGTTCGGCAACGGCGAGGATCGCGTTGAGCCAGGCGACGTTTGGTTGCGTCTTAAGCGGATCGTCCGAATTGCGGTAGGGCGCGGAGAGCTTGGTCCAGACTTGGGGTTGGGCGAGGAGCTCCAGGAGACGGCGTCCCTTGGCGCTCTCGGGCGGTGCCTTCCCGTGCAGGCCGTAGTGATCGATGACGATCGGCACGCCCGCCTTCAACAGGAGCTCGGCGTTCTCGATCAGATCATCGATCGCGGCGATCACCTGCACGTGCCACCCCACGGCGCGCGCGCACTCCGCGACCGGGGCGAGACGTTGCGCCATGGGCGCGATATCGCCCAACCGACTGTAGAGATTGATGCGCAGCCCGCGCACGCCGCGCGTCGCATAGCTGGTCAGCATGTCAGCGGTCACAGTCGCCGGGTCGATCACGGCGACGCCGCGCCCGGTATTGCCGAGCTCGTCTAGGCTCTCCAACATGACCGTGTTGTCGGTGCCGTAGAAGCTTGGCTGCACGATCACGAAACGCGAAATCATGCGCGCCGCTGCATGTACACGCATTGCCTCGAGCGCCGCCGGCGCCGCCAGGAACGTCCTGGTCGCCATCTGTTTGTAACGGCTGCTGGGTCCGACAATGTGCACGTGAGCGTCGCAACGCATGCTTACGTGCCGCGAATCCGCGCCGCGACGGCTTCCCCGGCAGCCTGTGTCCCAAGGTTGCCGCCGATGTCCGGCGTGGTCTTGCCGGCGGCGACAGTCGCTTCAACTGCCGCATCGATTGCCGCCGCGGCGGTCTCGAATGTCTTGGCTTGCCGCCGTCGCCCGTGCCACGCCAGCAGCAGTGCCGCCGACAAGATCAACGACAGCGGGTTTGCGACGTCACGCCCGGCAATATCGGGCGCGGATCCGTGCGCGGCCTGCGCCATCGCATGCGTGCTGCCGGCGTTGAGCGATCCGCCCAGCCCGAGGCTTCCAGACAACTCGGCCGTGAGGTCCGACAAAATATCGCCGAACATGTTGGTGGTAACGATCACGTCGAAGCGCTGCGGCGCGCGTACCACATGCGCCATCATGGCGTCGACGATGAAATCATCGACACTGACGCCGGGGAACTCGGTCGCGACCTTCCGGCATTCCTCGAGGAACAGGCCGTCGCCGAGCTTGAGGACGTTGGCCTTGTGCACGATGCAGAGATGGCGGCGTCGGCGCGCCGCTAGGTCGAATGCCGTGCGCGCGATCCGGTTGCAGCAGGCGCGCGTGATTCGCCGCAGCGAAATTGCGACATCCGGCGTCACCAGGATTTCGCCGCTGCCCTGTTCCATGTTGCGGTCGGCGTAGAACCCCTCCGTGTTCTCGCGCACCACCACGAGGTCGAACGCCCCGACACGATTTGGCACTCCCGGATAGGTGCGGGCCGGGCGAATGTTGGCAAACAGGTCGAGGTTCTTGCGAAAGAACATCGACGGATTGATTTCCCCATGCGCCGCGTCCTTGAAGTCGGCGGTGGCGGTCGGGCCGAGGATCAGGCCGTCGGCTTTGCGCGCCGCGGCCAGGACATCCGGCCTGACCGTGGTGGCGTGCCGGCGCAGGCTCTCGTGGCCGACGACGTCCTCCTCGAGCACGAGCCCGAGATTGAAGCGCCGCGACGTCGCGCGCAGCACGGCGAGCGTCGCGGCGGTTATTTCCGGGCCAATGCCGTCGCCGGGAAGAACCAGGATTTGCATGTGTGCGCTTTCGATCCGGCGGCACCATCTATTCGGGCGGGGGTGGCGGACCTTACGCGGCCACGGCCGTCCGCAGCAACGTCTTGATTGAGTCTTCGTTCTCGATGCCGAGCCGCACAGGCAGCGCACTCGTTTTGTCCGCAAGGGCTGTCGTCTCTGCGTCGCCCCGCATGCGCACGAGATCCTTTTCGGTCGTCACCAGGCCGAGCCCGTGGCGCTCGGCGATCTCGAACAAACCCTCGGCCTCGGCGCGCGTGAACATGTGGTGATCCGGAAAGCTGCGCGTCACCGGCGCCGCGATCCCGGCAGCGGCCAATGTTGCAAAGAATTTCTCCGGGTAGGCTATCCCCGCGAACGCCAGCATCTTGCGGCCGGCGAGCGCCGCGACAACTGCCGGATCGGGCACTAACGCCCCGCGCAGGATCGGCAGTCCACGCGCCCGCGCGCGCGCGATCACGTCGCGCGCTGAACCTTGTTCGTTCCCAAGCACCAGCAACGCTCCGGTATGCTCCAACTGGACCTCGAGTGGCGCCCGCAACGGTCCGGCCGGGAATACCAGCCCGTTGCCGACGCCGTATTCGCCGTCGAGCACGACCAGCGAAAGGTTCTTGGCGAGCGATGGGTTCTGAAATCCGTCGTCCATGACGATCACGTTCGCGCCGCCCGAGATCGCAGCGGCGGCGCCGCGGACCCGGTCGCGCGCCACGATGGTCGGCGCGATGGCGGCGAGCAGCAACGGTTCATCACCGACGTCGGCGGCCCGGTGCGGCGGCGCAACGCGCACTGGGCCGGCGAGTGTGCCGCCGTAACCGCGCGTGAGGAAGAACGGCTGCAAGCCTTGCGCCATCAGCAGTTTCGCAATTGCGATGGCACTCGGTGTCTTGCCCGCGCCGCCGACCGTAAAATTTCCGACGCAAATCACCGGAACGCCCGCGTGCGTACCAGCGTGCGCCATGCGCGCGCCGGCTATCGCGCCATAGATCGCGGCCAGCGGAGCAAGCAGTCGCCCCGGCGCACCAGGCTGACGCCAGAAGCGCGGCTCACGCATGATCTTCCATGCGAAGCTGCAGGAGATAAGGATCGAGCGCGACAAGCGTGCGCTCGAGCGCGCCGCCCAGGGACTCGACAGTCTTTTGCCCAGCCGCGACGACGCGCCGGCGTGCCGCCTCGTCTCTGAGCCAATTGCCGGCCTGCGTTGTGAGGCGATCGCCGTCGCCAACGAGATCGGCACCCCGGGCGCCGTCAAGCGCGGCGTAGATTTCGGCGAAATTGGAAATGAACGGGCCGTGCAGAATGGCCGCGCCGAGCTTGATCGCCTCAATCGGATTCTGCCCGCCGTGGGCGATCAGCGAACCACCCATGAACACGATCGGCGCTAGTCGATAGATCACGCCGAGCTCGCCGACCGTGTCGCACACATAGACATCCGTTGCAGCGTCGGGCAGCGTGCCCGCCGAGCGTAGCGCGGCCTTAAGCCCGGCGCCTGCGACGAGGGTCGCAATCTCGGCGCCGCGCTCCGGATGGCGGGGTACGATCAGGGTCAGCAGGCCCGAAAAGTTTGCACGCAGCCGTCGATGCACGTCGATCATGACTTGCTCTTCGCCCGGATGCGTCGATGCGGCGGCGAGAACCGGCCGGCCAGCAAATGCTCTTGCAAGCTCGTCGCGTTTGCGGCCGTCGACCGGAAGCGGTGGAACGTCGAGTTTGAGATTTCCGACGATCGTCACGTGTGAGGCACCGAGATCGCCGTAGCGCTTCGCGTCGTCGCGCGAGCGCACCAGGCAAAGATCGAAGCAGCGCAGCAGTGCGCCGATCAGGCCGGGCATCAGTTGCCAGCGCTTGTAGGAGCGTTCCGATAGCCGACCGTTGACCAGGATCAGCGGAATCCCGCGCCGCTCGCTTGCGGTGATGAGGTTCGGCCAGAGGTCGGATTCGACGAACAGCGCAAGGCTCGGGCGCCAGTGATCGAGGAAGCGCGTCACGAAGCCCGGAACATCAAGCGGAATGAATTGATGGATGACGTCGGGTGGCAGCCGCTGACGGGCGATACCGGCCGAGGTTACCGTTCCGGACGTCACCAGCAGCGATAGCCCGCGCTCGCGGATGCGCTCGATAAGCGGAACCGCGGCGATGAGTTCACCGACGCTCGCACCGTGCACCCACACGAGCGCGCCGTCCGGCCGTGGCACTTCACTTTCGCCGCGCCGCTCCGGAAGGCGAACGGAATGCTCCTTGCCGCGCCGCAGTCGATGGCGCAGGAGCTGGCCGGCGAACGGCGTCGCCACCTGTGTGGCGAGCCGATAAAGCGCAAGCGAGGCCGGCAGCGCGTCGCTCATTGCTTGGCTCCGCCCCCGTCGACGATCGCATAGGCCCGTTTGGTGACCGCGTTGAGATCGGCCTCGAGCTGGATTCGGTACTGTTCCAGAGCTGCCGCATCGGCTTCGGGTGGAACCCGGATGAGCGGCCCGCCGACGATCGCCAGGCGGCTGAACGGCAAGTTCAGCACTGCATGATCCCAGGTCTTGAGCTCGATCCGGCGGCTGGTTGCCAACGCTATCGAGACAAGCGGGCGTCCGGACAGGGCGGCGAGCCGGACAATCCCTTCGCCGGCAACCCGCGCGATCTTCGGGATGTCCGCCGTCATCGCCACCGTGTAGCCCTCCCTGAGCGCATCGAGCATCGCCACGAAGGCGCCGACCCCGCCTTTGCGGTCGAATCGCACGCCTTGGTCGCCGGACCCCCGGATCGTGCCGATGCCAAGTCGTTCCGCGGCGATCGCGTTGATTTCAGCGTCGCGGTGGCGCGAGATCAAGACCTTGGCGCGGTGGCTGGGATGGTCCTGCTGCAGGAACGGCAGCATGAAATGCTGGCCGTGCCACATCGCGATGATGATCGGCAGATCAGGCTCGATGAGCTCGTAAACGTCCGGCGGTTCCAGGATCACGCGCGACGTTGCCCACACCAGTCGCAGGTAATAGGCCCCGCTGGTGCCGAGCGCATTCTGAAAGGCGCGTGAGTGGGTAATGCGCCTGACGATTCTCCGCCTCATCGCGCTCCGGATTGCTTGTTCTCGTCCGGATCGAGCAACCGGTGCATGTGGACGACGAAATAGCGCATGAGTGCGTTATCGACGGTCTGCTGGGCTTTCGCCTTCCAGGCCGCATGTGCGGTGGCGTAGTTCGGATAGATGCCGACGATGTCGAGCTTCGACAGGTCCTTGAACTCTATGTCGTTGAGGTTCACCAACTCGCCGCCAAAGACGAGATGCAGCAGCGGCTTTGCGGGTTCGGCAGGCATTGGAGTCCCCTGAGAAGAAAGTAATGCGTGGATGGACGGCCCATGATCGACCGTGTTCGTCGCGCATTCCTCCCCGCTACTTGTTCAACAGGTCGCGCAGCACCTGGTGCCGCGACTGTCCGGCAGCCAGCAGCGGTCCGTGAATCGGCTCCACGCGATTGTAGACAATGCGTTCGTCCGCAAATGTTGTCAGTACCCCGGCAGCTTCGTGCACCAAAAGGTCGGCCGCCGCAAGGTCCCAGTCGTGGCTGTTGGCGCCGGACAGGGCGGCATCGAGTCGCCCTTGTGCCACCCGGGCGAACCGCAATGCGAGCGAGTGCACGCGCGGGAGAGCGATGACGGTTGGGACCACGGCGGCAAGCTGCTCGGTGATCCGTCGCGGCCCGCTGATGCGCGCGCCCTCGAGACCGTGGCCGTCGCTTGCGCGCAGCCGTTGCCCGTTGCACGTCGCTCCCTCCGCAACGACTGCGCTGAAGAATTCGTTCTCGGCGGGGGCGAACAGGGCGGCAATCACCGGGCGGCCATCCTCCACCAGTGCCGCCGATATCGTCCAGTCCAAAAGTCCCGCGATATAGGCGCGCGTGCCGTCAATGGGGTCGACGACCCACACCCGGCGCTTGTCCAGTCGCGACCGGTCGTCGTCGGTCTCCTCGGACAGCCAGCCGGCGTCCGGCGCGATCCTGTGCAGGCGATCCCGCAGCAGGTGGTCAACCGCAATGTCGGCCTCCGACACCGGGGAATCCTTGCCTTTGGTCCAGTGCTTGAGTGCGCTGTTGAACGTTGTCAGCGCGAGGTCGCCGGCGTCGCGCACGGCCTGGGCGAGCGCTATAGCGATTTCGGCACGCTCAGATGCCGGCAACGGTCAGTCCCTCAACCCGGATCGTCGGCGCGTTGGTTCCGTAGCGGAATTTGAGATCGTTGGCGGGCATGAGCGACGCGAAAATCTCATTAAGATGGCCCGCGATCGTGATCTCGCTCACCGCATAAGTCAGCTCGCCGCGCTCGATCCAGAAACCCGACGCGCCGCGGCTGTAGTCGCCGGTCACCATATTGGCGCCCATCCCGATGAGGTCGGTAACGTAGAACCCGTCGGCGATGTCTTCGATCAGTTCCTTGGCGGTCACCGCGCCCGGCGCGAGGTGGAGATTGGACGGTCCCGGCGAGGGCGTTGTCGAAACACCGCGGTGGGCATGTCCGGTGGTTTTGAGGCCGAGTTCACGCGCCGTCGCGCAATCGAGGATCCAGGTCTTCAATACACCGTTTTCGACCAGCGCTCGCCGCTCGCCCGCGACGCCTTCGGCGTCGAACGGGTGCGAGCCGAGGCCGCGCTTGCGCAGCGGATCGTCGATGATGTCGATGCCGGGTCTGAAGATCTGCTGCCCGAGCTTGTCTTTCAGGAAGCTGGTACCGCGAGCGATCGCGGCGCCGTTGATGGCGGATGCCAGGTGTCCAACGAGTGAGCCCGCGACCCGAGGCTCGAATACGACGGGCACCCTCCTGGTTGCGACCTTGCGCGGGTTGAGCCGACGCGCCGCCCGTTCGCCGGCCGCGCGTCCGATTGCCTCGGGCTGCTCGAGATCGGCGGCGTGAATCGCCGACGCGTAATCGTAGTCGCGCTCCATGCCGGTACCTTCGCCGGCAATAGCCTGCATCGCGATGCCGTGACGCGAGCCCAAGTACGCGTGCGCAAATCCGCTGCTGGTCACCAGCACCATGCCGCCAATCCCGGCTGACGCCGACGCGCCGCCCGACTTGCTCACACCCTTCACCGCAAGCCCAGCCGTTTCGGCCGTTCGCGCCATATCCTCGAGCGCCTTCACCGAGGGCAGCGTGGAATCCAGCATGTCGAGGTTGGGAATGACTTTGGCGAGCAGTTCGGGTTCGGCGAGACCCGCGAAGCGGTCCTCGGGTGTGGCTCGCGCCATTGCGACGGCGCGCTCGGCCAGCGCCTCGGCGTTCGCGCCGGACAGGTCGTTGGTCGAAACGACCGCCTGTTTATGGCCAACGAACACCCGTAGGCCGAGGTCGTCGCCTTCGGAGCGCTCCGATTCCTCGACTGTGCCATCGCGGACTTCGACCGATTGCGAGATGCCGCGGGTGGCAATCGCATCGGCCGCGTCGGCGCCGGCGCGGCGTGCCGCGGCAACCAGGCGATCGGCGAGATCGGTGAGCGCGGTTTGATCAAAAAGCGCGTCCATGACGCCGATGGATTTATGGGTGCGCGGTCGCCAAGGCAAGCGGTGACACGGACACAAACGGAAACGGCATCGATGTCCTCCCTGACAAGCGAAAAGGCCGGGCGGACCCGGCCATCGCGCCAGCGAGGGAGACTGCGGCTAACGGATCATCGGACCTTTTGATCCTCCGCCCATTCCGCCGCCCCCGCCCATGGAGGGCATCGCGTGCAGGATCGGCGCCGGGGAGCTGCGGAACGACGAGATGTTGCCGAAGTTCGTTTTTCCCGCGGACGGGGTGCTCGTGGGTCCGCTGCCCTTGAACACGTTCAGGCCGCCGCCGCCTCGGCCAAGCACGTAGGATGGTTTGGAACTGCTGGGCGGTTGTGACTGCGTGAATACGCCGGACGGAATCCGATGGATCGGGATGTTTCCGCCGGTGTCCTTGGATCCGCCGCCGGTGTTGGCGATGCCGCCGGTTCCAGTATTCCCGGTTTTTCCGGTGCTACCGGTATCGCCGACCGGGGACGGCGGATGGCGGAGGATGCAGCAATCCCCGCATTTCAGGCAGAGATTGTTATCCGGTCCGCTCGGCGGCGTGTTCCCGCCGGTTGTCGTTCCGCCGCCACCCTTGCTGCCGTCACCGGTCCCGCGCGGCGGGAAAATGCCACCGGTTGGTCCGCCGGGCGGATTGTTGGAGCCGCCGGTGCCGCCGACGATGGTGCCACCGCCGCCACCGGTCTCGCCATTGGTGCCGGTCTTGATCGGCGTGCAGCGGCCGCCCACGTTGGTCGCGAATGGACCGCAGTTAGGTTGGGTCACGACGATCGGCCCGCAGCCGCCGCCGGCGATCCGCATCATGCCGGCGCCGCAGGGCGGCGGGTCCTGCACGCACTTGCCGTCCGCGAGGTGGCCGTTAAGGCACGTCACGACGCCGACCGGCAGGCATTGGAAGCCGCCGCCCGCAGTGCGCACTGGCGTGGTGCCGCGCGCGCACGTCGGCGTTGAGATCGGCAGGCAGAAATTGCCGAACGGCGTCATATTCGGCCCGCAGGTATTGGTGATTGGCGTCGGGCAGGCGCCGTAGGCATTGGCCAACGTTCCATCCGGGCATCGCTGCAGCGTTCCGCCACCACCACCGCCGCCGCTGGACGGGCCACCCGGACCGGGCGGGGGCGTCGGCACCGGATTGTTGATCGGCTTGACCAACTTGTTGGGCGCGACCGGCGGACAGTTCACGTTGTTGACGTTGATCACGACGTTGACGTTGTTCCAGATCCAGTTCCAATCGATCAGGACCTGGCCGAAGAACCACGACGGCCACGGAAAGAAGTCGATGTTGATATCCACGAACGGGCCGATCACGTAAGTCGGCAACACGTACACCAGGATTCCGTTGACGATGTTCACATCGCGCACAAACGTCGTCTGCTGGATTAATGCGAGGCCGGGCTGACCGGCAACGACCGATGTTTCGGTGCAGTTGTTGTCGAACTTCGCAGTCTCCATGAAGGTCCAGAAGTCGGCGCTGTTGAACTGGTCGGGGTTGGCATTCTGGATCTGCTCATCCGGCGGCATCGGCGCCCAGCCGACCCATTGCAGGTTGGTGCGCCAGAGCACCCAGCCAGGGCTGAACTCGGAGCCCGGAACCCAGAACCAGCCGACCTGCGGGTCATTGGTCCAGCGTCCGTAGTGATGCACGATCGCGCCCCACGGGGTCTTGTCGTCATAGTACCAGCCGTACTGCCGGGAATTGACCCAATGGCACGCCGGATAGGGGTGCCAGCCTTGCGGCGTCACCGATGGGACCCAGACCTCGCCGTAGGTCTGGTGCTGGATGAAGTTGCCGTATTGCGACAGCACCGCGCGCACATTGTCGGCAACCGGTGCGCCCGCCACGTTGTACTGGGCGAGCGCCGGCGTGGCGGTCGGTGGGAGCAGCATGGGCGCGGCAGTGAGGCTCAGGCCCGCCACCAAGGCAACGGCTGCGAACTTGCGCAGCACGTTGCTGATCTGGTGTTGACGCGACATGATGGTTCACTCCGCTGAGGGTTGATCTGGAGAGATCGCAGACGATCTCGGCGGCGTGCCGATCGGGGCCGCGCTGGCGGCTTGCCGGTGCGACTTCGCCACCCATTCGTCCCAGGTCTGCAGCCGGATGCCGAGCCGCGCGTAGTCGACCCGCAGGAACCCGTCGGGTCCGCTCACGACGGCGTCGGGTCTGATCGCGGCGACGTCCTGCGCCATGACGCCGACGTAAACCTGATCGCTCCAAACATATCGATAGCGATAGAGACTGATTCCGCTTGGCAACCGCTCGACGAGCGCGATGTCGCGTTTCAGGCGGATGTCCGACACGACCGGCGGGCCGCCGCCAGGACCGCACAGATTGTTGATGTTGATGACGATGTTGGTGTTGGTCCAGATCCAGTTCCAATCGATGATGGTCTGGACGAAGAACCATGCCGGCCACGGATCGAAGCTGAAACCGATGTCGACGATCGGTCCGATCACGTAGAGCGGCAGCACGAACAACGCGATGCCGTCGACATATTCGATCTCGGTGACATACTTGGTCTGCCCGATCACGACCGGGTACTGGCCGGCGGTCACGACGGAGCTGTCGGAACAGCCCGAGCGCATCTTTGCGACGTCAATGAACGTCCACTGGCTGCCGCTGTTGAACTGATCGCTCGACACCAGCTGGATGTCGCTATCGGGCGGGGTCGGCGCCCAACCGATCCATTGCGGACTGGTGCGCCAAACCACCCAGCCAGGGCTGAATTCGTTATCCGGTATCCAGATCCAACCCATCTGCGGATCGTTGGACCAGCGTCCGTAGTGGTGGACGATCGCTCCCCACGGCGTCTTGTCGTCGAAATACCAGCCGAGGTGCTTGGTGTAGACCCAATGACAGGGCGGATACGGATGCCAGCCCGGCGGCGTCGCCGTCGGCACCCAGACCTCACCGTATCTCTGGTGCCGAACGAAATTGCCGTACTGGGCGAGCACCGCACGCACGTCGCTGCTTGGACCCGGCGGCGATTGCGTTTGCGCCCTTGCTTGCGCGGCTGCTTGGGGAACGGCCGGCAATAGCGCGATTGCGGACAATCCGAAGGTCAGAATTGCAATAATGACGGCCCGCGCCAAGCGCGTGCCGCTCCACGAGCGGTTCCCTGTCATGCTGGCCTCCCTGGGTCACCGTACTCATGCATAGGTGACCGGCTGCGGCAGGATGGTTCATCATAGTCCGGATATTCCGTTTGCGTGTGACAATCGTCACAGCAGTGCGCAACGCGCGGTTGGTGCGCGCGGTGTCAACACTTCAACAAAGGGTCCGACCATGCCAAATGATGATCAACCAGACCTGGCGAACCGCGTTGCGATCGTGACCGGAGCGGCTAGCGGCATGGGGCGCGTCATGGCGCGCAGCCTGGCGGCGGCGGGTGCGCGCATTGCCGCCGTCGACATCAGCAAGCCCGGTCTGGCCGAACTGGTGGCGGAGCCGGTCTTTACCGGGAGCGCCGTTAGCGCCGTCGCCGATGTGTCCCGCGCGCAGGACTGCGCGCGCGCAGTCGACCAGGCAACGGGCGCGTTCGGAAGACTGGATATTCTGATCAACTGCGCGGGCGTGAGCATGGGGCCGGCGTCGCAGTTTAAGCATGGGCGCATCAAGTTTTTCGAAGCCGACCCGGACGGCTGGCAGCGCGTCGTCACCATCAACGCGCTCGGCGCCTTCCTGATGGCGCGGTTCGCCGCGCCGTCGATGGTGGCCAACAACTGGGGTCGCATCATCAATGTCACCACCAGTTACGACACCATGCTGGCGGAAGGGCTATCGGCCTACGGCGCTTCGAAGGCCGCGCTCGAAGCCGCGACCGTGAGCTGGTCGAAGGACCTCGCCGCCACCGGCGTCACTGTCAATGTGCTGGTGCCAGGCGGGCCGGTCGATACGCCTGGCTTTTTCCCACCCGGCGCGGAGCGTCCTCCGCGCATGCTGCAGCCCGACGTGATGGCGGTGCCGGTGGTGTGGCTGGCATCGCGCAAATCCGACGGCGTGACCGGCTGCCGCTTCATTGCGCGCGATTGGGATCTGCGCCTGCCGGCCGCGCAGGCGGCCGAGAAATGCCGCGCACCTGCCGCGTGGGTCGATCTCGCATCGGCGGCTCAGAGGGCGCGCGGGGCTCCCATCTGATCGTCACTGCGCCGCAGTTCGATAAGACGACCGCCGATGATCGCGGTGCCTGTGGCCGCTCACCCAATTATTGATGCGATCCATGTAGAGATAGATCACCGGCGTAGTGTAGAGCGTGAGAAACTGCGATACCAAAAGCCCGCCCACGATTGCGATACCGAGCGGTCGTCGCAGCTCGGAACCGGCCCCGTAGCCGATCGCGATCGGCAATCCACCGAACAGCGCCGACATTGTCGTCATCATGATCGGCCGGAAGCGCAGCAGACAGGCTTCGTGGATCGCGTCGATCGGGCTCTTGCCCTCGTGGCGTTCGGCCTCGAGCGCGAAATCGATCATCATGATCGCATTCTTCTTCACAATTCCGATCAACAGGATAAGCCCGATGATCGCGATCACGCTCAAGTCATATCCAAGCAGCATCAGCATGATCAGCGCGCCGACGCCGGCCGGCGGCAGAGCCGACAGAATGGTGATCGGGTGGATGTAGCTTTCGTAGAGGAAGCCGAGCACGATGTAGACGACGAAGATTGCGGCGGCTATCAGCAGCGGCGTCGACGTGAGCGATTCTTGAAATGCCTGCGCGGTGCCCTGGAAGGTGCCCTGCAGGGTGATCGGCGTATGCAGGTCGCGTTCAATTGCCTGAATGCGAGCGACCGCCTGGCCGAGCGAATAGCCGGGTGCAACGTTGAAGGACAGCGTGACCGACGGAAACTGACCCTGATGATTGACAGTCAGCGGCTCGACCTTGGTGCTGAACTTGGCGATTGTGCTCAACGGAACGCGTGCTCCGGTCGGGGTCGATATGTAGATTCCCGCGAGTGCAGCCGGGTCGCTCTGAAACTGCGGTCCAGCTTCCAGGATCACCTTGTACTGATGGCTTGATGTGTAAATCGTCGCCACCTGGCGCTGGCCGAACGCGTCGTAGAGTGTCTGATCGACTTGCGCCAAGGTGAGGCCGAGGCGATACGCGGCATTGCGATCGATTTCGATCGCCATGTGCGGAGATGCGATTTGCTGATCGGAGGCAACGTCCTGCAGTTCGGGAAGCTTCTCCATCTGCGCCTGCAGAATCGGTGCCCAGTGGTTGAGCTCAGCGGTGTCCGAGTCGGTTAGCGTATATTGGTACTCGGTCTTCGATAGGCGCCCGCCGACCGTGACGTCCTGTCCCGCCTGCATGAAGAAGTTCGCACCGATCACCTCCGACACTTTCGGGCGCAACCGCTGGATCACCTCCTGTGCCGAAGTTTTGCGCTCCGCCAGCGGCTTGAGCTGGATGAACAGCCGGGCCGTGTTCTCGGTGGCGTTGCCGCCGGTGGCTCCGGCAAACCCCACGACTCCCTTAACCGCCGGATCGGTCAGAATGACCTTGGAGAAATCGTTCTCGAGCTTTGCGATCGCGGCGAAGGAGCTGTCCTGGCGTGCCTCGGCTTGGCCGAAGATGAACCCTGTATCCTGCTCCGGAAAGAAGCCCTTTGGGATGTAGACATAGAGAACGCCGGTCACCACGATCAGCACGAGCGTGGACATCAACGTCAGCAGCTGATGGCGAAACACCCAGCGCAGACCATCGTCGTAGCGGCGGATCATCGCGGCGAAGAATGCCTCGGCCGCGCGGTTGAGCCGCCCCTTCGGGCGATCGCTTTCACGGGTCAGGAACAGCGAGCACATGACGGGCGTCAGGGTGAGCGAAATGAATCCCGAAACAAGAACCGCGGTCGTGACCGTCATCGCGAACTCGCGAAACAACCGTCCGACGATGCCCGCCATGAACAACAACGGGATAAACACGGCAACGAGCGAAATCGTGATTGAAATAATGGTGAATCCGATCTGACCGGCGCCCTTGATCGCGGCATCCAACGGTCGTTCGCCTTGTTCGAGATACCGTACGATGTTCTCGATCATCACGATTGCATCGTCGACGACGAATCCGACCGCGATCGTCAGGCCCATGAGAGACAGATTGTCGAGGCTGTAACCGAGTGCATACATGACGCCGAAAGTTGCCACCAGCGAGAGCGGCACCACCACGCTGGGAATGACGGTCGCCCAGAAATTGCGCAGAAACAGAAAGATGACCATCACCACGAGGCCGATGGTCAACGCCAGCGTGAGCTGGACGTCGTTGACGGATTCACGAATGTTCTGGGAGCGATCCGATACGAGGTCGACGTGGATCGAGGGCGGAAATGCGGCCTGCAGCAGCGGGATTTGCGCCTTGACCTGGTTGACGACGTCGAGCGTGTTGGCACCGGCTTGACGCCGCACCAGCAGAAGTTCTGCCTGCCTGCCGTTGAACCAGGCGCCGGTTCGAGCGTAGGTCGAGGAATCGACGGCGTTCCCGACGTCCTTGACGCGTACTGGCGCTCCATTTCGGTAGGCCACGATCACGTTGGAGAAGGCATCGGCGTTGAACAGCTGATCGTTGGTATCGAGCGTCACGGTCTGGCTCTGGCCCTCCAGATTGCCCTTGGCCTGTTCCAGGGTCGCCGCAGATAGCGCGTTGCGAACGTCTTCGAAAGCGATGCCGCGGGACGCGAGCGCGGTCGGATTGACCTGCACGTGCACGGCATATTGCTGCTGGCCGGCGATATCGACCTGTGACACCCCCGAGATCTGTGAGATCCGCTGCGCCATGATGGTGTAGGCGTAGTCGTCCACCCGGTAGAGCGGAAGCGCATCGGAGTAGACCGCAAAGATCAGGATCGCGCGATCGGCCGGGTTGGTCTTCCGATAGGTCGGCGGATTCGGCAGGTCTTTGGGCAGCAGACCGCTCGCCGCGTTGATCGCGGTCTGCACGTCGCCCGCAGCCCCGTCGATGCTGCGGTTGAGATCAAATTGCAGCGTGATGCTGGTCGTTCCGAGTCCGCTGGTCGATGTCATCTGCGCCAGGCCCGGAATGGTGGCAAACTGCTGCTCGAGCGGCGTCGCCACCGATGCGGCCATCGTGTCCGGGCTCGCGCCCGGCAATGTCGCCGTGACCGTGATGGTCGGAAAATCGACCGTTGGCAGCGCTGCGACCGGCAGCAACCGATAGCTGGCGACTCCGAAAACCAGGATCCCGGCCATCAGCAGCGACGTGCCGATCGGTTTGCGAATGAAGATCTCGGACACGTTCATTGCCCGACCTCGGTTGTCGAGCGTTCCGCCGCAGCCTGCGAGGCTACCGCGTCGGTTCCGCCCGCGGGAGCGCTGCGAACTTGCACCTTGGCGCCCTGCGTCAAGCGGTACTGGCCCTCGCGAACGACACGATCACGCGCGGAGAGCCCTTTATCGATCACCGCGAGACCGTCCTGGGTCATCGCGACCGTAACGCTGCGACGCTCGACCGTGTCGTCCGGCTGGATGACATAGACATAGGCGCCGTCCGGTCCTTGCATGATGGTTTCGGCGGGGACGGTGACGATGTTCTGTTTGGTCGTGAGCACCAGCCAGGCATTGACGAACTCGCCCGGCCAAAGACGCTCGTCGGCATTGTCGAAGGTCGCGCGCAGGTGGATCGTCCCAGTCGCGATATCGACTTGGTTATCGATCAGCGTCAGCTTCCCCTGCGACAGCAATGTCTTGTTGTCGTCCGCAAAGGCTTTCACAACGAGCGCGCCGTCGGAGTTTGCCTTGCGTACCGGGTCGAGATCGCCTTGCGGCAGCGTGAAACTCACGTAGATCGGCTTGAGCTGAGTGACGGTCACGAGATTGGTGCTCTGACCGCCCTGGATATAGTTTCCGATGTCGACCAGCCGCTGGCCGGTACGCCCCTCGATCGGCGAGCGTACGCGCGCATAGTCGAGATTGAGCTGCGCCGTGTCGATTTGAGCCTGGTCCGCCTTCACGGCCGCCTGGAACTGCCCGACCGTCGCCTTCTGCTGATCGTATTGTTGCTGGGTCTGATAACCGGAGGGAAGCAGCTTGGCGTAGCGCGCGAGGTCGAGCTGGGCGCCCTGCAGCTGCGCTTCGTCCTTCGCTTTGGTCGCCCGCGCCTGGTCGAGCGCCGCTTGAAATGGCCGCGGATCGATCTGGAACAACGGATCGCCGGATTTGACCTGTTGGCCCTCTTTGAAAAACACCTCGGTAATCTGCCCGTCGACGCGGCTGCGCACGTTGACCGTGTTGAACGCTTGCACCGTTCCGAGCCCCTGCACGTAGACCGGGAGATCTTGCGTCTCAGCAATTGCCTGGGTCACCGGTATCGCAGGTTTGGGAGCGGGCGCTTGGCGCGCATCTGGTGCGATGCCAGGGATGTAACGCCAACCTACGGCTGCGAGCGCTGCAAGTACGGCAATCGCGGTCAGGACAGTTCTCTTCTTCATCGCGGTCCACTCGAAACCGAAGACCTGCGCAACGCATTACCGGTCGAACGTGCGATCGCGCGAAACGAAACCGCCCTGAACTAAAACTCCGCGACCGCTATCGTGTTCCCGGTGGTATGCGCTGGCCGGGGATACGGGTTAAATGTCGGTATCCGGCCGAACAGCTCAAATTAAGTTTTGGTAGGGAATGCGTTGCGCACTGCGGTAGTGCGGTCGCTCGCAAACCGACGCTGGAGCCACAACAACACGAAGCCGGCGATCGGAATGAGGATATCCGTATAGAAGATCGTGCCGGCATTGCCGGGCGCGAAATTGCGCGTCGTGATCATGTCGTCCAGGTGGACCCCGGCAGCGCCGAGCGTGAACAGCGCCGGCCCGACCACCGCCGCGAATCTGAGATCGAAACTGCCGCGAAACGCCAAAAACCCGACCACGGCGAAGCCGAGGCTCGCAAGTCCAACCTCTGTTTGGAACGGACTGTCCGGCCAGCCAATGAAGCGCGCCGTCATCGCCCCGAAGAACGTATGCATGACGAAGTTGTAGAGAAAACTGAAGCCGATCGAGAACAGAATGAAGTAGGCGAACAGCGCTTCGACGACGACGGGCGCCGACAACGGTTTCGGCGCGCGGGCGAGTGCAACCGTCGAGGCGATCAACCCGATGATGAGAAACGTGACCGTGAAGTTGCTCAGTACCAGTTGGATAATGGTGCCCATCGGTGCTCCTCCCGTGGCGACGCCCGCAGTGTGGCCCTGGCGATGGGACGATTTCGTTCGTGCCTCATCTTCGCTACGGTGTCGGGCGTACTTCGTGAAGCTCGCCAAGATCGACGCACAGTAGCAGCAATGAGTGCATTCATGAGTTCATCGTACGACTACATTATCGTCGGTGCCGGGTCGGCAGGGTGCGTGCTCGCCAACCGGCTGAGTGAGGATCCCGACACCAAGGTTCTGCTGATCGAGGCAGGCGGGCGCGATTGGCACCCGCTGCTGCACATCCCGATCGCCTGGACGCTTGCGTGCGCCGATCCGCGCTTTTCCTGGGGCTACACGACCGAGCCGGAACCGGCGCTGAACGGGCGCCAGGTGCCGTTGCCGCGCGGCAAAGTGATCGGCGGCTCGTCGACCGTGAATGCCATGCGCTACTCGCGCGGTCATCCGCGCGACTACGACCAGTGGCGGCAGCTCGGCCTCGAGGGATGGGGATACGCCGATGTGCTGCCGTACTTCCGGCGCTCCGAGAGAAATTGGCGCGGCGACAACAAATATCACGGCGGCGCCGGCGAATTGAACGTCCGGCTCGGGACATCGCCGTCGCTGTTCTATGAGCCGCTGCGCGCCGCGGCGGCGTCCGCCGGTTTTGCCGAGAGCGACGACATCCATGGCGACATCACCGAAGGCATTACCCGCGCCGAGCTGACAGTCGGCAATTTCGGCCGGCGCCATTCGACCTATCGGGCCTTCCTGAAGCCGGCGATGCGGCGCAAGAACCTCACCGTCGTGTCCCGCGCGCTCACGACGCAGATACGCCTCGAGCGCGGCCGGGCGAGCGGAGTCGACTTCGTGCGGGACGGCCGCAAGGTCAGCGCCGCCGCCGAGCGCGAGGTGATCCTTGCGGGGGGTGCCTACAACTCGCCGCAGCTGTTGATGCTCTCCGGCATCGGCCCCGCCGATGCGCTGCGCTCTCACGGCATCAGGCCGCTGGTCGACGTGCCGGCGGTCGGGCAAAACCTCGCCGAACATCCGCTCGTCCCGCTGGTGGTGGAAACGCGCGAGTCGACGAGCTTCCTGCGCCACCTGCGGATGGATCGCGCGGCGCTGCGCGCGCTGCAGTGGTTCGCTACCGGCGGCGGCCCGTTTGCGGTCAATGGCAATGCCGCCGGCCTGTTCGCCCGAACGCGACCCGAGCTGGAGCGTCCCGATGTGCAGTTGATCTTCGGTGCGCTCGCGCGCGACTCCAACCTGTGGTGGCCGGGGCAGGGCTACAAACAGACGTTCGCGCTGCAATGCTCGGTTTCAATCCAGCATCCGGAAGCGCTTGGTCATCTCACGCTGCGGTCGTCCAATCCGGCCGATCCGCCGCGCATTCTGCTCAACTTGTTCGCTGCGCAGAGCGATATCGATACGGCGATCCGCGGTCTCCGCTTGGCGCGCGACATCTACGCGCGCACCCCGCTGCGCGACCTCATCAAGCGCGAAGTTCTGCCCGGATCAGCGGCGGCAAGCGACGCGGCGCTGACCGAGCACGTGCGGCGCACCGCCGCGACCACCCAGCATCCATGCGGCACCTGCCGCATGGGCACGGACCCTGCTTCGGTGGTGGATGGGGCGCTGCGGGTGCGCGGAGTCGACGGGCTGCGCGTGGCCGACGCGTCGGTGATGCCGACGATCCCGGGAGGCCATATCAACGCACCAACCATCATGATCGCCGAGAAGGCCGCCGACATGATCCGGGGGCGAACGCTGGCACCCGCCGCGTGAACTAACTCGACTAGAAACTAAGCCCGGCCAAGATCAAACCTGCGAACAGGATCAGACCGGCGTCGCGGTTCGATTTGAAGAGGGCCAGGCAGAGATCGGGGTCGCCGATGTCGAGCCGGCTGACCTGCCATGCGAGGTGAGCCGCGAATGCAATGAGCGCAAACCAGAACATCGGGCCGGCGCCGACCAGATAGACAGACCAGCCGATGAGCACGACCGCGGCGCTGAAGAAGGCGCCCAGCATCGGCTTGGTGTTCTCGCCAAACAGCAGCGCTGTCGATTTAATTCCGATCAGCGCATCGTCGTCGCGATCCTGGTGGGCATAGATAGTGTCATAACCGATGACCCAGGCGATCGAGCCGGCGTAGAGAATGAACGCCGGCGCATCGAGCCGACCGAACGCCGCGGCCCAGCCCATCAGTGCGCCCCACGAGAACGCTAGTCCGAGCGCGATCTGCGGCCAGTACGTGACGCGTTTCATGAACGGATAGACGGCGACGATGGCAAGCGAGACGACCCCGGTCGCTATCGTGAACGTGTTGAACTGGATGAGCACGATCAGGCCGACCAGCGCCTGCGCGATGAGAAATCCCGCGGCCTGGCCGACGCTGACCTGTCCGGATGGGATCGGCCGCGAGCGCGTGCGCTCGACGCGCGCGTCGAGATCGCGATCAACGATATCGTTCCAGGTGCAGCCGGCGCCGCGCATCGCAAAGGCGCCGATGAAGAACAAGGCGATGTGGGCAATGTTCGGAACGCTCGCGCGCGCGGCGATGTCTGCGAGCGCGGTTGACCACCAGCAGGGCAGCAACAGAAGCCACGAGCCGATCGGGCGGTCGAGGCGCGCGAGCCGCAGATAGGGACGGGCCCACCCGGGAGCGAAGCTGTCAACCCAGTTGCCGGTCGAATCGGCAACTCGCCCATTCATCGAATTGGGGCGCCGGTCAGCGAATCGAGCACGCCGCCCCGCTTGACGTTCGTTTTCTCGGTCTCATCGAGGGGCATCCTGTCGGTGCCAAGTGCCTCGGCGAGCGAAGGCGGCCCGGCGCCCGGCGCCGCCGTGCACAGCGCGGTGCGTACCTTGACCAGATTCTCGTGGCCGGCCTTCATTTGCTTGATGGCCTCCGGCGGGATTCGGCAGTTGGTCGCTTCCTGTTCCGCCGCCTTGGTGAATTTGCCCTCGGCCGCGACCAGGTTGGTGACGAGCTTGCAGAGCTCTTCGCGCGGAACACGCTTTTCTTGGCCGGCCTTGGCCTCGGCACCGCGCTTTTCGGCTTCGGCGTGCAGTTTATTGAGGACGGCCGCGCACGGCGGGACCTGGCCACCGCCTCCAATGGGCGACATCATGCCTCCACCCATCGGGGTCATCGGCGCGGAGGGCGCCGCCGCCTGATGTTGCGGCCAGGCGGTCGCGGCATGCGATTGTTGCGGCTGCTGGGCCGGCCACGCCGCTTGTCCCTGCGGCTGCGACTGCTGTTGAGCGGGCCACGCCGCTTGTCCCTGGGGCTGCGACTGCTGAGCTGGCCAAGGCGCCTGCTGCTGTTGCGGTTGCTGCTGTGTAGGCCACGGCGCCTGGGCGGCGGCGCTGCTCGCGACTAGAACCAGCACGACCGGCACAATGCGGCCCCATCCCATGGCGCTCGGCTCCACTCCCCCAACGCCGGCAATCCGGCGATTCACCATGGACTTACGCATATCCAGCAATTCCGGCGATAGCGAGGCTACCGATCGCCGCACTCGAACTGAGCAAGACGCGTCGGGGTCGCAAACTGCGCCGGGACATCGTCCAGACGTCCGGCCGCCGGCTCGAACACGCAAATCTGCTGGCATGCACCGATCGCCTGTCGGCCGCCGTCCTTGATTTGTTGGACGATCCCGGCTGTCAGGTTGCACGTCGACTTGTTCTCGACCGCATACCGCGTCAATAGGGTCGCAGCAGCAGCCAACTCATTCAGGTACCGGCACATTTCCTCACGTTTGGCCTTGCGCTCATTCGCGGTCCGGGCCGCGGTACGCAGTGCCTCCACGTTCGCGTTGAGGCGCGTGATCTCGAGCGTGCATAGCGTTTGCTGAGTTCCGGACGGCGCCGCACCTTGTGGTTTTTCATCAACCGGCCACGGCAGGGTTTGCGCGTGCGCGCACGCCCCCGATAGGCCGATCAGGACCGTTATGATGCCGCGCCACCCCATGGGCCCGCCTTTCGGGATGGCCCCCGCCATCCGCAAAGGGCCATCTACGTGCCGAATTTCGGCGACAACGAGGCTCTTTGGCGGTTGTTTTGTCGACCCGGCGGGGCGTTTTGTGCTCCCGGTGACCGCGCTACTCGGCCGTAATGCCGTTCTCGCGGACAACGGTGCCCCAGATCTGCATCTGCTCGCTGACGAACTTGCCCAGTTGCTCCGGTCCGCCCAGCACAAAGCGTACCTGCTGCGACTCGCGCAGTTGCTTGGCGATACGCTCTTCCTGCAACACCGCCGCAACCTCGCTGCCGAACCGATCAATGATTGGCCGCGGTGTGCCGGCCGGCGCAAAAAATCCCCACCATGCATTGGCCTCGAGCCCGGCAAAGCCGCTTTCAATGAGCGTCGGCGTGCTCGCAAGCGCTGACGCGCGCTCGTGCCCCATCTGCGCGAGCGCGCGGATCGCACCAGGCTCGATTTGCGGCATGGCGAGCGCGATGCTGCCGATCAACAACTCGACGTGACCAGCGACCAGATCGTTCATCGCCGGTCCGCCGCCCCGATAGGGGACATGCGTGAGCTCAACGCCCGCACGTCGAGCCAACAACACGGCCGCGAGATGCCCGATGCTGCCGGTTCCGACCGATGCGTAGTTGATCTGATTGGGACGTTCCTTGGCGGCAGAGAGCACATCAGCGAGCGAACGATAGGGTTTCTGCGCCTGCGTGCACAGGACATAAGGCGCGGTACCCACCCAGAAAACGGGAGCCAGATCCTTCTCGGTATCGAACGGAAGCTTGGGCAAGACGAACGGATTGACGGCGTGATTGTCGAAGGTGAACACAAAGTTGCTGCCGTCCGGCGGCGACTTCGCGACGATGTCGGTGCCGACCGTGCCGGACGCGCCCGGTTTGTTTTCGACCACGATCGTGGTCCCCAACCGTTGCTGCAGCCCGGGTTGCACCATGCGCGCGATCACGTCGGTCGAGCCGCCGGGCGGGTAGGGCACGACGATGCGGATCGTGCCGGAGGGCCAGGCCGAGGATTTGCTCTGGGCTCTGGCTGCCACAGGCGCCGCGACTGCCGCGAGCACCACCGAGCGTCGCGTCAGGTTCGCCATCGCGCGTCATCCTCCCTCAGCCCCGGCGTTCGGGCGCCGCTTGTCGCTGAATGGCCGTTACCATACACCATTCGCTGCGCGGACGAAGCGCACGCCTGGAGCTTGCGGGACGGCGCCGCTAGTCTCACGCCATGCCATCGCACGACTTCCGCAGCCCGCGCCTGTACGTCGATCAGCCGCTCGCAATTGACCTTCCGATTACGCTTGATCAGGGCCAGACCCACTATCTGGCTGATGTCCTGCGCAGGAAACCCGGCGATCGACTGCTGGTGTTCAACGGGCGCGACGGGGAATGGCAGGCCGAGCTTGCCCGATCAGGCAAGCGCGGCATCGTGCTCACGCCCCGGGTGCAGACCCGCCCGCAGGATCGGGCGAGCGGCCTGCACTATTTGTTTGCTCCACTCAAACGCGCGCGGCTCGATTACATGGTGCAGAAGGCAGTCGAGTTGGGCGCCGGGCATCTGCAGCCGGTTCTGACGCGCCATACCCAGGCCGAGCGCGTCAACACCACGCGCATGCGCGCCAATGTGATCGAAGCCGCCGAGCAGTGCGGCATTCTCAACCTGCCCACGGTTGGCGATCCGCTGACGCTCGCACACGCGCTCGCGGCCCTGGACCCGGACAGCGTGCTGGTCTTCTGCGATGAGGATGCGCCCGTTTCGGATCCGCTCGCCGCGCTCTCGGCCGCTTCCGGTAACGGTTCCGAGCGCCGTGCCAGCCCGATTGCGCTGTTGATCGGTCCCGAAGGTGGCTTCGCGGCCGAGGAACGGACGGCGATCCTTGGTCGCCCCGGCACCGTCCGGCTTGCCCTTGGGCCACGCATTCTGCGCGCCGATACCGCCGCTGTCGCGGCCCTGGCCCTGGTGCAGGCGAGCCTGGGCGATTGGGGACGACATCATCGGCCAACGGACCGTGGCGTTTAGGTCACGGCTGGCCTGAATCGCCGTAGCGGTCTTGACCGGTTGGGTCCCAGGCGGCACGGTCGCCTCCGGGGTACCACGGGGGTGGGGATGGCCATGCGTGCGCGGCTCGCGGCCTTAGCACTTGCACTTGCAGCGTTTACGTCGGCCGAGCCGGCGTCCGCCGCCAATCCGCTCGAAAAGAATTTCTGGCTGTCGGGTCCCGAATATTCGGCCGAAGTGCCGTTATGCGAGGACGACGGAATTCTGGCGCGCATCCAATCCCGGTTTTCCCAAAAGGAACGCGAATATTGGAACTCCGACCTTCGGATCGTGGGCTGGGAGTTTATCCGCGAACAGGCCTTTATGCCTTGGCATTACGCGGCAATCCCGCGCCGCTTCTGCATCGCCAAGGTTCACATCAATGACGGCACGGTGCACAAGATCCGTTACTCGATCGCTGAAGATACCGGCATCATCGGGGCCACTTGGGGCGTCGAGTGGTGCGTTGACGGCTACGACCGCAACTGGGCCTACAATTCGCCGACCACGCCCCCCGGGCAGACACGGCCACACTGCGCAGAGGCGGGCCCCTAGCGATCAGGCGGGAACGCAATTTTACAGCCTCAAATTTTGTTCTTGATATGTTCCGGTAGTTGAGTTACGCTCTCTCCCGTTCAAGTTGTTGTTTCCAGGGAGGCGTTATGTCCGTGTTGTGTTTGCGTACGACAATTATCTCCACCGCCGTTGCCCTCTGCATGCTCCCAGGTTGGCCCGCCTCGGCTCAGGACAGCCGTCAGAACGAGCCCGGCCGGTTCGATTTCTACCTGCTGACATTGTCGTGGTCGCCGTCGTTTTGCGAAGCCTCTGCCGAGCGCTCGAGCCGGACCAACCGAGACGAGCAGAATGCCGATCAGCAGGCGTCCGCTCAAACCCCGGGCCGGGACGTCCAAGCGCAAAGCGACGCCACCGGCGACCAGGCTCGCCGCAACAATCGCCGCAGCCGCAACGAGCAGTGCGGCGACCGGCCCTACTCGTTCGTCGTGCACGGGCTGTGGCCGCAATACGAGCGCGGGTTTCCCGAGTTCTGCCAAACCCCGGCGCCGCGCCTCAATCGCAACATCGTGTCGTCAATGCTCGATCTGATGCCAAGCCCGCAGCTGATCTTCCGCGAATGGGACCGGCACGGAACCTGCTCGGGCCTGTCGGCTCGCGCCTATTTCGACAACGTGCGGCGCGCGCGGGCGAGCGTGAAGATTCCCGAACAATATCTCGCGCTGAAGGACCCGCTGACGGTGACCCCGGGCGAAGTCACGGATGCATTCGTCAAGGTCAATACCGGAATGACGCGCGCCAGCATTTCGGTTGCATGCGATGCCAAGCGCCTGAATGAGATCCGGATCTGCATGAGCAAGGACTTCAAGTTCCAGGATTGTCCGGATGTTGTTCAGCGCAGCTGCAAGCGCGAGACCCTGGTGATGCCGCCGGTGCGCAAGGCGGCCGACGCGAGCGCCCGCTGAGAGCTCCAACGATCCAGGTGTAGTTGAGTTTTCATGGCCGGGCCGGTCCCGGCCATCGTTGTTTCTCGATTCGCCGATGCGCGTCGTCGCCATGTTTGGATTGTGTGGCGGTTTTGTGCAATGACACGTCATGAACTACCGCCATGCATTCCACGCCGGCAACTTCGCGGATGTGGTCAAGCACGCGGTGCTCGCGCGCATCCTCGTACATCTGTGCGAGAAACCGCCGCCGTTTCGCGTCATCGACACGCATGCGGGCGCCGGGCTCTATGATCTTGCCGGGCCGGAGGCAAGCCGTTCCGGCGAGTGGCGGAGCGGGATCGGGCGCCTGAACGCTGCAGCGCTGACGCCGGCGGCAGGCGTGTTTGTTGCGCCATATCTCGGTGTGATCCGGGCTCTCAACAAGGACGCGGACCTGCGCCGCTACCCGGGTTCGCCGCTGTTGGCCCTCGGTTTGATGCGGCCGCAGGATCGGTTGATTGCGTGCGAGCTCGAGCCACAGGCCGCGGCCGCGCTCGCCGGTAATCTACGCGCCGACAAACGCGCCAAGGCGATCGCGATCGACGGATTCGTGGCGCTCAATGCCTATGTGCCGCCGAAAGAGCGGCGCGGCCTTGTTCTGATCGATCCGCCATTCGAGGATCGCGACGAGTTCTCCCACCTTGCGAAAAGCCTCGAGGACGCACATCGCAAGTGGGCGACCGGCATTTTTCTCGCTTGGTACCCGCGCAAGGATCCCGACAGCGCGCGGGTGCTGGCGACCCGACTTACGCGCAGCGGCATCCCAAAGTTGCTGCGCGTCGAGCTTGACCTTGGCGGCGATCCCGCGCGCCTCGTCGGGGCCGGGTTGCTGATCATCAATCCGCCGTGGCGGCTCGATGAAGAACTGGCGGTCTTGCTCCCGGAACTCGCGCGCGTGTTGGCGCAGGACCAGCAGCCGCAGGTGCGGATCGATCGACTGGCCGCTTGAGTCGAGCCGATGGATCAAGTCTCCGCTGCCGCTGCGCCGGACGCGCGGCCGGTGCGCACCACCGTCACCGTGCACGGCGCCTGCGCCACGACATGCGCCGAGGTGCTCCCGAGGTGGCGCCGAAGCCCGGACGTTCCGCGCGCACCCAACACCAGGTGGTCGATATTGTTGTTGCGGGCGTAATCGACCAGCGCCGCCCCCGGATCGGTCGCTTCAAGCACGTGATAGGTCAGGCGGGCGGGGTCGACCGGCAGGGAACGCGCCCAATGCTTGAGTTCGATCATCCGCTGCAAGTGGCGATTGCGGCCTTGCTCATCTTCCCACGGATCGATTGCGAGACGCGCGATCTTGAGCACGTTCACGCAGGCGAGACGCGCCGACGGGTCGGTGGCCAGGATACGCCCAGCCGACGCTCGCACCGCGTCAGCCAGCGCTGCGTCGCCCGCAAGATCGACCGCCGCGACGACAATCGGTGCGCGCGCCAGCACGCCCGGCACGCGCTTGCGAGGGTGCGGCGCGGGTAAACGGCTGGCGCGAAAACGGCGCAGCGCGACGGTCAGGATTCCGTCGCGATGCAGGCGTTCCGCGCGGGCCGTCAATGGCACCTCGGCCGCATGCTGCAGATCGAACGCGAGTTGCGCCGCGGTTGCATAACGTCGTTCGGGATCAACCTCGAGGCAATGCAGAATGATCTCTTGCAACCACGGAGGAATGTTCGGATTCCAGGCCCGCGGCGGGAACGGATCGCGCCAAAGCCGGCGTCGCCACTCGGCGGCGCGTTGCGGTTCGCCGAACGGGCGTTCGCCAGTGGCGAGGAAATACAAAATAACGCCAAGCGCAAAGATGTCGCTGCGCGGATCGGTGCGATCCCGCAACACTTGTTCCGGCGCCACGTAGGGTCCGGTGCCGACCGGCTCATCCATTTCCTCGGCGATCAGGTCCGGCAAGAGCTCATGGTGAGCCAGGCCGTAGTCGATCAGCACCGCTTCCTCGCCTGGGCGGAGGAACACGTTGCTGGGCTTGAGGTCGAGATGGATCACATGCTGGCGGTGGATATCGTGCAACGCGAATGCAATCTGAACGCCGATCGCGGCAACGCGTCCTGGCGCCAGCGGCGTCTCCGCGATCAGTTCCTTGACCGACGTTCCGGAAATGAACTCCATCACGATGTAGGGCCGTTCGAACGGTCCCGCTGCGATGAAGCGCGGCACGTGCGGGCCGTGCAGGCGCGGCAGAATCATCCGCTCCATTTCATATCCGACGATAGTGATCGGATCCTCGCCTGGCCGCAGCAGCGGAATTTTCATGATCAGCGGCAACGCAAAATCCGGATGCGTCACCCGCCAGAAGCTCGCCATGCCGCCCGGCGGGAGCGCCTCCGCGAGATGAAAGCCGTCCACCGTCTCGCCGACCCGCAGATGCCGCACATCCTGGACTGGTGTCGCTGCCGGAGCCTCGTCGGTGAAGAATGTCTCCATGGCGGCTCCGTGCTTCAGCGTCCCGCATACAGTCGATCGGCGAGCCGCGCCGGGAGCCCGGCGGCGCGGATTTTGCGCGCCGCACTGTCGATGTCGTAGGGAACGCGCATGTAGGTGAGTGTCTCGCGTGCGTCATCGAGGATGGCGTAACAGGCAGCCGAGTCACCGTCGCGCGGCTGCCCGACAGCGCCCAGCACCGCGAGCCATCGCCGGTGCCGCGACAGCGGAATGTCTATCCCGCCGATCGGCTCGAAGCTCGCAACCTTGCCGGTTGGCGACATGTGATAGAGCGCGGGGACGTGAATATGCCCACAGAGCGCGATGTGTGCGCGCATCGCGACCAGACTGCGCGAGGCGGTGTAGAGATCCGTGACGTAGTCCCACCCCGCCGGCGCATCGACGTTGGCATGGACGTAAAGCCGGTCAGCTTCGCTCACGCTCAGCGGCAACTCGCGTAGAAAGGCGCGCTGGGCGGCCGTGAGTTGGCCGCGCGTCCAGGCGATCGCACGCGCCGCCGCGTCCGTCATTTGGTCGGTACCGGTTTCAATCGCGTCGTCGTGGTTGCCGCGCACGGCGATCGCGCCTCGCGACACGTGGACCTGCACCGTGTCCACGACAAAACCCGGATCGGCGCCGTAGCCGACGTAGTCTCCAAGGAACACGTGGCGGTCGACTGCGTTCGCGCGCGCGTGGTCGAGGCAAGCGGTCAGCGCCTCGGCGTTGGCGTGAATGTCGGAGAAGAGCGCGATTCGCATGAGCCCACATTCCGCGAACGGCGTCGGGTTTCAACGCTTCGTTAAGGCCGGTTGCCGCTAATGCATTGATCAAGTCGCAACTTCGGCTGAGTCGGTCGAAGACCTGCGCCCATTGACGCCCATAATTTCCCATGCTATCCCATATCTGCCCATTAAATGTATCTAGCGTCGCGGTCGCCCGATCGTTGGCGACGAGGGTGTCCGTGCGGGCGCGTAGCCGAGCGTGGAGTGCGTATGGACCGCTTCGTGTCGAACTACACGTTGCGGCTCGATGCCAAGGGTCGGGTGTCGATTCCGGCACCCTTCCGGGGGGTGCTCGTGCGCGACGGGTTCGAGGGGCTCTACTGCTATCCAACGCTCGACCAGGCGGCAATCGATGCCGGCGGCAACGCGCTGCTTGCGGACATCGAGAGCCTGATCGCCCGCTATTCGCCCTACTCGAACGAGCGCGAAGAGTTTCTGGTCGCGCTCTACGGCACCAGCGAGACCTTGAAGGTCGACGGCGAAGGCCGGGTCGTTCTGAGCGACGAACTGAAAACCCACGCCAGCATCAAGGACGCGGCGACCTTCGTTGGGCTGGGGCACAAATTTCAGATCTGGGAACCGCAGCGCTTTCGCGCGCATCTCGCACAGGCCACGGCGACGCTACGTGCGGCGCGGCGTTCCCAGGAGGTGGGGCCGAATCCCCAAGGAGCACGGGAATGATGGCGGGCCGCGGCGCCGGGCAACCGGGCGCCGCGGGCGGACCGGCTCGTCACATTCCCGTGCTCGCACCCCAAGTCGTGAACTTCCTCCATCCACGCGACGGCGGCTTGATCGTCGACGGCACGTTCGGTGCCGGCGGCTACACGCGCGCCATCCTGGCCGCAGCCAATTGCCGGGTCATCGGCATCGATCGCGACCAATCCGCGATCGCGCGCGGCGCTGATCTGGTCGAGAGCGCCGGCGGCCGGCTCACGCTGGTGGAGGACCGGTTTTCGGCGCTCGCGACGATTGTCGCGGCCACTGAGGTCGACGGCGTTGTATTTGATCTCGGCGTGTCGTCGATGCAGCTTGACACGCCCGAGCGGGGCTTCTCGTTCCGGCTGGACGGCGCGCTCGACATGCGCATGGAGGCGGCTGGCCCAAGCGCAGCCGATGTCGTCGCGCGCGCCTCCGAGCGCGATCTCGCTGCGGTGATCGCCACCCTCGGAGAGGAGCGCCATGCGCGCGCCGTCGCACGCGCGATCGTGGCGGCGCGGGCGCGGCAGCCGATCACGACGACGACGCAACTCGCCGAGCTGGTCGCGCAGGTCGTTCGCGTAAAGCCCGGCGATATCCATCCCGCCACCCGCACGTTCCAGGCGCTGCGCCTCCTGGTCAACGACGAGCTTGGCGAGCTCGCGCGCGGCCTGACGGCTGCCGAGCGTGTGCTGCGGCCGGGCGGCCGGCTCGTGGTCGTCGCGTTTCATTCGCTGGAAGACCGGATCGTGAAGACGTTTCTGGTCTCGCGCGGCGCCGCGCGGCCGGGTTCGCGTCACGGTCCACCCGTTGCCTCGGTTCCCGCGACGTTTAAGACATTGACCAGGCGCCCGGTCACGCCCGACACGGACGAGATCGCCGCAAACCCGCGTGCCCGTTCCGCCAAGCTGCGCGCCGGCGAGCGTACCAGCGCGGCCCCTCGCACGGACCGGCCGTCCACCACGCGAGTTCCGACGCTCGCCGAAGTCCTGGAGGGACGGCCATGATGATGCGGCTGCTGCATCTCGTGGTGATCGGCGTGCTCGTTGCGTCGGCCGCCTACGTCTACAAGATCAAGTTCGATTCGACCTTGCGGGCCGAGCGCGTCGCGCGCTTGCGCAGCGAGATCAAGCGCGAGCGCGACATGACAGCCGCACTGCGCGCACAATGGGAGACCTTGGACAACCCGGCGCGAATTCAGGCATTGGCGGAGCGGCACTTGGCGATCAAGCCGCTCGACGCGACCCAGGTCGACGGTCTTGATCATCTGCCCGAACATCCGCAGCCGCCGACGGCAGCCGAGGGGCCCGATCCGATTGCGGCGATCATCGAAGGCGACAACGCGTTTCCGACCGCCGACAGCGGTCCACCGGCAGCGCAATGACCACACCCGAACAGCCGAAGGCCGCCGGCGGCGCCGACGCGAACGCGCCGGGCAAAGGCGCGCAGCCGTGGCATCGCCGCCTCACGCAGGGATTGCTCTATGGGCGCGGCGTTGACCGCGCCAAAAAAGCCAGGGCGCGGCTGGGCCTGGCGTTGCTGGCATTCTCGCTCGTCTATCTGATCATTGGCGGACGCCTGGTGCTCTATGCGGTTGCCCCGGAGAGCCATGTGGCGCGCCGCGCGATCAACTCCGACGCCGTCGCCACCGCGCGACCCGACATTCAGGATCGCAACGGCGAAGTGCTGGCCACCGACGTGGTGACGCCGTCACTGTTTGCGGCGCCGCGGCGGATCATCGATGCCGACGAGGCGAGCGAATTGCTGACTGCGGTGATGCCCGACCTTGCCGGCACCGATTTGCGCGAGCGCCTCGCGTCCAAACGCGGCTTTGTTTGGCTCAAGCGTGAAATTTCCGCCAAGCAGCAGCTCGAGGTGCATAAACTCGGCGTCCCCGGCCTCGGATTTCTGAACGAGACCAAACGCGTCTACCCCAAAGGCGCCGAGGCGTCGCACATCATCGGCCACGTCAACGTCGACAACCAGGGCATCGCCGGGCTCGAGAAATGGCTCGATGGAAACGGACTAGCCGATCTGCACCGCGCCGGCTTCGCCTCCGACCGCAACCAGGCGCCGATCGAGCTCGCGCTTGATCTTCGCGTGCAGCACGTGGTGCGGGACGAGCTTGTCGCCGCCCGTGAAAAATTCAAGGCGCTCGCCGCTGCCGGAGTCGTTCTGAACGTGCGCACCGGCGAGATCGTGGCGCTGGTATCGGTGCCTGACTATGATCCCAGCAATCCGCGGGAGGCGCTCGACCCGACTCGCATCAACCGGCTCACCACCGGCGTTTACGAAATGGGATCGACCTTCAAGGCGCTGACCATCGCGATGGGGCTCGATTCCGGCAAAGTCAGGCTTAACTCCACGTTCGATGCGCGCATGCCGCTGCGGTTCGGCAAGTTCGACATCCACGACTTCCACGCGCAGAACCGCGTGCTGAGCGTGCCCGAGATCTTCACCTATTCGTCGAACATCGGAGCAGCGCGCGTTGCGCTCACGGTCGGCGTCGAGGGCCACAAGGCATTCCTGCGCAAGCTTGGACAGCTCGACCGGCTGCGCACCGAGCTGCCGGAAAGCGCAGAGCCGATCATTCCGAAGCGCTGGGGCGAGCTCAACACCGTCACCATCGCATTCGGTCACGGTCTCTCGGTCGCGCCGCTGCAGGCCGTGATGGGCGTCGCTGCGCTGGTCAACGGCGGTCACCTGATCCCGCCGACCCTGCTCAAGCGCAACGAGCAGGAAGCGCTGGCGGTGTCCCGTCAGGTGATCAAGCCGGAAACCAGCACGATGATGCGCTACCTGATGCGGCTCAACGCCGAGAAGGGCAGTGCCAGCAAGGTCGACGTCAAGGGATACTACGTGGGCGGCAAAACCGGCACCGCCGACAAGGTCGTCAACGGCCGCTATTCCAAGACCAAGGTGCTGACCGACTTCATGGCGGTCGTGCCGGCGGACGATCCGCGCTATCTCGTGCTGGTCATGCTCGACGAACCGCAGGCATTGCCGGAAACCCACGGCTTCACAACCGCGGCCTGGAACGCGGGGCCTGCCACCGCGCGCATCATCTCTCGCATCATGCCGATGCTGGGTGTCGAGCCCCGTTTCGATCTCCCCCCTGCCGAACAACAGATTCTCGCTTCCGCCGGGCGGACGCGCTAAATGAGCGGCGTGATCAGGTATCGCAATTTGCGACCATGAAACTGCGCGATCTTCTGCCGCCCGAGGCGAGCTGCGCCGCGCGTTACGACGCGCTGGAGATCGGGGGCATCGTGTCCGATAGCCGGGCGGTCAAACCGGGCTTCCTGTTTGTTGCCGTGCCCGGGACGAAAGCCGACGGACTGGCGTTTGTCCCGCAGGCGATTGCCGCCGGTGCCAGTGCGGTTCTGGCGGAGCGCGCGCCGGCGCTGCCCGAGACCGTGGCGCTCGCACTCGTGTCGAACGTGCGGCGCGCGCTGGCGCTGCTTGCGGCACGATTCTACTCGCGCCAGCCGGCCACGATCGCGGCCATCACCGGCACCAGCGGCAAGACATCGGTTGCCGCGTTCGCCCGGCAGATCTGGTCAACGCTCGGGCACGCAGCGGCGAGCATCGGCACCATCGGTGTCGTCTCGCCGGCGGGGGCGGTCTATGGTTCGCTCACGACGCCCGACCCGATCGAATTGCACAAGACGCTGGATCGCCTCGCCGCTGCGGGCGTGACCCACCTCGCCATCGAGGCGTCATCGCATGGGCTCGATCAGCATCGACTCGACGGCCTGCGCATTGAGGTCGGCGCGTTCACCAACATCACGCGCGACCATCTCGACTATCATCAAACATTCGACGCCTACCTGCGCGCTAAGCTCGTTCTGTTCGAACGCCTGGTGCGCGCCGGCGGCGTTGCGGTCATCGATGTCGATCACGATCGCGCGGACACTGTGGTCGAGGCCGCGCGCGGGCGCGGCCTCGATATCGTAAGCGTCGGTCGCCGCGGAAACGCCATCAGGTTGATCGACACGCAGATCGAGGGCTTCGCCCAGATCATGCGAATTGCGCACGGCGGTCGCGAGCATCGGGTGCGCCTGCCGTTGGTGGGCGGCTTTCAGGTGGAAAACGCGCTGGTCGCGGCCGCAATTGTGATCGCAACCGGGGGCGATCCGGCCACGGTGTTTGAGGCGCTGTCGACTCTGGAGGGCGCCAAGGGCCGGCTCGAACTCGTCGGTGACAAGAACGGAGCGCCGGTGTTCGTCGATTACGCGCACAAGCCCGATGCGCTCGCCAAGGCGCTCGACGCGCTGCGACCCTACGCGCGGGCGAGACTCGTGGTTGTGCTCGGCGCCGGCGGCGACCGCGATCAGGGCAAGCGCCCGATGATGGGCGCGATCGCGGCCGAGAAAGCCGATCGGGTGATCGTCACCGACGACAACCCGCGCAGCGAAAATCCCGCCTCGATTCGGGCTGCGATCCGCGCCGCGGCGCCGGGAGCGCTGGAAATCGGCGATCGGCGTGCCGCCATTGGCCATGCCATCGACGAACTCGCGCCCGGCGACGTGCTTCTCATCGCCGGCAAGGGCCACGAAACGGGCCAGATCGTTGGTGACAAGGTGCTGCCGTTTTCGGATCAGGAAGCGGCGCGCGAGGCAATTGCGGGAGCGTCGGAGCATTCGCGCTGACACGCGCAACGCGTGCTCCGGGAGAGGGCTGGATGAGCGTCCTGTGGACGATCGATGAGATGGCCGCGGCCATGGGCGCGCGCCGCGCGGGCGCGCTGCCGGACGCCGTCGGCGGACTGTCGATTGACAGCCGCACCGTCGTGCCCGGAGAAGCCTTTTTCGCCATCAAGGGCGATGCGCTTGATGGCCATGATTTCGTTGCGACCGCGCTGCAGGCGGGCGCCGGCCTTGCGGTTGTCTCCAACCGGAAACGGGCGGCGGCTGCCGACGATGCGCCATTGCTCCTCGTGCGCGACGTTCTGATGGCGTTGCGCAAGCTCGCGCGCGCCGCGCGCGCCCGCGCGAACGCACGCGTCATCGCGGTGACCGGCTCGGTGGGAAAGACCTCGACCAAGGAGGCGCTCAGTCTCGCGCTGTCGCGCGACGGGGAGACCCATGCCTCGGTGGCATCGTTCAACAACCACTGGGGCGTCCCGCTCTCGCTCGCCCGACTGCCCGCGAGCGCGCGTTACGCAATCTTCGAAATCGGTATGAACCATGCCGGCGAAATCACCCCGCTCACCAAGCTGGTACATCCGCATGTGGCGGTGATCACCGCGGTCGAGCCCGTGCATCTCGAGTTCTTTTCCTCGGTCGAGGCCATTGCCGACGCCAAGGCGGAAATCTTCGCTGGCGTCGCACCCGGCGGGGCAGCCGTACTCAATCGCGACAATCCGCACTTCGAGCGCTTGCGGCGGCGCGCCAAGCGGGCCCGCGTTGCACGGGTCGTTTCGTTCGGCGAGCACGAGGCGGCCGACGCGCGCCTTATCCGATGCGCACCGCAGCCGGAATCCACGACGGTCGAAGCCGATATCCTGGGGTCGCGGGTTGCCTACAAGCTCGGCGCGCCCGGGCGGCATCTCGTGCTTAACTCGCTCGCGGTGCTGGCGGCGGCCAGCATCGTCGGCGCCGATCTCGCGCTCGCCGCGCTGGCGCTCGCGGATCTTCGTCCCGCCGCCGGACGCGGTACGCGTCTCAAGATCACGGTGCACGGCGGCGAGGCCCTCGTGATCGACGAGAGCTACAACGCGAACCCGGTCTCGATGCGCGCGGCGCTCGCTTTGCTGGCGCAGGCCCCACTGAGTTGCAGCGGCCGGCGGATCGCAGTGCTCGGCGACATGCTTGAACTCGGCCCTAGGGCGAGCGACCTGCATCGCGATCTTGCCGACGTCATCAACGACATCGGCATCGACCTCGTGTTCTGCGCCGGCCCGCTGATGCACGCCTTGTGGCAGGCCCTTCCCCCGGAGCGTCGGGGTGGCTATGCGGAAAGCGCTGCGGCACTCGAGCCGGACGTCGTAGCGGCGATCCGCGCCGGCGACGCAGTCATGGTCAAGGGGTCGGCCGGCTCGAAAATGGCGCCGATCGTCAAGGCGTTGGTCCGTCACTCGTCCCGCCAGGACGTGCCTGAGCGGGTGCAAGGGTAATCATGCTCTATTGGCTGGCTGGTCTCTCCGACAAAGTCTCTTTGCTCAACCTCTTCCGTTACATCACGGTGAGGTCGGGCGGTGCGACCATGACGGCGCTCGTATTCGTGTTGGTGCTCGGCCCCGCGATCATTCACCTCCTACGCACGCGCCAGGGCAAGGGGCAGCCGATCAGAGCCGATGGGCCCAAGTCCCACCTGCTCACCAAGATCGGCACGCCGACCATGGGCGGGCTGATGATCCTGTTTGGTGTGATGGTCTCGGTCCTGCTATGGGCGAACCTGACCAACGCCTATGTTTGGGTCGTGTTGGGCGTGACGCTCGCCTACGGCGCGATCGGATTCTACGACGACTATCTGAAGGTGACCAAGCAGACGCACGGCGGCTTTTCGGGTCGGGCCCGGCTTGCTTGCGAAGCGGTGATCGCGCTCGCCGCTTGCTTCGCCATCGCGAGCCTCGGCCGGCCGCCCTACAGCACGTCGCTCGCGTTCCCGTTCTTCAAGGAACTGATGGTCGATCTCGGCTGGTTCTTCCTGGTGTTCGGAGCGTTTGTCATCATCGGGGCGGCCAATGCGGTCAACCTCACCGACGGGCTCGACGGGCTTGCCATCGGCCCGGTCATCATCGCGAGCGGCGCGTTCGTGGCGTTCTCCTACATCGTCGGGAATTCGGTCTACTCGGATTACCTGCAGCTCAACTACGTGGCGGGCACCGGCGAGCTTGCGGTGCTGTGCGGGGCGGTGATCGGAGCGGGAATCGGATTTCTCTGGTTCAACGCGCCGCCGGCGTCGATCTTCATGGGCGACACCGGCTCGCTCGCGCTCGGCGGCCTACTCGGCGCGACCGCGGTCGCGATCAAGCATGAAATCGCCCTCGCGATCGTCGGCGGCCTGTTCGTGCTCGAAGCCGTATCGGTTATCGTGCAGGTGGTCTCGTTCAAGCTCACCGGCAAGCGGGTGTTTCGCATGGCGCCGCTGCACCACCACTTCGAGCAGAAGGGCTGGACCGAGCCGCAGATCGTGATCAGGTTCTGGATTATTTCGATGATACTGGCGATGGCGGGACTTGCGACGCTGAAGTTGCGGTGACGCACGCACCGCCGCTATGTTGAGTTGGGTTGACGCTCCATGATCCCGGTTACCTCGTTTGCAGGCCGCAAAGTCGCGCTGTTCGGGTTCGCCGGCTCCGGCACCGCGAGCGCGAGCGCGCTGCTCGCCGGCGGCGCCGACGTGGTAGCGTTCGACGACAGCCCGGAGCGCGTCGAAGCCGCAAACCATGCCGGGATCCCGACCGCCGACCTGCGCGAGATCGATTGGAGCAAGATCGCCGCGCTGATCCTGAGCCCGGGCGTCCCGCTCACCCATCCGGCCCCGCATTGGGCAGCAAGCCTCGCCCACGCGGCCGGGGTCGAGGTGATCGGCGACATCGAGCTGTTTTGCCGTGAACGGCGCCTGCATGCACCCGACGCGCCGTTCATCGCCATCACCGGGACCAACGGAAAATCCACCACGACCGCGTTGATCGCGCATTTGCTCAAAACCGCCGGCCAGGACGTGCAGCTTGGCGGCAATATCGGCACTGCGATCCTGTCGCTTGAGCCGCCGCGCGCCGGTCGTGCCTATGTGATTGAGTGCTCGTCCTATCAGATCGATCTTGCCCCTTCGCTCGATCCCTCGATCGGCGTTCTGATCAACCTGAGCGAGGATCATCTCGACCGCCATGGCAGCATGCGCAGCTATGCTGCCGTCAAGGAGCGCCTGGCTACGGCTGTGCAACCGGGCGGCACCGCGGTGATCGGCGTCGATGACGACTGGTGCGCGGCGGCCGCCGACCACGTCGAGCGCGCCGGCAAACGGGTGGTGCGGATTTCGGTGCGGCACCCGCTCACGGACGGGCTTTACATCGACGGCGAGCAGATCGTGCAGGCGGCCGGCGGGAGCGCGCGTGCGATTGCGCTGCTGGGCAGCATTCGGTCGTTGCGCGGCATCCACAACGCCCAGAACGCGGCCTGCGCCTCCGCCGCCGCGCTGGCGTCCGGCCTCGACGAGCGCGCGATTCAGCGTGGCTTGTGGTCGTTCCCGGGTCTCGCCCACCGCATGGAAGAGATCGGCCACAAGGGCAATGTCCTGTTCGTCAACGACTCTAAGGCCACCAACGCCGACTCCGCCGCACAGGCGCTCGCCTGCTTCAAGGACGTATTCTGGATTGCCGGGGGCAAGGCCAAGACCGGCGGCATCGCGTCGCTCGCGCGATTCTTCCCGCGCATCCGCAAGGCGTATCTGATCGGGGAAGCCGCGCCCGAGTTTGCCGCGACGCTCGCCGACGAGGTCGCCAACGAGGTGGTCGAGAAACTCGACCGCGCGGTCGCCTTGGCGGCCCAGGATGCGGCGGCCTCCGGCCTGTCCGACGCGGTCGTGCTGCTCTCGCCGGCCTGCGCGTCGTTTGATCAGTATCCCAACTTTGAGGTGCGCGGGGACGCGTTCCGGACACTGGTCAAGGCGATCCCCGGGGTGGCGGCGCCAGTATCCTGAAATCCCGGCTGAAATTTCTTGTTAAGCGTTTGTGAACCATAGTGGATGCCCGGCGTCCAGGGCGCAGCGCATCGTGACATGGTGCCTGCCACACATCGAGGTCCAGCATGATTGCGCGCAGCCGCCGTTTCGCCTTCACCGCCTGGTGGCGAACCGTGGACAAGCTGATGCTCGCCGCCTTGCTGGTGGTGATGCTCGCCGGCATCGTGCTCTCGCTGGCCGCGAGCCCGCCGGTGGCGGCGCGGCTCGGCCTTGATCCGTTTTATTTCGTCAACCGGCATGTCCTTTATCTGATTCCGGCGGTCGCGGTGATGCTCGGCACGTCGATGCTGACGCCGCGCCAGATCCGGCGCATTGCGTTGATCGTGTTCGCGGTCAGCTTCGTGATGGTCATCGCGACCTTGTTCTTCGGCGCGGAGATCAAGGGTGCGCGCCGCTGGCTGATCATTCTGGGAATCAACATTCAGCCTTCCGAGTTCCTCAAGCCGGCGTTCGTCATCCTGATCGCGTGGCTGTTTGGCGAGTCCGCGAGCAAGCCGGACATGCCCGCCAACGCCTTGGCGATCATGCTGCTGCTCGCCACCATCGCGGCGCTGGTGGCGCAACCCGACTTCGGCCAGACCACGCTCGTCGCGCTGGTGTGGGGCGCGCTGTTCTTCATGGCCGGCATGCGGTTCATCTGGGTAATCGGGCTCACCGGCGTCGCCGCCGGAGGGCTCGTCGGCGCCACCATGATGATCCCGCACGTGGCCGCCCGCATCAAACGCTTCCTCGATCCCGCCTCGGGCGACACCTTCCAGGTCGACACCGCCGTCGAATCGTTCATGCGCGGCGGCTGGTTCGGCCGCGGCCCCGGCGAAGGCACCATCAAGCGCGTCCTGCCGGACAGCCATGCCGACTTCGTGTTCGCGGTCGCGGCCGAGGAGTTCGGCATCGCGTTGTGTCTCGCGCTGGTGGCTTTGTTCGCGTTCATCGTCCTGCGCGCGCTCACCAATGCGATGCGCAACAGCGATCCATTCGCCCGTTTCGCCACTGCGGGGCTCGCGATTCTGTTTGGCACCCAGTCTGCGATCAACATGGCGGTGAACCTTGCGTTGATCCCCGCCAAAGGCATGACGCTTCCGTTCATTTCCTATGGCGGTTCGTCGATCATCTCGCTCGCGTACGGCACCGGCATGATGCTCGCGCTGATGCGCGAGCGCCCGAACGCCGAGCCGATCGCCGTGGCGAGGGGACTGGTTGCGGCCGGGAGCCCCGCTTGAGTGATGCGCTGGTCGTCGTCGCCGCCGGCGGCACGGGCGGCCATCTGTTTCCCGCGCAGGCGCTCAGCGCCGCGCTCGCACGGCGCGGAATTGTTGTTGACCTTGCGACTGATGCGCGCGCGACCCGTTACGGCGGCGATTTCCCGGCACGCGCAACCCACATCATCCCGAGCGCAACCGTGCACGGCGGCAACCCGATCGCGCTGGCACGAACGCTCGCGGCGCTCGGGAACGGCACCGCGGTGGCGTTTCGCCTGTTCGGTCAGCTGCGGCCCGCGGCCGTCGTCGGGTTCGGCGGCTACCCGACGATTCCGCCGCTGACCGCCGCGGCACTGCGCGGCATTCCCACCATCATTCACGAGCAGAACGGCGTGATGGGCCGCGCCAACCGGCTGTTGGCGCCGTTCGTACGGGCGATCGCCACGAGCTTTCCCGGCGCGCTCGACCGCGAGCGGCAGCTCCTCGCCAAGGCCACCCACACCGGCAACCCGGTGCGCGAGGCCGTGATCGCGGCGGCGGACGTCTCCTACACGCCGCCGACCGAGGCACTGCGCCTGCTGGTGTTCGGCGGCAGTCAGGGCGCCCGCATCATGGCCGACGTTGTGCCGGCGGCGATCGCACTCGTCCCTGACGACGTGCGCGGCCGCCTGATGATCGTGCAGCAGGCGCGCGACGAGGACGTTGCGCGGGTCGAGGGGGCCTATGGGCGGCTTGGCGTACAGGCGAGCGTCGCGCCGTTCTTTCCGGGCCTGCCCGCGCGTATGGCGGCAAGCCATTTGGTGGTATCCCGATCCGGGGCGTCGACGGTGGCGGAGCTTGCCGCCATCGGCCGCCCCGCCATCTTGGTGCCATTGCCGCATGCCCTCGATCAGGATCAGCGCGCCAATGCCAAGGTGCTGGAAGCGGCGGGCGGCGCCATCCGCATCGAGCAGGACGGATTTACCCCGGAGCGGCTCGCGGCGGAGATCGCCGCGCTCGCCGGCACGCCGCAGCGGCTCGTCGCGATGGCGGCCGCCGCGCGCGGCTGCGGTGCACTCGATGCCGCCGACCGGCTTGCGGACCTGGTGCAAAGGGTGGCAGGGCTTTCTTAAGCGAACACGGGGGCTTCCGACCCATGAAACTGCCGCAGCATATCGGTCCGATCCACTTCGTCGGCATCGGCGGCATTGGCATGAGCGGAATTGCCGAAGTTTTGGCCAACCTGGGCTACACCGTGCAGGGATCGGACGTCGCCGACAGCGCCAATGTGAAACGGCTGCGCGACAAGGGCATTGCGGTCGCGATCGGGCATAAGGCGGAGAATCTCGACGCCGCCGAGGTGGTGGTCGTGTCATCCGCCATCCGGCGCGACAATCCCGAGTTGGTCGCCGCGCGCGCGAGCCGCCGGCCGGTCGTGCGCCGCGCCGAAATGCTGGCCGAGTTGATGCGGCTCAAGCGCTGCGTCGCCATCGCCGGAACCCACGGCAAGACCACCACGACCTCGCTCGTCGCCGGCCTGCTGGAGGCCGGCCAGTTCGATCCGACCGTCATCAACGGCGGGATCATCAACGCCTACGGAACCAACGCGCGGATTGGAGCCGGCGAATGGATGGTGGTCGAGGCCGACGAATCCGACGGCACCTTCCTCAAGCTGCCGGCCGACATTGCGATCGTGACCAACATCGATCCCGAGCACCTCGATCATTTCAAGACCTTCGAGGCGGTGCAGGACGCGTTCAAGGCGTTCGTCGAAAACGTGCCGTTCTACGGGTTCGCGGTGATGTGCACCGATCATCCGGTGGTGCAGGCGATGGTCGGGCGTCTCGAAGACCGCCGCGTCATCACCTACGGGGAAAACCCGCAGGCCGACGTCCGCCTGATTGATCTCGACCACGCCGACGGGCGCTCGCGCTTCGGGGTGTTGTTTCGCGACCGCGCCGGCACCGAGACGCACCGGGTGGGCGGTCTGAGCTTGCCGATGCCGGGCCGCCACAACGCCCTCAACGCCACGGCCGCCGTCGCCGTGGCGCGCGAACTCGGCGTTCCGGATGCGCGCATCCGTGCGGCGCTCGAGAACTTTGGCGGCGTCAAGCGCCGCTTCACCCGCACCGGCACCTGGAATGGGGTCGCCGTGATCGATGACTACGGCCATCATCCGGTCGAGATCGCGGCCGTGCTCAAGGCTGCGCGCGAGTCGACGAGCGGGCAGGTTATCGCGGTCGTGCAGCCGCATCGTTACACGCGCCTGCAATCGCTGTTCGAGCAGTTCTGCACCTGTTTCAACGATGCCGACGCGGTCATCGTCGCGCACGTCTATCCGGCCGGCGAAGCACCGATCGCCGGCGTCGACCGTGATCACTTTGTGGCCGGGCTGCGCGCGCACGGCCATCGTCAGGTCATCGGGCTCGACGGCCCCGACCAGCTGGCAGGCGTGGTGAGGGCGCTTGCGCGGCCGGGCGACTATGTCGTGTGCCTTGGCGCCGGCTCGATCACGCAGTGGGCCTACGCGCTGCCCGGCGAATTGGCAGGGGCGGCCGCATGAGCGACCGACTGCGCCGGCCGCTGTGATGTTTGCCGATCTCATCCCGCAACTGAAGGCCGCGATGCCCGGTCTGCGCGGGCGTCTTCTGGCGAATCAGCCGCTCGCCGAGTTGACCTGGTTCCGCGTCGGCGGACCCGCCCAACTCCTATTCATGCCCGAGGACGAGGACGACCTCGCGCTTTTTCTAGCGCGCCTGCCCGCGGACATCGACGTCACCACGGTCGGCCTCGGCTCCAATCTGATCGTGCGCGACGGTGGCATTCCGGGTGTGGTGATAAGGCTTGGGCGCGGGTTTGGTGCCGTTGCGGTAGAGGCCGATGCCCGCGTTCGCGCGGGCGCGGCCGTGCCGGACGTGCGGGTCGCGCGCGCCGCGCAGGAGGCCCGGGTTGCCGGCCTCGCGTTCTATCGCGGCATTCCGGGCGCCGTTGGCGGGGCGTTGCGGATGAACGGCGGTGCTTACGGACGTGAGACCAAGGACGTGCTGATCGAAGCGCGCGGGGTTGATCGCGCAGGCCGCGTACGCGTGTGGTCGAACGCCGACCTGCACTACAGCTACCGGCATTGCGGTGCCCCCGAGGACATCATTTTCACGCAAGCGTTGTTCCAGGGCGCTCCCGGCGATCCGGCGGCCATCGCGCAGGAAATGGACAAGATCACCGAGTCGCGCGAGGCAACGCAGCCGATCAAGAGCCGCACCGGCGGATCGACCTTCAAGAATCCGCCCGGCCACAAGGCTTGGCAATTGATCGATGCCGCCGGCTGTCGCGGCCTCCAAATCGGCGGCGCGCAAGTGTCGACGATGCACACCAATTTTCTGATCAACCTCGGCGGCGCAACCGCAGCTGACATCGAGACCCTTGGCGAGACCGTTCGGCGCCGTGTTTTGGAAAATTCCGGCGTCACGCTCGAGTGGGAGATCAAGCGACTCGGACGAGAAGGAGTAGCCGCGTGAAACACGTGGCCGTGCTGATGGGGGGCTGGTCGGCCGAACGCGAGATCAGTCTGCGCTCCGGCAATGCCTGCGCCGACGCGTTGGAACGTCAGGGCTTCCGAGTGTCACGCATCGACGTCGGCCGCGATATCGCCTTGGTTCTCGCGGCCGCGGCGCCGGACGTGGTGCTCAACGTGCTGCACGGCCGGCCGGGTGAGGACGGGACCATCCAGGGCATCCTGGAAATCATGCAAATTCCCTACAGCCATTCCGGCGTGCTCGCTTCTGCCCTTGCCATGGAAAAGGACCACGCCAAGACCGCCCTGAGCGCGGCCGGCGTTCCGGTTCCGCATGGATGCGTGGTCTCGCGATTCGTCGCCGCCAAGGCGCACGCGCTCGAGCGTCCGTATGTGATCAAGCCCATCGCCGAAGGGTCGAGCGTCGGGGTGTTCATCGTCACCAAGGAACATGCGCACCCGCCGCAGGAGCTCACGCGCGAGGATTGGTCGTTCGGCGACAATGTGCTGTGCGAGACTTACATTCCCGGGCTCGAACTGACCTGCGCCGTGATGGGGGACCGCGCGCTCGATGTCATCGAGATTGTGCCGACGGTAAGTTTTTACGATTTCGAAGCCAAGTATGCTCCCGGAGGCTCCAAGCACCTTCTTCCGGCACCGCTTAAACCAAATGTTTACCAAGAAGTTAGAAGTTTGGCTCTTCAGGCGCATCAGGCGCTCGGATGTAGGGGCGTTAGTCGAGCGGACTTCCGCTATGACGAACGTGCGGGGACGGCGGGGCTCTTCTGCCTCGAAGTCAACACGCAACCAGGCATGACCGAAACGTCACTGGTGCCCGAGCTCGCAGCTCATGCGGGCATTACGTTTGAAGAGCTGGTGCGATGGATGGTCGAGGACGCCTCGCTCAACCGCTGAACCGCGCAGAGCCGGCCGTCAATCCGGTCGAGCGCCGACGCACGTCGCGCCGGTCGACGAGCCGCGCGCTGGTGCCGGTGCGCCCGCGGCCGGTCGGCCGCCTTGAGCGCTTTGTCGCGCGCTATGCGCCGCTGGTCGAACGCCTGCGGCTGACGCGCGGGGGCGGCATCGCAGCCTCCATCATGGTGGTCGCTGCCGCCGCGACCTACGGGGTGGTTAAAGGCGATCACGTGGAGGCGGTCGACGCCGCGCTGCACGAGCTGCGCGACGCCGTCGGCAATGCCGCCGGCTTCCGCGTCACAGGCGTCGCTTTGACCGGGAACAAACACCTCAACCGCGAGGAAATCCTCGCGCGTGCCGGCGTGACCGGCAACACCGCGCTGCTGTTCTACGATGTCGCCGATGCGCGGGCACGTCTTCTCGCCGATCCCTGGATCGCCGATGCGACGATCCAGAAACTCTATCCCGATCGCCTGCAGATCACGCTGACCGAGCGCGAGGCGTTCGCGCTCTGGCAGAAGGACGGCCGCATCAGTGTGATCGGGGCCGACGGCACCGTGCTCGAGCCATTCGTGTCGCGGCCCTACATTCCGTTGCCGCTCGTGGTCGGGCGCGGGGCCGAGACACGCGCCAAGGAGTTTCTGGCGTTGCTCGCGCGCTTCCCTGACGTTCGCGACAACGTGCTGGCCTCGATTCTGATCGCCGAACGGCGCTGGAACCTTCGGCTCAGGAACGGCATCGACGTGCGCTTGCCCGAGCAGGACGCCGAAGCCGCGCTGGCCGAGCTCGTCGCGCTCGATCACGACAAAAAACTGACGACGCGCGACATCGCCGCGATCGACCTGCGGCTGCCCGATCGCGTCACCGTGCGGCTCTCCGAGGCCGCGGCCCAGGCGCGTGACGCCGCCCTCAAGGAGCGGGCGAAGGCCCGCAAGGGAGGCGCTGTATGAACACGCTCAACTACGGCCTGACCCCCAAGATGAAACCGGTCTCGCCGCGCCGCTCCGCACTGGTCGTCGCACTCGACATCGGCACCAGCAAAATCGCCTGCCTGATCGCGAAGCTGCGTCCGAACGCGCAAGGTGAAGCGCTGCGCCGGCGCAGCCATTCGATCGAGGTGCTCGGCTTCAGCCACACGATCTCGCACGGAATCAAGGGCGGTGCGGTGGTTGATCTTGCCGCCGCCGAGGCGGCGGTGCGCAATGCCGTCGATCTCGCCGAGCGCTCGGCCAAGGTCCAGGTTGACGCCATCATTACGTCGATCTCGGCCGGGCGGATCGGGAGCGAGCGGCTCGCCGCCGAGGTCGACATCCAGGGCAGTGTCAGCGACAACGACATCGCCCGCGCGCTAGCCGCCGGTCACCGCAGCTCGGCGCGGCAGGGACGCGTGCTGCTGCACGCGCTGCCGATCGGCTTTTCGCTCGACGGCACGCAGGGGGTGCGCGAGCCGCGCGGGATGCTGGCCCGCCGGTTCGGGCTCGACATGCATCTTGCAACCGCCGACCTCGGCGCCTGCCGCAACCTGATGCTGGTGATCGAGCGCTGCCACCTCGACGTCGAGGCCATGGTGGCGGGCGCCTATGCGTCCGGGCTCTCCACGCTCGCCGACGACGAGGCCGATGTCGGCGCGGCGGTCATCGACTTCGGCGCCGGCACCACCACGCTCTCGGTGTTCAGCAACGGTCGGTTTGTGCACGCCGATGGTTTCGCGCTCGGTGGCAACCACGTGACCATGGACCTGGCGCGCGGGCTTTCGATCGGCCTGCAAAGCGCTGAACGGCTCAAGACCCTGCACGGCAACGTGCTTCCCGGCGGCGCCAACGATCGCGACCTGATCCAGTTGCCGGCGGTGCGCGGCGAGGACGCACCCGCCGCCGTTTCGCGCGGCACGCTGACCCAGATCATCGGGCCGCGGATCGAGGAAATTCTCGAAATGGTGCGCGACCGCCTAATGACCTCGCCGCTCACGGCGGAGCCGCGTGGGCGGGTGATCCTAACCGGCGGCGGCAGCTTGCTGACAGGGCTCGCCGACCTTGCCGGCCGTATCCTGAGCCGCCCGGTCGCGCTCGGCCGCCCGCTCGGCATCGCGGGCCTGCCGGATGGCGCCAAGGGGCCGGCGTTTGCCGCCCTGGCCGGGCTTCTGGTCTATCCCCAGGCCGCGCATCTCGAACACTTCGAGCCGCGGCATACGCGGCAGTACCGAGCCGAAACGGGCGGCTATGTCGCCCGCGTCGGACGATGGTTGCGGGAAAGTTTCTGATGCGGGGCCAACCTCCTGCACAGAGACGGACGCAAGCCGGTCGTGTGTGCGGCACGCGACCAATCGTCGAGCAGACCTTTTACAGCGCCGGTGGCGGACCGGCGGCAACCGGCGGCACGCTCCGCCCCAACAAGAGGCACCCATGAGCATCAATCTAAAAATTCCCGACATCAGGGAGTTGAAGCCGCGGATCACAGTATTCGGGGTCGGCGGGGCCGGCGGCAACGCCGTCAACAACATGATCAGCGCGGGGCTGCAGGGCGTCGATTTCGTCGTCGCCAACACCGATGCCCAGGCGCTCACGCTGTCCAAGGCCGAGCGCATCATCCAGATGGGCGTCACCGCCACCGAAGGCCTCGGCGCCGGTTCCCAGCCTGAGGTCGGGCGCGCCGCCGCGGAGGAGGTCATTGACGAAATCCGCGATCACCTGACCGGCGCCCACATGGTGTTTGTCACCGCCGGCATGGGCGGCGGCACCGGCACCGGTGCAGCTCCTGTCGTTGCCAAGGCCGCGCGTGATCTCGGCATCCTCACGGTCGGGGTGGTGACCAAGCCGTTCCATTTCGAAGGCCAGCGCCGCATGCGGGTCGCCGAGACGGGGATTTCGGAGCTGCAGAAGGGCGTCGATACCCTGATCATCATCCCGAACCAGAACCTATTCCGGGTCGCGAATGAAAAGACCACCTTCGCCGACGCCTTCGCGATGGCCGACCAGGTGCTCTACTCGGGCGTTGCCTGCATCACCGACCTGATGGTGAAGGAGGGCCTGATCAACCTCGACTTCGCCGACGTGCGCGCGGTCATGCGCGAGATGGGCAAGGCCATGATGGGCACCGGCGAGGCCTCCGGCGAGAAGCGCTCGCTGCGCGCCGCCGAGGCGGCGATCTCGAACCCGCTGATCGACGATGTGTCGATGCGCGGCGCCAAGGGCCTGTTGATCTCGATCACCGGCGGCAACGACCTCACCCTCTACGAGGTCGACGAGGCCGCGACCCGCATCCGCGAGGAGGTCGATCAGGAAGCTAACATCATCGTGGGCGCCACCTTCGATCAGAGCCTCGAAGGCATCATTCGCGTGTCGGTGGTTGCGACCGGCGTCGATGCGGCCGTTGCGCCGCGCTCGGCGACGCAGCAGGAGGCGCGCGTCACCGAGGCGCCGCCGCAGCGCACGCGCGCCGAACCGCCGCCGCGCGCGCACGAACGCCACGAGATCCGCCCCACCGCGCGTGCTCCGGCTCCGCCGGCGCCGGCGCCGCAACCGCAGCGGCCGTCGGCGGCCGCGATCCAGGCGCAGGCCGCGGCCGCGGTCGCGGCCGCGGTGCTTCCGCGCGGAGTCGCCGACGATCTCACCATCCGGCCGATCCCGCCGAAGCCGTCGCTGTTTGTGGAAACGGCCGCGCAGGAGCCGGCAACGGAACCGCCGCCGCCGCCCAAGTCCTTCATTCCGCCGCATCCGGAGCGCCCGCAGTCGCGCCCGCGCATGCCGAGGATCGACGAACTGCCGGTGCCGGCGCAGAACCAACTGCGTGCGCGCGAGCGCATCGAGCCGGTCGAGGATCCGATGGAGAAGCCGCGTATGTCGCTGTTGCAGCGGCTGGCTTCCGTGGGACTTGGCCGCAAGGAGAGCGAAGAGGAAGCGTATCAGCCGCAGCCGGCGCCGCCGCCGCGGCCGATGCACATGCCCGAGCGGCCGCGCCCGGTCGCGCGCCTTCCCGAAGCGCTGGCGCACGAACCAGTATCGGAATTCGCCAAGCGCCCGCACCAGCCGCCGTCGCTTGGACTCGACCTCGATCGGCCGGCGCCGTCGCACGGCGGGGGCGTCGATGACCAGCTCGACATCCCGGCATTCCTCCGCCGCCAGGCAAATTAGTAAAGCGAATCAATGGCCTTTTATTGCGTCGCAGCGCGGGTCAAAATCCCGCCTGCGGCGCTTCTTTATTGCGTGAATGATACATTGTTTGATGCGTTCACGGCTCGCACCGGTTGCTACGCATGTCCCGTTGGCGCGCTGTGGTGGTACGAATGTGAGCTCGAAAGCAGTCCGACGGTGCCACCGCACCAACCGATAAGCCTTAATGATTACAATAGTATAGTCGTCACCGTTGGGGCGGCGCCATGTCTCCAATGGGGCGCTGCGCTGATTCGTTTGCACCGATGCGCCGGTCGCAAGGCGACATCCGGTTTGAAATAGGACTTCTTCAAGGTAACAGTCGGTAAAAAAGCGTGAGTTGGTGCAGTGCGACGGTACGGTTAAGGTTCGCATCGCCAACGGGCTTTTCGCTTGGGGATAAGCTTGGCGGGTGTCTGGGTGGCACTCGTGAAAGTGGCGAAATGGCGACGGATGCCTTAGGGCGAGACATTGGGGCAAACCTCACGACTGCTTCCAGACCTGAACTTGGTTGCTGCGGGCGCGAGGTTTCAACGGGGGTAGGGGCATGAAGGCGGGCAAGCAAACCACGCTTGGCAACGAGGCGACCGTTTCCGGAATAGGCGTTCACTCCGGATCTCCTGTCACTCTCACGCTGCATCCTGCCGACGCCGGCACCGGCATCGTTTTCCTGCGCACCGGCTTGCCTGGCCGCTCTGATTGCGAGATTCGCGCCGACGTGCGCGCTGTGACAGCAACCGAATTCGCCACTGTGCTGGGCGACGACGACGGTCCGCTGTGCGCGACCGCCGAGCACGTGTTGGCTGCGCTCGCCGGCCTCGGCGTCGACAACGCGGTCGTCGAAGTCGATGGGCCCGAGGTGCCGATCATGGACGGCAGCGCCGAGGCGTTCGTTGCCGCAATCGACCACGCCGGCGTGCGCACGCTCGATGCGCGGCGCCGCTACCTGAAGGTGCTCAAGCCGATCGAGGTCTCCCGCGATCACGCGCACGGCGAACTCGTTCCCAACAGCAGCGGGCTGCGGCTGGACGTCGAGATTTCGTTCGACCATCCGTCGATCGGCCACCAGCGCTGCGTCATCGACGTAACGCCCGACGCGTTCCGGCACGAACTTGCGCGCGCGCGCACCTTCGGGTTCATGCGCGACGTCGCCAAGCTTTGGAACCAGGGTTATGCGCTCGGCGCGAGCTTCGACAACACGCTGGTGGTGAGCGAAACCCGCGTGCTCAACGCTGACGGGCTGCGCTATCCGGACGAGTTCGTGCGTCACAAGACGCTCGACGCGCTCGGCGATCTCGCGCTCGCCGGCATGCCGTTGCTGGCGACCTATCGCTCGGTGCGCGGCGGCCATACCCTCAATCACGCCGTGGTCTCGGCGCTGATGGCCGATCCGACGGCCTGGACCATGGTCGAAGCCGCGCCCACCGTGCCCCAACGGCGGGTGCGTGGGCACGCGGGCGTCACGTCGCTTGCCCCGGCCTTTAGCCCGGACGTGTCGTAAAGCGGTCCTTCGGTCCTCCGGATCAGGGCCGAAAGGCTTGATCGGCCAAGCTCTCCACCATGGACCTCGCCACATTCCGGGCCGAATGTGAGCCTATTTCTGGAACTCTTGGTGGGTAAGTCACGGCCGCGGGGGCTGGATGGGGTCGGGGTTGTCACGACGTGAAGCCTGGGTAGGCGTGCGTGCGCTCGCGCGCGGGCTCGTTTTGGTGCTGGCGCTGGCATGCCTCGGCGCCTGCAGCGATTTCAGCTTGTTCGCCAAGGACGAAGCGCCGCCCGACGAGCCGGCCGACCAGCTCTACAACCAGGGCGTCTTCCTGCTGAACGAAAAGAAGGACTACAAAGAAGCGGCGAAGAAGTTCGAAGAGGTCGACCGCCAGCATCCGTATTCGGATTGGGCGCGCAAATCGCTGATCATGTCGGCCTATGCCTACTACGAGGGCCGGCAGTACGACGACTGCATCGCGACCGCCAAGCGCTACATCAGTCTGCACCCGGGCACGCCCGAAGCGCCCTACGCGCAATATCTGATTGGCTCGTCCTATTACGATCGGATTCCCGACGTCAGTCGCGACCAGGGGACCACCGAAAAGGCGATTGCGGCACTCGACGAGGTCAACCGCAAATACCCGACCAGCGAATATGCCAATTCGGCCCGACGCAAGATCGAGATGGCGCGCGACCAACTCGCCGCCAAGGAAATGGAGATCGGGCGCTACAATATGCAAAAGAAGAATTTCATCGGTGCGATCAACCGCTTCAAGGTGGTGGTCACGCAATATCAGACCACGCGCCACGTCGAGGAAGCGCTGCTGCGTCTCACCGAGTGCTACATGACGCTTGGCATCGTCCAGGAAGCGCAGACCGCGGCCGCGGTGCTTGGGCATAATTTCCCCGACAGCAAGTGGTACCAGCAAGCGTACGACCTTGTGAAAGGCGGCGGGGTCGAGCCGAAAGAGAAAGAAGACTCCTGGATCACCCAGGCGTTCAAAAGAGTCGGGCTCGGTGGTCTGACCCGCAGTTGACCCGGCAGCTTTAGCCGCCTGACGCCGGATGTTGTGGGCCGGCAGTTGTGCGAATCCGGAACTCCTCTAAAACGGGTTGGCTTCGCGACAACTGCGAGGACGTCCGATGCTGACCCGGCTCTCGATCCGCGACATCGTCCTGATCGATCGCCTCGATATCGATTTTGCCGCCGGCCTGTCGGTGCTGACCGGTGAGACCGGCGCCGGCAAGTCGATCCTGCTCGATGCGTTCGCGCTCGCGCTCGGTGCGCGCGGCGACGCCAACCTGGTGCGTGCCGGCGCCGCGCAGGGCCAGGTGACTGCCGCGTTCGACGTTCCGGTCGATCATCCGGCGCGTGCGCTGCTCGCCGCGAACGAGCTTCCGGCCGAGGATCAGCTCATTATGCGCCGCGTGCAGCTCGCCGATGGCCGCACCCGTGCCTTTGTCAACGATCAGCCGGTCGGGGTGCAGGTGCTGCGCAGTCTCGGCGGCGCGCTCGTCGAAATCCACGGCCAGCATGACGAACGCGCGCTGGTGGACGCATCGGCCCACCGCGGGCTGCTTGACGCCTATGGGGGTCTTGAGGAGCAGGCGGCTGAAGGCGCGCGTCTCTGGCAGGCGCGGCGGGAGGCCGAGACGGCCGTCGCCGAGCATCAGCGCGAGGTCGAGCGCGCGCAGCGCGAGGCCGAATTCCTGCGCCATGCGGTGGCCGAACTCGGCAAGCTCGCGCCCGAGGCGGGCGAGGAGACGGCGCTCGCCGAGCGGCGGACCGTGATGATGCAGGGCGAGAAGGTCGCGGCCGATCTGCGCGACGCGTTGGATGCGGTCGCGGGCTCCGGCTCGCCGATCCCGACGCTGGCGGCCGCCGTGCGCAGGCTGGAGCGCCGGCAGGGGCAAGCGCCAGCGTTGATCGCGCCGGCGGTAAAGGCCTTCGACGTGGCACTTACCGCGCTCGACGAAGCACGGACCGATCTCGAGCGCGCGCTCGCCGCCGCCGACCACGACCCGGCCGAGCTCGAGCGCATCGAGGAGCGGTTATTCGCGTTGCGCGCGGCCGGCCGCAAGTACAACGTGCCGGTCGACGACCTCGCGGCACTCGGCACGCGTTATGCCGCCGATTTGGACTTGATCGATGCCGGCGCGGCGCGCCTCGCGCAACTGATCGAAGCCGCGCGCGAGGCCGATGCGCGCTTTGCCGCGGCCGCGGCGGCGCTCGCGCAGGCGCGCCGCCGGGTCGCGACCAAACTCGACAAGGCCGTGAACGCCGAGCTCGTGCCGCTGCGGCTCGAACGCGCACGCTTCTCCACCGATATCGAAACCGTCGAGCCGGGGCCGGCCGGCATCGACCGCATCGAGTTCTGGGTGCAGACCAATCCCGGCACCCGTCCGGGCCCGCTGATGAAAATTGCCTCCGGCGGAGAGCTCGCCCGCTTTCTGCTGGCGCTCAAGGTCGTGCTCGCCGGCCGCGGTTCTGCCCCGACCCTGGTGTTTGACGAAATCGATACCGGTGTTGGCGGCGCAGTTGCCGACGCGATCGGCCTGCGGCTGGCGCGCCTCGGCGAGCGCGTGCAGGCCCTGGCGGTCACGCACGCGCCGCAGGTCGCCGCCCGCGCCCAGCATCACTATCTGATCACCAAGGATGCGCTCGACAAAGGTAAGCGGGTGGCGACGCGCGTGAGCGAGCTTCGGTCCGAACGTCGGCGCGAGGAGATCGCCCGCATGCTCGCGGGCGCCGAGATTACCGCCGAGGCGCGCGCCGCCGCCGAACGGCTGATGCGCGCCGCGGGTTAGTGCACCGGAGCGTCCGCTGCGGCTTGGCGATGTGGCGAGTTGGTTGCTGATGAGCAAGAACAAGAGCAAGGGCAAAGACGCGTCGGCAATTCCGCCATCGGATCTCACCGAGGCCCAGGCCAAGGCTGAGCTCAAGCGTCTCGCGCGCGAGATCGCGGCGCATGACGAGCGCTATTATCAAAATGACGCTCCGACGATTTCGGATGCCGATTACGACGCGCTGCGCCGCCGCAACGCCGCGCTTGAGGCGCGCTTTCCGGAGCTGGTGCTCGCCGACTCGCCGTCGCGCCGCGTGGGCGCCAAGCCGGCGCGCGGCTTTGCCAAGGTACGCCATACGGTGCCGATGCTGTCGCTCGACAACGCGTTCAGCGACGAGGATGTGACCGATTTTGTCGATCGCATCCGACGCTTCCTGCGTCTTGCAGCCGACGCGCCGCTCGCATTCACGGCCGAGCCGAAGATCGACGGCCTGTCGCTGTCGCTGCGTTACGAAGACGGCCGGCTGGTCAGCGGTGCGACCCGCGGCGACGGCATCGAGGGCGAAGACGTCACCGCCAACGTCAAAACGCTGGAAGACATTCCCAACGAGCTCCCCGGCAAACGTATCCCGCCGTCGTGTGACATTCGCGGTGAAGTCTACATGACCAAATCCGCGTTTCTGGCCTTGAATGAACGCCAGCGGGACGCCGGCAAGCCGGTGTTCGCGAATCCGCGCAATTCAGCGGCCGGCTCGCTGCGCCAGCTCGACCCGACGATCACGGCGTCGCGCCCGCTCGGCTTCTTCGCCTATGCGTGGGGTGAGATGAGCGCGTTGCCGGCCGAGACCCAGCACGGAATGCTGGACTGGTTCGCGCGCTGCGGCTTTGCCACCAATCCGCTGATGAAGCGCTGCAATTCGGTCGAAGAACTGCTGGCGTTCCATCGCGAGATCGAGCTCGCGCGCGGCACGCTCGACTACGATATCGACGGGGTCGTCTACAAGATCGATCGCCTCGATTGGCAGGAGCGGCTGGGTTTCGTGTCGCGTACGCCGCGCTGGGCGGTCGCGCATAAATTCCCGGCCCAGCGCGCAACCACTGTCGTGCGCGACATTGATATTCAGGTCGGCCGCACCGGCGCACTTACGCCGGTCGCCAAGCTCGAGCCGGTGACGGTCGGCGGCGTGGTGGTGCAGAACGCAACCCTGCACAATGCCGACGAGATCGCGCGCCTCGACGTGCGCATTGGCGACACCGTCGAGGTCCAGCGCGCCGGCGACGTCATCCCGCAGGTGCTGGGCGTTGTTCTGGAGAAACGGCCCGCAGCGGCGAAGCCTTACCGGTTCCCGACCAAATGCCCTTGTTCGCTACACACGCCGGTCGTCCGCGAGACGACCGCCACCGGGGAAGAAAGCGCGGTCATCCGCTGCACCGGCGAGTTTGCGTGCCCGTTCCAGCGCATGGAACATCTGCGGCATTTCGTATCGCGCCGCGCGTTCGACATCGATGGACTGGGTGAAAAGCAGATTGCCTTGTTCTACGAGGAGGGCTGGGTCAAGGAGCCGGCCGACGTCTTCACGCTCGAGCCGCGCAACCACAAGATCAAGCTCGAGGATTACGAAGGCTTCGGGGAGACCTCGGTCGGCAATCTGTTTGACGCGATCAACGCCCGCCGCGAGATCGCGCTCGAGCGCTTCATCTACGCACTTGGCATCCGTCACGTGGGGGAAACCACCGCGCAAGCGCTGGCACGCGGCTACGGCACCTGGGCTGCGTTTCATGACGCGGCGCGCGCCGTCGCGAAGGGGGATCCGGACGCGCGCGCCGAAATGGACGCGCTCGATCAGATCGGCGACACGGTGATCGACGCGATCGCGGCTTACTTTGGCGAATCCCACAACGTGAAGATGGTCGAACGCCTGAGCGAGCACGTTCGGATCAGTGCGGCGGCCCGGCCGCGGACCGACTCGGCGATCGCCGGCAAGACGGTGGTGTTCACCGGCACGCTCGAGCAGATGACGCGCGATGAAGCCAAGGCGATGGCAGAGCGGCTTGGCGCCAAGGTTTCGGGGTCAGTCTCCAAGAAGACCGATCTCGTGGTGGCAGGGCCAGGCGCCGGTTCGAAGCTCACCGAGGCGAAAAAGCTCGGGATCGACGTGCTGACTGAAGGTGAGTGGCTCAAGCTGGTGGCGCGCTAGCGAACGGCTTACGCCGGCGCAACAGCAGCGCATACACCAGCACGCACCCGATCGTGGTCAAACTCATCTGGATGATGATCGGCCAAGCGGTCGCTGCACCGGTCGCCAGGTGTCCTGCGACCTGCGCCATCAGGGCGCCGAACAGCATCTGGGTGCAGCCGAGAAGTCCTGAGGCGGCGCCGGCCGCAAGCGGTCGAACGCTGACCGCGCCGGCGATCGCGTTCGGCAGCAGCATCCCGTTTCCGATCGAGATCAGGGTCGGCGCGGCTACCACGGCCAGCAATCCGAGCGTGTCGACATTGAACATCAGCGCGATGCCGATCGCGGCTCCGATCAACTCGGCGACGATGCCGTACCAAAGCATTCGGTCGACCCCGAAGCGCACGGATAGCCGCGAGGTGATGACGTTGCCGAGGATGTAGCCGCCCGACACCGCCAGGAACCACGCGCCGTACTCGGTCGGCGAGTGGTGCATCATGGTGATCACCACGTGCGTCCCGCCGCCGACGAACACAAAGAACGCGCCGCAGCCGAGCGCCGCCACCCACACGTAACCGTTATATCGACCACTACCCAGAAGCGTACCCAGATCGGTGACGAAGCCGCCCTGGCTTTCGGATCGCTCGGGCCGCGTTTCAGGCAGCGTCGTCGCGGTCCAGCCGAACACCAGCAACGAGGCGAAAGCCGCGAACAGGAAGATCGCCTGCCAGCCGAACCAGCGGTCGAGCAGGCCGCCGACCAGCGGCGCCACCATCGGCGCCACCGCCATGGCGCTGGCGACGAGGCTCAGCATCTGGGCCGAGCGCTCGCGCCCGAACAGGTCGCGGATGATGGCACGTCCAATGGCGACGCCGGTCGCGCCGCCGATCGCCTGTAGCAGGCGCATCGCGATCAACGCGCTGGCGCTCGTCGCAACGATCGCGCCGAGGCTTGCGCAGGTCGCGAGCGCGAAGCCGGCGAGAATAACCGGGCGGCGGCCGAAGCGGTCCGACAGAGGTCCGCACAGCAGCTGCGCCAACGCCAGACCGACGATGTAGAGCGAAATCGTCAGCTGAATGACTTCCACGTCCGCGGAGAACAGGTCCGCGAGCCGCGGCACCGCCGGCACCAGAATGTTGAGCGACATCGAGCCGATGGCGGTCATCGTCATCAGCAGGCCAAGCAGCCGCCACGGCGTACGGCCGTCCGGCTGGTGCGTCGCTATGCGCACCAAGGGCTTTGGGGATGGGACGTCCACGCGCTCAGCCGCGCTCGAGCGGACGGGTCGCGTCCGCAAGCCAGGTGGCCGTTCCGCCGTCGCACTCGGGCGTCAACGCCTCGCGCACGCGGGCATGATAGCGATCGAGCCAGGCGATTTCGTCACCGGTCAGCAGCGACGGCTCGATCAACCGCCGTTCGATCGGAGCAAGCGTGAGTGTCTCAAATCCGCTGAGCGTCTTCTCGGCGCCCTCGACCGCCGGCGCCTCTGCGACCAGCACCAGGTTCTCGATCCGGATGCCGTAGGCATCGGTCTTGTAGTAGCCCGGCTCGTTCGACAGGATCATGCCGCGCTTGAGCGCGGTGGCGCCGATCTTGGAGATGCGGGCGGGCCCTTCGTGCACCGAGAGGTAGCTGCCGACGCCGTGACCGGTGCCGTGGTCGAAATCAAGTCCGGCTTGCCAGAGCGCGATACGGGCGAGACTGTCGAGCTGCGCGCCGGTCGTCCCGTCGGGAAAGCGCGCGGTCGCGATCGCGATGTGACCCTTGAGGACGCGGGTGAAGCGATCGCGCATCTCGGCGGTCGGCTCGCCGACGATGACGGTGCGGGTGATGTCGGTGGTGCCGTCTTCGTATTGCGCGCCGGAATCGATCAGAAAGATCTCGCCACGGGAGATGCGCCGGTTGCTCTTGCGGGTGACCCGGTAGTGGACGATCGCGCCATGCGGCCCGCTGCCCGCAATCGTCGGAAACGAGATGTCCTTGAGGACGCCGGTCTGCCGGCGGAAATCCTCGAGCGCCTCGACGGCGTCGATCTCGGTGAGCTTTCCGTTCGGCGCTTCGTGTTCGAACCAGGCCAGAAAGCGGCTCACCGCGACGCCATCGCGCAAATGCGCGGCGCGCGCGCCGGCGATCTCGCTGGCGTTCTTCACCGCCTTCATCTGCACGATCGGATCGGGTCCGGAGGTGACCTTGCCGCCGGCATCGCGCACGATGCGGTTGATCGCATCCGCACCGGTCGACTGATCGAGGCGGACAGTTTTGTGCGCGCCGCCGAGTTCGGCGAGATCCTGAGTGAATTGATCCGGGGCGCGTACGTCGGCGAGCGCTTCAAGCGCGGCACGCACATGGTTGCTGAGCTTGCGGCCGTCCACGTAAAGCGCCGGCTGGCCATCTTCGGGAATCGCGGCGAATCCCAGCACCAGCGGCGTGTGCGCCACATCGGCGCCGCGGATGTTGAAGGTCCAGGCGAGCGCGCACGGATCGGACACGACAATCGCATCCGCCTTGAGTCGTTTGAGCTCGGAGCACACGCGCTTGAGCTTTGCGTCGGCCGGCTCGCCGGCAAAGCGCAGGTCGTGCAGGCTGACCGGCCCGAGCGGGGCCGGCGGGCGGTCGCGCCAGACTGCATCGAGCGGCGTTGCGGGCACCAGCTTGCCGCCGGCGGCCTCGCATGCCTTCGCGAGCTTTTCGGCGCCGCCGACCGTATGCAGCCAAGGATCGTAGGCGAGGCTCGCGCCGGACGGGAGATTAGACTCAATCCACGCTTCCGGCGTTGTCTCGGTGATGTTCTGGACCGCGAATAGATCTTGGTCGACCTGATCGCAGGCCTGCAGCGTGTAGCGCCCGTCGACAAATAGAATCGCACGATCGGCCAGGACGATCACGACGCCGGCGGACCCCGTGAATCCCGTCAGCCACGCCAGGTGTTCTTCCGAGGGCGGCACGTATTCGTTCTGATGACGATCAGCGCGGGGTAGAATGAAGCCCGTCAGATTTTGGCCTGCAAGCTCAGCGCGGAGCGCGCGCAGCCGCGGTGCGACGGCTGTCGGATCTGCGTCATCGTCGAACGTCTGAAAACGGGCCTCCGGCATCCGGCCAATCTATGGATGCGCCGCGGCAGCGGCAACGGCGGCCGCCTGCATCGTTGCCATGCGCGGTAACCCTCAAAAGCCGCGGCGCAACACCAGCGTCGCCCAGCCCTCCAGGACACTTCGTCGTTCGAGCACCAGACCTTGCGCCCGGTAGACGGCCAGTGCCGCATTCGCCTGCGCCGCCAGCAACCCCGACAATACGACGCGCGCGCGCGGCGCGAGCAGTTTCGCCATCGGGGCTGCCAGCAGCCGCAACGGCGCCAGCAGAATGTTGGCAAACACCAAGTCGTAGGGTGCGCGCTCGCGCACGCGCCGCTCGCCGAGGCCCGGCGCATGCAGCACCTCGATCAGAGGCGCCACGCGGTTGATGCGCGCGTTTTCATTCGCGATAGCGACCGCGCGCACGTCGATGTCGCTCGCGAGCACGCGGCGGCGCTGCGCCTTGGCGGCCGCGATCGCCAGCACGCCGGTTCCGGTGCCAACGTCGAGGACACGGCGCGGGCGCCGTGCGCGCAAGATTCGATCGAGCGCCAGCAGGCATCCGCGCGTGGTCCCGTGATGGCCGGTGCCGAACGCCAGCGCAGCTTCGATCTCGATACCGAGGCAATGCGATGGAATGGCCGCGCGATCGTGCGCGCCATGGACCACGAACCGGCCGGCACGAACCGGCTTCAGTCCGGCGAGGCTCGACGCCACCCAGTCGCGCGACGCGATGGTTTCGAAGCTCAATTTCGCGGCGGCGGCGTCGCCGGCAATGGCCTGCACCAGATCGCGCATCTTGATTTCATCCGGCGCACCATCGAAATGGATTTCGACCGTCCACCCGCCGCCCTCCTGCTCGAAGGCCGCGACCGCGGCGCCGAGCCAGTCGGCAAATGCATCCGCCAGCCGGCCAGCGGCGGCGGCATCGGTCGCGACGCGCGCCAAATGACTCTCGCTCATCCGTGCCATTCGGGTTTGCGGATCGGCGTCCAGAATCGATCAAGGTTGAGATCATCGGCGATCGCGTTGGCGGCGTTGTAGCCGGGTGCGCCGTTGGCGCCGCCGCCGTGATTGGAGGAGCCGCACAGATACAATCCCGCGATCGGCGTGCGGTAGTCGGCGAGCAGCGGATGCGGCCGGTTGATGCCGAGCTGCGCCGGGATATAGGCGCCCACCCGCACTGCGCCGTTCACCATGTTGGCGTTGTGCAGCGGAATGTCGCGCGGTGTGTAGAGGTAGCTGCCCAGGATGTTGCGCTCATCAAGATTGACCGCAAAGCCGCGCCAGGCATCGAGCACGCGGGCGGTGTACTCCTTGCGTCGCCGCTCCCAGCCTTCGGGTCCGTCGGCCAACCCGTACGGCGCGAACGGCCACCAGAACGCCACGTGCTTGCCGGCCGGCGCGTAGGTCGGATCGAACTGCGAGTTGCAGGCGCCGTTGCCCATCAGATGGTCGGGTAGTTCCCCGCGCCGACATTGGTCGAAGCAGCGGATCACCTGTTCGGTATCGTCGAACCCGAAGATCACGTTGAACGCGCGGCCCATGTCCGGATCGAATTGCTGCGACGAATAGACCGGCGGCGCATTGAGCGCGAGGTGCAACGTGACCAGGCTGTGGTTGCCCCAGTGCCAGCCGTTGAGCTTGTCGCGCACGCTGGCCGGAAAGAGGTCTTCCCCGGCCATGCGCATGGTCGCCGGCGCGTCGATCCCGCTCGCGACGAAGAACTTGGCATCGATGCGGCTCTTGTCAGCGAGCCGCACCCCGGTGGCGCGGCCGCCCGCCACCGTGATTTCGCGCACCTCGGCGCTTCTGAGCACCTCGCCGCCGCCGTCCTCGATCACGCGCGTGAGCGCGTTGGTGAAGCTCGCCGAGCCGCCGACCGGAAGCGCGTTGTCGCTTAAGGCGGACATGATCACCGGCATCATCATGCCGTTGTTGGGCGCGTTCTCGCCGGTGGTGACGTGCATCAGCAGCTTGAACAGCGTGCGGATGCGATGGTCCTCGAAGTGGCGGTCTACCGCCTGGAAGAGATCGAGCTCCGCGTGGGCGAACAGCTCCTTGGCGTGCGGTCCGGTCACGCATTTGCGCATGTCCTCGGGTGCGAGTGGTGCATTGAACAGCATCGACGTGAACAGCGGGCGCATCTTCACCGCGTACGTCATGTGCAGGTCACGAAACGCATCGGCATCGCGGCGGGAGAAGCGGGCGATCGACGCACAGGTTTTTGCGATGTCGGTATGAATCGTCAGGGCCGTGCCGTCGCGCAGGGTCACGCCATGCTGCACGGGAGGCGCGATGGTGGAAAATCCGAAGCGCGCGAGCTCGAGGTCGTGCATCAACGGGTTTTGCGAGAAACCGATGTAGAAATTCGAGTGCAGGTTGCAGCGGAACCCCGGCAGGATCGGCTCTTGGGTCGTGCACCCGCCGCCTATCCAAGGATTGCGTTCGAGTACACCGACTTTGAACCCGCTGCGCGCCATGTAGGCTGCGAGCGTGAGGCTGTTGTGACCGGCCCCTACAACGACGCCGTCGAAGGCTGTCATGATGTTCCCAATCCCCGTTCTTCTGCCGCGCCCGTGGCTTACCCTGGGCGGCCAGTTTTCCACAGCCTATCCACATGCCGACGGGCGCCAATGTGGCACTCCGTGTGACGGAGTCGTTCTTAGAAATAAGCGCAGTTAGATCAGTATCTTGGCGTTCTTTACGACCTCGGTTTGGGCGAGTTTTCCACTATTGTCACAAGCCGCATTGAAGCTTCCGTGACGGGGTTTATCCACGGCGCTGTCCGGTTCCTATCCACAGCCGATTTTCACTCCGTACGAAGGCCTTACGGCGTCATCTGCCCGTCACCGCGGGCTCCGGGCCCGGGTATACCGTCGAACTCGCTCGCTAGGGCGAAACCGCGGCGTTTCTCCCGCCGGCGCATCCCGGCTACGATGACGCCGAACCATAATTCGCAAAATCGGGAGGACGGCATGCGGCTGCTGCACAGTCTGCTGGCAGGAATCGTTGTGTTAGGTGCCGGGGTGACGTCCGCCCGCGCTGCCGAGCCGGTGAAAATCCGCCTGGCCTGGGTGATCCCGCTTACCAATTGGGGCTCGTTGCTGTTCGAGAAGAAGGACATCCTGAAGCACTATGGCACGTCGTACACGGTAGAGACCGTCCGGTTCCAGGGTACCCCACCTATGATCACGGCGCTCGCTGCCGGCGAACTGGATGTCGCCGATCTCGCCTATTCGTCGTTCGCACTTGCAGTACAGAACGCCGGCATGGACGACCTGCGCGTGATTGCCGACGAAACCCAGGACGGGGTTGCGGGTTACGACAGCGGCCCGTTCATGGTGCTGCGCGAGGGGCCGGTCAAGAAAGTCGAGGATCTCAAGGGCAAAGTCGTTGCCTCGGTTGGCGCCGGCGCAGCGGTCGATATCGCGATGCGCGCGGTGTTGCGCAAGCACGGGCTTGAGGACAAGCGAGATTACAGCGTCGTCGAAGCCGGATTTCCCAACATGCGTGCGATGCTGACCGACAAGAAGGTCGATCTCGTGCCGGCGGCGCTGCCGTTCGTGCTCGATCCCGAATTTGTGAAGGTTGCCACGCCCCTATTCCGCCTCGAGGACGCGTTCGGCGGGCCGGTCGAGCTGATCGTGTGGGTGGCAAGGCAGAAGTTTCTCCAAAACAACCGCGCCGCGATGGTCGATTTCATGGAGGACTGCGTGCGTGCGGTGCACTTCTTGACTGACCCCAAGAACCGTCCGGAGGTGATCGCAATCGCCGCGCGTGTCAGCAAACTGTCGCCGGCGCTGCTCGACAGCTACCTGTTCACCAAGAAGGATTTACATCGTGATCCCAACATGGTGCCGGATCTCGACGGTTTGCAGCGCGCGGTCGACGTCGCAAGCGAGCTTGGCTTTCTCAAGCAGCGGATCGATGTCAAAAGCCACGCCGATCTGAGCATCGTCTTGGAGGCGGGCAGACGCGTTAACTTACATTAACTAACGAGTGCGGCGCGGTGCGACAAAGTAGCGTGTAACGATCGAGCCGTTTCGGCTTTTTTTGACGGCTATCAATAGCTGCATTGCGAAAGCGAACATCACGGCGCGGTGAGTAAGAAAATCGCTCACACGAAAGCCCGAATCAGGTGCATGATGCGGTTAGCGGGTGTGGCACTCCGCAAACGACCGGCCTTCAATGCCGGCGCAAAGTAAGATGGTGCGAAGATTACAGGTCGCCGGCGGTTCTCGCTGGGCTTGATCGGGTCGATCGCTTGGAACTGCCACTCCGTTAACTTCGTTGAGAACCCGGGCGGCCGCGTTTTTGGCCGCAGCAAAGGAGACACTCCATGTGCGACTACAGTCTGATGCACATCGCATCGCGACCGGCACAGGTTGGCGACAAGCTTGTGTCGACGAGGTTCCACAATTCGATCAGCCGCGGCTTCGCTGCGGTCGGCGAGCCCAATGTCGCCGTGTGCGTGCTTCCCGGCACGGAAATCGCGTTCGACGAAGACGTCCGGACCGATAATTTCCCGACTGACGAGGTGACGACCCACGGCTCACGCGTCGCTCGGTTCCGCCAGGTCAACAAAGACCAGCAGCACATGCACCATGACGCGCTGGAGTTTCCGGATGGCCGCATCGTGTTGTTGACGCGGCTGGTCCCCGGCCAGCGGGCCACAGTGCTGCAGCTCCCCGCGCAGCCGCGCAGCGAGGCGGAAGCGGAAGAGCAGACCCGCGTCGAGGTCGTCGCCTGACGCCGCTACGATCGAAAGCGTGTGCTGACGAGTTGTAGCGCGCATTCGTGCCGACGCCACGCCTCCTCCTGACCGGAGGCGTGGCAGTCGGGCGATCCGGGGCGGTTATTTGCTCCGAGGCTGGCGTTCGTGCATTGCGTGGGCGGCGTGATTTTTCAAACGCATGAGCGCGTAGCCCACTCGCAGCCGTTCATTTCATTCAACTGATCCGATCACTTCAACTGATCCGCCACCTTGTCGAGCCCGGCCTGCACGCAAGGTTCATCGACGCCGGGCGAGCCTGACGCACCAACCCCAGCGATGACCTCGTTGCCGACCTTGATGGGAAGCCCACCGTCGATGGCAATCACGTTTGGCAGCGTCACCTGCTGGCGCACGAGTGGATCATTGTCGACGAACCTCTTGGCATATGCCGCCGTCGGCTGGCGGAAGCTGCGCGCCGTGTAGGCCTTGCGGCGCGCATTCTCCATGGTGTGCGGGCTGGAGTCATCGCCGCGCATCGCCACCAGCGTGTCCCCGGCACGATCGACGACGACGACCGACACCGCATAGCCCCTGGCTTTGCAGTCGGCGACCGCCGTCTCGGCAATGGTTTTGGCGACGGCGAGCGGCAGGTCCCTGTGGGTCAGAAGTTCAGCCTTCGCGGGCGCCAGCGCACACGCGAGCGTTGCAGCGAGAGCAGTTTTGCCAAGCATAAAGCCTCTCCCTGATGTTGGATTCCTCGCCCAGCAGGGCGCGAAGGGTCATCGCCCGGATGAAACCCGGCCGAGGACGATTGTTCCAAATCGACGTTTAGTTTCCGCCGAACAGCGGGAAGCCGCGCGGCAGCGTCGGGTACTGAGGATATTGCGCATAGCCGGGCGGAGGCGCCGGTTGCTGGTAGATCGCGCCGCGCGGGGCATATCGAGGCGCCGGTGCGTATGCCATCGGCGCGTCTTCGTCGGGTTCGACCGGCGCGCGCCGCCGCGCCACCGCGGGTGCGCTCCCCGGAGTCGTTCCCGTGATCACCACCTTGGTATTCGGCAGGCCCTGCTCCTGCACGAGGGCGTAGAGTTTGGCGGCGTTCGCGGTCGAGAGCCGCACGCATCCGTGCGAGGCGGCCGAGCCGAGGTGGCGTGCGTCGAGCGTGCCGTGGATCGCATGCCCCAGCTTGGTGAAGAAAATCGAGTGCGGCATCGGCGCGTCGTCGAATTCCTTGGAGTAGTGATCTTCTTCCATCCGGAACGCGGTGTAGTTACCGGCCGGCGTGGCATAGCCGCTGCGGCCGGTTGAGACCGGCCATACCCAGCGGGGCATGCCGTCAACGTTGACCGTCATGCGCTGGGTCGACCGGTCGACGGTGATCAGGATTGATGCGGCGGCAACCGTCGGACCTGCGAACGCGAAGGCGAGAGCAAGGAACGGGGAGGCGAGGGAAAGACGCATTGCGCGCAAACGCCTGTGTTGCCGCGGGGACCGCGGAGAACAGCCCACCACCCAACGCTATCTTACAGGAATATCGCTGGAATTAGCCATCACGAAGGCGGTATGGGGCCGTCCTGCGATCCCGGCAGGTGTTGCCGATTTGCCTCAGGGCGCGGATCTCCTCTCCGATTCGGAACCAGACCCGGCCGCTGCCGGTTCATCCTATGTGTGTCAAATGACAATGACTAAGGGCGTGCGAGATGCGGTTCGATGACACAAAGCCTGGGGATCACTTGGAACAACGGCCTGGCGAACGGCCGGCCGTGGTGGCGAATGTGCCGGAACGACAGGGCGTGACCGGTCACAACGTCCGCTACATGCTGTTGTTCGGGATCGCCGGCGTGGTGATCGCGTTCGCGATGATCTGGATCGGCTACCTGATCTGAGCCGGGCCGGCGGCGCCTGCGCAAATCGCCCCATCAACATCTCCGTATGAAAACCATGAAAAATCAGTGCAAGTCTTGCGGAGGAAAATTCGGCCTCGTGCGCCACCACCATTGGCACCAGGCATTCTGCAGCAAGCGATGTCTCGCTCGCTTTGATGAGGACATGAGGCGCAAGGTGCTGGCGGCGCGGGAGCACTTTGGGCTCACTGCGAGCGCGATGGACGCACGCCTGGCGCCTGCCCGCGCAGCAAAAATCAGCTAGGTCTCGCTGCCCTTTATCGCAGCCGACGCGGCACAGCGCAGCGAAAGCGCCGCCAAAGGGGGCACTCGCGTTTTGTCATTCTAGCAGGCGAGCATCACCGCGCCGGGGGCGTGATCGATGACGCATTTCGCGGTATCGGCATTTCGCCGAGCGTGACGCTGGCGGTCTTTTGTTCGCCGTGGCGCAAGACACCGAGACGGAGTTGGGTGCCTGGCGCAGACTTCGTGACTTTCCGTGCAAGGTCGCTGGCCTGTTTGATCGGCTCATCATCGACCGACGTTATGACGTCGCCCGCGGCGATCCCGGCTTTGGCCGCCGGGCTTGTCGCCTCGAGACGCACCACGAGCGCGCCGCGCACGTCTTTGATCTCAAGCGACTCGGCGATGTCCGGGGTCACCGGCTGCATCTGCACGCCGAGCCAACCGCGCGTAACCGCGCCCTTATCCTTGAGCTGCGGCATGACGGTTTTCACCGTCTCCGCCGGAATTGCGAACGCAATTCCAATCGAGCCGCCCGACGGGGAAATGATCATGGTGTTGACGCCGACAACCTTGCCGTCGAGGTCAAAGCTCGGCCCGCCTGAATCGCCCTTGTTGATAGGTGCATCGATTTGAATAAGGTCTTGATTGGAAATCATGCCGATGTTGCGTTCGCGGGCGGAGACGATCCCGGCTGTGACCGTGCCGCCGAGTCCGAAGGGATTACCGAACGCCAGCACCCAGCTGCCAACCCGGGGAAGTTCGTCCGCGAACGTCACGAACGGAAAGTCGTCACGACCGTCGACTTTGAGCAGGGCGAGATCGCTGACCGGATCAATCCCAACCACCTTCGCCGGGTAAGTCGTCTGATCGTCGGTCAAGATTTGTGTGGAATCCGCGTTTTCAACCACGTGACCATTGGTCACCGCGTAGCCGTCCCGCGAAATGAAAAAACCGGACCCTCGCGAGACCATCAGGTGGCGTGACGGCGGGTGAGGCGTGTCCGGCGTATCGTCGGGCTCGGCAAAGCGCGGCCGGGACTTCTTCGACGGCGGTGCAACGTCTGCATCGGCGTCGCCATCATCGCGGTCGTCCGCCGCTTCTCCTGCCGCAACCCGCGATTCAACGGCAAATACCGTCGGTTTCACGGCGTCAACGACGTCGGCGAAATTAGCCACGTCGCGCGAGACGATCTTGTGGAGTTCGGCAGGCTTCGGCCACCCCGGCCACGCCAGCGAGTTCGCCGCGTGCGTTGCGACCGCCCACGCGGCGCCCCCGAGGGCCAGGGCTGACAGCAGGCTCACCGCCAGTATCCGGCCGGCGCCCGTTGCGAGAAATTTTTTGGCCATTTCGCCCTCCACCGCGAAGGCTTGTCTGACGCCCATGGAGCGCGGCGGCGTCCTCTCATCCGATCGCGATCGGGCGGTAGATTTCATCAGACTCATTCAATGCTGATTGACCAACGCTTCGTTGCGAAAGCCGTTCCACCCTGTTGCGCCAGTGATTTTGCGACTGCGAGCGGTGCCGCATCGCACCGCCGGTGATGTCCGACCAGGCCTTCCCGGGTACCTCTGTCGGGGAGGAACCCGGCATCGCTCGACCGCGTTAGGCCTCTGCCCGCGAGGGCAACGCGGTGTTCGCCGAGACTTCGCCGCCAGCCCTTAGTACGCAAAATTGGTAAGTCGGATGGTCTCTCGCACGAATAGGAAGGCCTGCAGCTATTGCGGCGGAAAGTTCGGTCTTGTGCGCTATTACCATTGGCGCCAGGCATTCTGCAGCAAGCTGTGTCTTGTCCGCTTTGAGCAGGACATGCGACGCAAGGTGCTGGCGGCGCGCGAGCACTTTGAGGTCGCGGACAGCGCCACGGATGCTCATCTCGCGCCTGTCCGCGTCGCAAAGATCAAATAGATTCCAAGTTTATTTTTTTCGCTGCGACGCGGTGTGCGTCGCTCACGCGGGCCCACCTTTCGGGATCATCCTCTAATGCTTCGCGGCCTGCACCAGATATCCGATGATGGTGGTCTCGCCGAGCGCCTTGGCGGCTTCGAGCCGATGCAGGCCCTCGACGAGCACGAAGCGCGCACCATCCCGCCTGACCAGGATCGGCGTCTCTTGCCCGTTGGCGAGCATGCTCTCGGCGATCTCGCGCACGTGCTCAGGATTGAGCGTCGTGCGGCGCTTGGTCGGCACGTAGATATTGTCGATCGGGAAGCTTTCGCGCTTGAGCATGCGCCTTAAGTGTAGCCCTCGCCGCGTGTGGCGCAATGCGGAACAAGCCGTGGCCCAAACGCATGGCATGACTGTACGTCGAAAGCGCGCCAAGCGGACGCTGGCACTCACACGCGTTCGACAAAACTGTCCAGCACGCGCTTTTCGCCCGCCTTGTCGAACTGAATCACCAGCTTATTGCCCTCGACGTGGGTCACATTGCCATTGCCGAACTTCAGGTGAAAGACGCGGTCGCCGACCGTGTAGGGCGATACCGTGCCGGTCGACTTTGCAACGAGCTCGCCCTCGATCGTGAGCGGCGGCGCGCGACGGTTCGCACCGCGCGTGCCGGCGGCCGGCCGCGCGGCCCGCTCGCGCAAGCTTGCCGCTTCGGCGAGATGACGCGCGCGCGCCGCCGAGGCTTCGGCGTCGTCGGCATCCTCGTAGCGGGTGGGGGCGAATGGCGAGGACGTCTCACCGTAGTCGACGTCCTGGCTTTCCTCCTCAAATTCGCGGCGCCCACGCCGCTGCGCGCGCTGCCAGCCGGGCGTGCGGTAGCTCGAGCCGAACGTTCCCATGGTGTCGAAGCGCGAGCCGTAGTTGCCGTAGGCCGAAAACCCGCCGAAGCCGCCCTGCGACTCTGTCACCTCGACGTTTGATTCCGGCAGCTCGTCGATGAAGCGCGACGGCAGCGAGGACGACCAGGAGCCATGGATGCGGCGGTTGGCGACGAAGGAGATCTTGGCGCGCCGACGCGCGCGTGTGAGGCCGACATGCGCTAGACGCCGCTCCTCCTCGAGCCCGGCGCGGCCTTGCTCATCGAGCGAACGCTGATGCGGCAGCAGCCCTTCCTCCCAGCCAGGCAGGAAAACGGTGTCGAATTCGAGCCCCTTGGCGGAGTGCAGCGTCATGATCGAGACCGCGTCGGCATCGGCGCCGCCGTCGGCGTCCATCACCAGGGCGACGTGTTCGAGGAAGCCTTGCAGGTTCTCGAATTCCTCCATGGAGCGCACCAGCTCCTTGAGGTTTTCGAGCCGCCCGGCCGCATCGGCCGAACGCTCCTTCTGCCACATCTCGGTATAGCCGGATTCGTCGAGCACGATCTCGGCCAGCTCGTTATGCGGAGTTTCCTCGCGCTGCGCGCGCCAGCGGTCGAGCGCCGCGACAAGATCGCGCAGCGCTCCGCGCGGCTTGGGCTTGAGCTCCTCGGTCGCGGTGATCGCGCGCGCGGCCTCCAACAGCGGAATGCCGGCCGCCCGCGCGCGGTCGTGCAGGAGCTTGATGGTGGCGTCGCCTAATCCGCGCTTGGGCACGTTGACGATGCGCTCGAATGCAAGATCGTCGGCCGGCTGGTTGACCAACCGAAGATACGCCAGCGCGTCGCGGATCTCGGCGCGCTCATAGAAGCGCGGCCCCCCGATCACCCGATAGGGCAGGCCGAGGGTCACGAAGCGGTCTTCAAACTCGCGCATCTGGAACGACGCGCGCACCAGGATCGCAATTTCGTTGAGCACATGCGACTGGCGCTGCAGCTGCTCGATCTCTTCGCCGACCGTGCGGGCCTCCTCTTCCGAGTCCCAGGCCGAGGTGACGGTGACCTTCTCGCCGTCCTCGTCCTCGGTGCGCAACGTCTTGCCGAGCCGGCCCTCGTTGTGGGCGATCAGGTGCGAGGCCGCCGCCAGGATATGGCCGGTCGAGCGATAGTTGCGCTCCAGCCGGATGATTTTTGCGCCCGGAAAATCGTGCTCGAAGCGCAGGATGTTGTCGACCTCGGCGCCGCGCCAGCCGTAGATCGACTGATCATCGTCGCCGACGCAGCAGATGTTCTTGGGCGTGAATTGCGCCGGCGGCGCCGTTTTGGCTCCGACGTGATCGGCAGGCCCGGTCTCGTCGCTCGTGGGCGGCGCGAGCACGTCGCCGGACACGCTACGCTGCGCCAGCAGCCGCAGCCACAGATACTGCGCCACGTTGGTGTCCTGATATTCGTCCACCAGAATGAACTTGAAGCGCGCCTGGTAGCCGCGCAGCACTTCCGCGTGCTCGCGAAACAGCCGGATGTTTTCGATCAGCAAATCGCCGAAGTCGGCGGCGTTGAGCACCTTGAGCCGCGACTGGTAGGCCTTGTAGAGATAAAGCCCGCGGCCGTTGGCGAAGCTCGCGGCTTCGCCGGGCGGAACCTGCTCGGGTGTGAGTCCGCGGTTCTTCCAGCCGTCGAGCATGGCGGCGAAGATGCGCGCCGGCCAGCGTTTCTCGTCGATGTTGTCGGCTTCGATCAACTGCTTGAGCAGGCGGATCTGGTCATCGGTATCGAGGATGGTGAAGTCCGGCTTGAGCCCGGCAAGCTCGGCATGGCGGCGCAGGATACGGGCGCCGATCGAGTGGAAGGTGCCGAGCCATGGCATGCCTTCGACGATCTGGCCAACCATGTGGCCGACCCGCGCTTTCATCTCGCGCGCGGCCTTGTTGGTGGAGGTGACGGCGAGGATTTCGGACGGCCTGGCGCGGCCGAGGCTCAGGATGTGCGCGATGCGGGTGGTGAGCACGCGGGTCTTGCCGGTGCCTGCGCCCGCGAGCACCAGCACCGGTCCGTCAAGTGTCTCGACGGCTTCACGCTGTTCGGGGTTGAGCCCGCTGAGGTAGGGCGCGCCGCCGCTCGCGCGCGCGCGTGCGGCGATGCCGCCCGGAGCGGGCACATATGCAGGCGCCGAGGCACGCTCATGCGGGTCGTTCAAGTCGCAAAATCCTGATTCTATCTTGCTGCCAAGATGGCATCGGCCGGCCCGATTTGCGAGGGGAGCCTGCCGTCCGGCAGGAGGTATTGCGAGCCGTCAGTCCCGCTTCATCCCGACGCTGCGACCCGCGGCCTGCGGACCGGGCAAGCGCGCATGCGAAGCCGCCATTTTGCTCAGCCGATCGAGTACGCCGGGCGGCATCGCGACGCTCTTGCTTGAGGCCATGTCGACGTGGATCGCGAGATTTTCGGAGGTCGCCGCGAGGTAGCCCTCGGTTGCATGCACCAGCTGCTCGAAATAGTGCAGCCGCTTGTTGTCGTAGGCGATGAGCTGGAATGTCGCCCGCACCGGGTCGCTGGCATGCAGCTCGCGCAGAAACCGCACATGCACCTCGGCCGTGTACACCGAATGGCGGCGCTGCTTGACATAGTCGAGGCCGATGCCGAGCAGTTCATAGGCCTCGTCCACCGCCCGATCGAACAACACGTTGTAGTAGGCCATGTTGAGATGGCCGTTATAGTCGATCCATGCCGGATCGACCCGCATGATTGAGGATACGAACGGGGCGAAGAACAGCGGTTCGAGGTCGGAACGCTCAAGCATGCACAACTCGGAACGCTACGGGACAACGCCTCCATAGTGTGATTGAGTGCGGCCGACCTTGCAAGTGACGAAGGACACAAACCCGTGCCTGGACGCGTTAAAAACATCTTGTTCATCATGTGCGACCAGCTGCGCTGGGACTATCTGTCCTGCTACGGCCATCCGACGCTCCTAACTCCACATATCGATGGCTTGGCGGCGCGCGGCGTGCGTTTCACGCGCGCTTACGTGCAATCGCCGATTTGCGGGCCGTCGCGCATGAGCTTCTACACCGGCCGCTATATGCAATCGCACGGGTCGAACTGGAACGGCGTCCCGCTCAAGGTCGGCGAGATGACCATGGGTGATTATTTTCGTCCGCTCGGGGTTAAGACTGTGCTCGTCGGCAAGACCCACATGGCGGCGGATAAAGAAGGCATGGAGCGCCTCGGCGTCGATCCGAAGTCCATTATCGGCGTGCGCGTATCCGAATGCGGTTTTGATCCCTACGAGCGTGACGACGGCCTGCACGCGCGCGGTCCCGATGGCACGCGCGAAGCACCGCCGCGCTACAATCGGTATCTGAACGAGAAGGGTTATTCGGGCTCCAACCCGTGGCACGACTGGGCCAACGCCGCACAGGGTGACGGCAATACGCTCGCGTCGGGTTGGGCGATGAGAAACGCGCGCAAGCCGGCGCGAGTGAAAGAGGAGGATTCGGAGACGCCGTACATGACGCGGCGTGGCATCGAGTTCATCCGCGAGGCCGGCGACCAGCCGTGGTGCCTGCATCTCTCCTATATCAAGCCGCACTGGCCCTACATCGCGCCGGCGCCCTACAACGACATGTACAGCGCCAAGGATGTGATCCCGGTCGTGCGCTCGGACGAGGAGAAGCGCGACGCCCACCCGGTTCTACGCGCATTCTACGATTACATGATCAGCACCAACTTCTCGCGCGATGAGGTGAGGAACGAGGTCGTTCCGGTCTACATGGGTCTGATCAAACAGATCGATGACCAGATGGGAGTCCTGTTCAATTTCCTTGAGGCAAGCGGCTACTTCAGCAACACGATGATCGTATTCACGTCGGATCACGGCGATTATCTCGGCGATCATTGGCTGGGCGAGAAAGAACTGTTCCACGAGCCGTCGGTGAAAATCCCCCTCATCATCTATGACCCGTCGAACGAGGCGGACGTCACGCGGGGGACGACGTGCGACGAGCTCGTCGAGGCAATCGATCTTGCGCCGACATTCCTCGAGGCATTCGGCGGCGATCCCGCCGAGCAGTCGCACCGGTTGGAGGGGCGCTCGTTGATTCCGCTGCTGTCCGGGACGAAGCCCGCGACGTGGCGAAGCCATGTGTTTAGCGAATACGACTATTCGATCCAGTACGGTGCGGCTTTCAAGACGATGCCAAGCGAGCAGCGCCTGTTCATGGTAGCCGACGAGGATTGGAAATACGTGCATGCCATCGGGTATCGGCCGATGTTGTTCGATCTCAAGAACGACCCTCGCGAATTGCGCGACCTCGGCGCCGATCCGAAATTCAATGACGTCTGCCAGCACTATGCGAAGGTGCTTGCCGAATGGGGCCTGCGCCAGTCGCAGCGGGTGACGCGCTCCGAGCAACAGGTCCGCGCCATGCGAGGCCGCGCGGCGCGGTTCGGTATCCTGATCGGCGTGTGGGACGAAAGCGATCTGGCTGACGAATACTGGGTGGGCTATCGCGGAGACGGTAGCGTATAGGAAGCGCCTTCCAAGAGCGCAATTTTTCGTGACGAACGGGGAGGACACACATGGATCGCCGCCAATTCGTACTCGGATCCACGGCCGCTGTGACGTTGGCGGGCTCGTCGAAATTCGCCAACGCTCAGAGCAGCAACACCATCCGCATCATCTTTCCCTATGCCGGCGGGGGCAGCGGTGATGCCACTATCCGCCTGATCGCCGACAAGATGCAGGCCAGCTTGAACCAGCCCGTCGTGGTTGAAAACCGCACCGGAGGCGCCGGCCGGATCGGCGTTTCCGCGGTCAAGAATGCATCGCCGGATGGATTGACGCTGCTGTTTACCCCGTTCGCCGCCGTCACGATCTATCCCTTCGTGTACAAAACGCTGGATTACGACCCGTTCACCGACCTGCGACCGCTTGCGCAGATTTGCACGTTCGACTTCGGCCTCGCAGTCGGCCCCAGCGTGCCGGCAAAAACGCCGAAGGAGTTGGTTGCTTGGCTGAAGGCAAATCCCGACAAGGCTCAGTTTGGTTCTCCCGGCGCGGGCGCCCTCCCGCATTTTTTCGGACTGATGTTTGGGAAGGCCACAGGCTTAGAAATGACGCACATCGCCTACAAGGGCGGTGCGCCCGCCATTGCCGATCTCCTGGGCGGTCAAATTCCCATGGTCTCCTCGACAGCGAGCGACTTCCTTAACTTGCACCAGGCCGGAAAACTGCGGGTGATCGCCACGTCGGACGTTGAGCGGTCGCTTGGCTTTCCCGATGTGCCGACATTCAAAGAGAGCGGTATCGATATCGTTGGGACGAGCTGGTATGCGATGTTCGCCCCGGCGAAGACGCCTGACGACGTGGTCGCTCGCTTGAACAAGGCGATTGTCGACGCGGTGAAGTCGCCGGACGTGTCGCAGCGGTTGATCAGCTTCGGCCTCAATCCGACCGGAACGTCGCCGGACGCACTGGGCCGCATTCAGAAGGCTCACGCGGCTCTGTGGAAACCCGTCATCGCGGCGTCGGGGTTTACCGCCGACTAGAAACCCGTCTAAAAGCACGGCGTGGCCAGACCGGTACTTCCAGTACGCAAAGAGCGCGAGATCGCGACGGCCGTCAGCGAACTGGCGGCGGCCTTCGGCAATCGACTGGTGACCTCGCAAGCGGTGCGCCAGCAGCACGGCCATACCACAACCTGGCACCACAACGAGCCGCCGGACGCAGTGGTCTATCCGCAATCGACGCAGGACGTGCAGCAGATCGTGCGCATCTGCGCCAAGCACGGTGTACCGGTGATTGCGTTCGGCACCGGCACGTCGCTCGAAGGCCACGTCAACGCGCCGCTCGGCGGCATTTCGATCGACGTGCGGGACATGAACCGGGTACTCGCCGTCCATGCCGAAGATCTCGACTGCGTGGTCGAGCCCGGCATCACGCGCAAGTTCCTCAACGAGCACTTGCGCGACCAGGGCCTGTTCTTTCCGATTGACCCGGGCGCCGACGCTTCGCTCGGCGGCATGACGGCGACGCACGCTTCAGGCACCAATGCGGTGCGCTATGGCACGATGAAGGACAATGTCCTCTCGCTCAAGGCCGTGTTGGCCAACGGTGAGGTGATCAAAACCGCCAGCCGCGCCAAGAAATCGTCGGCCGGCTATGACCTCACGCGCCTGTTTGTCGGATCGGAGGGCACGCTCGGGGTCATCACCGAGATCACGCTCCGGCTGGCGGGGATTCCGGAAGCCATCGCCGCCGGCACCTGCCCGTTCGCATCGGTTGCAGCCGCCTGCAACGCAACGATTGCCACTATTCAGTCCGGGATTCCGGTTGCGCGCATCGAGTTGCTCGATGCGCTCCAGGTCAAGGCCTGCAATGCCTATTCGAAGCTGACGCTGCCTGAAGTCCCGATGCTGTTCGTGGAGTTCCACGGCAGCCAGGCGGGCGTGGCCGAACAGTCGGAACGCTTCGGGGAGATTGCGGGCGAATTCGGCGGCGGGCCGTTTGAATGGGCGACGCGGGCCGAGGACCGCACCCGGTTGTGGCAGGCGCGCCACGACGCCTATTTCGCCGCCCGCGGATTGCGGCCGGGCGCGCAGCCGGTCGCGACTGACGTCTGCGTCCCGATCTCAAGGCTCGCCGAATGCGTGACCGAGAGCCAGCGTGACATTGCCGAAAGCCGGCTGATCGCGCCGATCGCCGGGCACGTCGGAGATGGCAACTTTCACCTTTCGCTGCTGATCGACATGGACGACGCGGACGAGGTCGTGCGCGCCGACAAGTTCATGGAGCGACTGGTGGCGCGCGCGATCGCGATGGATGGTACTTGTACCGGCGAGCACGGGGTCGGCCAGGGGAAGCTGAAGTACCTTGCGGCCGAACATGGCGGCGCGGCGCTTGCGGTCATGGGCGCCATTAAAGGGGCGCTCGACCCGCAGGGGATCATGAACCCGGGTAAGATCGGCTCATAGCAAGGCCGCCGATGCGTTCGCGGGGCACGGCCCGAAATGGCGGCCCGAACCGCCCGGAGTATTGGGATGACACATATTCGCCGCCCTGGCGTGTCATGAGCGACAGCCGTGGGGCGGGCGATATTCGTTTACACTAGCCTCGTAGAATCGCTCGCGGGGGGCGGGACACCCGGAGCATAGCGCGTTTGCAAACAACACTGCTGACAATCGGAATCGCGCTCATCCTGGCGCTGGTGACCGCGCTGGTAGGGCCGCTGTTTGTCGATTGGGGTCGCTTCCGGACCGATTTTGAGACGCGGGCCAGCCGGATCGCCGGGCAACCGGTGCAAATTACCGGGGCGATCGACGTGCGCCTCCTGCCAATCCCCACGGTGCGCGTGCAGGGGATCAACGTCGGCCCGGCCGATGCCACGCCGGTGCTCGGCGCGCGCGGAGTTGACGCAGAGCTCTCGCTCGCCTCGCTCCTGCGCGGAGAACTGCGGGCCACCGCCGTGCGCATTGATGGCCCATATGTGGCGGTCGAGCGTGATCGCGACGGGCGCGTATCGGGTCCAGCGATCGTCGGCGCTGGAGATGTGACCATCGACCGCATCGCTGTGAGCGGCGGGCGCGTGTCGCTTGCCGATGCGAGCAGCGGCGCCAAGGCCGTCCTGGAGAACGTGACGTTTACCGGCGAGATCCGCGCACCGGTCGGGCCGATTCGCGGCCGGGGTGCATTCGCCGTCGAGGGCCAGTCGTTCAATTATCGCATTGCGACCAGCCGCAGCGCCGGTGACGGCGCCAAGCTGAGCCTTGCCATCGACCCGACGGACCGGCCCCTGACCATCGAAACCGAGGGGATGCTGACGCTCGCGGACGACACGCCCCGCTTCGACGGCAACCTGGTGCTGTCGCGCCCGGCGGGGCTCGCGCTGTCCACCGGCAAGACGGTTGCCAGCGATCCATGGCGGATCGAGAGCAAGCTCAAGATCGATCCGACGGTGGCGTTGTTTGAACAGGTCGATTTTCAGTACGGGCCCGACGAACGCGCGGTTCGGCTGACCGGAACCGCCGAACTCAAGTTCGGCGCCGGCGCGCGGCTCAACAGCGTGTTGTCGGCGCGCCAGGTCGACCTCGATCGCGCTTTGGCGGCGACCGACGCTGCGAGCCGGCACCCGCTCGCAGCCTTGCAACGCTGGACTCAAACCCTCGACGAGATCCTGCATCCGCCGATGCCGTTGACCATCGGCATCGGGATCGATGCCGTGACGCTTGGGGGTGCGACTTTGCAGTCGGTCCGCGCCGATCTCCGTGCCGAGCGCGACGGTTTGACCGTCGATACGCTGGAATTCCGCGCACCCGGGTTCACCCAGGTCGGACTGAGCGGGCGGCTCGATGCCGCAACCCGGGAGTTCGCCGGGCCGGTCACGCTCGATGTGCCCGATCCGACAACGCTGATCGCGTGGCTTGACGGGGTTGATCTCGCAAGTCGCACGATCGCAGCATTTCGGATGCGCGGCGACGTAGCGGTCGGTCGTGAACACGTCGTCTTCGACCGCGTGAAGGCGGAGTACGACCACGGAGCCTTCGAGGGGAAGCTCGGATACCGGTTCGCGAACCCAAAAGAACCGGCGCGCCTTGACGTCGGGCTCACCGCCGCGGCGTTCAATCTCGACGCCGCCGTTGCGCTCACGCGCACGATCCTCGCCGGTGCCAATGCGAGCGGGACGGCGTTTGAGCGTCCCGGCGAAATCTCGCTCGTCTTGGATCTCGGCCGCGTCACGTTCGCCGGCATCGATGCGACGAACGCCAAGGCCAATGTGAGGTTCGACGGGACGGGCCTGCACATCGGGGCGCTTTCGATCGCGGATTTCGGCGGTGCCGCCATAACGGCGAGCGGAGGGGTCGACGTGCCGGCAGGATCACCGCGCGGCGCGGTTGCGCTCGGCCTCAATGCGCAAAAGATCGATGGCCTCGCCGCGCTGGCGGCCACCGTGTCGCCGAAGGCCGCCGATCTCTTGCGCGCGAACGCGACCCGAATGGTTCCGGCAAAACTCGAGGCTGCGTTCAAGATCGACCCCGCGCCGGCCGGTGGGGCGCAATCGCTGGCTCAGCTCAAGCTCGACGGCACGATGGGCGGGGTTCAGGTCAATCTCGCCGCGCAGGGCCTTGGCAATATCGGCGCGGTGGATCACGCCGACCTGCGCATCGATGGCCGGGTCGCGTCCGAGGACGGTGCGCTGCTCGCGGCCCTGGGCCTCGACGGGATTGTCGGCGGCAAGCGTGCCGCAAAGCTCGCCTTTACCGCGAGTGGTCCGGGCAGCGGCCCGTTCAAGGTCGATGCGACGCTCAATGGTGACGGGCTCGATGCGACGGCGGGAGGCAGCCTGCGGCTCGCGGACTTCAGCCTGCGCGGAAACGCCGACGTCACGCTGTCGGCCGCCGACCTGCGATGGTTCGCGCGCGCCATCCCATTTCCGGTGACGCTCAAGACACGTGTTGCGATTGACGGCAATGAGATCGGGTTTCGCGATCTCACCGGCGATGCCGGCGGCACGCCGGTGCGCGGGCAGGGCCATGTGGTGCTTGAACGGCCGCTGCGCCTCGATGCGAATCTTGCGGCCGACGAGGTCGATGTTCCGGCGCTTATTGCCGCCGCGATCGGCATGCCGGCGCAGGGCGCGGGCAACGCCGCCTGGTCGGCGCAACCGTTCCATTCGCTTGCGCCAGTCAGCGGGCGCATCGCCCTGGAGGCCGAGCGGGCGACGCTTGCGCCGACGGTGGTCGCCAACAAGCTGCGCGGCGCGCTCGTGCTCACTCCCCAGGACGTCGCGTTCGAAACCGTGACCGCGTCAATCGGCGGCGGCACGCTGTCGGCCGACGCCGGCTTTCGCAATGGGGCCGGCGGACTGTCGGTCCGCGCCCGGATGGCGCTAACGAATGCAGACGCGACGACGGTGATTCGCGGCAGCGGGCAGCCGCCGGTCAGCGGGCGGTTTTCCTCCAAGATTGAGCTGGAGGGATCGGGATCCAATCCCGCAGCGCTGGTCGGTTCGCTCAACGGCATCGGATCCGTCACGCTTGAAGGCGCTCAGATCGCCGGCCTCGATCCCAAGGCAATCGACGTCGCGATTCGTGCGATCGATCGCGGCGCGCCCGCCGCGCCCGCGCGTATTGGCGACATGGTGACCCGGGTGATGGATGCAGGCTCGCTGAGCATGCCTTGGGTCAGCGCGCCGCTCGCGATCTCGTCCGGCCGGGTTCGTCTGGGCAAATTGGTCGTACCGCCGCAGGCCAATGATCTCGCGGCAAGCGGCACGCTCGATCTTCTCGATTCGACGATCGATGCGCGCTTCACGTTGTTCGGTGGCGCCGAGTCCGGTCAGCGGCCGCAGGCGTCGGTTTTGTTGAAGGGACCGATCGCAACCCCGCGACGCACGGTCGACGTGTCCGCGCTGACCAACTGGCTGACGATGCAATCGGTGGACCGGGAGGCGAAGCGCCTCGATGCCGTGGAGCGGGCGGCTCGGCCGCCGGATAATCGTGCTGTTGCGCCGGCCCCCGCCCCCACGAGTCCGGGGCAAGGGAGCGCACCAACGGGCACACGGGTCGGAGCGAACCCGGCGGGTCCTCCGCAGCCGCGGGCGGCGCCGGCGTTACCGCCGCCGGTCGTCATCAATCGGCTGCCGGGGATGTCCGCGCCACGGCCCGCGATACCGGTGTCGCCGGTGTCGCCGCCGCTTTTGACGCCTCAGTAGACAAGCCGGTCAGTCGGCGCGAAGATCCGACGAGACCGTCCGAACAGGGGAGAACTCGCGGCTTGGCATGTCGCTGCCGCCGGCCTGGGCACGATAGTAATCCAGGACAAAGAGCCGGATCGCCGACGACAGATTGCCGTGCTGGCGCTCGTTATCGATTGTGGATACGAGGTCCGACAGCGGAATGTTACGCGCTGCCGCGATCTCCTTGAGCCCCTTCCAGAACGCGTCCTCGAGGCTCACGCTGGTCTTGTGCCCCGCGATGACGATTGACCGTTTTACTACCTGAGACTTCATGTGGCCTCTCCAGATTCGATTCGGTGCAGGTCGAGCTTGCGCCGCGCTTGTTGCTCTTGCGCTTGGCGGAGCGACCTTTCTGCCTTCGGCACCCCATGTTCCAAGCGCTGCACCCCAGCCGCATTCGAGTTCTGCTGCCGTCGTGCCCGCTTGCGAACCGTCCGAAGATTGACGATCTCGCCCATGCCCCACCAAACTTTGCGGTCGCTCAAGCTTACGCTTTGTTCCCGTTAAATGCGCCGATAGCAAGGCTATTCGGCTCACCTGCTGGAATAGTGTCGGATCTTAATAAACTGCTTGCCACGCATTACCGTGCATTGCTAGTGCAATTTCCGAATTGTCGCGGTGTATAATCACATTATTGGGAGAAAAATGACCTCCCATTACCTGCGCGAATGTTTGATAGGCGAAATTAATGCATGAGAAATCTTTTTAAAATTTCGTGGAACCTTTTCCCTGCTGGTGAGTTGGAAACTGGTTGCGCGGGGCGTGGCCGCGCATCGGCTAGGGTCGGGAAGCCGCGTCTGCCGACAACTCAGCATTGTGGCTGATCGACAGAGGCGCCGTCGAGCGCGGAGCGACGTTTATTTCTTGCGGAAACGATCGAGCCGCACCACCTCGGCGCCGCCCGCGGGCTTGTCGGGCGTGTCGGCAACCGGGGCGACCGTATCGGCCGAAACAGGCAGGGATTTGTGGCTGACGTCGCTTGCGGCTTGGGACTTTTCGCTGTCAGCGCCGGCTGCGACCTCGGTACGTGAGAGAGTCGATTGCGCGGCGCCTTGGTGTGCACTGAGCGCCGCGGCCTCGGCAAATTGCAAACCGAAATTGACCGACGGGTCGAAGAAGCCCCTGATCGCGGCGAACGGCACGGTCAGGCGTTCCGGAATCCCGTTGAAGGATAATCCAACCTCGAATGAATCATCTGCGACCGTCAGATCCCAGAACTGATGCTGAAGGACGATGGTCATCTCTTCGGCATATTGAGCACGCAGACGCGGCGAGAGTTTCACGCCCGGGGCGCGCGTTGAGAACGAAATGAAGAAGTGATGCTCGCCGGCAAGTCCCTTCGTCGCAGCATCTCGCAAAACCCGGCGCACCACGCCACGCATGGCCTCCTGCGTCAGCAGGTCGTAGCGGATGTGATCAACAGCCATCGGCGCCCGAGGCTCCTAGCAAGAATCAAGCATATGCTAACGCGGCCGATAAAACACGTCAGCCGATGTTTTTGAGCAGGCTATGCGGTTGCGTTATGGCCAATCCGGGGCATTCCGATTCCGCGACCGCATCACAACACGCAAATGGCGTCACCGCCGCGTGATGCCGAAACATATGGTGACGAAGTGGAGGCTTCTGTTGCCAGGTGCCTCCGAACCCCGCCTGACGCTGCTAAGACGTCAGGACTTTAAGTCGGTATTTCAAACCGCATTACGCGGCCTGAGCAACCGGAGCATAGTTGTCGTTGGCAACTATGAGATTGGCCCGATAACGGCGGAACCATGCCGAGCAAAAGCTCGCCCTTTACGCCCTCGTCGATCCTGTTTCGCCCCCGTTGGTGGAGGCGCCGGGTACTGCCCCCGGGTCCGATAGGTTTATTACGACGGCCATTTATCGCCATAGCCGGCAAGCCGGCTCACCAAATATAAGCGGGCCGCCTTAACGAGAAAAGATCGCGCTGTTTTCGAGAAAAAATTCCTAGGGCCGGTGTGTTGCTGCTGTCCTATCGCCCGTTGACCGTTCGGCCGCCAGCACGAGCCAGAGCGCGCGAGCAGTCGCGGAACGCGCTGGCCATTCGTGCCCCAACGCGCAGCGGGAGCGTTTGGTTGGCGCTCTCCAAGCTCGTATGCGCAAGCGGCGACATGCGCGCTGAATTTTGGCTGGCGCCGCAAAATATCCGCCGTTAACACTCGCGCATGACCGAGCACGTTCTCGCGCCGCCTCCGACACTTGTCGTTCCGACCACCACCGATCTCTTCCTGGGCTTTTTCAAGATTACGATCTCCGGCTTCGGCGGCGTGCTCGCCTGGGCACGGCGCGTCATTGTGCAGGAGCGCAAGTGGATGACGGCGGATGAGTTCAATGAGCTGTTCGCGCTGTGCCAGTTCCTGCCGGGTCCGAACATCGTGAACTTCTCCCTCATCTATGGCTCGCGGATTCGCGGGCCGGCCGGAGCGGCCGCTGCCGTACTCGGTCTCATGGGTCCGCCGACCGTGCTGATGATCCTCCTGGGCTCGCTCTATTCCCGCTACGGCGCGCTACCGCAGTCGCGCGGCGCATTGGCGGGTCTGGCGGCAGCGGCAGCAGGTCTTCTGATCTCGACCGCTGTTTCGATGGCCGAGCCGCTCCCGCGCAAGGGAATGGGGACCGTGCTGATCGCCGCCGTGGCGTTTATCGCCGTGGGCGTGCTCCAGTGGCCGCTCCTCGCCGTCCTCGCCGTGCTCGTGCCGCTCTCGATCGCGCGCGCGTGGAGACGCTCATGAAGGACGGTTCTGGAACGATGCTCACGCTCGCGCTGCAGTTTTCGATACTGTCGTTCCTCGCCATCGGAGGTGCGATCACCGCGCTTCCCGAAATGCATCGTCAGGCCGTCGACGTCTATCACTGGATGACCAGCACCCAATTCACGCAGCTGGTCGCGATTGCCCAGGCTGCGCCGGGGCCCAACGTGCTGATCGTGACCCTGATCGGTCAGCAGGTCGCCGGCATTCCGGGCGCGCTGGTTGCGACGGTCTGCATGTGCGGCCCGGCGTGCGCGGTCGCGTTCCAGACCGTGCGCGCGTTCCACCAGTTCAAGCAATCACGGTGGGCAATTGCACTGCAGGCCGGCCTCATTCCGGTCTCGGTCGGTCTCGTCGGTGCGACCGCGCTGATCGTGGCGCGCTCGGCTGACCAAGGCTGGGGCACGCTGCTCATCACCGCGGCGACATTTGCGCTCGTTCATTGGACGCGCATCTCCCCGTTGTGGGCGCTCGGTGCTGCGACCCTCATCGGCTTATTGGGACTGCTGTGACTTGCGGTGCCGTGCAGCGGTGCGCCCGCTGCTTTCGCTCCGGGGGTCCGTAGGGCTCAATCGTCGAGGCGGCGCAAAGCACTGGGATACGGCCCAACGGTTGCTTCCGGTTGAGCGGTTCGGTGTGCTAGGAAAGGCGTTGGGGAACAGCGACAATCGAGTTTAAGTGGGAGGAGTTTTAATGTCGGAGGGCGTGCAAGCCCCGTCGGGCCCGTCAGGCCGCTTCAGAATCCGCAACCCACAGGACTTTTACGGCGGCCTGGTGCTGGCCGCAGTTGCCGCGTTTGCGCTTTGGGCGTCGCGCGATCTGCCCGGCATGCGCGGCTTCGCCTTCGGACCCGGCACCGCGCCGCGCATGTTTGCAGTGATACTTGGCGCCCTCGGTCTTTGCGTTGCCGCGGTCGGGCTGCTCACCGACGGTCCGAAAGTGGAGCGGGTCGCGGTCCGCGGCACGCTCTTCGGTGCGTTGCTGATCGCGCTGTTCGCGGTGGTGTCGATTTACGCAACTCCGCTGACGACCGCTTTGGGCCTGCGCCAATTCGAAACCGTGGTCGCAGCGCTTGTCGTGCTGCTGGTGACGATTGTGCTGGCGCGGGGACTTGACCGCGGCCCGCTCTACGTGATCGCGGGAACTCTGATCTTCGCAGGCACCATTCGTCCGCTCGGGCTCGTGCTTGCGAGCTTCATCTCGCTGGTGGTCTCCGCCGCTGCCACGGCCGAGGTGCGCTGGCGCGAAACGCTGGCCTGGGCGGCCGCGCTCACGATCTTCTGCGCCCTCTTGTTTGTGTACGGCCTCAACTTGCCGTTCGCGTTCTGGCCGCGGTTCTGAGGGCGCCGCCATGGATCTCTTCGCCAATCTTGCTCACGGCTTTGCGGTCGCGCTCTCGCCGATGAACGTCCTGTTCTGCCTGATCGGCGCCTTGGTCGGAACGCTGATCGGCGTGCTGCCGGGCGTCGGTCCGGTCGCGACCATCGCCATGCTGCTGCCGATCACGTTCGGACTGCCGCCCGTCGGCGCGCTGATCATGTTGGCCGGCATCTACTACGGTGCTCAATACGGCGGCTCCACCACGTCGATCCTGGTCAACATACCGGGCGAAGCGTCTTCGGTGGTGACGACCCTTGACGGCCATCAGATGGCCCGCCAGGGGCGGGCCGGTCCCGCGCTGGCGATCGCCGCCATTGGATCGTTCATCGCGGGCTGCGTGTCCACGGTGCTCGTGGCTGCGCTCGGTGCGCCGCTGACCTCGCTGGCGCTGCTGTTCGGGCCGGCCGAGTACTTCTCCCTGATGGTGCTCGGGCTGGTGTTCGCGGTCGTGCTCGCCAAGGGCTCCGTCCTCAAAGCGGTCTGCATGATCATGCTGGGGCTTCTGCTCTCGAGTGTCGGATCCGACATCGAGACCGGCCAGTCGCGCATGGCGTTCGACGTGCCGGAACTGTCCGACGGCATCGGCTTCGTGGTCGTTGCGATGGGCGTATTCGGCTTTGCCGAGATCATTCGCAACCTGGAGACGCAAACCGAAGAGACGCGCTCGATCGTAGCTGCCAAGGTCACCGGATTGATGCCGACCTGGCCCGATCTCAAGGCCTCCGCCGGAGCGATCGCGCGCGGCACGGTCCTGGGGTCGATCCTCGGCATTCTGCCGGGCGGTGGCGCGGTCATCGCGGCGTTTGCAGCCTACACGTTCGAAAAGAAGGTAGCCAAGGACCCGTCACGCTTCGGTCGCGGCGCCATCGAAGGCGTGGCCGCGCCCGAGAGCGCCAACAACGCGGCGGCGCAGACCTCGTTCATTCCGCTGCTCACCCTTGGCATCCCGCCCAATGCGGTGATGGCGCTGATGGTCGGCGCAATGACCATCCACGGCATCGTTCCGGGCCCGCAGGTCATGACCAAGCAGCCCGACTTGTTCTGGGGCATGATCGCGTCGATGTGGCTCGGCAACCTGATGCTGGTCGTCATCAACCTGCCGCTGGTCGGGCTCTGGGTCCGTCTGCTGCGGGTGCCGTACCGCATGATGTTCCCGGCGATTCTAATCTTCTGCAACATTGGCAACTACTCGATCAACAACGCGCCCTTCGACGTCGCCATGACGGCCGTGTTCGCGCTGGTCGGCTATTGGCTGATCAAGCTCGACTTCGAACCGGCGCCGATGCTGCTCGGCTATGTGCTGGGTCCGTTGATGGAAGAGAACCTGCGCCGCGCCATGCTGATCGCCCGCGGCGATCCGATGACGTTCCTGTATCGGCCGATCTCGGCGACGCTGCTGGCGATCGCGGTTTTCCTGCTCGTGCTCGCGGTCCTGCCGATGATCCGCTCGCGTCGCGAAGAGGTGTTTGTCGAAGGCGAAACCTGACGCCGAGAGCTATCCACCGGCAATGCGGGAGACGGCTTAGCGCATTTCGCCCGGCAGCGCCGCCCTGTAAACTCCTTTGCGCGACTCAACGGGAGCTTCCGTGCGCCAATACCTCGACCTCATGGAGCACGTTCTGGCCGACGGCGTGGAAAAACACGACCGCACCGGCACCGGCACGCTGTCGGTGTTCGGCCACCAGATGCGGTTCGACCTGACGAAGGGCTTTCCGCTGCTCACAACCAAAAAGCTTCACGTCAAATCCATTGTTTACGAGCTGCTCTGGTTCCTGGCCGGCGACACCAACGTCAAATATCTCAACGATCACGGGGTTCGGATCTGGGACGAATGGGCGGACGAACGCGGTGATCTTGGGCCGGTCTATGGCCGGCAATGGCGCTCGTGGCCCACGCGCGATGGCGAGACCATCGATCAGATCGCCAATGTGGTCGCCGCGATCCGGCGCAATCCGGATTCCCGCCGGCTGATCGTCACCGCCTGGAATCCGGCCGACGTCGACAGGATGGCGCTGCCGCCGTGTCATTGCCTGTTCCAGTTCTACGTCGCCAAGGGCCGGCTGTCCTGCCAGCTCTATCAGCGTTCAGCCGACATCTTTCTCGGGGTGCCGTTCAACATCGCCTCCTACAGTCTCCTCACGCTGATGGTTGCCCAGGTGGCCGGTCTGAAACCGGGCGAGTTCATTCACACGTTCGGCGACGCGCATCTCTATCTCAATCATATGGAACAGGCGCGCCTGCAACTGACGCGGCCGCCCTTGCGGCTGCCGATCATGCGGTTGAACCCGCGCGTGCAGGCTCTCGATGCGTTCCGCTTCGAAGATTTCACGCTCGATGGCTACGAGGCGCATCCGCACATCAAGGCGGAAGTCGCGGTGTGAGCGAAGATCGTTCGAAGCGCGCCGGGCCGACCATCGTTCTGATCATCGCAGTCGCCGACAACAACATCATCGGCCGCGACGGTGGATTGCCCTGGCGGCTGCGCTCCGATCTGCAGCACTTTCGCTCCCTCACCATGGGTAAGGCGGTGGTGATGGGACGCAAGACCCATCGCTCTATCGGCAGGCCGCTGCCCGGACGCACCAATGTGGTGGTGAGCCGCGATCCCGCGTTCGCTGCGCCGGGCCTCATTGTCGCGCCGAGTTTCGATACCGCCCTCGAAGTCGCGCGTGGCGATGCGTTGCGACGCGCGAGCGATATCATGGTGATCGGTGGCGCTGAAATCTTTGCGCAGGCCGTTCCGCTCGCGCAACGGCTGGAGTTGACCCGCGTGCATCTGCGCCCCGAAGGGGATGTGATCTTGCCGGATTTCAGCGACGCCGAATGGCATGAGGTCGCGCGCCGCGACGTCGCCCCGGGGCCGCACGACGACGCGGGCTTCACTATTTTGAGCTACGAGCGCGTTGCGCGGAAATGATGCGGCGCCTGCGCGCGTTGAAAGGGGGGAGGGCACCCCCTATAACCTCGTGACACAGGACGCGCCGGCTTGGCGCGGTTGGAGGTTTCATGCCCTGGAGCAATCAAGGCGGCGGTCCCTGGGGATCGGGGCCGAAGGGGCCTTGGGGAACGGGTCCGCAATCCTCGGGCCCCAATCCGCCCGATCTGGAAGAAATCCTGCGGCGCAGCCAGGACAAGCTGCGCAGCGTGCTGCCGGGGGGGAGCCTGGGCGGGAAGGGTGCCATCATCATCGCCCTGATAGCGGTCCTGCTGTGGGGCTTTTCCGGGATCTATCAGGTCGCGCCCGACGAGCTCGGCATCGTGATGCGGTTCGGAAGATACGTCCGCGACGCACAACCCGGCCTCAACATAAAGTTTCCCTATCCGATCGAGACCGTGCTGACCCCGAAGGTGCTCAACATCAACCGCATCGACATCGGCATGCGGGTCGAGGACGGCCTGCGACGCGGCACGAGCTGGCGCGACGTTCCGGAAGAAAGTCTGATGCTCACCGGCGACGAAAACATCGTCGACGTGGATTTCACCGTGCTTTGGCGTATCAAGCCGAACGGGGCTGCGGATTATCTCTTCAATATTCAAAGCCCGGAGGGCACCGTGAAGGCGGTTGCGGAAAGCGCGATGCGCGAGGTGATCGGGCGCTCCGAAATCCAGCCGATCCTGACCGGCGCACGGCAGAACGTTGAGACCGGGGTGCAGGACCTGATGCAAAGGGTGCTCGACAACTACCAGTCCGGCATTCAAATCACCCAGGTGCAAATGCAGAAGGTGGATCCGCCGCAGCAGGTGATCGATTCGTTTCGCGATGTGCAGGCGGCGCGCGCCGACGCGGAGCGCGCACAGAACGAGGCCCAGACCTACGCCAATCGGGTGGTGCCGGAGGCGCGTGGGCGAGCAGCGCAAATTCTTCAGGCCGCGGATGCCTATCGCGAACAGACCGTTGCAGAGGCGACCGGACAGGCTTCGCGCTTCGTGCAAGTCTATGAGCAGTACAAGAAGGCCCCCGACATCACGCGCCAGCGGCTCTACCTTGAGACCATGGAACGGGTCCTGGGCGGCGCCGACAAGGTCATTCTCGACGCTCAAACCAACGCCGGCGGTTCCGGCGTCGTCCCAGTGCTGCCGCTCACCGATCCGACGCGCGCGCAACAGCGCCCGCCTGCGCCGGGCGCAACCAGCGGGAGCGCCCGATGAGATCCTCCATCACCGGCGGCGCGGCCGCAGTCATCCTGCTGATCCTCCTGATCCTCGGCTATCAATCGCTGTTCGAGGTGCAACAGGGAATGCAGGCGCTGGTCATCCGGTTTGGCCAACCGGTCAAGGTCATCACAGAGCCGTGCGCGGGAGATCCTCCCGGAGCGTCGCCCGCGCAGTCGCAGTGCGCGGGGCTCTATTCCAAATGGCCCCTGTGGATCGAAAACGTCGTCTACATCAGCGCGCGTATCCTAGACCTGGAGAACCCCGCGCAGGAGGTCATCGCGTCTGACCAGAAGCGGTTGGTTGTGGACGCCTTCGCGCGCTATCGCATTCAGGAACCTCTGAAGTTCTATCAGACGGTCGGCTCGGTCGCGGTTGCAAATACACAATTGTCGACACTGCTCAACTCGGCGCTGCGGCGCGTGCTGGGCGAGGCGACGCTCACCCACGTGGTGCGCGACGAACGGCCGCAGCTCATGTCCAAGGTGCGCGAGCAGCTCGATCATGAGGCTCGCCAGTTCGGCATCAATGTCATCGACGTGCGCATTCGCCGAGCCGATTTGCCGGAACAGAACAGCCAGGCAGTTTATCAGCGGATGCAGACCGAGCGTCAGCGTGAGGCCGCCGAATTTCGCGCGCAAGGCAATCAGCGCGCGCAGGAAATCAAGGCACGCGCCGATCGCGACGTAACCGTCCTGGTCGCGGAAGCGCAGTCAAAGTCCGAGCAGGTACGCGGCGAAGGCGACGCTGAACGCAACCGGATCTTCGCCGACGCCTATGGCAAGGACCCCGGCTTTTTCAGCTTCTATCGCTCGATGCAAGCCTACGAAGCGAGCTTGCGGTCGAACGACACGCGGCTCGTGATCAAGCCGGATTCCGATTTCTTCCGCTATTTTGGCGATCCGTCGGGTAAGCCCCGGGACAATGCCGACTCCAACAAGACCGGCGACACCAACAAGAATTGATGCCGGCGCGAAGCTGCGCCGGCCGGTAACACACAATGTTGCAATTCCTGGAGGCGCTCGGGCTGGTTTTCGTGATTGAAGGGTTGGTTTTTGCAGCCTTCCCGGCGCAGACCCGGCGCGCCGTTGCGGCCGTGCTGGAAACTCCGGACCAGATCCTGCGCCTGGTGGGGCTGCTGAGTGCCGTGTTCGGCCTCGTAGTGATCTGGTTGATACGCGGCTGAGGGCCCCACGCGCCGCCCCCGAGGTCGCCATTCCGCCCAATTCCATGCCTATTTGCAGGCGGAAATGACGCCTTGCTTCCAGCGGGCGTCCGGCGCAGTGTCGGCGCCAGACGATTTTTCAGGAGATTCCAAGCCTATGGCCGGCTGTCACGCAGTTCCGCGGCACTCTCGCCGCTCGGTCGCCGCGATCGCGCTCGCGGGCACGATCGCTTTGTCGCCGCTCGCCGCCGCCGCGCAGACGCACGGACCCGAGGGCATCGCCGACGTAGCCGAAAAGGTGATCGACGCGGTGGTGAACATCTCGACCTCGCAGATGGTCGAAGCGCGTGGAGCCATGCCGCAGATGCCGCCGGGCTCGCAGCAATTCGAGGAATTCTTCGAGGAATTCTTCAAGAACAGGCGCGGCGGGGGCGACAACCAAAACCGGGCGCCGCGGCGCGTTTCCTCGCTCGGCTCGGGCTTTATCATTGATCCGGCCGGCATCGTCGTGACCAACAATCACGTGATCGCCGATGCGGACGAGGTCAACGTCATCCTCAACGACGGCAGCCGGCTCAAGGCCGAAGTGATCGGCCACGACCAGAAGACCGACATCGCGCTGCTCCGGGTGAAGCCGGACAAGCCGCTCAAGGCCGTGCAGTTTGGCGATTCCGACAAGTTGCGGCTGGGCGAGTGGGTCGTGGCGATCGGTAATCCGTTCAGCCTCGGGGGCACTGTCACCGCCGGTATCGTGTCGGCGCGCAATCGCGACATCAATTCCGGGCCGTACGACAACTATATCCAGACTGATGCCGCCATCAACCGCGGCAACTCGGGCGGCCCCCTGTTCAACCTCAACGGCGAGGTGGTTGGGGTCAACACCGCGATCATTTCCCCGTCCGGCGGCTCGATCGGCATCGGCTTTGCCGTGCCTTCGAAGTCCGCGGTTGCGGTGATCGATCAACTGCGGCAGTTCGGCGAGACCCGCCGCGGTTGGCTCGGCGTGCGTATTCAGCAGGTCACCGACGACATCGCCGACAGCCTGAATATCAAGCCCGCGAAAGGCGCGCTGGTCGCTGGCGTTGAGGATAAGGGGCCGGCAAAACCCGCGGGCATCGAGCCGGGCGACGTCATCGTCAAGTTCGACGGCAAGGACGTCAAGGAAATGAAGGATCTGCCGCGCATCGTTGCCGACACACCGGTCGGCAAGGACGTCGAGGTCGTGATCATCCGCAAGGGTCAGGAAGAGAAAAAGACCGTCAAGCTCGGCCGGCTCGAGGACGGTGAAAAACAAGCGGCACTGACCACCAAGAAAGACGACCAGCCGGAGGAGAAGTCGGTCGTCCAGAAAACGCTTGGGTTGCAGCTGTCTAATCTGACGGACACGCTGCGCCAGCGTTACAAGATCAAGGACCAGATCAAAGGCGTGGTAATTACCGGTGTCGACGCCAATTCGGCTGCCGCCGAAAAGCGGCTCAACGCTGGTGACGTGATCGTCGAGGTCGCCCAGGAACCGATTGCAACCCCTGCCGATCTGCAGAAGAAGCTCGATCAGCTCAAGAAGGACGGCCGCAAGTCGGCGCTGTTCCTTGTGTCCAACGCGGACGGCGAGCTTCGGTTTGTGGCGCTCGGCTTGCAATAGATCGGTACATCGACGCGTGCCCCGCCCCGGCGGGGCCCGGGCTCGTCGTGATGCAATTGCCGGACGCTGCCCGGCTCGGGCGACCGCTCATGCAGCTCGAAATTGTCGCAACTGATCACCCGACGGACGCGGACCGGCAGGCGGTACTCAGCCTGCTCGTTGAGTACAACGCAAGCCATGTCGGCGAGACGCCGTTCCGCCAGTACGCGCTGCTGTTGCGCGATCCCGGCTATCTCGATCCCGTGGGCGGGCTCTATGCCTATGTCCTTTATGACTGGCTTTCCATCGAGTTGCTGATCATCCCCGAAGCTTATCGCGGCTATGGCTTCGGAACGGAACTCATGCGCCGGGCGGAGGCCTACGCAATGGACGCCGGGTGCGTCGGTGTCTGGCTCAACACGTTCAGCTTTCAGGCGCTCGGCTTCTACCAGAGGCTCGGCTACGAGGTCTTTGGATCGCTCGACGATCACCCGCGCGGCTCACAGCGCTACTTCATGCGCAAACTGCTTCCCGGCGGCGCATCCGAATAACGAACGCGGTCACGCCACGAATTCGGCGCGCCGATAGCCCTGCACGAACAGGAGCGCCGTGAGATCGCCGTGGTCGATGCGCGCGGCTGCGGCCGCGGCCACCGCCGGCTTGGCGTGAAACGCGACCCCAAGCCCCGCGGCCAGGATCATGTCGAGATCGTTGGCGCCGTCGCCGACCGCGAGCGTTTCCTCGGCGGTCAGGCCAAGCCGGCCCCGCAGCGCCAGCAAGGTCGCAAGCTTGGCTTCGCGGCCGAGGATGGGCTCGGCAACCGTGCCGGCGAGCCGGCCCGCGGGATCGACGATAAGCCGATTGGCGCTTGCCTCGTCAAAGCCGATCGCGGCGGCAATCTTCTCCGTAAAGGCGGTGAAGCCGCCCGATACGAGGCACGTATAGGCACCGCCCGCCCGCATGGTCGCAACCAACGTTTTACCGCCCGGCGTGAGGGTGATGCGGCGCTCGATCACCTCGTCGGTTACCGCCGCGGGCAAGCCGGCGAGCAGCGCAACGCGTTCGCGCAGCGCGGGTGCGAACGCAAGCTCCCCGCGCATCGCGCGTTCGGTGATGGCGGCGACGCGCGCTTTTTGACCGATCATGTCGGCCAGCTCGTCGATGCACTCCTGGCCGATCATGGTTGAATCCATGTCCGCGACGAACAGCCGTTTTCGCCGCCCGGCCGCGTTCTGCACCACGACATCGATCGGCCGGCCTGCCAGCGCGTGCCGCACTCGATCGGACAGGGAGCGGTTGTCGTTTTCGCCGCTGGCGTTAAACACAATGTCCGCCGCGACGCCCGGGTCGAGCCAGTCGGGCTCGCTCGGCTTCGGCAGCGCAGCGCGTGCGTGTTCGAGCGCGGCACCGTCGAGCGCGCGGTCACGTGAGATGAGGGTCGCAACAGAGGTCATGTCGGATAAGACGCGGGCGGTGCTTATCGCAGGGCCGACGGCGAGCGGCAAGTCCGCGTTGGCACTGGCTGTCGCGGAAGAGCTCGACGGCGTCATCATCAACGCTGACTCGATGCAGATCTACAGTGACCTGCGCATTATCACGGCGCGTCCCAGCGCCGCCGATGAGGCGCGATTGCCGCATCGTCTCTACGGCCACGTCGATGCCGCAATGAACTATTCGGTTGGACGTTATCTCGGGGACGCCCGCGATGCGCTGGTTCGCACCGAGCGCTACGGCAAGCTCCCGGTCTTTGTCGGCGGCACCGGACTGTATTTCAAAGCGCTGACGCGCGGGCTGTCGCAGGTCCCGCCGATTCCGATGGAGATCCGCAAAGCCGTGCGCGAGCGGCTTGCTGCCGAGGGCCCTCAGGCCCTGCACGCCGAGCTTGCGCGCCGCGATGCCGCGGCGGCGGAACGACTGAAACCAGGGGATCGGCAACGGGTGGCGCGCGCACTCGAGGTTGTACTCGCGACCGGGCGCCCGCTCGCCGACTGGCACCACGAACAGGTCCCGCCGCTCATCGAGCCGGAGCGGGCCGTGAAATTGTTCGTCGCGCCCGAGCGCACGGAGCTCTATCGCCGCATCGATACGCGCTTCGAGGCGATGCTGGCGGCGGGAGCCTTGAGTGAGGTCAGCCGATTGGCCGAGCGCCGCCTCGATCCGCTGCTACCAATCATGAAAGCGCATGGCGTGCCGTGGCTCGTGCGCCATCTCTCCGGTCGTCTGACGCTTGCGCAAGCGGCCGCGCGCGCAAAACTCGACGTCCGCCACTATGCGAAACGGCAGCACACCTGGTTTCGCCATCAGCTGGCGGATTGGACCCCGGTTTCGCCAGAGAATGCGCGCGACCAGATTTTGCGCGCGGTCGTGCGCTGACGCCAAAGCAGGCTTGCGACGGCAACCGCGACACCGGCGGCGAGCACCCACCAGGCCGGCCGGATGTCGTAGCTGAAATCGAAATTGGCGCGGAAGACCATCCAGGCGTCTACCCCGGTCGTGAACGCATACCAGGCGGTTTCGAAGGCTGCGGTAACGCCTGCGGACGCGATCGCTAGAACAACCAGGCGGGCGAAGGTCACTTCACCGGCGACGGCAAACAGCGCACGGTAACCGAACAGCCAGGTCAAAAAGCCGAGCATCAGGGTCGGCTGCCACACATCGTTCTTGGATTGCAGGAGAAAATGGGTCTGCGCCAGCACTGCAATCGCGTAGACCAGCAAATGCAGCTGGTTCCAGCGCTGGGCGCCAAGGTAGCGGACGGCGCGATCGAACGAGGTTACGGCGAGCGCGCTCGATCCGACCAGCGCGACGAATCCGATCGTCAAATAGTAGCGCAGCACGATCTCCGATGCGACCTTGGACAGATCGAAATGCTGATCGAATACGTAGAGCGTCAGGTGAAGCAGTGCGTAGGCAAACGTCGCGACGCCGAGCGTGCGGCGCATCAGGATCAACCGGGGCGCCATGAAGATCCGGCGTGCCGGGCTCACCGCCAGCGTGAGATAGAGCAGCCGCACCGTCCAATCGCCGACGAAGTGGATCGCCTCGGTGAACGGCCGCGGGCCGAGGTCGTTGAGCCAGACCCGTCCGAGCAGCCACAGCGCGGGCAGCAGAACGCCGACAAAGGCCACCACCTTTTCGGGGCACCAGGCTCCGGATCGTTCGCGCAGAAAGGCCATCGGCTGAATGCTCCACCCGCAGCCTGTCATAGGCGCGTCGCCCATCCGCGAAAACGCAATTCGCTTGCAAGCTTTTGTGAAAACGGGCTATCGCTCGCATTGCCCGTCAGCGGGCTTTTTGCTTGACGGGCGTGGCCGGGCCCTATAGGGTCCCGCGCAACTTTAGGATCGCTGAGAGCCGCAATGCGCAATTTTATTACTCAGGTGCTTGTGATTGTAGGAGGGCGCGTCGCCGAGGGTGGCTAGGTCACCCCGATGGTCGGCGATGCGCACAGGGGCTTTTCGGCCCCTTTTTTATTTCCGGACGCAAGAGAGCCAAGCTGTGGAGTGAATGATGGCACAGGAAATGACGGGCGCCGAAATGGTGATTGCGGCGCTTGCCGATCAGGGCGTTGAGGACATTTTTGGCTACCCGGGCGGGGCAGTGCTGCCGATCTACGACGCGCTGTTTCATCAGGAGAAGGTCCGCCACGTGCTGGTGCGCCACGAACAAGGCGCCGTGCACGCCGCCGAGGGGTACGCTCGCTCGACCGGCAAGGTTGCGGCGGTCCTGGTGACGTCCGGCCCCGGTGCGACCAACGCGGTAACCGGATTGACCGACGCGTTGATGGACTCGGTCCCGCTCGTCTGCATCACCGGACAGGTGCCGACCCACCTGATCGGCAACGACGCCTTTCAGGAATGCGACACCGTCGGCATCACGCGGCCGTGCACCAAGCACAACTATCTGGTCAAGGATGTCGCCGACCTGCCGCGCGTGCTGCACGAGGCGTTCTATGTCGCCGGCAGCGGGCGCCCCGGTCCGGTTGTGGTCGATATCCCGAAGGACGTGCAGTTCGCCAAGGGCGTCTACTTCAAGCCCAATGAATTCCCGCACAAGGGCTATCGTCCCAAGCTCAAGGGCGACCTCGATAAGATCAAGGCCGCGATCGAGATGATGCGACACGCACGGCGTCCGGTGTTTTACACCGGCGGCGGCGTGATCAACTCCGGGACCGAGGCCACGCATTTGCTGCGCGAGCTGGTCCGGCTGACCGGGTTTCCGATCACCTCGACGCTGCTCGGGCTTGGCGCCTACCCGGCCTCCGATCCGCAATGGCTCGGCATGCTCGGCATGCACGGCACGTTCGAGGCCAACATGTCGATGCACGATTGCGACGTCATGATCTGCATCGGCGCGCGCTTCGACGACCGCATCACGGGCCGGCTCGATGCCTTCGCGCCGGGATCAAAGAAGATCCATGTCGACATCGACCCATCCTCCATCAACAAGAACGTCAAGGTCGATTTGCCGATCGTCGGCGACTGCGCGCACGTACTGGAGGACATGGTCCGGCTGTGGCGGGCGAACGCGGCCTCGCCCGACCCGGCGCTTAAGGCCTGGTGGGCGCAGATCGACAAGTGGCGCGGGCGCCGGTCGCTCGCCTACAAGAACTCATCCGACATCATCAAGCCGCAATATGCGATCGAGCGGCTGTACGCGGCGACGCGCGGCCGCAACGTCTACATCACCACCGAGGTCGGACAACACCAGATGTGGGCGGCGCAATTCTTCAAATTCGAGGAGCCGAACCGCTGGATGACGTCGGGCGGTCTCGGCACGATGGGTTACGGGCTGCCGGCCGCGGTCGGCGTGCAGCGCGCGCATCCCGATGCGCTGGTCATTGATATCGCGGGCGAAGCATCGATCCTGATGAACATGCAGGAGATGTCGACTGCGGTTCAATACCGGCTGCCGGTCAAGATCTTCATCCTGAACAACCAATACATGGGCATGGTGCGGCAATGGCAGGAATTGCTGCATGGCGGGCGCTATTCGGAAAGCTATACCGAAGCGCTGCCCGACTTCGTCAAGCTGGCGGAGGCCTATCACGCGGTCGGCATTCGCTGCGACAAGCCGGGCGAACTTGATGCCGCGATCAAGCACATGATCGAGGTGCCCAAGCCGGTGATCTTCGATTGCGTGGTCGATCCGGCGGAAAACTGCTTTCCGATGATTCCGTCGGGGCGCGCCCACAACGAAATGCTGCTGAGCGATGCCGCCGAAAGCATCGAGGACGCCATCACCGAGGAAGGCAAGGTGATGGTCTGATTGCCACCAGGTAGATAAGCCATGTCCAATGCAAGCGTGTCGCACTATCCCGCAGCCACCGTGTCGCAGCATGTCGAGCAGCACACCCTGTGTGTGCTCGTCGACAACGAGCCCGGCGTGTTGGCGCGCGTGATCGGACTGTTCTCGGGCCGCGGCTACAATATCGACTCGCTCACGGTGTCGGAGACCGAGCACGAGAAGCATCTGTCGCGCATCACGATCGTGACCCGTGGTACGCCGATGGTGATCGAGCAGATCAAGAACCAGCTTGAGCGCATCGTCCCGATCCACCGGGTGATCGACATGACGGTGGCCGGGCCGGCGCTGCAGCGCGAGCTCGCCATGGTCAAGGTGCGCGGCAAGGGCGAAGCGCGCATGGAGGCGCTGCGCCTTGCCGACGCGTTCCGCGCCCGCGTCATCGATGCCACGACCGAAAGCTTCGTGTTTGAGATTACCGGGGCGACCGACAAGATCGACAGTTTCATCAACCTGATGCTGCCGGTCGGTCTGGTCGAGGTCGCGCGCACCGGCGTGGTGGCGATCGGCCGCGGGTCGGAAGGGATGTGACTTAGCCTGGCGCAACACTTGATTTTTGCGCGGGGGTGACGTTTGTGCCCTCACCAATCAGCCGGAAAGGGGCTTGTGACGAGATGCGTGTTTACTACGACCGTGACGCCGACCTGAACCTGATCAAAGGCAAGAAAGTCGCCATCATCGGCTATGGCAGCCAGGGCCATGCCCATGCGCTCAACCTGCGCGATTCGGGGGTCAAGGAGGTGGCGGTAGCGCTGCGCAAGGGCTCGCAAGGCGTTAAGAAGGCGGAAGCCGAAAAGCTTCCCGTGAAGGAGGTCGCCGAGGCGGCCAAGTGGGCCGACGTCATGATGATGCTCACGCCCGACGAGCTGCAGGCCGAAATCTATCGCGATCACCTCGCCGGCAACATGAAGGATGGCGCCGCGCTGATGTTCGCTCACGGTCTCAACGTGCATTTCAATCTGATCGAGCCGCGTCCCGATCTCGACGTGATGATGATCGCCCCCAAGGGGCCGGGCCATACGGTGCGCTCCGAATACGAGCGTGGCGCCGGCGTACCGTGCCTGCTCGCTATCCATCGCGACGTGTCGGGCAACGCGCACGATCTCGGCCTCTCCTACGGCGCGGCGATCGGCGGTGGCCGCGCCGGCATCATCGAGACGACCTTCCGAGAGGAATGCGAGACCGACTTGTTCGGCGAGCAGTCAGTGTTGTGTGGCGGTCTGGTCGAGCTGATGAAGGCCGGCTACGAGACGCTGGTCAACGCCGGCTATGCGCCCGAGATGGCTTATTTCGAGTGCGTGCACGAGGTCAAGCTGATCGTCGACCTGATCTACGAGGGCGGCATCGCCACCATGAACTACTCGGTCTCCAACACCGCCGAGTATGGCGAGTACGTGTCGGGGCCGCGCGTGGTCAACGACGAAACCCGGGCCGAGATGAAGCGCATCCTTGATGACATCCAGTCCGGCAAGTTCGTCAAGGACTGGATGCTTGAGAACCGCGTCAATCAGACCTCGTTCAAGGCCATGCGTGCCAAGATGGCGGCGCATCCGATCGAGGACATCGGCGCCAAGCTGCGCGCCATGATGCCGTGGATCAAGCAGAGAGCGTTGGTAGACCGCAGCAGGAACTGAACGACGTCACTTGCTGATCTTCTCCCACAGCCAGCGCGCGACCTGATCGGGGGATGCGCCCTCGGCGCTGGCGCGCGCGTTCGCATCCCGCATGGTCGCGACATTGATCGCATCCAAGAGCGGCCGTAGTGCGTCGATGAAAGCTCGGTTATCAGCACGCTTGGGCGCGATCAGCAAGACCGCGTCATAGGGCGGAATGGCGTGCTTGGGATCGTCGAGCACCACAAGGTCATACTGCGCGATACGGCCGTCGCTGGTATAGGCCGAGATCACGTCGACCTCGCCGGCGGCGATCGCCGGATACATGAACTCGGGCTGCATCTGGCGCTGGGTGCGAAAGTTAAGTCCATAGGCAGCGCGCAGCGCGGCCCATTCGGGGCGCTGGAAGAACTCGTAATCTCCTGCAATCGACAGCCGCGGCGTTTGCGCCGCAAGATCGGCGAGGGAGCGGATGCCGAGCGCCTCGGCGCGCTTCTTGGTCATCGCCAGCGCGTAGGCATTCTCAAAGCCGAGGCCGCCAAGGAGGGTGACGTTGCGTTCGCGCTTGAGCCACTCCCCGACCTGGGCCAGAACATCGGCGCGGGGCACGACGTCGGTGCGGTGCATCTGGTTTGCCCAGATCGTGCCGGTGTAGTCGACGTAAGTGTCAATATCATTTGCGGCAAGCGCATCGAGAATAACCGCGGAGCCAAGCCCGTCGCGCTGTCCGGCCGCCAACCCATTCGCATCCAGCCGCTGTTTGATCAACGCCGCCAGAACGTATTGCTCGGAGAACGGCTTCGCCCCGACCAGGTAACGCGCGTGCCCGCCCGCGAACGCCGGGACCAGCGCGATCGCAACGATGGCAATGAGACCGGCGACGCCGGCGACGACGCGGCTGCGCTTGCGCACCGCGACCCCGGTCTCGATCAGGGCGAGCAATTGATCGGCCGCTAGCGCCAGCACCGCGGCGGCCACGCAGCCGAACAGCACGAAGATCCAGTTCTGGGTCTGCAGGCCGGAGAAGATGTAGTTGCCGAGGCTGGTCTGTCCGATCGGGGTTGAGAGCGTCGCGGTCCCGATCACCCACACCGCGGCAGTGCGAATTCCAGCCATGATCACCGGCATGGCCAGCGGGATTTCCACGATCCGCAACGATTGCAGACGCGTCATCCCGACTCCTTGCGCGGCCTCGGTGATGGCCGGGTCGATGGTGGTGAGGCCGGTGATCGTGTTGCGCAGGACCGGCAGCATGCTGTAGAGCGCAAGCGCGAGCACCGCCGGCAAAAATCCCAACGCCGAGAAGCTCACCCCGAACCACTCAGCGGAGAGCGATGCGGCGCCGAGCAGCAGCGGATAGAACAAGGCGAGCAGTGCGAGCCCGGGCACGGTCTGGACGATGCTGGTTGCCGTCAGCAGCGTCGCACGCAGGGCCGGGCGGCGCAGACAAACGAACGCCAGCGGCAGGCTCGCGGCCAGACCGAGTGCGAGCGCGGTCATGCTGACCAGCACATGGTTGCCGAAATAATCCGGCAAGTAAGCGAGCGCGGTCTGGAAGCGCGTGTCCATTTAATGCGCGGCGCCGCCCAGGAACGCGCCAAGCCGCTCCGCCTGTCGGCGTGGGGTCGCCATCAACTCGCGTACGTAAGGATGCGGGTGTGCGATCAGGGTCGCTGGTGGCCCGTCCGCGATCAGATCGCCTTCCTGCAATACGACAATACGATCGGCGAACAGCAGGGCCTCGAGTACGTCGTGCGTGATCATCACGCTGGTGAGCCCGAGGTCCTCGTGCATGCGCCGGTAGTCCTGCCCGAGAGCATCGCGGGTGAGGGGATCGAGCGCGCCGAATGGTTCGTCCATCAGCACGATGTCGGGGTGTGCTGCGAGCGCGCGCGCAACGCCCACGCGTTGGCGCTCGCCGCCCGAGAGCTCGTGCGGGAAGCGGGTCGCATAGGCCGGATCAAGCCGCACCAGGCCGAGCAGTTCGGCGGCACGCGCCTGTTGCCGCGCGCGGTCCCATCCGAGCAATCTCGGCGTGATCGCGATGTTCTCCGCCACAGTGAGATGCGGGAACAGGCCGATCCCCTGAAACACGTAGCCGATGCCACGCCGCAGCACGATCGGGTCGAGGGTTCGGACGTCGGCACCGCGCACCCGAACCTCGCCTGCGCTGGGGTCCGAGAGACGGTTGATCAGGCGGAGCAGGGTGGTCTTGCCGGATCCGGAGCCGCCGACGACCGCCAGAAACTCGCGGGCGGCGACCGTGAGCGACACGCCGTCGAGCGCCGGTTTGCCGGCGCCGTATCGTTTGACGACCCCCGTGAGGGCGATGGCCGCGTCCATACCGCCACGATGCGGGGCGCGCGAGCCCATTGCAACGGCCTGCGAGCCCATTAGTTTGCACTCGGGAGGAAACGCATGGGCGCGGCGGTCGATCTGGCAGGCGTGACGGTGACGTTTCGCCTGGCTGACGGCGGATCCTTTACGGCGGTCGGCGGGGCTTCACTGAGCGTCGCGGACGGCGAGTTTGTTGCGATCGTCGGTCCGACCGGTTGCGGGAAGTCGACGTTGCTCAACGTCGCGGCCGGTCTGCAGGCGCCCGCCGCCGGCACGGTGCGCAAGCTAGGGGCGCCGCTCAACGGGCTCAATCGCGACGCCGGCTATCTATTTCAGGCGGACGCGCTGTTCCCCTGGAAAACCGCGCTCGACAACGTCGCGATCGGACTAGAAACCGCCGGCATGGCGCGCGTGCAGGCGCGCGAGCGGGCGCAAGCCTGGCTTGAACGCGTCGGGCTGGGCGCATTCGGTTCACGCTATCCGCACATGCTCTCGGGCGGTCAACGCAAGCGCGTCGGCCTTGCCCAGGTGCTGATCCGTGATCCGAAGATCTTGCTGATGGATGAACCGTTCGGGCCGCTCGACGCGCAGACGCGCCAGATCATGGGGAGCTTGCTGCTCGATCTCTGGAACGCCGACCGCAAGGCGGTGATGTTCGTGACCCACGATCTTGACGAAGCGATCGCGCTCTCCGACCGCGTGGTGATCATGTCGGCTGGTCCGGCCGCCCGTATCATTGGGGACTGGACAGTAGCATTGGCGCGTCCGCGGGACATCGCAGAGGTCAAGGCCGAGCCGGCATTTCAGGCGCTCCACCGCGACATTTGGCACGTGCTCAAGGGCGAGGTGCTGCGGGGCTACGCACAAACCGGGGGCGGATAAAACGTGGCGCGTGTGCGACTCATCGGTCTTCAGCTCATCGTCGGCCTGCTGGCGATTGCGCTCTGGCAAATCGGCACGACCGTGCCGGTCGGCGGCGACTATCTGCTGCCGCCATTCTTCTTCTCGACCCCGATGGACGTCGCGGCGCGCGTCGTCAAATGGTTCGTCGAGGGGACGGTCTGGCGCCACCTCTGGATCACGCTTTACGAAGCCATGATGGCGTTCATCATCGGCTCGGCAGCCGGCGTCGTGATCGGGTTCTGGTTTGCGCGCCAGCCGATGGTTGCAGCCGTGCTCGACCCCTACGTCAAGATGATCAATGCATTGCCGCGCGTGGTGTTGGCGCCGATCTTCGCGCTCTGGTTCGGGCTTGGACCCGCGTCCAAAATTGCGCTCGGCATCACGCTCGTGTTCTTCATCGTATTCTTCAACGTCTACCAGGGTATCCGGGAAGTGAGCCCCGCCGTCCTGGCCAATGCCCGCATGCTCGGCATGAGCGATCGCGCGCTGATGCGCCACGTCTACTGGCCGTCCGCGCTGTCCTGGATGTTCTCGTCGCTCCACACCTCGGTCGGGTTTGCGGTGGTCGGCGCCGTGGTCGGTGAATACCTCGGCGCGGCCGCCGGCCTCGGCTATCTGATCCAGCAGGCCGAAGGGGTGTTCGACGTCGCGGGCGTGTTTGCCGGCATGTTCGTGCTCGCGGTGTTCGTGCTCATCATCGACGGCGTGGTGACGCTCGTCGAGCGGCGTCTGCTGGTGTGGCGTCCGGCGGCTGAAACGCACGGATGAGCGCATCGCGACACCCGAACCGGGCTGGGCTATGGTGCCGTGAAAGACAGGGAGGAACCAATGAAGAAGGTTATCCGACAGCTCTTTGTCGCGCTTGGCGCGCTGGCGCTGACCACGGGTTCGGCGCTGGCGCAGACCAAGGTCACCGTGGCGATCGGCGGCGCCGGCTGCCTCTGCTACCTGCCGACGGTGCTGGCCGAGCAACTCGGCGAATACAAGAAGGCCGGCCTCGATGTTGAACTCATCAACTTCAAGGGCGGCTCGCAGGCGCTCACCGCGGTGCTCGGCGGCAGCGCCGACGTGGTGTCGGGATATTTCGATCATTGCGTCAACCTCGCGGCCAAGAACCAGTCGCTGGTCGCGTTCGTCGTCTATGACCGCTATCCGGGGTTTGCGCTGGTGGTCTCGCCGAAGCAGGGCGCGATCAATAGCACCAAGGATCTGGCCGGCAAGAAAGTCGGTGTGAGCGCACCGGGGTCCTCGACGGATTTCTTCCTCAAGTACATCCTGAACAAGAATGGCATTGATCCCAACACGGTCGCCGTCATCGGCATTGGGCTTGAGGCAACAGCGGTCGCCGCAATGGAGCAGGGCACGGTCGACGCTGCGATCATGCTCGATCCCGCAATCACGCTGCTGCAGGGCAAGAACAACGACCTCAAGATCCTGAGCGATACCCGCACGCAGAAAGACACGCTCGCGGTATTCGGCGGGGACTACCCGGGCGGGGCGCTCTATACCCGCGCCGACTGGATCGCCAAGCACGAGAAAGAAACGCAGGGGCTGACCAACGCGATCGTTGCGACGCTGAAGTGGCTCGCCTCGCACAGCGCAGAGGAAATAATGGCCAAAATGCCGGAGAATCTCGTCGGGCCCGACAAGCCGCTCTATCTGGCAGCGCTCAAGAACACCATGCCGATGTACTCGACGACCGGCCGGATGGACCCAAAGGGCGCCCAGGCGGTGCTCGCCGTCTTCAGCCAGTCGGTACCGGAGATCGCCAAGGCCAATATCGACCTGTCCAAAACCTACACCAATCAATTCGTCGACCAGGCCAACGCCAGGACCGGATTGTTGAGCCGCTGAAGCTCAAACGTCGCGGGCGATGGTGAGCGACATCTCGATCGTTCCGCTCGACCGCGTCGCCTTCTCGGTCGCGCCACACGCGTGGCCGTTTGCGCGCGGGCGCAGCGCCGAGATTGCGGCCTATTTTGCGGCCCGGCGCGCGCAGACGCCGGCGCTGTGGAACGGGCGCATGTTGCTGCTGCACCAATGGTCCATCACCGCGGGCGGCATGCAGGGAACGTTCTTTGAAACCGATTTTGCAAACTACATGGCGTGGCGGGACTGGGGGTTCCCCGACGCGAGCGTGACCAACTGCTTTGCCATGGGGGTGATCCGTTCGGCCGATGGCGCCTACCTCTTGGGCGTCATGGGGGCGCACACCGCAAACGCCGGCAAGGTCTACTTCCCGGCCGGCTTGCCGGATCCGAGCGATGTCGCCGGCGGCAGGGTGGATCTCGCAGCCAACATCGCGCGCGAGGTCGCGGAAGAAACCGGGTTGACCGGAACCGACTTCAGCGCGCAGCCCGGCTGGTGCGCCGTCGTAGCCGGACCACGCATCGCGCTGATGCAGCTCTTGCAGGCGCGCGCGCCGGCCGCCGACTTGCGCGCGCGTGTCCTCAATCATATTGCGCGCGACGCCAAGCCCGAGCTGGCCGATGTTCGCATCGTGCGAAACCGCGCCGATTTAGATCCGATGATGCCGCCGTTCATCACGGCCTATTTGAGCTACCTGTTTCCCGTATGACTACGATGATGCGAAGCCGTCCTATTTGGCGGGCGCCAATACTTCGGCATGAGCCGGGTATTCCGTGACCTTGCCGGCCTCGTTGTCGACGATCATCAGCAAGTCGAAGTAGCGGATCACCGGATCGCTCCCCGTGCGTTCTCGGACGCCGGCGCGCCATTGTGCATCGTGGCCGCGCTCGGCGGCGGCGCGCGAGGGCCAGATGTAGAACGCGCCGCCATAGCCGTCATCGCTCTCGATATAATGCTTGCGAACGAGTTCCTGGTTGCCACGCCATTTGGGGACGGTCTTCTTGGCATCGGCCAGAATCTCGTCGCGGCTCTTGCCGGGTGGGCTCTTGAACAGGACATATTCGACGATCATGTCATGGTCCTCCGCGGTATTAGGACTAGATTAGCTGATCGGCGCGACTTTGCAGGGGCCTTGCGGGCCCCTGCCGGATTCAGTTACAAGGGCCGCAAGCCGGGGAGCATCCCGGCCACGAGGGCCAAAATGGCATTGCGCGACGAAATCTGCGCGATCGGACCGGGAGCCGGCACGGCTCGGCCGGCGCCTGCCCTCATTCTTGGCGGTCTCCTGCTCCTTATTCGCCCCTGAGGGCCGGCTGGACGTTTGCGTCTGGGCGCTCAGGGGACGGCAGATCAAACCCCAAGACAGCGCCCCCGGGGCGCATTCGTAAAAGGACCCATTTCATGACCACGACAGCCAAATCCGACGAGGATCGCGTCGTTATCTTTGACACCACCTTGCGCGACGGCGAGCAATGCCCGGGCGCGACCATGACCCACGATGAGAAACTCGAGGTTGCGGAGCTCCTCGACACCATGGGGGTCGACATCATCGAGGCCGGCTTCCCAATCGCATCGGAAGGCGATTTTGCCGCCGTGCAGGAGATCGCGCGGCGCACCAAGAACGCCGTCGTGTGCGGCCTCTCGCGCGCCGGCTTCAAGGACATCGACCGCTGCGCCGAGGCGATCAAACCAGCGCGGCGCGGACGCATCCACACGTTCCTGTCCACGTCCCCGGTGCACATGAAGTGGAAGCTGCAGAAGGAGCCACACGAAGTCTACGAGATGGTGATCGCGCAGGTTACGCGCGCCCGCAATCACACCGACGACGTCGAGTGGTCGTGCGAGGACGGCACCCGCACGGAGCACGATTTCCTCTTCCGCTGCGTCGAGGCTGCGATCAATGCCGGCGCCACCACCATCAACATTCCGGACACCGTCGGCTATTCGACACCGGAGGAATATTTCTCGCTCATCAGGATGGTGCGCGAGCGCGTGCCCAATTCCGGCAAGGCGCGCTTCTCCGTGCATTGCCACGACGACCTCGGCATGGCGGTCGCGAACTCGCTCGCTGGCGTACGCGCGGGCGCGCGCCAGATCGAGTGCACCATCAACGGGATCGGCGAGCGCGCCGGCAACGCCGCGCTCGAGGAAGTCGTGATGGCGATGCGGGTGCGCAACGACGTCATGCCGTATTGGACCGGCATCGACGCCACCCTGCTGACGCGGGCCTCCAAGCTCGTGTCGGCCGCGACCTCGTTCCCGGTCCAGTTCAACAAGGCGATCGTCGGGCGCAATGCGTTCGCGCACGAAAGCGGCATCCACCAGGACGGCATGCTCAAGCACACGCAGACCTACGAGATCATGACGCCGGAGAGCGTCGGCGTGAAGCAGACCTCGCTGGTTATGGGCAAGCACTCCGGCCGTCACGCCTTCCAGCACAAGCTGGAGGAAATGGGCTATGCGCTCGCCGGCAACCAGCTCGACGACGCGTTCGTGCGCTTCAAGGCGTTGGCCGACCGCAAGAAGCACGTCTACGACGAGGACATCGAGGCGCTGGTCGATGAGGAGATCGCGCACGCCCAGGACCGCATCAAGCTGGTCTCGCTCTCGGTGATCGCCGGCACGCGCGGACCGCAGCGCGCCACCATGAAGCTCGACGTCGACGGCCGGATCATGATCGAGGAATGCGATGGCAACGGCCCGGTCGATGCGACGTTCAACTGCATCAAGGCGATGGTGCCGCACGATGCGGTGCTCGAGCTCTATCAGGTGCACGCGGTGACCGAGGGCACCGATGCCCAGGCCGAGGTTTCGGTGCGGCTCTCCGAAGGCGGCCGCTCGGTCACCGCACGCGGTGCCGATCCGGATACGCTCGTTGCATCCGCCAAGGCCTATCTGGGCGCGCTCAACAAGCTCACGGCCCGCAGCCAGCGCGGCAAGGCTGAACCGGAGCGGCGCATCCATTCGACCGACGTCGGGTAAAGTTCGACAAACAAGCCGGTCCCTCATGCCGTGGGGGCGTGGCTGAAACGGCAAAATGGCTCCATGGATGCCGCATGGATGCCGGGAGCAGGCATTCCGGGCATCCATGGCTAATCATTTGTAGCTGCTTGTATTTTCCATGTGTGCCCAACCATGGATGCCCGGTTTTGGAGAGACACGGGAAAAGGGTCATCCATGGCTTCAAGCCATGCGGACGACGCATCGCCGCGAGGGCGGCCGTTGCGCGAATTAGTCCGGGTCGGCGCCCTCGGTCGGAGGGTCGAGCGTCATGGCGCGCGCGAGTTCACGCAGAATCTGCCGTCCGACCCGGGTGGCTTTCTGACGGCCGCGGTTCTCCAGGATCACGATCCCGACCTTGGCGGCGGGCGCGAATCCGATGTAGGTGGACGTCACCGGCAGCCCGCCGTTCTTGTCGATCACGGTCAGGTCGTCGCGCCGCACAATCTGCCAGGCCAACCCTTGCGTGAAACGCGGGTTCACCATGAACACGCCCTGCTGGGCAAACGCCATGGCCTCCTGCAAGTCCCGGTGATCCGGCAGTTCGCCCATGTTGGCGGTGAGAAAGGCGGCCATATCACGCGGTGAGGAGAAGATCTGGCCAGCAGCCGCAAAGTCCATGTGGCCCGAGGTTCCGATGCCGGGCTGGCCGATCGCACGGCCCAGGGGCCCATAGCCCTGCACGGCGCGCGCCCGCTGCGCCGGCGAAAGCTTAAGCGCGGTTGAGTCCATTCCGAGCGGGGCGGTGATGCGCTCCCTCATCAGGGTCGCAAACGGCTCGTTAAACCGGCGCTCAAGCGCAAGCCGCAGCAGGATCATCGCGAGGTTCGAATAGATGTCCTGCTGGCCGGGCTCGTGCTGCGGATCGGCCTGCCATTCGTTGAGGAATCGAATGAAGTCGGGAAGCGTGTATTTGCCGCGATGCCAGGTCTCGTACTGGTCCGGCTCACGCGGCAGTCCGGAGGTGTGGCTCGCAATCTGGCCGAGCGTGACCTCCTGGATATCGCCGCCCTTCTGCAGCTCGGTCACGTATTTGGCGACCGGGTCGTCGAGCCGCATCTCCCCGCGCTTGACCGCGTCGGCGAGCAGCGTGGTCGCAAACAGCTTGCCGACGGAAGCAAGGTTGAAGATCGAACCGGAGCTGATCGGCCGCTGCTGCGCCGTGTCTGCCAAGCCGTAGTTGTAGAACGAGGTCTTGCCGCTCGCCCGCAGCGCCACCGCCACCCCGCCGGCGCCGTTGTCGGGCAAAAGCTCCTGCACATTGCGGCTGACGGTTTGCTCGAGGTCGCCGGCGGCCTGAGCATGCCCGGTACGAGGACCACCAATGGCGGTCGCGAGCAGGACCGCGAGTAGGAGCTTGGTGAAAAGCCGCATAGCGCCCCATGTTTTGCGGGCATTGTAGCGGCGCTATCAGTCGAGCGTCACGCACCGACGCGCGGGCAGCTACATGCTCGTTTCGGCCGATTTGGCCGGTCTGCGCTCGGGGACGTTGTCGAAAGGTTACTGGCGATACTGCTGGATGCGCGTCGTGCGCAGCCCGGCGAGCCCGTGCTGATCGATCGAATACTGCCAGGCCAGGAATTCCTCGACCGTGAGGGTATAGCGGCTGCACGCTTCTTCGAGCGACAGCAAACCCCCGCGCACGGCGGCCACAACCTCCGCCTTGCGCCGGATTACCCAGCGCTTGGTGCCCGGTGCCGGCAAATCGGCGATGGTCAGCGGGCTGCCGTCGGGCCCGATGACGTATTTGGCCCTCGGGCGATGAGGCTCGGTCATAGAAGGACTCACGCACAGACGATGAAACACATCGCCGTACTCTAGGGTTTGTGGCTTAAAATTTGCCTAAGTGGCTACCATCGCGGCAGGCTTGGGTCCTTTCCGAGGCCCCGGTCGGCACCTATAGTAAGGCGATGCTTAATTCGCTCGATATCGAGGGCCGCCCGGAGGACACCCGGGTCGTCGTTGCCATGTCCGGGGGGGTCGATTCCTCGGTTACGGCGGCTTTGCTCAAGGCCGAAGGCTATGACGTCGTGGGGGTAACCCTGCAGCTCTACGACCATGGGGCCGCGACCCACCGTAAGGGTGCGTGCTGCGCCGGCCAGGACATCTACGACGCCCGTGCGGTCGCGGCGCGGATCGGTATCCCGCATTACGTCCTGGACTACGAGGACCGGTTCAGGGAGGCGGTAATCGACCGCTTCGCGCAGAGCTACGTCGCGGGCGAGACCCCGGTCCCGTGCGTCGACTGCAACCAGACCATCAAGTTTTCCGATCTGCTCGGCACCGCCCGCGAGCTCGGCGCCGCCGTGCTGGCGACCGGCCACTATGTGGCATCCCGGCGGCTGGCGGATGGCACCCGCGCGCTCTACCGCGCCCGCGAGGAGGAGCGCGATCAAAGCTATTTCCTGTTCGCCACCACGCGCGAGCAGCTGGCGATGCTGCGGTTCCCGCTCGGCGACAAGACCAAGTCCGAGACGCGCGAGCTTGCCCGCCGCTTCTCGCTTCCGGTCGCCGACAAGCACGACAGCCAGGACATCTGCTTCGTCCCGACCGGCCGCTACACCGAGGTAATCGAACGCCTGATGCCCGGCGCCGCCGATCCCGGCGACATCGTCGACAGCGACGGCCGCGTGCTCGGCCGCCACGCCGGCATCATTCATTTCACGGTCGGACAGCGGCGCGGGCTTGGCGTTGCGGCCGGTGAGCCGTTGTACGTGGTACGGCTCGACGCCTCCAATCGCCGTGTCGTGGTCGGACCGCGCGCCGCGCTACGCATGATGCGCATGCGGCTGCGCGACGTGAATTGGCTCGGCGACGATCAGGCTCTCGCAGCCGGGCGGCTCGACGTGTTCGTCAAGGTACGCTCAACACGCCCGCCGCAGCCGGCGTGGCTGACCTGTATGGGCGACCAATACGAGATCGAACTTGTCGACGGCGAGGAAGGCGTGGCCCCCGGCCAGGCCTGCGTCTTCTATGACGCGCCCACTGGGCAGGCGCACGTTCTGGGTGGCGGCTTTATCAAGAGCGCGACGGCGCACGCCGGTCTCGCGGAGCGCGCGCGCCATGTCGATGCGCCCGCCGCGGCTCGCGGCTAAGCCGCGGCGCGGACGTGACCGAAAGTCCGCGCGTGCACGACAAGGATACGCTCGATCAGCAGACGCTTAATCGCGCCTACGCGCGGTGGGCGCCGATTTATGACGTCGTGTTCGGCGCGGTGTTCGATCAGGGCCGCAAGGCGTCGATCGAGGCCGCCGAGCTCGTTGGCGGGCGCATTCTCGACGTCGGTATCGGCACCGGCATCTCGCTGATGGACTTCTCGCGCCGCAATCGGATCGTTGGCGTCGATATTTCCGAGCCGATGTTGCGGCGGGCGCGCCGGCGCGTGCTCGACGCCGACCTCGATAATGTCGATTGCCTGGCCGTCATGGACGCCGAGCGGCTTGGCTTTCCCGACAATTTCTTCGACGTCGTGGTCGCCCAATACGTCATCACCGCGGTCCCCAATCCGGATGCGACGCTGAGCGAGTTCGCGCGCGTGACGCGGCCCGGCGGCGAGATCGTTCTCGTCAACCACATCGGCGCCGAAAGCGGGTTGCGCCGCCTGTTCGAGCAGGGTTTTGCACCGATCGCCCGCGGATTGGGCTGGCGGCCGGAATTTCCATTCGCGCGCATCACCAGCTGGATCGAGCGTACGCACGCGGTTGATCTGATCGAGCGCCGCCCGATGCCGCCGCTCGGTCACTTCTCGCTGATCCGGATGGGGAAGCGCAGCTAGCAGGCCTCGGACTTTTAGATCGCCGGTACCACCCGCGGGGCGAGGTCGGACAAATCGGTGCAGCCCAGGAGCGCGAGATCGCGCCGGATCTCTTCCTTCAGCAGCGTGATCGCGTGGGCGATCCCGGCCTCCTCGGCAATCGTCGCCGCATAGAGAAACGGCCGGCCGACGAACACAAAGTCGGCCCCGAGCGCGAGCGCCTTGATGACGTCGGTGCCGCGGCGGATCCCGCCGTCGTAGATCACCACCATCGCGCCGGCCTCGCGCGCGATCTCAGGCAGGACCTGGAGTGGCGAGACGGCGCCGTCGAGCTGGCGGCCGCCGTGATTTGACACAAAGATCCCGTCCATTCCGGCCTCGCGCGCCTTGCGGGCGTCGGCCGTGGTGAGAATGCCTTTGATCAGCATCCGCCCTTTCCAGCGCGCACGGATCCATTCGATGTCGACCCAATTGAGCGAATCGCGGGTGAGCGAGCGCTCCGCATCCGCGGAGAACACCGGCACACGGCGCGACTTGGGCCCATTCTCGAAATGCGGCATGCCCTCGGCCATGAGCGTGCGCGCCACGGTCTCGATCAGCCAGCGCGGGTGCGTGAGCGCATCGACCGCAAGCTTTACGGTCGGCCGCAGCGGTGACGAATAGCCGTTGCGGACATTGTTCTCGCGGTTGCCGGAGACCGGCACGTCGACCGTGACGACGAGGTTTTCGTAGCCGGCGTCCTTGACGCGATGGATCAGCTCGTCGATGTCGTTGCGGTCGGGCGGCAGATAGACCTGAAACCAGGTCGCCGGATTGGCGTTCGCGACCCGCTCCAGCCGGACGATTGACGCTCCGCTGAGCAGAAACGGGACGTTGGCGGCGGCTGTGGCATGTGCGTAGGCGAGGTCGGCGTGAAAGCCGGCGAGGCCGGATGCCCCCATCGGGGCGATACCGAATGGCGCATCGTAGGTATGGCCGAACAGCTGATGCACGATCGTGCGCCGCGACACGTCAACCAGCATGCGCGGCGCAAACGCATAGCGCGCGAATGCGCTCCGATTGGCGCGCAGCGACCAGTCGGTCTCGACACCGCCGGCGATGTAGCCGAAGATGCTTTTGGGCAGAAAGCGGCGCGCGACGGGCTCGAAATCATCAAGGCACAGGATCGGCTTAAGCCGGCGGGACGCTCGCGCCGTTGTCGTGGTCTTTGCCGCTGCCGGGCTCGGAGCCGTGTCCACCCCGACTTGCCGTTCCGCGATTGCCATCTCAAGCCCCGTCCGCCGCGCCCCGAGACCGTCCCCAGGGCTCTTGCCGGGGGGCAAGCTGTTCGCTATTTGCACAGGCGTCAATACGAAACCCGGATCGCCCAGTGGCCCTTTCCAGAGGCCGAGCTTTCCGGGATTCGCGGCGGCGGAGTAGCTCAGTTGGTCAGAGCAGCGGAATCATAATCCGTGTGTCGGGGGTTCAAATCCCTCCTCCGCTACCACTTGTTCTTACGCAAATTCAATTACTTAGCCGATATGGCCGGTCCGGGCCATCTATCATGTTGCGTCATGTCGCTATCAAAAATCGTCATTGTTTTTCAAGCGTTCGCAAACGCTGTCGGCGGCTCCATGCAACAGGAACGCGACATGAACGGCTAATTCAGCCGCGTCTTCACGCTCGGCGTTGGTGCTTTTTCGGCGGCAGGCCTTGGTCTCGCGACGCAGGACGCGAGCGCTTGGCTGGGTACGCATACGCAACACTCACTCAACGCTAGACACGGAGGCCAGCGAGTGGTGCCCCTCGCTGGCCCCTCGCAACACCGCGCGCCGCGATGGCCTAGGTGTCAAACGGCGCTTGGTGCTGAACCTTCGCAAGCGGGGCCACGAAGTGTCGTCGTCGTCTCGTGGCCCCTCGCACCGGCGCGCCGTTGTGGACGGAAGCAATCCCTAGTGAGAAGCGTGCGCTCGCGGCCCGCTGCCGCACCTCCGCACGTTCATCCTCCGACCCGTACGCTAAACCAACGCGCATCAACAGACTTAAGTTGGGCGGTAGGCTCAAAGCGGCTCGGGCGGTGGCCCGCCCAGCCTGGGGAATGGCGACCCCGGTGAGCCTAACACTCCTGTGAAAACCGGGGCCGGCGCTCCAAAAATACCCAGCGACTGCATCATAAGCTAAAGGCGACATCGCAATTACATGCAAAGATCCCTCATCACCGGCTGCGTTTCCGTGCAGGCGCTGGTGGCTGAGAGACCTATCGCGCTCCCGCCTGTTCTGCAGGGAGCAAAACCGTGTCCATCTATCGTATCTTTCGGTCGACGGCGTTTGAGCCGGAGGCAGTCATTGCCATGTCTGCTGCGTACGAGGACGCGCTGCGCGTCCTCAAGCTTGCTGACCCAGCAGACCCCATCACTGAGCTAGTCGCGCGGAAGATCATCGAAGTCGCGCAGACCGGGGAAAGCAATCGTACGCGCCTTCGCGATAAAGCTCTTGCTGAGCTGAACAAAAGCACAAGCGAGTACGAAGGTCTTGCACTGGCGACTGTGCAACAGAGCGAAGCACTCGCCGGTAAGGCGTCTCGCGATGATGGCAAAAGGAGGAGACGTGGTGCCTCAAAAATCTAGTTCGAGCTGGGTCCCGATCGTCGCCCCACCCCCAACACACGTGTGGCCCCACCCCGTGTGCGTAGACGGTCGGGATCCTTCATTTTTGCTTCGCTGACATCCGCCTGTCATCTCGGGGAGCATTGAGCGCGTCAAGGCGTGAGCACCGGAGCACATCAATGTGATAGTTAGCACCTTCGCGCTGCTTTAGTTGGGATTTGCTTCGTCGCCCACGGCGCGTTGGTGTGAAGGGGCCAGCGGGCGCGATGCGCTCGATGGCCCCACTTGCGTTCATGCACGCAACTCACGCAACGGCCACGATTGATATGGTACGTTGGTCATCTGACGCTGGTTCTACCGATGCTCTTGATGTAGCTCGCACAACGCGCCCTAATCCGCCGTCTGGGCAGCAGCTTGCTCCTACCTCAAAGTGGCGCTTCGGCGCGGCTCAGCTGTAAGTAGCCGGGGTCGAACTCGGCAGCAGCTCGCAGCCGGTCCCAATCAACCACAGTAACCTCGTGCGCGCGGAAAGTGAGTAAGCCGTCACGGCGCAGTTGCTTTAAGGTGCGATTGACGTGCACCAGGGATAAACCCATCGCGTCGGCAAGATGCGTCTGGGTCATTGGCAAGTCGTAATTGCCTCCATGCAGGCGGCCAATTATCTCTAGCCGCGCCCCAATCTCACAAATGAGATGGGCAATGCGCTGATAAGACGGGCGCCGTCCGTTATCAATAATCCATTGGCAAAAGATCGCCGCGTCAAGCATCGTGTCGCGCCATAGCGCAACCCCGACGCGCGGATACTTCTCGATAGCATCAAAGATACTTTGGCGGGGGATCGCGGCAATTTGATTGTTGTTCACGGCGACGACGCCGTGATCCATTTTTCCTGTTAACAGGGCGCGGAGATCACAGATGTCGCCAGGAATTAGGAACGCCAGTATCTGTCGTCGCCCGTTGGCCAAAATTTTATAGCGGCAGGCGAACCCTTCCGAGATCAGGCTGAGTTCAGTCGGTCGATCACCCTCCGACACAACGTCGCTGCGCGCCATAACGTGACGCCGCCGCATCGGCATTGATTGCAAAACCCGCCACTCATCATCCGATAGCGTTATAAAATGCGCGAGCTTCCGTGCAAGGGATAGGGGCATTGCGCCTCAGCTAGCTGCCGCACCTTCAAAATGCGCTCTACCCAGGGGTAGATTTGAAAGCCAAGCGCGAATGGCACCCGAAATCCCCTACATCCACAACGCCAGCGGAATGCCATCCGAAGGAGCTTGCCAGCCGAACACTACAATGGGATGGAGTACGCTGTCGGTAATGTACATTACTGACGTGGCAAAACAATCGGGTATGTTTTCGGGAGATGAAAGGTGATGCGTTGACGCACCAATTGATAGCATTCGCAAGAGGCCTCCATGAGGCCTTTCCGATCACGGATCGTGATTTGGTGTCGGCCGTGCGTAATCAAGCCACTGCGTTCTAGGTCCCTGACCGCATTGGTGATTGTTGGCCTTTGCACGCCCAGCATTTCGGCAAGAAGGTTTTGACTAACGGGCAATGCGTCATCGTCGCTGCGATCACGCATCATAAGCAGCCAACGCGCCAGCCGCTGCTTGAGGTTATGCGCACCGTTGCACGCAACTGATGCCATGACCTGCTCGAGAAAGGCCTGAACGTAAGCGTACATGAGGCTTTGAAATGATGGCATCGATGCTATAGCTCGTGCGAACGCTGGGCGGGACATCTTTGCTGCGGTGCCCGGAATTTGGACGAAAAGACGTATGGAGGAAGTCTTGGCACCGAAGACGGCTTGCACGCCGGTGCACCCCTCTCTGCCAATCGTTGCCATCTCAATAGCACTGCCGTTGGCATAAACCGCTAACACGGAAATGACACCGCTATCGGGGAAGTATACATGATCGAGCGAACCATCCGCTTCCAATAAAATCTGCTCGCGATGGCAGTGGATATGTTCGACGTCCGGCAGGAGCCGCTTGAGATTTCGGGGTGGCAAGGCGAGTAAAAGCCGATTGCGAGGCCAACTAGTTGAAGCATTCATAAGTTCTAAACGCGAATGGGTTCGCCCCGGTTGCAACGGAACGCCGCCTTTTTGTCGGGCATTCCGCGCCGTCCTGTGGTCGAAAAGGGCGGCCCGCCGCACAGGAGAACGACGAGCCGCCCCTGTTGCACCGGTCGCGCCCGTCAACGACTCAATTTATGACGGGCCACCGACTCTGCCTGTTGTTGCTGACACTTCCTGATCCTAGGGGCGTCGGCCGCCGCGGCGATGGTGCGATGTGGCGGAGTTCGGGTCCGGGTTAGCTGGTTCGCGCCGTGCGCCACTGGAGTGGAGGGCCGCCGCCACTGCGGAAATCCCGATCTTCCCGTAGCGGCGTTCGAGCTTCACCTTATCGCGTTCCATCCGCGCTCCTTCTTTGGCTTGCGGCTTATGATTCCGGTCCGCCTTTGCGTGCCGGTGTCCGTCGCTCAATCGAACTGGCCGATAAGAGATCTGGCAGACCGTGCGGATCAGCCAGATCTTTTTCCAAATTCGCTAAGCCGCGCGGCGAGTAGCTGCTTCCGATAGCTTGCGCGAGGCTTCATCGGCAGTTTGCTGCGATACTTGGGCAATCCTCTGAGTGGATTGAACCAAGTCTTCTAGATGGTCCCGCAGCGCTTCGGTCTGGACGGCAGCCAATTCTCGCGGGTTCCGGCTATGAAACGCGCTTTCTATATGTCCCAACGTACGTTCCACCCTTGTGCGGACGAATTTGACCCACTCATCTGAAGACTTGCGGAACCCCTCATTCAAGGACTGGCTCGATTGCATGACCGCGGTGAGATTGCGGAAGGGCTGCAGCGATGTTGCTTCCGTCTCTCCGCCACCCACTCCTAACGCGCGGCCAAACTGATCCGTGGCACGATTGGCAAGAGATGATGTAAGTTCGGCAGTGGATTGCCAAAGATGCCTGACAGTTTCCATTCCGCCTAGACCATTTCAAAGTTTGTTCGCGCGGCTTGTTCGCCAAAATCCGCAATGTTGCGGGTCGCGCGAGTTGCTTCTTCGACGATCTTACGTTCAGGCAGATCAGTTGCTGACTCAAAAGGTCGTTCATGTTGGCGAGGATTGGCCATTTCATACTCCCTGAAGATTTTGCTGGGCTCTAAGCGCCGGTCCGGCGCTGTATCCGGTCCGACCGCTGTACAACGCAACTCGATCTATAATTCCGGCATTCTGGTGCAAGAAGATTTCACAATTTTTTTGACGCGACTTAGAGAGGACACTCAAGCCTTCACAACCAAATGGACCCTGCGTCATTCCGTCCTTCTTTCAAGTTCAGCTTTATCTTCCTTCGCCAACCCCTGCTCAATGAAAGTTAGACGCACGCGAAGTGAATGTTCACTTCTAAGCGAGGAAATACCTGGTGATTGCAATCTATAGATGCTTAAATGGGTAGTAAAAAATGAAGGTCATCCCGACACCGCGAGGAGTTGTCGATAGTTCACTGAGCCACTGCCGCTGACCTTGATCTCGTCTAGGATGGCAGTCGCTCAAAATGGGTGTTGCGCACGGCGGACTCTGCAAATGGTAGCCTATTGGATCGGTGAACACGCCATCAACGATTCCGCAAGATTCGAGGAGTATTTGCGCAGGGCGGTTCCGCTCATCACGCGCTTCGGCGGCCGCTATCTGACGCGCGTGGGGACCCATGAAGTGCTGGACGGGAACTGGCATCCAAATCGGGTCGTTATTATTGCATTCCCGGACATGGCGGCGATCCGTGCGCTCTACAACTCTCCCGAATATCACCCTCTCGTCACGCTTCGCCGCAGTGCTGCAACGGATGTCATCATCGCGGTTGAAGGGGAATGAGAGGTTGGCGCCCCGCTGGTCAGTAAGTCTCGGTCAGTGCGAGAACGGATTTAATCGTATTAGAAAATGCCCCGCAGAGGGGCCACCAAAGGCGGGGCTATAGATCGCATCTGCTCACACCGAGGATAGTGCAGACCTAGGGGCGCTGCTGCGCCGCGCGGACCCATTGTCAGTTCAATCGGGACCTGCGGCGGCTGATCTAGCGCACTCGTTCGCCTGAACTAGGGCGTGTACTCATTAATTGGCAGATCAGAGGTATGCTTTTCGAAGGCCAACCAAAGATGGGAGGACAAAATGGCCGTTCACAAAGGTGTTGGCCACTATGGCGCGCCCATCACGCTTTGATCAGGCCAAGAAGGTGATGGCTGCGGCGGAAAAGAAGGCCAAGGAGAACCAGTGGAATGTCGTTATCTCGATTGTCGACAGCGGCGGTCATGCCGTGATGCTAGAGCGCCTCGACGGCACCCAGCTTGCTTCCATCCGTATCGCCGATGGTAAGGCCCGCACTGCGGTCGAGTTTCGTCGGCCGACGAAGGCGCTGGAGGATGTTATTGCAAGCGGCGGCGCGGGATTGAGGTATTTCACCGTGCCCGCTGTCAATCTGATGGAAGGCGGCGTTCCAATCGTGATCGACGGCAAGATTGTCGGAGGTATCGGAGTTTCGGGTGTGGACTCGAAGGACGATGCCCGGATCGCGCAGGCCGGGGCCGACGCTGTTTTATGAGTACACGTCCTAGTGCACGTGCGTGCGTCGAATAACGACAGGTTCTTTAAGCCTGACCGCTTCGGCAAGCCGCTCGCTTTGTTGTGTCGTTGCCAGTTTGGCAAGATCGTCGAATTGCGCTGCGATTTTTATCAACTCATCCCGTGCTTTCGGATCGCGGGCAGCCTCCGAAATTACGCGGGTCTCATCAGCACGACCAAGATAATATTCTGGGTGACGCATTTGTGTGCCCCCAACATGTGAACCACGCCACCCCAAGCCAGCGACTGTTCTCAAATTTTATTTTAGTACCAACCGTCGTCGACTCGCTATGGGGAAGAACGTCAAAAGGGCTGACCGAACATGGAACTCAGGGCTTTAGCATCGCGCCAGCCGCCGCGCCCTTTATCTTTGGACGCGCTAGAGTGCCGACGCTACTTCGACGGGCGCTGATCCCCTCGATCGCCCTCGCCCTTTTTCACAATGGTCCTTGCCTTCGAGCGTCGGTCAGCAGCAAGAGAGCGACCCTTGCGGACTTGCTTACTCGTAAACCTCCCCTTGGCGCCCCGACGTATGTGATCTCGCGCATGGCGAACGAGTGTGCCGCCGCCTGGTTCGTTGGCCGGGCGAGGGGAAGCACCTGAGATCGCTCGGGTGATAAACCGGCTGGATTGCTCGCCCTCGGCATCACGGCGCGCCGCCTCCGCCACCAAATGCCGAATCTGGCCGGCCACACTGCGATCCTCGCGTTCCGCAGCTCGCTCTACAAACGCACGTAGCTCTTGGGGAAGAGGAACAGACACCTGCTCTTTAGCCATGAGCGCCCGACGACTGCGATCAAGTGAAATTCTTTGTGAAGAGAATCGGGTAGTCGAGTGCCGGCGCTCCCGGTAGCAGTCGGTCTGCGATGGGTACGCGAAATCCACGCCCCGTCGCGGAACCGTCGCATTCGCAACAAACCTTCTTCAGAAACACGCGACAGCGTGATGAAGCGTCAGATTGATGACGCCTCATCAGAAAGGAAAAGGCCATGTTGAAGAAGCTGATCCTTACCCTAATCCTGGGTATGGCTATAAGCGGGCCTGCTGCTCCGATCTTGAGCAACGTCTTCGGTATCGGTTCGACCCATGCCTACGCCGCAGACGACGACGCCCAGGGCGATAACAACAATCAGGGAGAGGATGGCGACGTCGACGGGCAATAGCAGGCATTAAAAAGGGGCCGCTTGCAGCCATAGCAGGCGGCCCAGTTTTTAGGGAGGTAGCAAGATGAGGGAAACTCGCCTAGCGATCTGGCATGTCGCGGCCGGCCTGATTACGACCGTATGTGTCCTGTGTGCCGGAGGCCACGTAGCGTGTGCGGATACATTATGGGTCACCCCGAGCGGCGCCACTATCGGCGGCCTGCCCGTCGCCGCTAGCGCTGATATCATCAATAATTTTGGAACGACCTACACGGTGACCCTGACCAACCTCGAGGCGAATCCGACGTCCATCAGCCAGAACCTCAGCGGCCTCCAGATCACGTTTCAAAACGGAGGGTTGGTTCCTATCGCTCCGTACTACATAGGTGATGAGGTGACAGTCGCCGCAGACGGCACGTTTACGCCCAGCGGCTCGTTCGCGGAGGAGTTCGGAGCCCCGTGGTCCACTACAAACAATCGGTCATTCAACTCCGCTATCGTTTCCACCAACTCCGCCACGGATACCATTATCGGTCCGCCGGGGCCCGGTAACGTCTACTCGAACGCGAACGGCTCGATCGCAGGGAACAGTGCACACAACCCGTTCCTTACGTCCCTGACGTGGTCTTTTGAACTGATACCAACCCAGGGCCCTACGGGTCCGATCACCGGTGTGTCCTTCCAGTTTGATGGCAATGGCCAGGCGTTTACCATTGCCGGCGTGGACCCCCCGTCGGCGAATGCAGTTGCAGGGGTGCCGGAGCCGGCGACGTGGGTGACGATGTTGCTCGGCTTCGCTGGGCTCGGCTTCGCGTTCAGGAAATCACGACGTAAGGTGGCGTTCGCCTAACGCAAAGCTGCAAGTCTACGAGAGGGGGGCCGCTAGGAAGCGGCCCTTTTTCTTCGCGATGAGCTTCGTGATTCTTCAAACCCGGATCAGGGGATTTTCCGAGCCATCGCGGCGCGCGAACAGAGTGTCCATTCTACAGCTCCGCCAAATCGAGAAAGCGGCCAAAG
>JBPYFJ010000138.1:0-20717 GCA_051985675.1 Xanthobacteraceae bacterium | reverse complement strand
GGACAGCGAGTGTTCGGCCTCGCCGACTGGTATCGCGACGGCACCCTGGCGGAGTATGTAGCCATCGAGGCACGCAACCTCGCGCCGCTCCCGGGCGACGTCGACTTCACGGTGGGCGCGAGCCTGCCAATCTCGGGCCTTACCGCGTGGCAGGGACTGTTCCAGCACGGCCGCCTTCAGGCGGGGCAGCGCGTACTGGTGCACGGCGCGGCCGGCGCAGTCGGTTCGATGGCAACCCAGCTCGCACGTGAGTTCGGCGCCTACGTCATCGGTACCGGACGTGCTGCCCACCGTCAGACGGCGCTCGACTTCGGCGCGCAGGAGTTCGTCAACCTCGAGAACGACGCCCTGGAAGACGTCGGCGGAGTCGATCTGGTTTTCGATGTCTTCGGCGGCGACATCGCGAAGCGGTCCGCAGGCCTGATTCGAGCCGGAGGAACGCTGGTGACCGTCACCGGCCCAACCGAGGCACGGCCCGCCAACGGCCTGACGGTCGACTTCGTCGTCGAGTCCGATCGTGCCCAACTGACTGAGATCGTCCAGCGGGTGCGGGATGGACGACTGCGGACGAACATCGGCACCGTCTCGACCCTTGACGAAGCCGTCGCCGCCTTCAACCCGATCGAGCGACGCAATGGGAAGACGATCATCCGCGTTCGCCGTGAGGACTCGGGGAGGGCGAGCGATTCCGCCCCCCTCGTGGATCATCGTCGCCCTTTGGATCGTGGCGATCGTCTGCGGCCTGCAACCGTCGCCCGCCATTGAGCCCCCCGAACGCGAGCGTGATGCGGCCCCATTTTAACTGCCCCATTTTAACTAATGTGCGATAGTCACGCTCGATGTCCGCTATGGGTCATAAGCGACGCAGCGGCCGTACTTCCGAATGTCTGCTTTACCCCCGAAAGCGGACATCATCGAAAACCACTGTCATGTCCGCTAATTGCCATTAGCGGATATTGCCATCCTCACTCGGTTACCTCGTCGGCAAGTGCGAGCCTCCCAATAAGCACCACGGTTGCCGTGTGTAAGCGCGGCCGAGCACCATGATGTCCAACTGTTTCCGGTTGAGACATGGCCTTCCTCGATGAATTGCCAGAGCCGCGGATCGACATCGGCGAACGCCATGCCTGCTTCGTGGTTGCCGCTAGGCTGCCCGTTGGGTTGCGAGGGTGAAGTCGCTGAGATCGGCAGCCTCCTTCGAGGTGCGTTCAGTCCAGAGGACGAGTAGCCTGCATCCATTCTTCGTGGAGTGCGGGCCGTGTGCCTTGCCAGCCTTGAAATGCAGCGAAGTGCCGGCCTGGTATTGCTTGCCCTCGTTGGTGAAGTCGCCCTCAACCACAAAGAGCGCCTCAGCCATACCTTTGTGGAGATGTGCCGGAATGACCGCGCCGGGTTTCATACCGATGTGCAACATTACCGGCCCCAGCGCGTAATTCGCGTTGCGGACCTTTAGCGTGATGTCGCCCTCACTTGGAAACGGGAAACGATCCGTCTTGAGCTGACTGTCGAGTACTTCTTGGTCGACCATGATACTAGCTCCTGCTTTGACGGGCCCCCCGCCGACTTAACCTCGGAGGCAGCGCAGTGTTCCTTGGAACATACGAAAAGACGCGAGGTCAGCGACGGCGTGTATAGGAGCAACCCCCAGCCCGAGCCCGCTCAATTCATGCCTAGTGAGTGGAATTGGCCAGACCAGCCGATGTCCGCTGTGGGTCATTAGCGGACACAGCGGCCGTTCGGATTCCCGCTGCGGCTGCGCACTGCGACCAAGCTCGGCTTCAAGAATGCCAAGTGGGTAACGGCGATCGAGGTGACCACGATTTCCAGGAGACCTTTTGGAGCAGGCAGGGCTTCAATTGGTTTGCCGGGATCTGATCGTCAGCTGGCGCGGTAGATTTTCCAGCGATCGGGCTTGAATTCGACGAGCCGAAACGACGGGTTCGCGGCGAACGGATCGTTGGTCCAGGCGCCGTCCGCCGGCGTGATGACGACCACGCGGCAAGCGTAGTGATCGGCGAGCGCGCCCGCGTCCGCAGCCGATCCCTGGCCGCTGAACACCCGGATGAACTGCGCATTGATCGCCTCGCGGCGCGCGTCCGGCAGTGCGACGTAGGCGAGCGCGAGTTCGCGCCCGGCAAAGCACGAACGGCGGTTCGCCAGCAGCGCCCATGAAATGTTGACCGGCCAAGGCGTCGCGTCGGCGAGATAGAGCGGGTTGTTGGCGACCCGTTCATCGGCGGACGCGTGGGCGCGCACCGCCGCCCACAGCGCGGGCGCCTCTCCGAGCGCCGCGGCCGACGCCGACGCATGACCTCGCGCGTTGCGGATCGCGAGGTCGACGGCGCCGGGAACCCCAATGATCAGCGCGGCGATCGCAGCACAGGCGACGCCGTAGGCGCGCTGCGATAGCCAGCGCGTGAGCCCGGCCGCGGCGGCGACGATCAACACCAACACGCCCGGAAGCACCGCGCGCCAGGCAAGATCGTTATGTTCCCCAAGTCGGCTGGTCAGCAGCCAGGTCACGACGAAGCTCGACGCTGCCAGCGCGGCCAGCGCCGCGACGACGCGCTTGCGCCCGCGCTCCGGCTCGGACTTGTGCAGCACGGTCAGGGCGATCACCCCGGTGATCAGGATCGCCGGAAACTCAACGATCAGCAACACCAGCCAAAAAGCCGGCAGGTCGAGGATGCGCCGCGTGCGCGCGGAGAACCAGGGTCCGAGCACCTCGTACGGATCGACCCCGATCGGAAAGCCACCGCCGCGCTGCGCGGTCGCGGCGGCTTGATCGTTGAGGAACGGCGCGGCCAGCAGCGCGGCCACCGCCGCAGCGCCAATGCAGCTGATCAGAAACGGCGCGCGGCGCTTTGGCGGAAGGTGCGCGAGCAGTACCAGCGCGGCCGCCGGCGCGGCCAGCGCGAACGTGACCCCGCCGATGAAGGTCGAGGCCTCGAAACCCGCGACGACGAGGAGCACAAACGCCGCGAACGTCAGACGCGTGAGGGCGCAGCTCAGGCGAACCATCAGCACAATCGCCAGCACCACACAGGCCGCCGCCATCAGATGCTGGGGAACCCAGCTCGCCTGAAAGAGCCAGCCGCCCAGGCCGGTGGCCGGCCGGAGCAGGCCGTCGATCCGGTCGGTTCCGATCAGCAGCCAGAGCGGAAATCGCAGCGACGCGGCGAGCGCCAGAAGTCCGGCCCAGAGCGCAGCCGATGCGTGCCGGCTGAGCCATGCCGCCAAGCCCATCACCAGGGTCAACGATGCGAACGCCGTGAACCAGGTCATCGCAGCGTCCGCTTCCCACCCGCTGATTGGGAGCACGCGCGCAAACTGGGCGGCGGCAAAGTACCAGAGATAATAGTAGGCCAGCCGATCGCCGGCCGCGCCGGAGAACGGATTGCCGGGCGGGAGCCCCTGCCGGGCGATGTCGTCGATGATCGCGGCCTTGGCGTGATCGAACATCGCCCCGGCAAGCGCGATCCCGTCGCTGGTTTCCTTCGGCAGCACCGCGAGCGTCGGAATGATCGCGAGCAGCGCGGCGAGCCCATAGGCCCATGCGGGCATCCCGCTGCCGGCGTGGCGCACGTCGCGCTCGCGCCGCGCCCAGATTGCGTTGAGTGCGATCGCGAGCGCGAGCAGCGCAAAGACGATCACGAGTGGCGCTGAGAAGCCCGTGAGGAGAAATAGCGGCAACGCGATCGCAGTGTGCACCGCCCAGCCGAGCACCGGCGCGGACGCCAGGGCCAGCGTGCGCGGCAGCAGTCGTTGCGCGAGCGCAAATCCCACGCAAGTCCACAGCAGCAGCGCGACCGCGGCGCTGATGCTCACGTTGAGGAGGGACACCATGCGGCGAAGAGAGTAGCCGAACTTACGGCGCTGCGACCGTCGCGGGCGCCACCCGCTGCCTCAGTTTCGCGATCGATTGGATGAGCTCGGCCGAACCGCTAGCGCCGTTGCCTTCACCCTTTTCGAAATCGCCTTCCACGCTGCCGAGCTGGTTTGTGACGTGGGCAAAGCAGATCACCGGACATTTTCGCGCTATGCCGAACGCGTAGAGCGCCGCACTTTCCATCTCGACCGCCAGCAGACCTTGTTCCTTGCGCTTCGCGATCATCTGCTCGGTCTCGCGGTAAGGCGCGTCCGTCGTCCAGGCGGCGCCGACGTGCACCTTGACCGGAGCGGTGGCGGTCGCCTCGCGCGCCAGCGCAATCAGCGCCGGGTCGGCGCTCGCGTAGTCGGACGGCGGCAGATAATGATGGCTCGTGCCCTCGTCGCGTAGCGCGCGGTCGATCAGGACGTAGTAGGGCGGGGAGCCGACATCGACAATCTGGCCGGCCGAGGTGATGCTGATCAGCAACTCGCACCCACAGGCAAACAGCTGCTCGGCAACCAGCACCGCAAACGGCCCGCCGACCACAAAGCCGATGATGCCGAAGCGATTGTCGCCGCTGCCCCATTCCCACATCTGCGTGTGATAGCAGGCCCAGTGCGGTGATGGTGTTGCGCCGAACTGCCGCCGCGCATAGGCGACCAGATCACCGTCCGGATCGAGCACGCACACCGGCGGAACCCTGCTCTCGGGCAGAGCCTTCTGCCGCCGCGCCTCGCGCAGCAGGCTCTGCGGAAGAAAGACCGACGGCGCGGCATAGTCGTCGCGGTTGAACAAGGGGATATCTGTGGCGCCCGGCGGGTGGCGGGACGTCTCGCCGTTGAAGCTTCCGCCACCGGTCATGCGTCGCGCGCGCGCATGCGCGCCTCCGAGCTGGTGCTGCGCTGATTGGCAACGCGGACAATCGTCGAGACGATACGGATCCCGGCGCGCAGCGTACCCACCAGATTGCCGGCAACCTTCGATGCCCCGCCAATGCGGCGGCGGCATGGAACCGCAATTTCCAGCGTCCGCAGCCGAGCGCGCGCGGCCCGCATCTGCATCTCCACGTTCCAGCCGTAGGTCATTTCACACATCCCGAGCTCCATCAGCTGGTCACGGCGGATCGCGCGGAACGCGCACATGTCGGTGTGGTGGACGCCATAGAGGCCACGCATCGCAAGCCCTGCCAGCCACCCGGCCGCGATCTGGTGCCAGGCGATGCTCCCCGGCTCGCGCTCCCCGCGCACGCGCGAGCCGATGACGAAATCGTAGCCGCCGGAACGGATCGGTTCGATGAGTGCTGCGATGCGCGCCGGATCGTCGGCGCCGTCGCCGTCCATGAACACGATGACGTCGGCCTCGGGGGTGGCGTTGACGCCGGCCATGCAGGCACGCCCGTAGCCGCGTTCGACCCGGATCACATCGGCACCCGCGCCGGCCGCGCGCGCGGCGGTGCCGTCGCTACTCGGGCCGTCGGCCACGATGACGCGTTCGACGAGGTCGCGCGGGATCGCGCGCACCACGGCGGCGATTGAGGCTTCTTCGTTCAAGGTCGGTATCACGACCGTTACGCGAGGCTGTGCGTGGTGTGCGCTGTGCCCGTCATGGTCGCGACGTGCCTCCATGTGCTCACAGGCTCCAGCGCAACCCGCAGCTGGCGCAGGCTGCGGGCGGGTGGTCGGACAGCAGGCCTTCGCGAAACGCGCGATAGCGCGCACTATTCCAGATGTCCTGCAGGGTCTGCTGGGTGGCGTCGCCCAACGTATAGTTCTCATAGCCGCGCTGGGAGAACGGCGCGATGCAGCACGGGAGCGCCCGGCCGTTGGCGGTGAAATACATCACCGTCCACGGGCGCCGGCACATCGACCAAGGCGACGAACTGGTCTGTCGCTTGAGGCTGAGCCCCGGCTCCGATACCGCGCCGGAGGCGCTGAACGTCATTCCGTAGCTGCGCGCGAGCGCAGTGGCCTCCTCCAGCTGTGCGGCGTCCTCGCGCGTCATTTGCTCGTAGAGCGCCTGATCGGGCCGGGCATGACCGATCGCGTCTTGCTCGAAAAACACCAGGCGTTGCAAATACACTTCCTTCACGCCGATTTCCGCCGCGACCCGCACGAATGCCGGCAGTTCGCCGATCGTTTCCTTGAGCCCGGTCAGCCAGGCTGACACGCGCGGACGATCCTTGCCTTCGCGGTCCTGCAGTTCGCGAAACGCCCGCACGTTTCGCAGAATCCGGTTGAAGTAGTTCTTGCCGCGCACCGCCAGGAAGGAGCGCGCATTGGCGGCGTCGAGCGACACTCGCAGCTCGTCAAGCCCGGCATCGATCAGGGCGCGGCCGTTCTTTTCGTTGAGCACGGTGCCGTTGGTGTTGAACAGGACATAGGTCCCGCGGTTCTTGAGATAGCGCACCATCTTCGGCAGCGCCCTCACCAGCATCGGTTCGCCGACACCGTGCAGCACCGCGCGCTCGATGTTGGGCAGCTGATCGACGATCTTGCGAAACAGATCCCAGCTCATGTCGGCGGGTGGCTCGAGCTCCTCATAGGTGCGCGGGCAGGTCGTGCACAGAAGATTGCAGCGATTTGTGGTCTCGAGGTAGACGCAGATCGGAGCGTGCGCGGCGTTCGCCGCGCGGGCGCCGACCCGCTCGAAATAGCGCTGCGGCGCGAGTGCGGTTGCCTCAGTCATTCAGCGGCCCTCGGCATCCCCGCGTCGTCCATCAACGCGATCCGGCGGCCCAGGTCGGTCGCCGCGAGCAGGACGCGCATCAGCCGCGCCGAGTGAGCGGCGGTGTAGCGCGGCAGTCCGGCGGAAGCCGGCCGGGCATCGTGGAGCTCCGCGCACAGCATGCGCAGCGAGGCTGCATCGTCGACATCGTACCACTCCGGCAGAACCTCGACCTCAAGGCCGATCTCGGCCGCACGCGTAAGCGTCTGGGCCGCGACCAGATCCGTGCTCCAGTCGATATCCTCAAACAGGCGGCGGTGCGGCGTCTTGAGGCCGAGCAGATAGTAGCCGCCGTCGCGCGCCGGGCCGAGGATCGCACGATCGCCCGGACGCGCCAGCCGCTGTGCGGTGTCGATTAGGAGCGACGTCGGTAACGTGGGGCTGTCGGAATTGAGGGCGACGGCCGCCATGTGGCCGCGCTCGAACAACGCCGCGATCGCGGCGAACAGGCTGTCGCCGAAGTTCGGATGCCAGGCGTCGATCAGGCCGATCGAGGGCGGAAGTGTCGACCTGAAGAAAGCCGCCGACTCGGGCGGGCCGAACGCCACATAGCCGTGGATCGGTGTTTCGCGCGCGGCGGCCGCGATGTTGTCGGCAACGTCGCGCAGGAATGCGGTGTTGAAGTCGCAGGCTTCCGTGAAGGTGAGAGGAGGAACCAGCCGGGTCTTGGAGCGTCCCGGTATCGACGCCTTGGCCATGACGGCGATCCCGCATGTTCCGGCCAACGCGTGATCGCCCTTGCCCGTCGTGCTCATCGCGGCTGCCCCGCTCGCCCTCCCTGGCATGCCTTTGGGTACGGGAATCAACGCCCAAAGGCTACGGCGCGATCGGCCGCAACACGTTCAAATTTCCTGCGCGAACTACCACAACCCGATAACGGCGGCGTGATCGGGATACCGGGCCGGCCAGTCGTCAGGGGGCGACTAAAACGGTTCCCGCGCAAATCGCTTCGCTCTCCGCGTCATCGCCGGGCTTGTCCCGGCGATCCCGATCGGTACGGCACGACCGCGCCTTGCTAAGCGAGATGGCCGGGACAAGCCCGGCCATGACCAGCTTACAGGCTTTGTTTCAAAATGACCGGGAACGATCTAGTGCCACAGCTGCTTGCTGGCGATGTCAGCGCCTTCGCGCATCGCCTTGAACTTTTCCCACACCACCGTGTGATGCACCTCGGTCTTGTAGAGCGCTTGCGAGGAGAACCCGCAGTCCGCGCCCGCCATCACGTTCTCGCGCCCGACCAGCTTGGCATAGCGCAGCAGCCGCTCGGCGATCAGCTCCGGATGCTCGACGATATTGCTCGCATGGGTGATGACGCCCGGGCACAGCACGGCGCCGTCCGGCACCTTGACGCGCTCGAACAGATGGTACTCGTGTTCGTGCCGCGGGTTGGCGGCTTCGAAGCTGTAGGAGCCGGCGTTGATCTTGAACACATAGGGAATGACGTCGGCGAGCGCGGCTTCGTAGATGCGCGGACCTTCGTTGACCCCATAGCAGGTGTGGAACCGGACCTTCTCGGCGGGGATTCCCTTCAGCGCCACGTTGGTGGCCTCGACGTAGATCTCGGCGCGTCGCTTCATCTGCGCCGGCGTGAGCCCGGGCTCGACGAAAATGTCCGAGAGAAATGGATCGTCGACCTGCACCAGAATGCCGGCGTCGACGATCGCCTTGTATTCCTTGGCGAGCTCGGCCGCGAGCGCGTGGAAATATTCTTCCTCGGATTTGTAGTACTCGTTGATCCCGACGCCGGCCGGCGCGGTCGCCGGCAGGAACACATGGTGGTCGGGCACGCCCGCCGCCTTAGCGGCGGCCTTGACGTTGGCGATATCTTTTTGCACCGCCTGCTCGCCCTTGTATTTGATCGGGCCCGTGCAGACCACCGGCGTGATCGCGACGATAGTGCCGCCCATCATCGCTTCCTTGAAGTACTGCGCGTAGTAGTCCGGAAACGCCGCGACCTCCTTTTGAAACAGCAGCAGCTTCTGGCCCGGCCGCGGTTCAAAGCCGGTGAGGCGCTCCTGGATGTAGGTGAAGAACCCGGGTTTGGAGACTTCGCCGTCGGTCACGATGTCGATGCCGCAGTCGACCTGCTTGCGCACGTTGTCGCGCACGCCTTCCGCGATGGCCTTGTCGAGCGCGGCCTGGTCGTAGGGCTGGCCGTTGAGCTTGGCCTTGAGCAGGTCGAGAACGTTGTGCGGCCGCGGCAGGCTGCCGATGTGCGTCGTCTGGATGCGGTCGGTGTTCTGCTGAAGCGACATACGTCCTCCTTGGCCTACGCAGCGATTTTGCCGCCGAGCTCGTCCTCGATATGCACGCGAATGATATCGTCGAACGTCGCTTCCGCCCTAAAGCCGAGCGCGGTGGCACGGCGCGCATCGAAGCACCTCGGCCAGCCGTCGACAATGCGCATGATCATCGGGTCAGGCTCGCGCCGGATCCGCGCAGCGACCTTGTCGCCGGCGACGCGCCGCAGCGCTGCGATCTCTTCGCCCACCGTGCAGGAGACGCCGGGCATTGTCAGGCTGATCCGGCTTCCGAGCTGCGCGGGCGTAAGCGACGCAGCGTGCAGCAGAAAGCCGATCGCGGCACGCGGGCTTGCGTGCCAGTGCCGCACGCTCTCGTCGACCGGCAGAACGGCGTCCTGGCCGGCGAGCGGCTCGCGGATGATGGAGGAAAAGAACCCGGAGGCCGCGCGGTTGGGCTTGCCCGGACGCACGTTGATGGTGGGCAGACGGATCGCAACGCCGTCGAGGAACCCGCGGCGCGCGTAATCGGCCAGCAGCAGTTCCACGATCGCCTTCTGGGTTCCATATGAGGTCAGCGGAGCGAGCGCGAAATCGTCCGGGATCGCCGGCGGGAACGGCGCGCCAAACACCGCGATCGAGGAAGCGAACACAACTTTCGGGTGATAATCACCGGCGGTGCGGATGGCCTCGAGCAACGAGCGCGTTGCGTCGAGATTGATGCGATAGCCCTTGTCGAAGTCGAGCTCCGCCTCGCCCGAGACGATCGCCGCCAGATGAAAGATGACGTCGGGCCGCCCGGCGGCGAGCTTGCTGGTCTCACCGGGAGCGGCGAGGTCGCACGCCGCGGTCGCAACACGAGCGGCGAAGCCGGCTGGCGGCTCGGGCGAAACCACGTCGACAAGCGTGATGCGATCGATCGGCGTGCCGTTGAGCGCCTGATCGGCGAGCAGCCGCGCCGTCAGCTTGCGGCCGATCATGCCGGCCGCCCCGGTCACCAGAATGTTCATGAGCACTAGCCCTTCGCATCGGCCGCGATGCGACGGAGGCGTCGCGTCGCCGTGTTACTTGCCGAGTTCGAGCGCCCAGTACTCGACACCGGAGTTCGACTTGGCGGAGGCGAGTCCGTAGGACTTCACGTCCTTCAATAGCATATTGGACCGGTGCCCCGGCGAATTGATCCAGTGCTGGATGGTGCACGACGTCGTGCTGCAGCCATAGAGCACATTCTCGGCGCGTGCGCCGGCGGGTCCACGTCGCTCGAAGAAGCCGGCGTGATCCATGTGGTTGCGGCGGGCCATGTCCTCGGCGTGTTCTTTGGCAAGCTTGACCATCGATGGGTCGACGCGCAGCTCGGACAGGCCGTTGCCGGAGCGGAATTCGTTGAGCGAGGCCGCCTTCTGGGCTGCAACCGCGGGCCCGGTGCAGGCCGACAACGTCAACAGCAGTGCAAGGCACTCAAACATGCTAGGAAGTCCCCCATCACGACCCGACCGGCATGCGGATCCGCGGCCCGAACGGCAGCGCGGCTCAGTTGTCTGATCGGATCCCCACCGGGCGCGAAATAGCCCGCAGACTGGGGCGCCAACAAGGCAATCGGCCCGCACCGGTATTGGGCTCTCGGTGCGCGGGCGTTAACATGTGCGGCATTTTACGGCCGACGTGGCCGAAATCGGTGGTCGGCACGGTACCGATAAGCAGGAGCATGCAGATGCGGCGTCTCATTCCGGTTGTGGGTCTGGTTTTTAGTCTCGGGATCGCTGGCGCCCACGCCGGGCCATGCACCACCGCGATTACGCAGATCGAGCAGGCCGTGAACCAGCCGAACTCGCAATACGCCCCGACCGCACGCCAGACGGTAGGGGCCCAGGACAGCCGCCAGCCGACGCCGTCGTCGATTGCGGCCGCGCAAAAAAAGGCGGACGCCCACTATCTCGAGGTATTGAACAAGGCTAAGGCGCTCGACGCCGCCAACAACGCCGACTGCCAGAGCGTGGTCAAGGAGCTCAAGGATCTGGTCGGGATGCAGTAGCGCACGCACCCTCAGTCGACGATCCGCATCACGGCTTCGATCTCGACCGACATGCCATTCGGCAGCGTCGCCATGCCGACCGCCGAGCGGGCGTGGCGGCCGCGCTCGCCCAGCACCTCGACCAGCAGGTCCGAGCAGCCGTTGATCACCTTCGGCGGGTCGACGAAATCCGGCGTCGCGTTGACCATGCCAAGGAGCTTCAACGGCTCGACCCGCGACAGCTCGCCGGCCGCGGCCTTTGCGGCAGCGAGCAGCCCGAGCCCGACCAGCTTGGCGTGCTCGTAGGCCTCCTGCCACGTGAAGTCGCGGCCGACCTTGCCGATGTAATAGGAGCCGTCGGGCTTCGCCGGCCCTTGGCCGGAGAGGTAGATCGTCCTGCCGTCGAGCTTGAAGGGAATGAAGTTCGCGGGCGGGGTGCGCAGCGGCGGCAGCGTGAGGCCGAGGGCCTTGAGCTTGTCTTCAGGCGTCATGGGCGTTCCTGATGGTTACTCGATCGGCGCCACGATCGTCGGATGCTTGAACTGATTGGCGTCGAGCTTCTTGCTGATCATGCCGGTGTCCGCGTAGACGTCGAGCATGGCCTGGATGCCAGCGAAATTGGGCGCCGCGCCGGGCTCACGCGCGAAGTCGTTCGGCTTGAGCAGGTAGGTGTCCAGCACCGGCACCGGCACCTTGGTGATCTCGGACACGACGTTCATGGTCTCGGCGCGGTTGGCAAGCGCCATCTTGAGCGCCTTGGTGATGTCGCGCACGTAGGCCTTCACCAGATCGGGATTCTTGTCGACGAAATCCTTCCGGCACGCCTCCACGATGTGCACGATGTTGGGCAACACCTCTTCAAGCGCGAACAGCTTGCGGATGCCGCCCTTGGCTTCGGCGCGCGCCGCGAACGGCTGGTTCATGTTGGAGGAATCGACCCGTCCCGAACGGATCGCTTCTTCGGACAGCGGGAAGCTCACCTCGACCAGCTTGATGTCCTTCTCGGGGTCGACGCCGTTTTTCTTCAGCATCAGGTTGAACGGCCCCTGTGTGCCGCCGCCGATGATGCTGATCCCGACGGTCTTGCCCTTGAGGTCAGCGACCGTCTTGATCGGGCTGTCGTCCTTGACCGCCCAGTAGACCGAGAAGCTGCCCGGCTTCTCGCCGACGTGCTCGGCCACGATATAGACCGACAGCGTGCCGTTCGCAGCACCCTGCGCCACCGGAAGAACCCCCTGGGTCGCACAGTCGAGCGCGCCCGCGATCAGCGCTTGCGACATCACCGATGTGCCCTGGAACTGCGACCATTCGATCTTGTAGGTCTTGCCGAGGTCGGGAAACTCCTGCGGGCGCCGCATCATCCAGTACTTTGCTTCCTCGGCCGGGATGGTCCAGCCGACCCGGATGGTAGGGATGTTCTGCGCCTGCGCGCTTGTGACCAGCGCGCCGGCCGCAAGCCCCAGCGCCGCAAACAACCTGTTCATCTTAAAGTCCCTCCGTACCGGGCTTTGCCTTGGTTCATGGAACGCTGCCGGCACGGAAATCGCAAGGTGGATTTTGCTCGGGTATGCGCGCGCGCACGGTCGCGAACGCTTTTTGCGCGCAACGTGTGAGATAAGCGGTGGCTTGCCTGCGGATTGGGCGGCGTGAGATGTAGGATAGGGCTCGTGAGTTTATCGTTGATGGCACGGCCTGATCGGAACCAGCGCTTGGCGGCGAACATCATCGAAATCGCGGCGGTGTCGAAGGTCTACGACACGACCTCGCGCGGACGCCATGTCGCGCTGAGCGAGATCTCACTCGACGTCGCGCAAGGCCAGTTCGTCTCGATCCTGGGGCCGTCCGGTTGCGGCAAGTCGACGCTGCTCTACATCGTCGGCGGCTTTATCGAAGCGACCAGCGGCAGCGTGCGGGTCGGCGGCGCCCCGGTGACCGGCCCGGGGCCGGACCGCGGGCCGGTGTTCCAGGAATTCGCGCTGTTTCCCTGGAAGACCGTGCTCGGCAACGTCATGTACGGTCCTCTGCAGCAGGGACTGTCGAAGGGTGAGGCGCAGGCGCGTGCGCGCGAGCTGCTCGAACTCGTGCATCTGAAGTCGTTCGAAGGCTTCTATCCCAAGGAACTGTCGGGCGGCATGAAACAACGTGTCGCGCTCGCCCGCACGCTTGCCTATCAGCCGAAGATCCTGCTGATGGATGAACCGTTCGGCGCGCTCGACGCGCTGACGCGCAAGCACCTGCAGAACGAGCTGCTCGAGATCTGGGAGCGCGACCGCAAGACCGTCATGTTCGTCACCCATAGCGTCGAGGAAGCGGTGTTCCTGTCGGATCGCGTGTTTGTCATGTCCAACTCGCCCGGCCGTATACGCAAGGTGTTCGACGTGGCGCTGCCGCGTCCGCGCGTGCGCGCCGAGTTGCTGGTCGATCGCCGTTATCAGGAAATGGTGGTCGCGATCGAACGCCTCATGGATGAACAGGAACGGGAGGTTGGCTGATGGCGCGCCTGCAATCGGTCCCGGGCGTCTCCGCGCTGATCGCGTGTCTCGCACTGCTGTTGATCTGGGATGCGCTCGCGCGCGCCTTCGCGGTCAGCGGACTGCCGCCGCCGTGGGACGCGCTACGCCAGCTTCCGTCGCTGCTCTCCGATCCGGAAACCCTGATCAATATCCTGGCGTCGCTGCGGCGAATGGCGATCGGCTTTTTCGCGGCGCTCGCCTGCGCGGTGCCGATCGGATTGATGATGGGGCGCAGCGCGACGGTTGCGGCGCTGTTCAACCCGCTGTTCATGGTGATCTATCCGGTCCCGAAGGCGGCGCTGATGCCGTTGATCATGCTGTGGATCGGCATCGGCGACATGGCCAAGGTGCTGGTGATCTTTCTCGGCGTGTCGCTGCCGGTCGTCTATCACGCCTTCCAGGGCGCCCGCGCGGTCGAGGAGAAGATGCTGTGGTCGGCGGCCGCCATGGGGCTTTCGGCGCGCGCGCGCCTGCTGCGCGTCGTGCTTCCGGCGGCGCTGCCGGAGATCATGGTCGGCGCCCGCACCGGCGTCGTGCTCGCGCTCATCACCATGGTGACGAGCGAGATGATCGCGCGCCAGACCGGGGTCGGAAACATATTCTTCACCGCGCTCGACATGGCGCAATACGATACGGTCTACGCCATGATCATCATCATCGGCGTGCTCGGGTTCGCATGCGATTGGGGGTTTGAGGCGGTGCGCCGGGTGGCGGTGGCCTGGGCCGAGCCTTCGCACCAGATCGCGGTGGGTTCGGCATGACGGCAGCGGGCATGATCGCGCGCGGCATGAGCTTTCGCCGTAATCTCGGCGCGGTGCTGGTCGGCGCGCTGCCGATCCTCGCGGTGCTGGCGCTCTGGTACGCCGTATGCGCGCTTGCGCTCGCGCCGGCGTCGCTGCTGCCGTCCCCCGACGCGGTGTTTGGGCGCCTTCTCACGCTGCTCGGCGATCGCACGTTTCTCACCAACGCGGGGGTCACCCTGTTCCGGCTGTTCGCAGGCTTCGGCATTGCGTTGGTGGTCGGCGTCGGCGCCGGCATCCTGGCGGCCGGAAGCCGTACGGTCGCCGCCTTGCTGCGGCCGGTGATTCGGGTGCTGGCGCCCGTGCCGAAAATCGCGCTCTACCCCGCGTTCGTGCTCACCCTCGGATTCGATCATTCCTCCAAGATTGCGCTGGTGGTCGCCGACGCGCTGTTTCCGATCCTGCTTGCCACCTACCAGGGCGCTGCCGCGGTCGAGCCGAAGCTCGTCTGGTCGGCGCGTGCCGCTGGCGCCTCCCAGACCCGCTGCCTGTTCACCGTCGTGCTGACCGCGGCGCTGCCGTCCATTCTCACCGGCGCGCGCATCGGCCTGATCATTTCCTGCATCGTGGTATTCCTTGCCGAGATGATCACCTCGACCGACGGGCTGGGTCAGCTGCTGGTGCGGGCGGCACGCAACTTTCAAACCGTCGACATGTTCGAGCCGATCATCGCGATCTCATTGCTCGGCCTTCTGCTCAACGCGGCCTTCAACGCGGTGAGCGCGCGACTGCTGGTCGGCTTTGCCGAGCAGCAGTGAAGCGTTCAGACGAGCATTCACAGCGCGCCCGTCAAATGCATAATGGCGCGCAATTGCCGGCAGGGCCGGAGCTGGCGGGGGCGACGTCAGCCGTCATGGAGAGGCACCGCTCATGAAGCGCATGGGGATCGTGGCGGTCACGCTTGCGACGCTTGCATTCGCACATCAGGCAATGCTGCGTCCGGCGGCCGCGCAATCTGGAACTGAGCCTTCGACCGCGCCACCGGCCGCCTCGGATGCCCCGGCGGCCTCCCCGGCGCCGCCGTCCGCGACACCGCTGGCGCCATCGCGGTCGTCGACATTGCCTGCATCACCGCCTCCGCCGGTGCCGCGGCCGTCGGCGTCCTCGGCGGCGCCGTCCGGTTCCGGCTTCGCGTCCGGCCGCCGGCCGCCGCGCGAGGAAGTCAGCGCGGCGCGCGAAGCCTGCCGGCAGCAGGCAAACGGTCAGGGTCTGAGCGGCAACGACCGCGCCAAGTTCCTGCGCGGCTGCTTCGCCGCCAAGATGCCGGCAGTGGTGCGACGGACGGCATGTCGGAAGGAGGGCAAGGCAAAAGGCTTCGTGCAGGCCGGGCTGCGCAACTACATCCGGCAATGCATGCGTTCCAGAGGGTAAGCCCCGCCGTATTGACGCACTGCACCGCGCAGAATTCGAGATTATTCCCCAATGTCACGTCTTTGTGTTGCCACAAACGTTACCGTCTTGTAATCTTTGGCAATGTCGCCTGCCAAGACGACAATCAGAGAGGATACGCAATGAAGAACAAGCTGTTAACGGCAGTCATCGCTGCTGCATTCGTGACCGTGAGCGGGGCGTCCTGGGCCCAAACTGCCGTCGGCGGTAATAGCGTGCCGAAGTACGGCAACGTCGAGGGTTCGAAGAACAAGAAAGTCACGGACCATGGTGTGGGTGGAAATTCGGCTCCAAAATATCCTTCGGTGGCGGCCTCCAAGAATCGGACGGTCTCCAAGCACGGCGTCGGCGGTAACGTCGAGCCGGTCTACCCAAAAACCGGCACGCACTAAGCTTCCGCAACCAACAGTCGGCGGTGACTCGCATCGGCTCGCTGGCAAACTCCGGATAAACGCGCGCGGACAGGGCTTAGGCCCGACGAGCGCCCTTGCTGAACTGGCCCCGTCAACCATCGTTGACGGGGTCTTTTTATGCTGCGGAGGTGGCCTTGCACCTGGCGGGTCAAATGAAAAGCCCCGCAGTTTCCTGCGGGGCTTATCAGATCGGCGCCGGGGGAGGGTGAGGGGGAGGGGGCGGCGCCGAGTTCTAAGGGTGAGCGTATTCTACAGGAACCGGCCCGCGCGCCAATTATACATAGGTGTAGCGCATCTGGGCTGGCGTAACGTCTTGATGTTGCGCGTCATAGATCCGGCGCCGGGATCCGCGGCAGCAGCTGCTCGAGCGCGAGACCAATCGTTAACAAGTCCTGATCGGCGCCTTGCGGCGCGTCGATCGCGATGCCGACCGGAAGCCCCGCGCGGGTCATGCCGGCGGGCACGCTCAGACCGGGAAGTCCGGCGGCGCTGCCCGGCGCGAGATTGCGAATGTAGGTCGGAAGCGTAGGCGCCGGTCTGCCGTTGAGAATCACCGTTTCGTCTTCCCCGATCTTCGCTGCCGCCAGCGGCGTGGTGGGAAACACCATCGCGGCGACGCCCAGTTCCTCGAAGTAGCGGCGATAGGCATTCTGCAGCACGGGCCGGTGTTTGATCAGCGCCTCGCGATAGACCGGCTCGGGCACTGCGTCCGCGCCCACTAGGCCGTCCACCACCGTCTTGACCATTGGGCTTTTGACCTGCGCCGCGACGGCGGCGAAGTCGAGGCCGGTCGCGTGCTCGGCCAGATAGCGATTGAAGTCGGTGACGAACTCATAAAGCGCAATCGGAAAGCCCGCCGCCGCGTCGAGCGCGGCCACGTCCTCGATGTCGCCCTCGACCAGCACGGCGCCTGCGGCGCTGAGCCGTGCCAGGGCATCGGCGAGGATTGTCTCCACCTCGGTATCGAGGTCCTCCCAGAAATATCCGCGCGGAACGCCGAGGCGCAGGCCTTTCAGGCTGATCGCCGACAAGCTCGTGGCGCTCCCCGCGACGATGCCGTCAAGCAAGACGCAGTCGGCGACGCAGCGCGCCAGCGGTGCCGCCGTGTCGCGGGTGTGCGAAATCGGCACGATGCCGTCCTGGGGCCAGCGCAACGTGGTTGGACGAAATCCGACAACGCCGCTCAGGGAAGCAGGCACCCGCACCGAACCGCCGGTATCGGTGCCGAGGCCCGCGGGCGCGAGCCGGGCCGCGACGGCCGCACCGGTGCCGCCGCTCGACCCGCCGGGGATGCGCGAGCGGTCGTACGGATTATGCACCGGACCGAATGCGGCGTTGTTGCTGGTCGGCCCGAACGCGAGCTCCTGCATATTGGCCTTGCCGAGAATGAGCGCACCCGCGTCGAGCAGGCGCTGCACGGCCGTGCCGTTGCGCCTCGGACGGTGCGCGGCCAGCGCCGGGGTGCCGGCCGTCGTCGGATAATCGGCGGTATCGAAATTGTCTTTGAGGGCGAGCGGCACGCCGTGCAGGGGACCGAGACGCGCGCCGCGCCGACGTCGCTGATCCGCGTCGTGCGCAGCGGCGCGCACCGCATCGGGGTTAAGGCTGATGAACGCGTTGAGTGGCGCCCCCTGCGCGCAGCGATCGAGCAGCGCATCGACGAGGGCTTGTGCCGACACGTCCCCGCCGCGGATCGCGGCGGCCGCGTCTGCGGCCCCGAGCTCAGCGAGCGCGACCATCGCGCGGATCGACTATTGTCATGCGGGGGTCCCAGCCGTGCCTCTATATTGCCCGCGACGCCGGCATTTGGGAATTGCAATCCGTCACCTGCGTTCGAAGGCGAGGCTGCGGCGGTGAGTGCTGGAAAGGAGGATCGATCATGACCACGATGTTCTCGCGCGGCGATATTGTGATCAAACGGATCGTCGAGCTTGAGGTCCCGTTGGCGGCCGCGCTGTCGTTTCTGCCGGACCTGCGGCCCGAGGTGCTGGCGGAACATCGGTCCTGGCTGGTCCCGACCGCGCTCACCCCCGATGGACAGCTGATCCTTTGCTTCCAGTCCTACGTCGTACACACCCCGCACCACACCATCCTGATCGACAGCTGCGTCGGCAATCACAAGAACCAGACGGCCTTTCCGGCCATGCACATGAAGAACGACGACACCTACATGCAGGCCCTGGCGTCGGCGGGCCTCGCGGTCGGCGACATTGATTTCGTGCTATGCACCCACCTGCACTTCGATCACGTCGGCTGGAATACGCGGCTCGCCGACGGGCGATGGGTGCCGACGTTTCCGAACGCGCGCTATCTGTTCGCGCAGCGGGAATACGCGCACTGGCTCGAACAGCACGCCAAGAGCCCGGTCGCCTGCATCGCCGAAAGCGTCCTGCCGATCGTCGAGGCGAAGCGGGCGGAGCTCGTCCGCAGCGATCACGCGCTCGATGATCATGTGCGCCTGCTCCCTACCCCGGGCCACACGCCCGACCATTTTTCGGTCTGCCTCGGCCGCGGCCGCGACGAGGCGATCATCACCGGCGATGTTCTGCATTCGCCCCTGCAGGCCCGCTATCCGGAACTATCCATGCGCGCCGACAGCGATCCCAAGAAAGCCGCCGTGACCCGGCGCGGTTTGCTCGAACGGTGCTGCGACACCGATACCCTGTGCTGCACCGCGCATTTTCCCTCGCCCTCGGGCGGGCGGATCAGCCGATGGGGCGACGGATTCCGGTGTGAGCCCGTAGCGGATTAGCTTGCCCGCATTGCTGATCCGCGCGCGGCAGGGTCTCGACTTCCAACACAAAACGCGATGGAATCCTGGACCTCCGTAAGGGGAGGAAACGATGATCACGTCAATTATCGTGTGGCTGATCATAGGCGCGATCGCCGGCTGGGCGGCTGGTCAGATCGTCAAAGGGTATGGCTTCGGCCTGGTCGGCAATATCGTGGTTGGTATCATCGGCGCGTTCATTGCCGGATGGCTCTTGCCCGCCGTCGGCTTTGTGCTCATCGGGGGCATCGGCGCTGCGATCATCAACGCCATTATCGGGGCGGTGATCCTGTTGCTGATCGTCGGTCTGTTCAAGCGCGCCTGAATCGCTGACCGGGCGCGTGCTGTTTCGCGTGTGGCGATCCTTCGAGGCGTCGCGTCTCGAAGGATGGCCGCATGCAATGCCTGCGCGCGTGCGGCGGGCGTAAAAAAATCCGGCCCACGGGGGCCGGATAAGAAGTCTGATGTGGCCCCACTATACGCCTCCGACAGAACGCTGCGAGCGCGCTCAGAGTACGATGCCGGACAGTGCCTGATCGTGCAGCAACGTGCCGACGGCGCGTGCGCAGGCCGCACCGCAAACGCTGCGCGCTGCGCCTTTCCGGCCCGTCAGGACTCGGCTAAGAACACTAGAGCGGGATGATTTTTTTTCCAATCATCATCTCGCTCTATTCGTTTGTTTGAGCGTGTCCTTTGCGCAAAACCGGTTTCCACTCACGCTCTGGCCGTTGGTATCGGCGGGTTGCAACGGGGCGGGATCAAAAGAGCATGACCATCCGGATCGACGCCGTTTGGCGGCATATCGCACCGGCGCTGACCGCGCGCGTGCTGGCGGCTTGCGCCTGTGCGCTTCTCCTCGTCGCACCCGCGCGTGCCGCCCAGTGCGGCGGCGGCTTCGGCAGCTTCATGGCGGCCATGGCGCAGGAGGCCCAGGCCGCGGGCGTTTCGCGTGCGACGATCGACGGCGCGTTCGCCGGCGTCGGCCCCGATGCGGCCGTGCTTGCGTTTGACCGGCGCCAGCGCGGTACGTTTCGCAAGAGCTTCGAGGAATACGCGGCGACGCGCGTCACCGCGGGCCGGATCAAGAGCGGCCGCGCACTGCTGGCGCGGCATGCGGCGCTGCTAGCGCGCATCGAGCGGCAATTCGGCGTGCCGCCGCGGGTGCTGGTGGCGATCTGGGGGCTCGAATCGGATTTCGGCACCGGCGACATGGGGAGGTTGCCGGTGATCCGCGTGGTCGCGACGCTGGCGCACGATTGCCGCCGCACCGACCTGTTCCAGCGCGAGCTGATCGCAGCGTTGCAGATTCTCAATCGCGGCGATCTTCCGCTGCGCGATCTGATCGGCGCCTATGCGGGCGAGATCGGCCAGACCCAGTTCCTGCCGTCGTCCTACATCAAATACGGTGTCGATTTCGACGGCGATGGCCGCGTCGACCTGCGCCACAGCGTCGCCGACGTGCTGGCGTCCACCGCCAACCTCCTGCACACCAACGGCTTCAAGATGGGCCAGCCCTACGGCGAGGGCAGCGCGAATTTCGAGGCCATGCGCGAGTGGAACAGGGCGCTGATCTACCGCAAGACGATCGGCTATTTCGCGGACCGGCTGATGGGGCAGTGAGGGAAGGGGAGTCGCCTCAACAGCCGTCATTGCGAGCGCAGCGAAGCAATCCAGCGTGTTTTCGCGGAGGGATACTGGATTGCTTCGCTGCGCTCGCAATGACGAGACTGGGGTTGGCGCTCTCGACAATCTCAACCGTCATCGTCCGCGGAGGCGGACGATCCAGTATTCCAGAGGCGGCGGTGATGGAATCGAGAGGCCGCGGCGTACTGGATTCCCCGCCTTCGCGGGAAATGACAGCGAGCTTGCGGCGCCCCCTCACTTCCCCTGCGCCATCTTCTCCAGCCTGCGCTGCAGCGGCGCCCAGTAAGTCGCGGGACGGAAGCGCTGCAGGATGTCCATGAAGCGGGCGTCGTTGCCGATCAG
>JBPYFJ010000137.1:0-7684 GCA_051985675.1 Xanthobacteraceae bacterium | reverse complement strand
GGCCTGGCGGCTTCGACAGGCGGCGAACTCTCCTGCGCGGAAGGTGCGGCTTTCTCCTCTTCCGCGACAGGCGGCGCAGGCACCGCCGCTTCGGCGGGCGCCACGCGAACCTCCGAAGGCGGCGCATCCGTTGCGATTGTGGGGTCGGTCCTGGGTTTGTCGGCGGCCGGTTCGGCCCCCAGCATCGCAAGCACGGTCCTTGGCTGCTCCTCGGACTGCGCGAAACGCGGCTCGGGCACTCCGCGCCAGGAGGGGTTTTGGGCAACCTCCTCGTGGGCTGCCCGCAACAGCGCGGCCGCCCCGAGGCCGAGCACCAGTAAGGAAGTGCAGAGCACGATCGCGGCGAGCAGGAAGCGAAAACCGGGGAGCATTAGCGAGGCAAATTCCGCCTTCGCAGAGTCGCTGCGATGGCCCTTGGCTTGGGGGAACGCGGTGGTCACGCTTTTGGACGGATAAGCCGCCTTCGCCGCAGCGAATCAGGCTCGATTAAAAGGATAGCGCAAGCCTTGTTCGCTGGATGACAAAAATCGGCCGCCCGCACCGGCCCAATCGCGCGCAAATAAACGTTTTTCCGGAGCTGCGACATCGGCGCAACGGGACCGCGAGGGGATCACAATGTGCTGAAATGTGAAGCGAATCAGCGGGATTGTCTTGAATGCGCCGCGATGTTCGGGTCATTGCCCCGTTAACGGTCCGGTGGCCCTTGGGGACTATACAAGAACGATGATGATCACACGCTTTCTGACGTTTTGTGCTGTCGTGACGGCGGCCGCGGCGGCAGCTTCGTTCGCGCAGGCGCAGCAGGTCTATGCGCCTGCGCCCGGCACTGTCTATCCGGTTCCCGGGCCCTATCCGCAGCCGCCGGCCGGCTATCCGGGCGATTATCGCCGCAACGGCCCGGGCGCGCCCGATTTCGACGCCCTGGAGGATGATGATGGTGGCAGCATGGTCGCGCTGCCGCCGCCGGGTCCTCCGGTTCCCAATGGACCGATTCTATCGCCAGACGACCCGCGCTATGCCCGCGCGGTTCCGAGCGGTCCGATCCTGTCGCCCGATGATCCGCGGTATGGCCGCCCGGCTGCTCCGCCCCCGGTGATCTATGCCGACCGGCCGCAAGCTCCGCCGCAGCAGGGCTATCCCGTCCGCGGCTATGGCGATCCGAATGCGCTGCGTCCGCCGGAGGCGATCGGCGCGCCACCGCCCGGCGTCACCGGCTCGGTTGCGCCGCCCGCAGGCGGTGACGGCAGGCCGCTGACGATCGCAGCACTCCCGCCGGAAGAGCAGCCGGAGGTCGCGCCGGCGCAACTGCCGCCCAACCTGCGTCGGCAGGAGGTCGCCTTCGTCACCAAGGAGCCGGCGGGCACGATCGTCGTCGATACGCCGCACACCTATCTCTATTACATCCTCGGCGGTGGACGCGCGATCCGCTATGGCGTGCGCGTCGGCCGCGAAGGTTTCACCTGGACCGGTGTGCAGAAGATCACCAAGAAGACGGAGTGGCCGGACTGGTTTCCGCCAACCGAGATGATCGAGCGGCAGCCCTATCTGCCGCGCTTCATGGCGGGCGGACCGGGCAACCCGCTCGGCGCGCGTGCCATGTATCTCGGCAACACGGTTTATCGCATTCACGGAACCAACCAGCCATCGACCATCGGCAAGTTCGTTTCGTCGGGCTGTATCGGCATGCTGAACGAGGACGTGTCCGACCTGTTCGAGCACGTCAAGGTCGGCACCCGCGTCGTGGTGCTGCCGGGCGGTCCGCCGCCTGGCATGGCGACCGCGTCGGCGCAGCCGATGCCGGGACCCGCGGCTCAACCGCAGGCACGACCTGGGCCCCCGCCGGTAGCCGGCGCCGTGCCGGGCATGCAGCCGACCGTCGTGCCGCCGCTGCCGGCCCCCGTCACGGTGCGCTGAGACAAACCATCGCGTTTTCGATGCTGCTCGGCGAGCGCCGCGATGGTGCCGGCCGGGGGTCACGGGTCGTTGAACCTGAACCGAACCGGCGGCGACCATCAGGCACGCGATGGCGTGGCGACAAATGCTTGATTTTCTCTCGAGCGCTCTGGTCCTGATCCTTCGTCTGGTCGATTTCGTTCTCGAAATCGCGCGATGGGTCACGAATATGCAGAACATCGCCCGGCAGCTAACCGGCAGCGACAAGCTTGTAGACGTGCCGCCGGAGCCGAAGGTGTTGCCTCCTGCGGCACTGCGTTCGCTCACCGAGGCCGAGGCGCGCCGTGACGAGAGAGAGCGGTCCGGTGAAGCCGGCCGCGACATAGTCCACACGCCGTAATCACTGAGTGCGCGACGAAAGCATCGCCGAAAAGCGAAAGGGCGGTCGCACAAGCCGTCGCCATTTTTTGTCCGCTTGAAATTCCGCCTGATCCAACTACCTGCCGCCGGTGCAATGCCAGGGAGATTGGAACATGCGGATCTTTGTTGCTGGCGCGACTGGCGCCGTCGGGCGTGAACTGGTTCCGCTGTTGATCTCGAAGGGCCATGAGGTCACCGGATCCACGCGCAGCGCGGTCAAGGCCGAAATCATCAGGCGGATGGGCGCTCAAGCGGCCGTCGCCGACGGCCTGGATCACGTGGCGACGGTGCGTGCAATGCGGTCGACCAGGCCCGATGTCGTGATCGACGAGATGACCGATCTCGGCGGTGCTACCGATCTGCGCCACTTCGACCGCGCCTTTGCAACCACCAACCGGTTGCGCACCGAAGGCACAGATATTCTGCTGGCGGCTGCGCGCGAGGTTGGCGCAAAGCGCTTCATCGCGCAAAGCTACTGTGGCTGGACCTTCGGTCGCGGCGGCGCCGCGGTCAAAACCGAAAGCGATCCTCTCGATGAGAACCCGCCACGGGAATTTCGCAACACGCTCGAGGCGATCAGATATCTCGAGCGCACTGTCACCGCCTCGTCCGCGCCCATCGGAATCGTGCTGCGTTACGGCTCATTCTACGGCGAGAATACGGGCGTGCTTTCGCCGGTCATGATCGACCAGTTGCGCAAGCGTCGGATGCCGCTGGTCGGCGACGGCGGCGGCTATTGGTCTTTCATCCATGTTGCCGATGCGGCTGCGGCTACCGCCGCGGCGATCGATCGCGGCAGGCCCGGCAGCATCTACAACATTGTCGACGACGATCCAGCCGCTGTGAGGGATTGGCTTCCGCTGCTCGCCGCGCTGGTTTCCGCAAAGCCGCCGCTGCATCTGCCGGCCTGGCTTGGCCGGCTGCTTGCGGGCGAGCATATGGTTGCGATGATGACCGAGGTGCGCGGCGGCTCCAACGAAAAGGCCAAACGCGAATTGGGTTGGCGGCCGGCCCATCCGTCCTGGCGCGATGGATTTGCGCAGGTGCTGCGGCAATCCGCGAGATCGGCGGCCTGATGGCCTGTCATGCCAGCCGCCTCAGCGGCTCTCCCTTGAACCAGGCGTCGATGCCTTCGGCCATCTGGACGTAATGGCCGCGGAAGACTTCCTCGGTGGCGTAGCCGAGATGCGGCGTGATAACCATGTTGTCGAGCTTGCGGAAGGGATGATCGACCGGCAGCGGCTCGACCGAGAACACGTCGATGCCGGCGCCGGCGATTCTCTTCTGCTGCAGCACCTCCAGAAGGGCCGCCTCGTCGATGATCGGCCCGCGCGCGGTGTTGACGATAAAGGCGGTCGGCTTCATGCGCAGGAGATCCTCGCGGCCGACGAGACCGCGCGAGCGCGGGCCCAACACCACATGGATGGTGATGACGTCGGCGGTCTTGAACAGATCCTCCTTGGAGGCGTAGCCCACGCCGGCTTCCTTGCATTTTTCCGGCGTGAGATTCGGGCTCCACGCAATCACGTTCATGCCGAAGGCCTGACCGAGCTTTGCGACCTTGGTGCCGAGCTTGCCGAGGCCGATGACGCCCAGCGTGCGGCCTTCGATCTCGACGCCGAGATGCGTCTGCCAGGGCTCGCCTGCATGCATGCGCGCGCTCTCGCGGCCGATATTGCGGGTCAGTTCCAGGATCAGGCCCATCGTGAGCGGCGCGGTGGGATCGCGGGCGAAGTTCGTGCCGCACAAGACCACGTTGTGGTCCTTGGCCGCCTCAAAGTCGATTGCGGCATTGCGCATGCCCGAGGTGATCATCAACTTGAGCTTGGGCAGCGCCGCAAACAGCGATCGCGGGAATGCCGTGCGTTCGCGCATGGCCAGGATGATCTCGAAATCCTGCAGCGCCGAGGCCGCTTCACGCTCGGTCTTGAACGGTTTCTCGAACACGGTCAGGTCGACACGGTCCTTGACCTTCGACCAGTCCGCGGATGTCAGTGACAGCTTGAAATAGTCGTCGAGGATTGCACAGCGCAGCCGCGTCATCGGGTGGTCCGTTCATGGCAAGGGTGACGGGCCGACATCGGCCGTCCGGGAGCATTGCCATGGTTGCGCGCCGAGGGCTGGCGCGCAAGCGGTCCGCGCGTCCAAATAGGCAATCGAAAGATGCGCGTCCGGATCAGATCTCGCCGGACTTCAGGCGGAACAGGGCCTGCTCACCGTATTTGGCGCGAAAGGCCGGGCCCGGGCCGCGCATATAGTGCAGTTCCGGGCGGTAGGGATTGAATGCGGTGGCAAAGAAGCGGTGCCAGAACGCCCGAAATCCGCCGGCAGCGCGGGACTGTCCGGCGCGGTCAATCGCCGGGGCGGGGAGGGAGGTCGAAACGATCGTGGCCATGACGCAGGCTCGCTATTTTCTTTCGCGGCTCTGGCCGCGTTGAGACGCGGTTTTTCCGCGTCGAAAGCCAGCTTTGGCCCAATTCATTAAAAGATAGTTTCAATTGTACTGTTTTCCCGTGGACATGGTGCAGGCCCGGTATTCGTCCGTGGTGAACGGATGGAAAACGTTGCGTGCCTGTGGCGATGCCGCTACATGAGCCGCAGCAAATTTCCGACAAATCGCGCGGCTTAAGGTTAGGCAGCTCAATGGCCCGTCAATTCATCTATTTCATGCAAGGTCTGTCCAAGACCTATCCCGGCAATCGCAAGGTGCTGGATAACATCCATTTGTCCTTTTATCCCGACGCCAAGATCGGCGTGCTCGGCGTCAACGGTTCCGGCAAATCCACGCTGCTGCGGATCATGGCCGGCATCGACAAGGAATATAATGGCGAAGCCTGGGTCGCCGAGGGCGCGCGCGTCGGCTATCTCGAGCAGGAACCGCAGCTCGATCCCAAGCTCTCCGTGCGCGATAACGTGATGCAGGGAGTGGCGAAGCAGAAGGCGATCCTCGACCGTTACAACGAGCTTGCCGCCAACTATTCGGACGAGACCGCCGACGAGATGACCAAATTGCAGGACGAGATCGAGGCCCAGGGCCTTTGGGATCTCGACAGCAAGGTCGACCAGGCCATGGATGCGTTGCGTTGCCCGCCGGACGACGCCGATGTCACCAAGCTGTCGGGCGGCGAGCGGCGCCGCGTCGCACTGTGCCGTCTTCTGCTCGACCAGCCCGAACTGCTGCTGCTCGACGAGCCCACCAACCACCTCGATGCGGAATCCGTGTCCTGGCTCGAAGGCCATCTGCGCAATTATCCCGGCGCGATCCTGATCGTCACCCACGACCGCTACTTCCTGGACAATGTCACGGGCTGGATCCTCGAGCTCGATCGCGGCCGCGGCATCCCCCATGAAGGAAACTATTCCTCCTGGCTGGTGCAGAAGCAGAAACGTCTCGCGCAGGAAGGCCGCGAGGAAGCGGCGCGCGAGCGCACGCTGGCGCGCGAGCAGGAATGGATCGCGGCCTCGCCACGCGCGCGTCAGGCCAAGTCCAAGGCGCGTTACCAGCGCTACGAGGAACTGCTCAAGCAAGCGGGCGAGAAGCAGACGCAAAGTGCGCAGATCATCATCCCCGTTGCCGAGCGGCTCGGCGCCAACGTCATCGATTTCGAGGGGCTCAGCAAAGGTTATGGCGACCGCGAGCTGATCGAAAACCTCACCTTCAAGCTGCCGCCCGGCGGCATCGTCGGCGTGATCGGCCCGAACGGCGCCGGCAAGACCACGCTGTTCCGGATGATCACCGGCCAGGAAAAGCCGGATCAGGGCACGATCACCATCGGTGAGTCCGTCCATCTCGGCTATGTCGATCAGTCGCGCGATGCGCTCGATGGCTCCAAGACGGTGTGGGAAGAGATTTCCGGCGGCAATGAATTGATCCTGCTCGGCAAGCGCGAGGTCAATTCGCGCGGTTATTGCTCTTCGTTCAACTTCAAGGGAGCCGATCAGCAGAAGAAGGTCGGTTCGCTCTCCGGGGGCGAGCGCAACCGCGTTCATCTCGCCAAGATGCTGAAATCGGGCGCCAACGTGCTGCTGCTCGACGAGCCGACCAACGATCTCGACGTCGATACGCTGCGCGCGCTGGAAGAGGCGCTGGAGGATTTCGCAGGCTGCGCCGTCATCATCAGCCACGATCGCTGGTTCCTCGACCGCATCGCGACCCACATGCTGGCCTTTGAGGGCGACAGCCATGTCGAATGGTTCGAGGGCAATTTCCAGGACTACGAAAAGGACAAGATGCGAAGGCTCGGGCAGGATTCCATCATCCCGCACCGGCTGAAGTACAAGAAGCTCACAAGGTAGCAATGAGGGGCCTGGCGTTCATCGCTGCCATCGTCATCGCCGTCAGCACAACGGCGCCGCTGTGCGCTGCAGCCGATCCTGCCTTTACGAAATTCATCGCCTCGCTCTGGCCGGAGGCGCAAGCCGCCGGCGTCTCGCGCGCGACCTTCGATCGCGAGACCGCTGGGTTGGAGCCTGACTACAAGCTGCCCGACCTGATCCTGCCCGGACGGCCACCGACCGGCGCGCCGGCGCAGGCCGAGTTCGTGCAGGTGCCCGCCGACTACATCAAGGAAGCGGCGATCGCGCGCCTTGCCGGCGAGGGGCAGAGGTTGATGCAGAAATATCGCGATGCGCTCAATGCGATCGAGGCGCGCTTCGGCGTGCCGGCGACCGTCGTGCTCGCGATCTGGGGCCGCGAAACCGATTACGGCCGCTACACGCTGCCGTACGACGCGGTGCGGGTGGTGGCGACGCAGGCCTATGTCGGACGGCGCAAGGACACGTATCGCAACGAGTTCGTGCTGGCGCTGAAAATTCTCCAGGACGGCGCGGTCAGCCGCAAGGACATGCGCGCATCCTGGGCCGGCGCCACCGGTCTCACGCAGTTTCTGCCCTCGGAGTATTACAAGCACGGCGTCGATCTCGACGGTGACGGTCGCGTCGATATCTGGCACTCGGTGCCTGACGCGCTCGCCTCCGCCGCGCAGCAGCTCGTCAACAAGGGCTGGCAGAAAGGCGTGCGCTGGGCTTACGAGGTGAAAGCGCCCGCCAATGTCGACTGCACCATGGGCGTGCCGGAGGTGACCCGACCGATCGGCGAATGGCTGCGCGCGGGCTTCGTGCCGGTGCGCGGGCAACAGCTGAGCGCGGCCGAGCAGGCCGAGCCGGCATCGCTCCTGCAGCCCGAAGGCATTTACGGACCGGCCTTCCTCACCACGAAAAACTACTTCGTCATCAAGGAATACAATTTTTCCGATCTTTACGTGCTCTATGTCGGCCACCTCAGTGACCGCATGACGAGCCCGCTGCCGTTTGCGACGCCGTGGTCGGCGTCGACCCAGCTCCGCACGGCCGATGTCGAGGCGATGCAGCG
>JBPYFJ010000136.1:0-5141 GCA_051985675.1 Xanthobacteraceae bacterium | reverse complement strand
GCTAACCGCCGTTGCCGTTCTCGCCGTTCTCCGAATCCTCGCCGATATGCTCGACCGAGACCACGTGCTCGTCCTCGGCGGTGTCGAACACGATCACGCCCTGGGTTGAGCGGCCGGCGATGCGGATGTCCTCGACGGGGCAGCGGATCAACTGGCCCTTGTCGGTTACCAGCATGATGTGATCGGAATCCTCGACCGGGAACGAGGCCACGAGCTTGCCGTTGCGCTCGTTCACGTTCATCGCGACGATGCCTTTGCCGCCGCGACCCGTGGTGCGATACTCGAAGGAGGAGGTGCGCTTGCCGTAGCCGTTCTCGCTGATGGTGAGCACGAACTGCTCGGCCGCCGACATCTCCACGTAGCGCTGCTCGCCAAGCTCGATCGCGCCTGACGCGTCCTCCGCGTCGGTGCCGATCTCCTCCTCGGCGCCGCCGCGGCGCACCGCATTGGCCCTGCGCAGATAGGCCGCACGCTCCTCGGCTTCGACCTCCATGTGGCGCAGGATCGCAAGCGAGATCACCTTGTCGCTTTCGCCGAGCGCAATGCCGCGCACGCCCATCGAGGTGCGGCCGGTGAAGACCCGCACGTCGGTGACTGCGAAGCGGATGCACTGGCCGCCGGCGGCCGTGAGCAGCACGTCGTCGCGCTCGGTGCAGATCTGCACGTCGACGATCTCCTCGCCCTCATCGAGCTTCATGGCGATGATGCCGGAGCGGCGCACGTCGACGAAGTCGGAGAGCTTGTTGCGGCGGACATTGCCGCCCGTGGTCGCAAACATCACGTCGAGCTGCGCCCAGGAGGATTCATCCTCCGGCAGCGGCATGATGGTGGTGATGCGCTCGCCCTGCTCCAGCGGCAGAATGTTGATCAGCGCCTTGCCGCGCGCGTTCGGCGCCGCCACCGGCAGCCGCCAGACCTTCTCCTTATAGACCTGGCCGCGGGAGGAGAAGAACAGGACCGGCGTATGCGTCGAGGCCACGAACAGGCGGCTGACGAAATCCTCCTCGCGGGTCTGCATGCCGGCGCGGCCCTTGCCGCCGCGGCGCTGGGCGCGATAGGTCGACAGCGGCACGCGCTTGGCGTAGCCCGCGTGCGAGACCGTCACCACCATGTCCTCGCGCTGGATCAGGTCCTCGTCCTCGACCTCGCCTTCCTGCTCGATGATGACGGTCCTGCGCGGCGTGGCGAACTCCGCCTTGATCGCGTTCAGCTCGTCCCTGATGATCGCCTGCACGCGCGCGCGCGAGCGCAGGATGTCGAGGTAGTCGTTGATCTCCGCCTTCAGCTTGTCGAGCTCGTCGGCGATTTCTTCGCGTCCGAGCGCGGTCAGCCGCTGCAGGCGCAGATCGAGAATGGCCCTGGCTTGCTCCATCGAGAGCCGCGCCGTGCCGTCGTCCGCGATGCGATGGCGCGGGTCATCGATCAGCGTCATCATCGCCGCCACTTCCTGCGCCGGCCAGTCGCGCGACATCAAGGTGTCGCGCGCGGTGGTGGGATCCGGAGAGGTGCGGATCACACGGATGATCTCGTCGATATTGGCGACCGCAATCGCGAGGCCAACGAGGATATGGGCGCGGTCGCGCGCCTTGCCGAGCAGATATTTGGTGCGGCGTGTCACCACCTGCTCGCGGAATGCCACGAACAGCGTCAGCAGGTCCTTCAGGTTCATCGTCTGCGGACGACTGCTGTCGAGCGCCACCATGTTGGCGCCGAAGGTCGTCTGCAGCGGTGTGAACCTGTAGAGCTGGTTCAGCACCACGTCCGCCATGGCATCGCGTTTGAGCTCGACGACCACGCGATAGCCGTCGCGGTCGCTTTCGTCGCGCAGGTCGGCGATTCCCTCGATTTTCTTCTCGCGGATGAGATCGCCGATCCGCTCGACCATGCCGGCCTTGTTGATCTGGTACGGAATTTCCGTGATGACGATCGCCTCGCGCTCCTTGCGAATGGTTTCGATCGAGACCTTGCCGCGCATCACGATCGAGCCGCGGCCGAGATGATAGGCCGAGCGAATGCCCTGACGTCCGAGAATGATGCCGCCGGTCGGGAAATCCGGTCCCGGGATGATCTCGATCAGCTGATCGATCGACAGCGACGGATTGTCGATCAGCGCAAGACAGGCATCGATGACCTCGCCGAGATTGTGCGGCGGGATGTTGGTGGCCATGCCGACCGCGATGCCGCCGGCGCCGTTGACGAGCAGATTGGGAAATTTGGCCGGAAGAACGACCGGCTCCTTGCGCGTGCCGTCGTAATTGTCCTGGAAGTCGACGGTGTCCTTGTCGGTGTCGTCGAGCAGCGACAGCGCAATTTTTTCAAGCCGCGATTCGGTGTAGCGCATGGCCGCTGGGGGATCGCCGTCGACCGAGCCGAAATTGCCCTGCCCGTCGACCAGCGGCTCGCGCATGGAGAAATCCTGCGCCATGCGCACCAGCGCATCGTAGATCGCCTGATCGCCGTGCGGGTGATAATTGCCCATGACATCGCCGACGATGCCGGCGGATTTCTTGTGCTTCTTGTCGGGCGTGTAGCCGCTCTCGTACATCGAATAGAGAATGCGACGATGCACCGGCTTCAGGCCGTCGCGCGCATCCGGCAACGCACGCGCCACGATCACGCTCATCGCGTAATCGAGGTAGGAGCGTTTCATCTCGTCGAGGATGGAGACGGGGCGAATGTCTGATGGCGTCGGCTGGTCGCCGCCGGGATTGTCGTCGTCGTTGTCGGCCAAAGGGGAAATCCGGGGTCCGTATCAGTCGGGAATCATATAGCGCATCGAGGCGCTCTAAACCACCCTTTGGGGCCTTCGGGAAGCGGTTTTTCCCTTCGTTTTTCCAGGGACTTAGGGCATTTGTGACGGGATCGGCCGACGCCGACGCGAGGGCCGTCTTGCGGAGCCCGATTTTCGGCGGATCGAGGCCGTCGGCCGACCTCCGACTGGGGCGCTTGGAATCCCGCTTTCCGCAAACGCGTATGCGCCGCGCGAGCTCACGCGACGGGCGCAGCGCCGGTCAGGCGGTTGCAACTAGAACGGGATATCGTCGTCCATGTCGTTGTTGCGCGCGCCGGCCGCAACCGCGCGCCGGGGCGCCGGCTGAGCACTTCCCCCGCCGAAGTCGCCGCCGGCATCGTCGGCAAATCCGCCGCCGCCTCCGCGTCCGTCGAGCATGGTGAGGTTGGAATTGAAGCCCTGCAGCACGACCTCGGTGGTGTACTTCTCCGCGCCGCTCTGATCGGTCCATTTGCGCGTCTGCAGCTGGCCCTCGAGGTAAACCTTGGCGCCCTTCTTCAGGTATTGCTCCGCGACCTTGGCGAGACCCTCATTGAAGATCACGACCCGGTGCCACTCGGTCTTCTCCTTGCGCTCGCCGGTCGCCTTGTCGCGCCAGGTCTCCGAGGTCGCGACGGAAAGATTGGCGATCGGCCGACCATCCTGCGTTCGCCGGATCTCCGGATCCTTGCCGAGATTTCCGACCAAAATCACCTTGTTCACACTACCCGCCATCGCCGCTTCTCCAACGCTGAAACCGTCGCCTTCGGGCGCGCACGCCGCGAAGTCAACCTGCTTGCCCGCCCATCGGGCTCAAACCTATACGCCTGCCTTCACACCGGCCCTGCCTGCAATTCCTGACTTTGCCGGTTATCCACATATAGCAAGGATCGCCGAATCGTTCCAGTTTTGTTCCCGAAAACCGGCTCGATGCTTGCTACGCGGCTGAACGGAGCCGTTTTCGCCTCGGGAAACCCCTTTTGCGCGTAGCGCGCGGATCGATCAGACGATGAAAAAACGTCGGTAGATCATCGACTTCTGCACCCGCAAACTTCGTCGGCGAGTGTGGCATTTGGGACACGGCCTTACTCTTTGAATCGTCTATATTGGCGATCGACATCGGCTTGCTTGGGCGGTCGTGCTGCGGAAAACGCTTCTGGGGACCAACGGAAGCGGAAGAAACGCCGGAGAATTTGGAATGAAGAGGATTGTGGTGGGTGCTGTCGGGCTGCTGGCGTGGGGCGCCGCAGCTCCCGCAGTCGCTGCCGATCTACCGGCGCAGCCCTACACCAAAGCGCCGGCGATGATTGCCGCCATCTACGACTGGAGCGGCTTTTACGTCGGCATCAATGGCGGCGGCGGGTCGGCGCACAAGTGCTGGAATCTCGCGCAGTCCGCGGCTTTCGGCGTGTTTACCCCGCTTCTGAACGAGGGCTGCCACAACGCGACCGGCGGGACCGTCGGCGGCCAGATCGGTTATCGCTGGCAGTCGGGCGCCTTCGTGTTCGGCATGGAAGGTCAGGGCAACTGGGCCAATTTCAAGGGCAGCAACCTCAACCTTCTGGCCGGCGGCGGTTTCATACCGGTGGGTCTCACCGACCAGTCGAAGGTCAACGGTTTCGGCCTGCTCACCGCCCAGGTCGGCTATGCTTGGAACAACGTGCTCTGGTACGTGAAGGGCGGCGCCGCCGTGGTTGGCGACAAGTACACGACGTATGTCTTGCCCGGCGCACTGGTCGATTCGGTCAGCGAAAGCCGTTGGGGTGGCGCGATCGGAACCGGCCTCGAGGTAGCCTTTGCGCCGAATTGGTCGGTGGCGGTCGAATACGACCACCTGTTCATGGGGACGCGCACTCTCACTGCGAGCACGCCAGCCGGCGCATTCTCCGCGACGGACCGAATCAAGCAGGACGTGGACCTCGGCACGGTCCGCGTAAACTATCGCTGGGGTGGCCCGGTGATCTCGAAGTACTGAAGAAATCAGCCGAATCGACGTTTCCTGGAAGGCCGGCCTCGCGCCGGCCTTTTGCATTGGGTGCAGCAGATCTTGCGCCGAGTGCAGTTGTCCGCGTCCCATTGCCGCATACGGTATCATTATGCGCCCATTTCAGCGCCAAAACGGCTCGATTCTTCATCAATGTTGCCATTGGGTAACGGTCTTGGGAGGCGATCTGGACTATCAACACACACGAGAATTGGAGTCGCCGTTTGGGGCGGCTGATTTGAAATCGCCTGACGGCGTATTCGTCAGACGGCGACAAGAGCGGAGAAGGAAAATGAAAAAGGTATTGTTGGGCGCGCTGGGATTATTGGCAATTGCAGCAGGCCCGGCCGCGGCCGCCGATCTGCCGGCAAGAACTTATACGAAGGC
>JBPYFJ010000135.1:0-81716 GCA_051985675.1 Xanthobacteraceae bacterium | reverse complement strand
GCGTGTATTCTCAATCGCTATGACTGCTTGGGCGGCGAAATTCTGAACCAGCTCGATCTGCTTGTCGGTAAATGGTTGAATTTCCTGCCGGTATATGACGATCGCGCCAGCCAACGCTCCGTCCTTGAACATGGGAACAGCTAATTGCGACTTCGCGCCACCGAAGCGAGCCGCTGAGCTGGGTACTTGCCCGGCGGAGTCATCGATACGGTTGACCACGTCTCTTGTCTTTAGAAGACGATCAAGCGAGGTGCCGGGAGGTGGCAGGAATGGTCCGCGCTGCTGGTAGAATTCCAGCAATGCTGGCGGTGCGTTGCGTGTTGCTGCGGTATGGAACAATCCGCCGCCGTAAATAAATAGAGTCCCAAACTTAGCGCTACAAATACGCGTCGCGCTTTCTAGGATAGTATTGAACACGGGCTCCACTTCGCCCGGTGACGAACTGATAGCCTGCAACACTTCCAATGTCGCGGTCTGCTGCTCCAGCGATTCGGTTAGTTCTTTGGTGCGCGCTTGCACCTCATCGAACAGTCGCGCGTTCTCAATTGCTATTACGGCTTGGTCGGCGAACGTTTGAATCAATGCGACCTGCCGATCGTCGAAACGCTCGCCGTTCGCACGCGCGGTACCGACCGCACCGATCACCTTGTCCTCTCGAATCATGGGCGCAAAGATCACCGAGTTGAACCCCAACTCGCGCGCAAGGCGTTGGGTGGCCGCCGGCGCTGTTGGGTCAGTGAGCACGGGCGCGAACTGGACGACCTGCTTCGACATCATGGCGACCCCGCCTCCATGGTCCTGGTCCAAGGGGCGCGGAAATTGTGGGGTTAGTGTTTCGAATTCCGCCTCATCACCTGCTGCGGCCAGGTGCACCATACCGTCGTGCAACAGCTGAACCATCGCGTACCGTGTGCCGAGCAACCGTCGCAAATTCCGTACTATTGCCCCGAACACCGGTTTTGTGTCGGTGATCGAACCGCTGATCGAGGACAGTATTTCGCTGGTGGCTGTTTGGTGTTCAAGGGCCACGGTAAGATCATCAGTGCGTTGCTGCAGTTCGTTGAGCAGCCGTGCGTTTTCGATGGCAATCACCGCTTGGTCGGCGAAGGTCGACACAAGTTCGATCTGCTTGCCAGTAAATGGCCGCACTGTTTTACGGATGAGAATAATGACGCCAATCGGCATTCGCTCGCGCAGTAGTGGAACGGCAAGGATCGTCCGGAAGCCGAGAGACCGCTGGTTTTCCCAGCTATCATATTCTGGATCGGCCAATACGTCTGCGATATGCGCCGCCCGACAATCGATGACAGCACGTCCGAGAGCTGAACCTCGTGTCGGCCGAATTGTCGTCCGTGCGGAAAACGCCTTGTCGTCTCCAGCCTGGCCATACGTCGCGACCGGTTTGTAGACGGAATCAAATTGGCGGGCGATTGCTGCCGCTTCCGCTTCGCACAACTTGGCCGCTGACTCGATCAACGCGTCGAGCACCGTCTGCAGATCGAAGGGCGATCGGCTTATGGTCTTCAGCACTTCGGCGGTGGCGGCCTCGCGCTGATGTGCTTCTGCCAATCCACGCTTTAAGACCCCAACGTCCTCGTCGTTATGGGTCGGGGTCTTCGGGGCTTTGTTAACCAATGCACGCGCCTTCACCGCACGTTTTGGACCGGCCTCCTGCTGATGGGATCGAGTTTTCGACTTCCAAGCAGCGGAACGCCTTCGGCTACCGCGCTTGAGGCCCTTCGCCTTTGATTGCCCCCGCATCATCTGTCGTCGGCCGATGGACAGCGTTGGTCAGAACGCAAATCTATCACACCCTCGCTGCGCAGCATATGCGTCGGAGCGTCCCGCACACGACCGCAACACCTACAACAAGATCGCTTCCCGCCCTCGAGTCTCGGCTGCGCCGCTGCCCGCACCTGTGACCTAGGTCACACACCCGCAATGCGGAGTATGGGACCATTTCGCTATCTGCACCGCCTGAGTTTTCGGAAGCAGGCAATGGATCATCCCGGCCCAAGCATTGCAAAGGAGCCCGTGTCGACGGAGGGCGTCGTTTGCTGCTGTTCAGGCGCCGTAATCCCCATAATGGACGCTGCCGAATGGTCAGAGTTTGCCTTTGGGCAGCTCGTGGCGCTTGGGGTAGGAACCTTCGTCCTCGCACTTGCCATACTTGCGCTGAGCCTATTGTCGGCTGGGTAAGTACTGAATGGAGGAACATCCCTACCCGCAGGTTTCAGCCAACCTTCACCCAACCGTGTTTAGGAGGTCTTCAACGACCGACAGCAACGATTGATGTGAGCTGTCGCAAAAACGGGGGCGGCAATGCACAAAAGAGAGACTTCTCCTGCGCAAACAGCCATTCAAATCGCATTTGGTTTCATTAATGCCCGTGCGCTGTATGTAGCGGCAAAACTCGGTGTCGCGGATCATCTTAAGGATGGTCCCAAAACCGCGATCGAACTAGCCGCGGCATTGTCCGTCAAAGCCGATGCTTTGTACCGGATCATGCGAGTGCTCGCCGCCTCCGGGGTGTTTGTGCTTGATCAGGATGATAGGTTTTCGCTGAATGAGATTGGCGACACTTTGCGGGCGGCATCGGCGCAATCGGTGCGAGACTATGTGATTTTTTATCACGAGTGCGTTTATCCGTCGTTTGCCCATATCGTCTCTACTGTGCGCACAGGCGAATCGGGTCAGGTCAAAGCCTTTGGCAAACGCGCCTTCGAAATGGTCCAAATGGACCCTGCCTTTGCGGCCGTCTTATATGCTGGCCTTGCTAGCCGCGCAAAGCTCGACATCGCGGCTTTGATGGCCGCCTACGACTTTTCCGACGCAGAAATTGTTGCTGATATCGGTGGCGGAAACGGGGGAGTCCTTTCGGCAATCCTCGGTCGTTATCCGAATGTCTCAGGTCTACTTTTCGACCTTGCCCCGGCAATCGAAGCGGCAAAGGCCGGCAAGGGAGGACCACTACCGGGCTGCAAGTTCGTAGTTGGAAATTTCTTCGACGCAGTCCCCACAGGAGCCGACGTCTACATTTTGAAGTTGGTCCTACATGATTGGAACGACGATGATGTTTATCGAATTTTGACGCGCTGCCGAAACGCAATGAGGTCTACTAGTCGGCTTCTAATCATTGAGGGATTGGTCGAGCCGCACGACGAGATGTCACTGACAACTCTCACTGATATCACCATGCTGATCAATGTGGGGGGTCGCGAACGGACGCAGGTAGAATTCGAGGTATTGGTCGAACGCGCCGGACTCAAACTGCAAAAAACCATTCCAACTGAGTCTGCGCTTTACATCTTGGAGGCAGCGCTCGCATGACTTCGAGCGTGTTGAGGCTCAGAACGACCCTCAGGCCGGCTGCAAGCCAACCTCGCTTCCGGCGGCCCGCGAAACCCTCAAGCCCATTCCATCTGATCGAGGGTGGGTCAATCCGGCGCCGCTTAAGTCAGGACCACAAATCTAATGGAGATCTACGACCAGCCCAAAGCAAAGGTGAAACAAACTCTTGGGTTTCTCCGACATACGATATAGCTGATCTCGGGAGGCGGGTTTAACCTTGCTGACCGCCCGCACCACCTATTTTCATCCACAGTGTCCGAAGAAAGTTGTTTCGTAAACTCGGCGAGGTCCTCTGTTTGGATCGGGCAGTATATCGGAGTTATCCGATCGAAACCGGATGAGAGGAAACTTTTCAATGTCCCAGCCCTGGTCGGTAAAGGCACGAGCTGTGGATAATGGTGCATGGAGAACCCGGAGATGGCGTCGGCGGATGGTTCATGGAGTCGGTCGATGCCGTTGCCAAGAGTACCAACGAGAGTCCAATCGGTTTTAGCGGAAGCATTATCGTCCCCGGTTTATCGGGTGAGCCGCGATGATAACGCTTGACTGATCGAGAGGTTCCGAGCGCGGTGATGCTATGCAGCGCGTTTCGTCCGCGCCACTTGGCAAGCGGGGAGTCCGCACTTAATGGCGAGAGTTATTCGCTCGGTCGGCTTGTCGGCGCTGGCTGGATTTCATTGGGTCATGCGGCAATCGAGATAGAGCACGCGACCAAATCAAATCCCAATCGAAATAAACAAGGTCTGACTTTTCTTGAAGAGCATGGAATCGATTTCGCGAGATGGAAGATTCTTAGGGCTCTGCACGATGGGATGGCTAGGCCCTATCAAAAGCGCTAGTCGGAGGTGACCACTTCCAACCAACAAAACTAACCTATGATATAGACGAATTTGTTGATCGAGATGGAACTACAATTTCTGAAATGCATTTGATTGAATTGCCGGGAGACAAAGTGGGATTCAAACATTTTTCTAAGTGGATACAGGCAAACGTGGGTTCTAACGTTAGTTTGTGATAAAAAAGCCAGAAAACATAATAATTTCAATAAGCAAACCGGGACTATTGGTCCGCGACCTTGTACCAGCGACCCTTGAGGTCCTTCATGTCGCGGTACTGCCGGCCGCTGTCCCAGTCGACGCAGACGCGAACGTCGCCGAACGTATTGAGCTCACAAACTTCGCGCTCGAGCGGCTGGCCGTCCATGGTCTCGGACTGACGGAGAAACAGCTTGGTGCCCTTGCTCGACCGCCAAACGACGCCGTTGTTGCAGACCTTGAGCTCGGCGTCGCAGAAACGCGCGGCTTCGGGTTTTCCGCCGTGCTGCTGGCGCGACAATTCGAGGGCTCGGTCGGTCACCTCGTTCCAGCTGGGTTTGCGGCCCACGCCCAGCGTGACGTCGTCGATGAAGGCCAGGAGCGAATCAAACGCGCTGTCCGCAATCGTGGCGCTGTGCCCGATCACGGTCCGGTCGTGGGTCGCGCGGCCAACCGGCGCGCTCGCCTCCGCCTGACAGACGAGGGCAAACGCTGCCAGTATCAGTGCCGTCTTGCACGAGCGCGCGCGCATGCAGGTTCTCCAGCACGTCGCATTGCGAAGCGCTCTCAGACCCATAGGGGGAAATCGATTGAACCACTACAAGATAGCAGGTTGCGCGCCGGGTCCAAGGGCGGGCAGCGCCCCGATCGCATTTCTCTGGCGAGTGTTGAGAATTTATCACTATCTGCTCACACTACCGCTGAGGGTGCGCCGCACACCGCCACGCCGGAGGCGAGATGACTGCCACGCGTCGCCAGTTTCTGCACCGGGTCGCTGCGGCCGGCGGCTATCGGGCGACCTATCTGACCATGCAGGCGATGGGGTTTCTCCCGCTCGCCGCCAGTGCCGAACCGGTCGCGCTCGAGCGCGGCAGTGCACACGGGACCAAGGTGGTGATTCTGGGCGCCGGCGTTGCGGGTCTGTCCGCCGCCTATGAGCTCGGCAGGGCCGGATACGACTGCACGGTGCTGGAGGCGCGCAACCGCGTGGGCGGGCGCACCTGGACCATACGACGAGGTACAAGCATCGATCTGGCAGACGGCTCCCGCCAGGTCTGCGACTTCGACCCGGAGCTCTACTGGAATGCCGGCCCCGCTCGCCTTCCGAGCCATCACCAGGCGGTTCTCGGCTATTGTCGGGAGTTCGGCGTACCGCTCGAGGTTGAGGTAAATACCAGCCGTGGAGCGCGGCTCCTCAACCCGGCTGCGAACAGCGGCCACCCGATCGAGATGCGTCAGGCCGTCAACGACACGCGCGGGGCGATCTCGGAGCTGCTTGCCAAAGCCATCGATCGCGGCGCGCTCGATGAGGAGCTGAGCAAAGGCGACCGCGAGCGGATGCTGGCGTTTCTCAAGCGCTACGGCGACCTGTCGCCGGATCTCCTGTATCGCGGGTCGACCCGTTCCGGCTACAAGACCCTGCCGGGCGCCGCCGCCGAGGTTGGGGCCGCGCGGGATCCGGTCCCCCTGCCCGTTCTGCTCGATGCCGACATGTGGGCGGGCGTGCTGGTCGAGGAGAGTTTCGACTTCCAGGCCACCATGTTTCAGCCGGTCGGCGGCATGGATAGGCTGCCCGCGGCGTTTGCCAAGCGGCTCGGCAGCGTCGTTCATCTGGCCACCGAAGTGACCGCGCTGCAGCGCCGGGACAGCGGGGTGCGAATTGCGACGCTCAACCGGCGCACCGGGAAGCGAACCACCTTCACCGCCGCCTATTGCATCGTGACGATTCCGCTCAAGGTGTTGAGCGGAATTGAAGCCGATTTTGCACCGCAAACTCGCGCGGCGGTCCGCGCCGTCGAGTACGCGGACGCGGTCAAGATCGCCTGGCAGTCGCGACGGTTCTGGGAGACGGACGATCAGATCTATGGTGGGATTTCCTGGGTGAAGGGTCCGACCGCCATGGTTTGGTATCCGAGCGACCGCTTCTTCTCACAAAAAGGCATCCTGCTCGGCGCCTATGCGATTCGCGACGACGCGGCGGCCATGGCGGCACGGCCGCTCCCCGAGCAGCTGGCGGCGAGCCGTGCTGCGGTCGAAGGCCTGCATCCCGGCCGCAGCCGCGAGCTCGACAAGGGGCTGGCGATCGCCTGGTCGAAGGTGCCCTACAGCCTCGGGATCACGCCGCGCTATCGGGCCGACCAGGAGGCCGACTACACGCTGCTCAACGAACCGGACGGCCCGTTCTATTTTGCAGGAGAGCATCTGAGCCACGTCGGCGCCTGGCAGGAAGGCGCCATCCTGTCGGCGCGCCGGGCCATCGCCATGATCGACCGGCACCGGCGCGCGCAGCGCGCGTGAGCGCGGCGGACGACTGAACTGCAACGATGGCGGCAAATCATGTCGACACGATACTCGTCATCGATCGCCTTCGTACTCGTGTCCCTTGTCGTCGTGGCAGAACTTACCTACTACCTGCCGCAGCTGCCCGACCGCTTGGCGAGCCACTTCGACCTCGCCGGCGCGGCTAACGGCCGGTCCAGCAAACCAGTTTTCGTTCTCAACATCGCCCTTGTGGTTGCGCTTCTGGGCGCGATCTTCGTCACATTGGGATCGCTGCATCGCGTTCCAAAATCGATCATCAACCTGCCGAACAAAGCCTACTGGCTCGCCCCCGAGCGCAGCACCGCCACGTTCGCGCTATTGCGCGATTGGCTGCGCTGGTTGCTGGTGCTGACCTTGGCGTTGATTGCGCTGATCGTCGGCCTGGCGCTGCGCGCGAACCTGGCCTCACCGCCGCGACTCTCCTCCTACGCCATCTGGCTGGTGGCGGGATACGCGGTGATTGCAGTTGCGATGCTGGTGACGCTCGTTCGGCGCTTCCGCATTTCCCCCACCTGAGGCGGTGAGCCGCCGCGCTCACCTATCCACTCCACGATCTTAGTGCCGCCGATTTGAAGTTCCGCACCACCTGCCGCAACCCCTTCCAGGAACGTCAAATCGAAAAGCGGCACTAGCGTCAAATGCTTGCTAGTGCCCGTTCGTTTCCGAAGTTCGTGTCAGAGCATGCCGCCATGTATCACGAACTGCGGAGACCAGGCACTAGGACACCTTCGCCTTGGGGGCGCTCGACTGCGGGGCGACCTTCCGTCCGTCGGCAAGATCGACGGAGGGGCTGAGGATTACCTGGTCGCCATCGTGCACGCCATCGCTCACCTCGATGCTGGTGCCGAGGTCGCGCGCCACCGTGATGTGGCGAATGTGGGCGACACCGTTCTCGACCACGGCGACGCTGAGCCCGTCCTGATTGAAGATGACCGCGGCGGACGGCACGATCAGGGATGGCGTGCGGCGCGGAATTTGAAGGTCGACCAGGCAGTAGGATCCCGGCGTCAGCGTGTGATCCGGATTGGGCACGTCGATCTCCGTCAACAGCGTCCGCGAGCCCGGCTGCAACGCATTGGCAAGCCGCGTCACCGTGCCCGGAAAAGCCCGTCCGGGTATTTCGGGAATCCGGATGCCGGCTGCCACGCCGGGCGCGACGCCAAACGCCGCGTCTTGCGGGACATAGACCTGGACGCGGATCACGTCGGTCTGCATCACCGTGAACATGAAGGTGCCGCTCGTCGCGTCGGCCTGCACCAGAGTCCCGATATCGACGTTGCGCTGAGTCACCACTCCGTCGAACGGCGCCACCACGCTCTGGTAGTCCTTTTGCTGATGCAGGACCTGTAGCTGCGCTTCCTGCTGCTTGATGTTGGCTTGCGCGACCGCGACTGCGGCTTCCTGGGACGCCAGCGTAAGACGATCGGTGTCGCCTTGCTGCGGAGTGGCCCAGCCTTTCTCGACCAGCGGCTTGTCGCGCGCCCAATTGGCACTCCCGAGATCGCGATTGGCTTGCGCCTGCTGCAGCGCCGCCTTGAGCTGGGCAAGCGTCGCCTCGGCCTGAGCAATCTGATGATCGAGCTCGGGGGCGGTGATTTCCGCCAACAATTGACCTTTCGTGACGTGATCGCCGATGTCGACGTCGCGCCGCGAAATGTAGCCGGTCGCGCGCGCATATACGTTGGCGGCCGCGAACGCGCTCGTCGTCCCCGGCAAGCTGACGGTCCACGTCGGCGCGCTAGCGCGCACCTGGCCGACCCGCACATGCGGAACGAATTCGCTCTGTTCCTTTGCGGTGGCGACGACCTGGGCGTGAAGCACGAAATGCTGGTAGGTGGCGAGCGCCAGCACGCCAAGGAGCAGCAGCAGGGTGCCGATCCAGAACACTCGCCCGAGCCGCCTTTCTTCGCGCGTGCCCCGGCCGGAAGGCCGGGTTTGAGCGGCGCGGCGCGGGGCCTCGCCTCTGTCGCCATCCTCGATCCCTGGGAATCGTTCGTGCTTGCTCATTGTGGCTCCTCCGCAAAGACGCCGTGCGCAGGCTTGCCATCGTTGCTCTTGCGCAACATGGCAAACAGGTAAGGCACGATCAGCAGCGTGGTCGGAGTGGCAAACAGCAGTCCGCCGATGACCGCGCGTGCGAGCGCCGCGTTCTGCTCCTCGCCGGGACCGCCGATCGCCATCGGGATCATGCCGACGATCATCGCGGCAGCCGTCATCAGAACCGGACGAATCCGGGTGCGGCCGGCGGCGATGGCCGCATCGAAGGCGGACATGCCGGCGAGCTGCTGCTCGCGCGCGAAGGTCACGAGCAGAATCGAATTCGCCGATGCGACGCCCACCGCCATGATCGCTCCCATCAGCGACGGCACGCTCAGGGTGGTGTCGGTAAGATAGAGCATGGTGATGATGCCGCAGAACGTCGCGGGCAGCGCCAGGATCACCACGAATGGATCGCCCCAGGTCTGATAGTTCACCACCATCAGCAGGTAGACGAACACGGCGGCGAACAGGATGCCGATTCCAAGATCGCGGAACGCGGCGTTCATGCTGTCGATCTGCCCGACCACCTCGATCCGGTTGCCGGGCTTGAGCTGCTTCTGCTCGTCGGCGACAATCTTGTTGATCTCACCCGCGATCGAGCCGAGGTCGCGCCCCTCTGCGTTGGCGTAAACCTCGAACACCGGCTGGACGTTGGCCTGGTTGGCGTTGGTCTGGGTCGCCTCGCGCGAGAACGTGGCGATGTTGCTGAGCAGCCCCGGGACCGGATCGCCGCTGGGCGAAACCGAGGTTGCCACCGGCGTGTTCTTGAGGTCGTTGAGCGAGTTGATCTCGTGCTCGGGCGTCTGCACCGCCAGATAGTAGGGCGTTCCATTCGTCGGATCGGTCCAGAAATTCGGCGAAACCTGCTCGGACGAGCTGAGCGAGATGTTGATCGAGTTGGCGACGCTGTTGGCCGTCAGTCCGACCTGAGCGGCGCGGGCGCGATCGATCTCGGCGAAAAACTCGGGCGCATTGAGCTCCTGCTGCAGATGCGCGTCGGCGACGCCCGGGATAGCCGAGATCCGCCGCACCAGATCATGGGCGACGCGCAGATCGGTGGCGCGGTCGTATCCGACGGTACGCACGTTGATCTGCGCCGGTATCCCGAAATTGAGGATCTGCGTCACCATGTCGGCAGCCTGGAAATAGAAGATATCCTCCGGGAACGCGGCCGGCAGACTCTCGCGCAGCTTGTGGACATAGCGCGCCGTCGGCGCATGTCCGTCCTTGAGCGCCACCAGGATCACGCCGTCGTTGACCCCGATCGCGGTGCCGTCGCCGAACGCATAGTTGTAGCTGCGCGCCGGCAGACCGATGTTGTCGACGATCAGCTCGCGTTCGTTCTCCGGGATGACCTCGCGAATCTTGTCTTCGATCGCCTGGAAGATCTGTTCGGTCTTTTCGATACGGGTGCCGGCGGGGGCGCGCACGTGCAGCTCGATCTGCCCGCCGTCGATCGCGGGAAAGAAGTCGCGTCCGACGAATACCGCGAGAGTCGAGCCGAGCGCCAGGATCGCCAGCGCTGCCACAGGCACGATGATCCGTCGCCGCAATAGTGTCGCAAGCAGGGTGGCGTAGGCATTGCGCATGCGCTCGAATGTGCGTTCGAAAACCGCACTTAGCCGCCCGAACCAGCTGCGTGCCTCGCCATGATGCTCGCCCTTGAGCAGGAGCCCGATGGTGATCGGCGTCAGCGTCCGCGACAGGCCGTACGACGCCAGCATCGCGAACACGACGGCAAGGCCCAGCGGCGTGAACAGATATTTGGCAGGACCTTGCAGGAATATGACCGATACGAACACGCAGCTGATGGCGAGCGTCGACACCAGGGTCGGCACCGCAATGCCGGCAGCGCCGTGCAAGGTCGCCTGCGGCAGCGCCATGCCCTCCTCGGTGAGCAGCCGGTGCGTGTTCTCGATCGTGACGGTGGAATCGTCGACCAGGATGCCGATGGCGAGCGCGAGCCCGCCGAGCGTCATGGTGTTGATGGTGTCACCGAGAAAATAAAGCACGATCAGCGAGGAGAGGATCGCGAGCGGAATCGTGATCATCACCACCAGGGTGGAACGCCAGGAGCCGAGAAACAGCACGATCATCAGCGCGGTCAGTCCAGCCGCGATTGCGCCCTCGCGCAGCAGTGATTTGAGTGACGCGCTGACGAAGATCGATTGATCAAACAGTTCCTTGATCTGCATGCCCGGCGGCGCGGCCTTGCGCGCGGTCACGAGCGCATCTTTGACGCCGTTGACGACGTCGAGCGTTGAGGCATTGCCGTTCTTGATGGTGCTGAGCAGAACCGAGCGTTTTCCTTCGGTGCGCACGACGTTCTGCTGCACCAGCCAGCCGTCGTGGACTTGCCCGATGTCCTTCACGAACACGGTGGCGCCGTTCTGGAACTTCACCGGGATGTTGTTGAGCTCGTCGATCGAGGTCGGCAGCGCGTTGGTGCGTACCGTATACTGGGTCTCGCCAATTTTGGCCGTGCCGGACGGCAGCGTGAGGTTCTGCGTATTGATCGCGTTGACCACGTCCATCGGGGTCAGGCCCTTGGCCTGCAGCTTGGCCGGATCGATGTCGACCATGATCTGGCGGTATTTGCCGCCGGCCGGCGTCGGGAACGTGAGGCCGTGGATCGGTGCGAGCTGCTGGCGCAGCCGGTAGATGCCGTAGTCGTAGAGCTGCTGCTCGTTGAGGGTATCGGACGAGAGCCCGATCTGCAGCACAGGGACGCTCGAGGCGTTGTACTGCACCACGATCGGCGGCTGGATGCCGGCCGGCATGAGGGCGCGGATCGAGTTGGTGCCGGCAACGATCTGCGCAATCGCAAGATCGAGATTGACGTCGGGCTGGAAGAAAACCTTCTGCACCGAAACGCCGTTGAGCGTCTGCGCCTCGATATCGCGGATGCCGTTGACGCTCGAAGAGAGCGCATATTCGCTGTAGGTGGTAACGCGCTGTTCCATTTCCTGTGTGCGCAGGCCGGTGTACTGCCAGATCACCGTTACCACCGGGATATCGATCTGGGGAAAGATGTCCTTCGGCATCGACAGCACCGACGTCGCCCCGAGGAACAGAATCAGGGCGGCGAGCACATAGAAGGTGTGCGGCAATCTGAGCGCGAAGCGAACGATGCCCATGCGAGTACATCCTCGCAAAACCGAACGATCGGCGGAGTGTTTGGTTTGGCCTTTAGAAACGTCCGCCCAGGGCTCGGAATTTGCGCCGGCTCGAGCGGACGCTTGGTGCATCGATACCAGGTCGATGCACAGCAGCTTCTACTGGGTTGCAAGGTAAGAAGGCCTTTTGCGCCAATCAATCGGCGCGGAACGCTTGGTTGAGCAACGCTGGATTGCTGTTTTCGCGTCGCGGAAAATTGATGCGCCGTGAGCCTGAAATTAAGCGCGATCTTTGCGTTCCGACGCGAGCACGCGATCGACCATATCGCCGGCGAGTCCGAGATAATTCGCGGGATCGACCATGCGCTCGAGCTCGGCCCGGCCAAGGTGCCGGCTGATCTCCGGATTGCGCGCCAACAGATCAATCAGCGGAACGCCCGTCAAAGCAACTTCGCGACATATGTCGTAGACGAGATCGTGGGCGCGCTGGCGGCCGAGATAAGGACCAAGCCCCATCATCACCGCCTCCGACACGATCGTGCCGTGGGTCATGTCGAGGTTTTCGCGCATGCGTGCCGTGTCAACCTCAAGGCCTTCGACCATGATCCGGGTCTGCGCCAGCGCGCCGGCGCTGAGCAAAAAGATCTCCGGCAGCGCAATCCACTCGATCTCCCATGGACCGGTCGAGCGCTCGTGGTCGGCGACCGCGGCCTCGAGCAGCGCCGCCGCGTGCTGGCGCACCAGCGCGGCGGTGGCGTGAATGTAGAGCGAGGAGATCGGATTGCGCTTCTGCGGCATGGTGCTCGAGGATCCCCGCCCCTCCGCGAACGGCTCGAACACCTCGGCAACCTCGGTCTGCATCAGAAGCTTCACGTCCATGGCGATCTTGCCGAGCGTCCCGGTCAGGAGCCCGAGGAAACAGGCGACCTCGCCGATGCGATCGCGCACCGTGTGCCAGGCGATTTCGGGTTGGCCGAGCCTGAGCTCGTCCATCAGCGCGGCCTGGACGTTGAGCCCGTCGGCGCCGAGCGACGCTAGCGTGCCCGCGGCTCCGGCGAACTCGCCGACCAGGACACGCGGGCGCAACTGCGCCAGACGCTGGCGATGACGTTGAAACGCGGCAAGCAGCGAGGCGGCCTTGAAACCGAACGTGATCGGCACCGCCTGCTGCAGGTTGCTGCGCCCTGCCATCGGGGTTAAGCGATAGCGGCGCGCGAGGCCGGCTAGCGCTGCCGCGATTCTTTCCATGTCGGCTTCGACGAGGTCGAGCGCGGCGCGGATTTGCATCACAGTCGCAGTGTCGGTGATGTCCTGGGTGGTCGCGCCCCAGTGGCACCACTCGCCGAGCCCTTTTGTACAGATTGCAACGATCTGCTGCACCACGCCAAGGATCGGATAACCGATGCGCTCGGTCTGCTGCTTGAGCTTGTTAAGATCGATGTTTTCGATCCGGCACTTGGCCTCGATTTCGCGCGCGGCCTCCTCCGGAATAATGCCGAGCCGGCCCTGCACGCGCGCAAGCGCCGCTTCGATTTCGAGATAATAGGCGGTGCGCTGTTCGTCGGAAAAGACGCGCCGCATCGCCTCGGTCGAGAAGATGTCGCGAAAGATCAGCGAGTCGAGCGCGGTGGCGGGCATGAGCGGGCTCCCCGGAACCTGAGCGGTTTCGCTCACATTGAGCCACACTCTGCGCCGTCATGCCCGCGGTTGTCGCGGGCATCCACGTCTTTATGTGCCGGACTTAGGGTGGCGTTGAGCATCACGCCGGCTGGGCGGCGAGCCGTGCGACCGGCTTCTCCACGATCGGCAGGTTGATGACGGCGGACAAGACACCGAACAGCACGGCGAGCCACCACACCACGTCATACGAGCCGGTGCGCGTGAACAACTCGCCGCCGAGCCAAACGCCCAGGAAACCGCCGACCTGGTGGCTGAAAAACGCGGCGCCTGACAGCATCGTGAGCCACCGCGTACCGAACATCACCACCACCAGCCCGTTGGTCGGCGGCACGGTCGAAAGCCAGAGCAGGCCGGTGACCGCGCCGAACATGATGGCCGAAAACCCCGACGCCGGCAGGGTGATGAAACCAATGATCGCGAGCGCGCGCGCGAAATAGATGAACGACAGGATGTAGCGCTTGGGCAGCCGGCTCGAGAACCAGCCGGACATGATCGAGCCGATAATGTTGAACAGGCCGATCACCGCGATCGTCCAGGCGCCGTCGGCGGCGCTCAGGCCACGATCGAGCAGATAGGCCGGCAGGTGCACCGTGATGAACGCGAGCTGGAACCCGCAGGTGAAGAAGCCGAGCACCAGCAATACGTAGGAGCGATGTCCGAAGGCTTCCGACAGCGCCTCCTTCGCCGACTGTTGATGCACGCCGGCACTGGTTGCGACGTTTCCGCGGGTGGCAAGCGCGAGCGACAGCGGCAGGATCAGAAGCAGGATCGCCGCAAAGGTCACCAGCGCGGATTCCCAGCCAATACCGTTGATGAGCCCGTTGGCCAGCGGCGAGAACAAAAACTGGCCGAACGAACCGGCCGCGGTCCCGGCCCCGAACGCCAGCATGCGCCATTGCTCCGGCACGAGTTTGCCGAGCGCGCCGATCACCAGGCTGAACGAGCAGCCCGCCAGCCCGAAGCCGATCAACACGCCGGCACCGAGATCGAGCACCGCCGGCGAGGTGGCATTGGCCATCAGCAGCAGGCCAATTGCATAGAGAATGGCCCCGCCGGACAGAACCCTGATCGCGCCAAACTTGTCGGCGAGCGCGCCGGCCAGCGGCTGCCCCGCTCCCCACAGAAGATTCTGGATGGCCAGGGCGAGCGAGAACACGTCGCGGCCCCAATGCCGGTCGACCGACATCGGCGTCAGAAACTGACCGAGCGCCGAACGCGGACCGAAACTCAACATCGCGATTACGCAACCCGCCACGATAATGACGACCGGCGTCTGCCATGAGTAGACGCGCGGCACCGCGCTGGCTGGAGAGTCCGCAATCGCCGTCATCTGCCCGTCCCGCTCATTGTCGTGTGGCGCGGCCGAATGTCGATGTCTTCACGCCGAGGCCGAAACTCCTATGTAGTGCGAACCCCGCCGGTCCCAACGGAAAACGATGCCGGTCACGATGCGTTGCTGGCATGCCGGCGGGGGCTAGCGGCCGGTTTGAATTGGTGCTATATGAGATTTGCTCGAAGTGAGGATAATAGGTCAGGTTGACCGTCCAAGGGGACTAGAAGTGCCGGCGCGAGCCGGTTGTTTTGGTACCTAAATATGCTCAAGTTGAGCATAAAGTGCGTAGGGAGGCATCCATGCCGATCATCGAGTCGTTTGGACCCAGGTCCGACGCGCCGTCGCCGATCCCGGGCGGTGGCCGATCCGCCGCCGCGCGAAAGTTTCCGGTTCTGTCGGCGCCCTCGCTGGACTGGAGCGAGGAGGTCGCGCGCTCGACCGCCCACCTCTATGAACGCATCAAACACGTGGTGCCGCCAGTCGAATGGCCGTTCTTTGCGCCCTACGTGAGCGCAATCAATGCGCTCAAGCGCGAACGCGGCGCGGTGATCCTCGCGCACAACTATCAGACGCCGGAAATCTACAATTGCGTCGCCGATTTCGTCGGCGACAGCCTGCAGCTTGCGCGTGAGGCCACCAAGGTTGAGGCCGACGTGATCGTACAATGCGGCGTGCACTTCATGGCCGAGACCGCAAAGATCCTCAACCCCGACAAGGTCGTGCTGATTCCAGACCGCAACGCCGGCTGCTCGCTCGCCTCACCGATCACCGGCGACGACATCCGGCTGCTGCGCGAGCGCTTCCCGGGCGTTCCGGTCGTGACCTACGTCAACACCTCGGCCGACGTGAAGGCGGAGAGCGACATCTGCTGTACGTCCTCGAACGCGCTGCATGTGGTGGAAAGTCTCGGCACCGACCGGGTGATCTTCCTGCCTGACGAATATCTTGCCAAATATGTTGCAAGCCAAACCGACGTGAAGATCATCGCCTGGAAAGGCCATTGCGAGGTGCACGAGCGCTTCACCGCCGACGAACTGCGGCGCTATCGCAACGATGATCCCAGCGTTCAAATCATCGCGCACCCCGAATGTCCGCCCGATGTGCTGGCCGAGGCCGACTTCACCGGCTCAACCGCGCACATGATCGACTTTGTGCGCAGCAAGCGGCCGCGCCGGGTCGTGATGGTGACCGAATGCTCGATGGCGGACAACGTGCGGGTTGAGGTGCCGGATGTCGAGTTCGTGCAGCCGTGCAATCTGTGCCCGCACATGAAGCGGATCACGCTGCCGAAAATCCTCGACAGCCTTCTGACTATGCAGGACGAGGTCGTGGTCGATCCGCTGGTTGCCGAGAAAGCACGACGGGCGGTGGAGCGGATGATTCATCTCAAAAGCTAAACCGGCACCGGCCGGGCTTGCCCTGCGAGCCCGTGCACGATGCGGAGACGGAATCGACGCATGTCCACTCGAATTCCTTCAAACAGCATTGTCATCGTCGGCGGCGGGTTGGCCGGGTTGTTCTGCGCGCTCAAACTGGCGCCGCGCCCCGTGACCCTGCTGACCGGCGCTCCGCTGGGCGCCGGCGCGTCGAGCGTCTGGGCGCAAGGCGGCATCGCGGCCGCGGTCACCGACGGCGACACGCCGGAGGCTCACGCGCGCGATACCATCATCGCAGGGGCCGGTATCGTCGATGGAGCGCGGGCACTCGCGATGGCGCGCGAGGCGCCGGCGCGTATCGACGACCTGCTGTCGTACGGGGTGCCGTTCGATCGTGATCTTGCGGGCGCGCTGTCAGTCTCGCGCGAGGCCGCACACTCCGCGCGCCGCATCGTGCGGGTCAAGGGCGATCAGGCCGGGCGCGCCATCATGGCGGCGCTGACGGCGGCGGTCGCCAACACTCCCTCGATCGACGTCGTGAGCGGTTTTGCGGGCGAAGAGTTGCAGGTCCGCGACGGCCGCGTCACCGGGCTCATCGCGCGTTCACTCGACGGCACCCGGCTCGTGAAGCTGCCGGCCGATGCGGTGGTGCTCGCGACCGGTGGCAGTGGCTACCTTTACGCACTCACCACCAACCCGCCGGAGGCGCGCGGGACCGGCCTCGCGATTGCGGCGCGCGCCGGTGCGCTGATCGCCGATACCGAGTTTGTGCAGTTTCATCCGACCGCGATTGCGATCGGGCGCGACCCCGCCCCACTCGCGACCGAAGCGCTGCGCGGCGAGGGCGCGACGCTCGTCAACAGCCGCGGCGAGCGCTTCATGGCGCGCATTCACCCCGACGCCGAGCTTGCACCGCGCGACGTCGTGGCGCGCGGCGTGTTTGCCGAACTCGCCGCCGGGCGCTCCGCATTTCTCGATGCACGCAGCGCGATCGGGCCGGCATTCGCCGAGCGTTTCCCCTCGGTCCATGCGAGCTGCATGGGCGCCGGCATCGACCCGGCGCACGATCTCATTCCAGTCGCGCCGGCGGCGCACTACCACATGGGTGGAGTAGCGGTCGACGAACGCGGACGCAGCTCCCTTGCGGGCCTTTGGGCGATCGGCGAATGCGCGGCAACCGGTGTGCACGGCGCCAACCGGCTGGCCTCCAACTCGCTGCTCGAGGCGGTGGTGTTTGCGGCGCGCGCCGCGCATGACATCTCCGGCCAGTCCCCGCCGGCCGTCAACCCGCCTGCGATCGAAGCCGTCGCCGCGCCGCCCGTGCTCCCCGCGCACGAGCGCGCGCTGCGCAACCTGATGGCGCGCGACGTTGGCGTGCAGCGTGACGCCCATGGGCTCACGCACGCGCTCGGCGAGATCGCGCGCCTGGAGCGCGAGACGCCCTCCCCGGCGACCCGCAATCTCGCAACCACCGCACTCCTGATCGCTGCCGCCGCGTACGCGCGGCGCGAGAGCCGTGGCGCCCAGTTCCGACGGGATTTCCCGACCGCCGACCCGGCGCAGGCGCGACGCACCATGCTTACCCTCGCCCACGCGCGCGCGATCGCGCAGAGCGCCGGTGATGCTGCGCCGAGCGCGCTTGCGGCGACGCCATGACCGGGTCACTGATCGCACCAGACGCGTTCATCTCGCCGCTCGCGATCGACGATGCGGTACGCAATGCGCTTGCCGAAGACCTAGGGCGGGCCGGCGACGTGACATCGATTGCAACCGTGCCACAAGGCACGCTCGGACGCGCCGTCGTGGTGGCGCGCAAGGCCGGCACGATCGCCGGCCTGCCGCTGGTCGAAACCGCGTTCAGGACCATCGATCCGTCGACCAAGATCGAAGGCTTTGCGCGTGACGCAATGACCGTTGCGGCGAAGACGCCGCTGATGGCTGTCGCTGGCGAGGCGCGCGCGATCCTGGCGGCCGAGCGGGTGGCGCTGAATTTCATCGGACACCTTTCAGGCATCGCGAGCGCGACCGCGGAGTTTGTGCGCAGGGTCGCACACACGCGAGCGCGGGTGTGCTGCACGCGCAAGACCACACCTGGACTACGCGCGCTTGAGAAATACGCAGTGCGCTGCGGCGGCGGCTTCAATCACCGGTTTGGCCTCGATGACGCGATCCTGATCAAGGACAATCACATCGCGGTCGCGGGTGGCGTGCGCGCGGTCCTGGAGCGCGCGCGCCAGTCGGCCGGACACCTGGTCAAGATCGAGATCGAGGTCGACCGGCTCGATCAGCTGCGCGAGGTGCTCGACACCGGACTCGCCGACGTGGCGCTGCTCGACAACATGGACCCCGCGACGCTGCGCGAGGCGGTCAAACTTACCGCCGGGCGGTTGGTGCTCGAAGCCTCCGGCGGCATCACGCTCGAGACCGCGGCGGCTGTGGCGGAGACCGGCGTCGACTATCTCTCCTCGGGCGCGATCACGCACTCGTCCCCGAGCCTCGACGTCGGATTGGATATCGAGATGTAGACCTGGCGCGCTTGATACGACTCGCGGCGCGCGTACTGAGCGTTCAGATCCGCTGTCTCAATACGAGGCCGCCTTCCCAACGGTGTCGGCCATGAGTGCCCCGCGATCGCCCAGCGGTTTTGGCGGGCCCACGGTCGTATCAATCGCGGTCTGGTGCTCGATTTCGGCATTGAGCTTGGCACCAACCAGCATGACGGTGGCGGAAAGCCACATCCACATCATCAGGCCGATGACCGCACCCAGCGCCCCATAGGTCGCCGTATAGTCGGCGACGTGACTGAGGTACCACGAAAAGGTCACCGACATCGCAAGCCAGACTGCCGCCGCGAGTGCGCTGCCAACCGTTATCCAGCGGGTCTCTGCGCGACGGCGACTTGGCCCATGTCGATAAAGGATCCCGAACGCCGCCATCGCCAGCAGGAGCAAGAACGGCCATCGTAAGTGCGCAACAACATTGAGGCTGGCGACGGGCAACCCTATGACCGCCAGCAGGAGCGGTAAAACCACCACGGCCCCCACGACCAGCAACGCGGCGGCGATGCCGCAGAACGTGAGCCCCAAAGTCAACGCGTTGAGACGAATGAAGCTGCGTTTCTCCTCTTCGGCGTAAACCACGTTGAGCGCTTCGAAGCATGCTTTGATGGCCGCATTCGCACTCCATAACGACAGCGCAAGCCCGCCTAGAAACCTGAGCGTAAGCCCGCTGTTGCTGTTCGCGGCAATCGCGCCGATTTCATTTCGAATAATATCGATGGCGCTGGACGGAATCACGCTGGAAAGCAGGACCAGTTGATCCTCAATCGCTCGCGCATCGGCAAACAACGCGTAACAAGACACCCCAGCTGTCAAAGCCGGAAACAACGCCAGCAGTGCGTAAAACGCAATCCCGCCGGCGAGGGCAAATACGTGGTTTTGAGTAACGCCCATCCACGTGCGAAGCAGAATGTCCTTCCACCCCCGCCACGGGATTGCCGACGGCGACGTCGCGGCGCGACCCCGTCCCGGCTGCCGGGCGCGCGCGTGCTGGACAGCCAGCGGTTCGTCAGCGGGGTCTCGCGCGCTGGAACCTGCCAGGCTTTCCTGGCGTCGGCGCTCCTGCTTCGCCGCCCGATCGGCGGCAAACATCACTAGCCCCGCGAAAAGCGCCGCCGCACCGACGGTCAAGAGCTGGTCTCGTCCGGAACTACTCATCCGCTTCGACGAAAAAAGTGAGACTGAAAGTTACAACCGTCAGTCGCTGACAGAGTTTCATGGGTCACGTCAGCGCGGGCGCTATTTGCCATCCTGGCGACGGCATCGACCGCAATAGGACGAAGTCGGTACCGGAAAAGCCCTCGTCGTTTTAAATCAAACACATGGGAACCGATGTGAAATCCGTCGCATTGTGATCTAGGGGGTCCAGAGGAGGACGTCCATGAGAGTGAAATGTCTGGTCGGTGCAGCCATTCTGGCTTGCGTCGCCGTTCCGGCCCTCGCCGATAGCTATTACGTGGTTCAGGATGCAACCACGAAGAAGTGCACCGTCGTATCGCAGAAGCCGACAACGACGACGACCACGATCGTCGGTAACGGCGCGGTCTACACGTCACAGATGGAAGCGGAAAATGCCATGAAATCCGTGACGATCTGTCAGAGCAAGTAGGTTCGTGCGTTCGATGCTCGAAGGGCCGCCCGCGGGCGGCCCTTTTTTTGGATGGTTTGAGGAGTGTCCGCCAGCCAGCGCGACAGGCCGTCCGCTTACGATAGTTATACGCCCCTTCGAAGCAGCCCGGTCAGCGCTGCGATCAGGAACAACAACAGCGCCACGAAAAATACGACCTTTGCGATTTCCACGGCCGCGCCAGCGATTCCGCCAAAGCCGAGAACTGCGGCGATCAATGCGATGATCAGTAACGTGACAACGAGATTGAGCATGTTCGTACCTATCGATGTAGTTGGACGGCTGGAGACCAATTCCCGTCGATCTCTCGCGACTCGCCCCCGAGCATTCCACCAAGCGCTGCGGCAGCACCACCGAACAACAGTGACATGAACGTCCAGAACGAGATGAACGCGCCCGCCTTCACGGCTTTGTCGGCTGCCTGTTTGACCGCATCGCGCGCTTGATTTTCAACCCCGGCAACCTGCCGCGCGGCCTCCTCCTCCGTCACGCCAGTGCGCTGCGCGACCAGTTGCGCCAAATAGGCGCGGTCGTCGCTGCTGAGCTGCCCTTGCGCAACGGCGTGTGCCATGATCCGGGTCACCTCCGCGCGTGTGTCACTCGCGGGCGCCGACGCTGTGCTGGAAGCTTGCCCGGGCGCCGTGCGGACGGGACGAAAAACGAGATCAACGAAATATCCGATAACGCCGTCCTCGGCAGACACCTGTTGCCCGCTCGCGGCGGCCGCGGTTTGGGTCACTGACGCGTTCGAAAGCGCGCGCAACGGGTAGATCGCGGCGGCGCCAAGCACGAGGACGGCGACTGCGACGCCAAGGGCCCAGACAACGAGGCCATGTGCTGCATCGCGAAATTTCGCCTCATCCCCAGCGTCGTCGGTGAACCGGGTGCGGATACGCCCGGCCAGATAACCCCCGCACGCAAAGCCGAAAGCCTGCGCCATTACCAGCCACACCGCGCCCGCAACGGTCAGCGACGTTGCCGACGGTCCGACGTGGTAGGGCGACGCGATCGAAAGTCCGATACCGGAACCGAGCGATATGACGATGAATGTGATCGCCGTCGCCACAAACGCGCCCGCGATCGCAGCGCTCCAGGAAAACCGGAATGCCGTCGCTGGCAGTACCGGAACGATATCGACTTCTTCTTCTTCAACGATTGCGGGACTATCAACGATGGCTGCCATGGTCTCCCTTGGGGCTGGGCCGAATTGCGCTCGTGTCGGGCATACAAATAACGGTCCTCCGAGCTTACCGGTTCCCGGCCTGGGTAATTATTAGGTCGAACCTATTTGGCCCTGCCCGCGCCGCGTCGCTCCATATTTGTTGAATTTGTTGAGCGCCGCTATCGATCGGGTTGCAGGCTCGTGATGAGGAAAAGGAACCCGACGAAACGCTGACCGCGATCGCTCAGAGCAATCCGTCGCGCCGCCGCCGCGCTGAGCGACGAGCAAGTTCCCGGCGAGTCGGGCGAGATGCAAGTGCTGCCCGATCGCGGCGGGCCACGCTGCCGGGAACCAGGTGGCGACCCGGCGGTTGCCGATACATGGATTAGCGCGGCGGCAACCACCGCCGCGCGCGAAGTGCTGCAGTTGGCTCATGGCGACGCCCAAGGAAACCGAGATCAAGCTGGAACTCCCGCGCTCGGCCGTAGGTCAGCTTGAGAGGCTTCGACTTCTGCGCAACCTCAAGGAACCCAAGCAGAGTCAAACCTATGTTTCGGTGTACTTTGACACCGACAAGCTCGCGCTGAAGAAGAATGGATTTACATTCCGGGTGCGGCGCGCCGGCCATCAATACCTCCAAACCGTCAAGGCGGAGCGTCCCGGGTTGGATCGGGACGAATGGGAAATCGAGATCAGCGATGAGAAGCCGGATCTGCGCGCGGCGCGCGATACCGGACTCAAGACGCTGCTCAGCAAGAAGATCGAAGCCAGGCTTCGCCCGATATTTGAGACTCGGGTGCGCCGTACGACCTACCCTCTCGCCGATGGCGAAATCGAGCTGACCCTGGATGTCGGAAAGATCGATACCGGCGAGGAGTCCGCTCCGTTGTGCGAACTCGAGGTCGAAGCCAAGGGCGGCAGCAAGGCCGAGCTCTTCAAGGTTGCGGGTGAAGTTGCGCGGGCAACGCGCGCCGAACTTGCGCTAGCGAGCAAGGCGCAGCGCGGCTACGAGCTTCTCGCGAAGCGGCGCGATGCCCCCGTCAAGGCAGATCCGGTCGCGTTGCCGGCCGGGATCGCGACGCGTGACGCGTTTCGAGCAATCGCCTTTGCCTGCCTCAAGCAGGTCACCGGCAACAAGCCCGCGCTCATCAAAGGCGATCCCGAAGGCGTGCACCAGATGCGCGTCGGCCTGCGCCGGTTGCGCTCCGCTATATCGCTGTTTGGTGATATTCTTGACGATCCTCAAACAGAGGCGGTCAAGCGGGACCTGAAATGGTTGACCGATGAGCTCGGCCCGGCGCGGGAGCTCGAAGTTTTCGTGACAAAGGTTGTTGAGCCTGCGCAGCAGCACCCGAAGCGTTGGCGCGACCTGCCGTCCATTGCGCACGACCTCACCGACCGTCGCGATGCGGCAGTCGACCAGGCGCGGGCGGCGATTCAATCGGAGCGTTTCCGGGGCCTCCTCCTGGACGTGGCCGAGTGGCTCGAGACCGGCAACTGGACCAGGCCGCACGACGATCTCGTGCGCGAGCGCGCGGGCGAGCCGATCGAGACATCCGCCGCGGCGGAACTCACGCGGCGTTTGAAGAAAATCCGCAAGAAAGGCAGGAAGCTCGCGAAGCTCGACCCCCCGAGCCGGCACAAGTTGCGCATCCAAGCCAAGAAAATGCGCTACGCAATCGACTTTTTCGGAAGCATTTTCGGAAAATCGCCGAAGCGGCGCGAGTCATTTCAGTCGGCGCTCAAAGCGATGCAGGATTGCCTGGGCGAACTCAACGACATCACCGTTCACCGAGACCTGGCCGCGGAGGTCGCAGGCCAGCCCGCACCCCGCAAGCGCCGCCGCGGCGATTCGAGGCGGCCATTCCAGGTTGGATTGCTCACCGGTCAGGAATTTGGGCGGCTGGACGCGGTGCTTGCTAAATCCGAGGACGCCTTCGACGCGCTGGCAAAATGCAAGCCATTCTGGAAATGATGTTGTCGATCAAGGCGCGCCGCCTCACTTTGCTGTTGCCTGACGACGCCCACTAGGGGCCTTTCCCAAGCCCTGCTCCCGAGGAACCGGTTCGCACCCGCAAACGCGGGGAACCGGTCGTCGGCGATTTTGTTTTTAATTCAATAACGCAAACGCGATGTCCGGGAGAAATTCAATGCAACAAGCAAAGACCAGTCATGGCATCCACGACCCTCTCCACCACACTCAGAGGATGAGCAAGCGCCTGGAGGAGACCATCGAGCACCTGCGTAGCGATGTTGCAGCAGTTGACGAGCCGCAATTCAAGGCGATGTTCGAGACCGCGGCCGAAGTGATCGGTGGCCTGGTGGCAGCATTCAAACACTATGAGCAAAAGAGCGAAAAGAGCTTGGCGCAATTGATCCGCAACGATCTGCCTGAAGATCGGTCGCGGGCCTAGGAAGGACCCAACATGGCGCCCCGTGCCTATTGGAAAGGCTACCTGCAGCTATCGCTGGTGACCTGTCCGATCGAACTCTTCCCGGCCACAACACAAGCCGAGAAAACCCATTTTCATCAAATCAACAAGAAGACCGGCCACCGGCTGCGTCAGCAGATGGTGGACGAAGACACTGGCAAGGTCGTCGAGCGCAAAGATAAAGGACGCGGCTACGAGCTTCGCAAGGATCGCTATGTCGAAATCGACGAGGACGAGCTGGAAGCGATCCAAATCGAAAGCACCCACACGATCGATATCGACAGCTTCGTGCCGCGCGACGAAATCGACAAGCGCTATGTGGACAAACCATATTATATCGCGCCCGACGGAAAGGTCGGTGCTGAAGCCTTCGCCGTGATCCGGGAAGCGCTGCGAGACAAGGACCGGGTGGCGTTGGGCCGCGTGGTGATGACGCACCGCGAGCATGTGATCGCGCTTGAACCGTGCGGCAAAGGCCTGTTGGGAACGACGCTGCGCTATGACTACGAAGTGCGCGACGCCAAGGCCTATGTCGCGGACGTCCCGAGCATGCGGATCCCGAAGGATATGCTCAAGCTTGCCGAGCACATTCTCGATACCAAGGCCGCTCATTTCGATCCAAAAACGTTCAAGGACGAGTACGAGACGGCTTTGCGCAAGCTGGTGAAAAGGAAGGCAGCCGGCAAGAAGATCGAAGTGGAGGAGCCGGCCGAGAAGCCGAGCAATGTGATCAACCTGATGGATGCGCTGCGGCAAAGCATCAAACACGGCAACGGTCGGAAGCCCCGCCGCAAGGCGCGTCGTGGTGGGACGCGCCATCGTAAAGCCGCCTAAACAGCGGCTGCCCTTCCAATCGCGGGCGTGCCCCTTATGGCAGCGAATCAGAAATATGCTTTGGCACGACGCAAATCGGCAACGAACATACGAAATTGGTGATCTTTATCGCTCTCATCCTTGATGCGCAGCAACAACGACGGATGAATCGTGATGAACAACACGGTATCATCTTCTAGATGATGTGCGCGGCCTCGCATGGAGCCGATTGCGACTGCACGTTGAAGCAGTGACCGCGCCGCCGTGGCACCGAGCGCAACGATCACTGACGGCTTGACGATGGCACGTTCTTGTTCAAGCCACCACCGACAGCGTTGGATTTCGTAAACGTTCGGCCGCTTGTGCAGTCGACGCTTGCCCCGCATCTCGTGTTTGAAGTGCTTGACCGCATTGGTTACAAAGACATCATTGCGGGCAATTGCCGCCCGCTCGAGTGCCTGATCGAGAATCCGGCCCGCCGGACCTACGAACGGTTTGCCGGCGATGTCTTCCCTGTCGCCCGGTTGCTCGCCGACAAGCATCAGCCGGGCACTCGGCCGCCCCTCGCCGGAGACGACCTGCGTCGCAGACTTGTAGAGCGAGCAGCGTACACAGCGGGCTTCGGCGTCGCGCAACGCGGCGAGTGTCTTCGCTGGGTGGTGCGGAAGATCCAGCATGGGAGCTCGAAATATCATCTGCCCCAACCCAGCAACAAAGTTCGGTGCGGACGGTTCCCGTATATTGCAACCGCGCGGCCGTTCTGGCCGACGTGCGACGTCACCCCCCGGAACTTCGAACGCGGCGCGCTCGTTGAATTGCAGCCGACCACCGGGTGCCGGCGCGACACCGGCCTAATCGGAAGTTCGCGCTCGAGAGGGGTGAGGATCAGTGCCGACAGGCTCACAAATGTCAGGGGCGCACGCGTTCGACGCGCCCTCCTCTCTGGCCGGATTCCTGGCCCGCATGGGACTAAGCCAGGGCGCGCTGGTCGGCGTCCTCGTTCTTCTACCCACGACGGCATGGGGCGCCGAGGGTAAAGAGCCGCCATCCGAAGCCCTGTTCCTGCTGCAGGTCACTTTGCTGGTTTTTCTCGGCCGGCTGCTCGGCGAGGCCATGCAGCGCCTAGGGCAGCCCGCCGTGATCGGCCAACTGGTCGCTGGTCTCCTGCTGGGGCCCTCAGTTCTCGGGTCAATTGCGCCCGCGTTTCAACAGCAGCTCTTTCCGGCCAGCGCCGCGCAAAAGAGCATGATCGACGGATTAGCTCAGTTCGGCATCCTCATGTTGCTGCTATTGGCCGGGATGGAGACCGATCTCGATCTGGTCAAGAAGGTTAAACGCGCCGCTCTGAGCGCCTCCGCGGCCGGCATCGCCGTGCCGTTTGCAGGCGGCTTCATCCTCGGCGAGTTGCTCCCGGATGCAATGTTGCCGCAACCCGACAAGCGCTTGGCCGCATCGCTGTTTCTGGGCACCGCGCTGGCGATTTCGTCGGTCAAGATCGTAGCGATGGTGATCCGGGAGATGAACTTTCTGCGCCGCAATGTCGGTCAGGTGATCCTCGCGTCCGCCATCATCGACGACACGATCGGCTGGATCATCGTGGCGGTGACGTTCGGCCTGGCCACCAGCGGTGCGGTCGATCTCGCATCGGTTGCGAAGAGCATCGGGGGCACGGCGGCCTTCCTGGTCTTCAGCTTCACGATCGGCCGCCGGGTCGTATTCGCCGTCATTCGCTGGACCAACGACAATTTCGCGGGCGAACTGCCCGTCACCTCCGCCATTCTGGTTCTCATGACCGGAATGGCGCTGATTACCCACGCGATCGGCGTGCACACTGTCCTCGGCGCGTTCGTTGCCGGCATCCTGATCGGGGAGTCGCCCATTCTCACCCGCGAAATCGAGGACCAGGTTCGCGGCCTGACGATCTCCCTGTTCGCCCCGATTTTCTTCGGCCTCTCCGGACTGAACTCGGATCTGACGATTCTCGCCAACTCCTCGCTTGTACTCGTCACGCTTGGGCTGATTGTCATCGCGAGCCTGGGTAAGTTCGGGGGTGCCTACCTGGGCGGGTGGGTCGGCGGGCTCGATCGCGCCGAAAGGCTGGCGCTTGCCTGCGGCATGAATGCGCGCGGGTCGACCGAGATCATTGTCGCTTCGATAGGTCTGTCCACCGGGCTTCTGAGCCACGATCTTTTCACCATGATCGTCGCCATGGCAGTCGTCACAACAATGGCAATGCCGTTGACATTGCGCTGGTCGCTTAATCGGTTGCCGTTGCGCGACGACGAACAGCAGCGGATCGATCGTGAAGAATTCGAGGCTAAAGCGTTTGTGCCTAACCTGGAGCGGCTGCTCGTCATGATCGACGGGAGCTCGAACGGAGCACTCGCGGTGCGGATCGCCGGCCTCATCGCCGGCCCGCGGCGCATGCCGCTGACGATCATCGACGTCGGCAAAAAGAACAACGGTACCGCCGGTCGGCCACAAATCGCGCTCGAACACGCGGCCTCCGAATTGACGCGCGGCTCGGCCAAAATCGCACAGCAAGCTGATGCGGAACGGCCGAATGAACTCGACGCTTCGATCATCTCGCACGAGGCTTCGCCGCGCGACGCAATCGCCAAGGAAGCTATCAAGGGCTTTGACCTGTTCATTGTGGGGATCGATCCCACTGTCAGCCCGGCGGGAGGATTCAGCAGGAAAGTGACCGAGGCGGCCTTGGCATTCGAGGGACCGGTCGCAATCGTATCGGCGCGCGGCGACCACGATCGCGATCCGACCAAATCCGCGCTCAATATCCTGGTCTCGACGACCGGCGCCGAGGTCGCCCGCCGCGGCATTGAGGTCGCGTTTGCCATCGGGCAAGCCGCCGGCAGCCCGGTGACCGCGCTCTACGTCACCGACGCGGCGAACAGGCGGGCGCGCTGGCGGATTTCAAACCCGGTGCAGGATGAGCGCGCGGTCCTGAATGACGCGCGAACGGTGGCCAAACACTACGAGATCGAGGTTGAAGCCAAGGTCAGGATCGATGTCGCCGCCGAGGATGCGATCATGCGCGAATTGCGGATGGGGCGGCACAATCTCATTGTCATGGGCGTCAGCCGGCGTCCCGGGAAGAAGCTGTCGTTCGGACACGTCGCCCAGGCGATTCTCGAGAGCTCGACGCGTTCGGTCATTTTCATCGCAAGCTGAGCCGTAAAACGGGTCGATGTGCAGCGTGGGCGAGGCGCAACGCGCCGTAACCCATTCTACAACTTGCTTTCCGCTTCCGCGGTCGCGGCGGGATCGCCCCAAGTCGGTTCGTCCGAGCCATCGCCCCAGTTGCGCGGCCGGTAGAACGTATGCACCCCGATCTTGTAGAGCCGCGCCATCTCCCGCACCCACGACGGATGCACCCAGTAGGCGTGGTAGTGGGTCGCCTTGCCGACGTCGGCGAGCCATAGCTTGCCGTCGAGTGTTTCGCGCGCGATTTCCTTGGCGCGGTCCCAGGCGTCGGGCTCAGTGATCCGATCGCGGATGCCGTCGCACGCGAAGGTGAACTGGCAGCGCAGCCGGCGATGTGAGTTCTGGTAGACGACGCCGCACACGGTGTTGGGATAGTAGCCGGAGAACACCCGGTTCATCACCACCTGGGCGACCGCGATCTGGCCGCGCACGGGTTCGCCGCGCGCCTCGAAGTAGATCGCATCGGTGAGGCACTTCTCGGCCTTGGCGCGGGCATCCCCGACGAGCTCGAGCCGTTCGGCCGGAGTTCTCGGCCGGTGGCCTTCCCCGGTCACCTCGCCCTTGGCGGCGACGCTTTCCCCGGCGGTCGGCTCGCCGCTTTCGGTCGGCGCGAGACTCTCGGGCCGCTTGAAATCGAGGTCGGCGACGTCGGTGGACTCCAGGATCGGCTCCTCGCCTGGCGCCCACGGCTGGATTGCGGCCAAACTATCGCCGAGCGGCCGCGTCCCGAAATAGATGCGGTCCGAAATCACCGTGGCGTCGTCCTCCCCGAATGCCGGGGTCCGCGTGTCGCGGTTGAGCGTTGCGTCGCGCGGACGCGCCGGCGGAACGGAGGCCGGCGCCGTAGACGCGATGCTCGGAGCCGGCGCGGGCGTCGCAGTCGCCTCCGGGACCGCCTGCGGAGCGCTCGCACGCGCGACCAGAGCCGGTACCGTTTGCGGCGCGGCTTCGGACGTCTGGTCGCTCGTGTCGTCGGAAGTGGTCGTCTGTTCGATGCGCGGCACGCTCAGGCGATCGCCTTTGCCGGTCCGGTCGACGCTTGGAAAGATTCGCTTCGGCTCGACCTCAACAACGCCGGTCAACACCCGCACGTCCGACGGTCCAGCATCGTCGCCCTGCATGAGACTGACGCGCGTGAGACCCGCCACCGGCGGGATCATGCTGCCGACCGGACTGGGAAACCGGAACCGCGCGACGTTAATGGCTCCGAACGGCGAATCGATCAGCTGCTGCTGCCAGCGCGCCGCAACCAAGGCTTTCTGCGCTAACAGCGAGGCAAGATCCTGAGGGCCGATTGCCGATGGCATCAGCAACAGCGGTACGGCAAAGCTCAGATACGCATAGGCCCGCCCCGGCCCCGTACGCACTACTCGCATCACCCCGCCCACGCAACGTTCCACGCCACACGCACGATCCACCGGCACTCGTTAGCGCGGTGTTGCCGTTTCGGGACGGCGCACGAATTTGCCGGATTAACGTTGATGGCGGGTTAATTGCGGGCTAGTGCCGTCGGCAAGAGATTAGACCATGTTCGGCAGCCCTGCGCCGAACAGCATCGGAATAGCGAACGTCAGCACGAGGGCGATCACAAATCCGATCAGGCGAGCGTTCATCCCCGCCATCGTGCCCGGCGCCCCCCGGCCGCGCGCCAAGGCCGCGAGATCGAACACCGCGATCGCGGCCAGGACCCAGAAGTAGGGCGGCAGCCGGACGTCGCGCGCGGCTGGGACAACGACAAGTACCGCGCCCGCAGCGATCCCGACCACGACCATATAGGCGATCAGGACGCGATCGATGAGCGGACTCCCGGGCACGCTCACATCTTCACGCCGTGCTCGGCGAAATATTTCAGCGCGCCCGGATGCCACGGCACCGGCGAGTTTTCCTTGGCCTGCGACTTGTAGTCGATGGCGTCGGCTTCGCGATGCACCGCGACGAGATCCGCCTTCTTGTCGAAGATCGTCTTCACAATCGTGTAGGCGAGATCGTCCGGCATCTTGTCGTTGGTCGCGAGGATGTTCCATACAACCGCGATCGGATTGTCCTGGTCCTGTCCCGGATAGGTCTTGGCTGGAATGACCGACGCCGCATAAAGCTGCCCGTACTTGGCATTCATCTTGCCGACCACGTCAGCATGATCGATCAGCTTGATCTTGACGCCAGGCGTTGCAGCAAGATCGGTCACGGCCGCGGTCGGCAACCCGCCCACCCAGAAGAATGCGTCGATCTTGCGATCCTTGATGGCGTTGACGGATTCGGCCACCCCGAGGCGTTCGCGCCGCATGTCCTTGTCCTTGTCGAGGCCGGCCGCCTCGATCACCCGAAACGCCATCACCTCGGTGGCGCTGCCGGGCGAGCCGGTCGACACACGCTTGCCCTTGAGGTCGGACATCTTCTCGATACCGGTGCCATCGATGGTCACGACGTGCATCCGGTTAGGATAGAGCACCATCAAGGTGCGCACCGGAATCTTGCCGGACTTGAACTTGTCTTCGCCGTTGAGCGCGTCGAGCGCCGCGTCCGCCATCGAGAACCCGAGCTCGCTCTGGCCGGACCCGATCAGCTTGAGATTGTCGACCGAGCCGCCGGTGACTTCGGCGGTCGCCTGCACGCCCGGCAGGTTCTTCGACAGCACGTTGGCGAGCCCGCCGCCGAGCGGATAGTAGACGCCGCCGGTCCCGCCGGTGCCTATCGCGATCGCTTTCTGCTGCGCCAGCGCGGCACCGGCGACCAGCAACAGGCCGGCGATGGCAACGAGACATTTCCGACCAAGCATGTCCATCCTCCCTAATTCTTTGCGGCTTGGAGCCGATTGATCGACAAATACTGCTTCAGCAGGAGCCCACCCGCAATCAGGAGACCGAATGGCGCAGGGTGCGGCACATCGTAGCCGCTCAGGCTTTCGGCGAGCGCCTCGAGCAGGCTCGGGAACACCAGCAGCAGCCCCGACAAAAGCCACAGAACGCGCTCGACCGGCGTGTTCTTGCGCAGCGCCCAGTTCTGCGCCGCCGCGGCGAGCGCGCCGAGGCCGGCCGCGGTCTTGAGCGTGATCACGACGATGTCGAAGATCGAGCCGCCGTGGGGAATCTTCATCAACAGGCCGATCCCCTCGGGATCGAGGATGAACACGAAGGGCACCAGGAACGCGGGCAGCGTGTATTTCCAGGCCTGCAAGGTCGTGAGGTAGGGATCGCCGCCGGTGATCGCGGCGGCCGCGAACGGGGACAGCGCGGTCGGGGGCGAAACTTCGGAGAGCACCGCATAGTAGAAGATGAACATGTGCGCCGCGTAGTCGGGCACCCCGAGCTTTGTCAGCGCCGGAGCGGCGATGACCGCGCAGATGATGTAGGACGCGGTCACCGGCACGGCGAGCCCGACGATCCAGACGATCAGCGCAGTATAGAGCGCGGTGAGCAGCAGGCTGCCGCCCGCATAGTCGAGCACGATCGAGGAAAACTTCAGCCCAAGTCCGGTCAGCGTAACAACGCCGACGATGATGCCGGCCGACGCGCAGGTGGTCGCCGCATTGAGTACGCCGATCGAGCCATCTGCGAGGGAGCGCACGAGCTTTCTGCCTTTCAGCGCGGTCTCCGGGCGGATGAAGCTCAGCGCGAAGCACAGGAGCGTCGAGTAAAACACCGAGAGCATCGGTGAATAGCCCGACAGCATGAACACGATGACGGCGATCAGCGATGTGAAGTGAAAACCGTAGCGCTTGGTCATCTGCCACAGCGTCATCGACTGGTCGTAGGGGACCGTGGTGGCGCCGAAGCGCTTGGCATCGAGTTCGACCATGAACAGGAGCGACAGGTAGTAGAGTAATGTCGGGATCGTGGCCATCCAGATCACGTCGAGGTAACTGATCTTCAGAAACTCAGCGATCAGGAACGCGGCCGCTCCAAGCACTGGCGGCGAGAGGATCGCACCGAGCCCGCCCGCTGCCAGAAGTCCACCCGCGGCGTTCTTCTCGAAACCGGCACGCGCCATCATCGGATAGGCGACGGCGCCGATGGTCACTGTGGTGGCGACGCCGGAACCAGACGGACCGCCGAGCAGGAACGAGGACAGCACGACCGTGCGGCCAGCGCTGTTCGGCTTGCCGCCCATGAGCGCCATGGAGAAATCGATGAAGAACTTGCCGGCGCCGGAATGCTGCAGGAACGCCCCGTAGATGGTGAACATAATGATCAGCGTTGCCGAAACGTCGACCGCGACCCCGAAAATGCCTTCCAGCGTGATGAACAGGTGGCCGACGAGGCGCGAGAGATCGTAACCGCGGTGGGTCCATGGCGGGGGCAGATATGGGCCGAGCATCGCGTAGGCGATGAACAGCAGCGCGACGATCGGCATGATCAGCCCGGTGGTGCGCCGCGTCGCTTCCAGCAACAGGACGATGAATATCACGCCGAGCACGACGTCGAGGCGATCCGGAACCGTCGCGCGGTCGGTAAAGTCCTCGCCGCCCCAGAGCGCGTAGGCGAGAATTGCAACTGACGCTGAGGCCGCCACGACGTCGAACCAGCGGATGCGGTTGCGAAAGCGGGCCGCCACCGGGAACAGCAGAAAGGCCAGCACCATCACGAACGCCACGTGGATGTAGCGCAACGGTTGCGTCGGGACGATGTCGTAGGCGGCGTAGAGGTGAAACAGCGTCATCGCCACCGCGATGCCGGTCACGATCAAGCCCGCGAGCCCGGACAGGCGATTGGCCGCGCCCTCCTCGGCCTCGACGTAGGCTTCGGCCTTGTGCAGCGCTTCGTCCGAAATGGCGCCCTGGGATGTCAGTCGCGCGTCCGGCTGTTCGTCGAGCGGCGACTCGCGGTCCTCGGCCATGCCTTCCCCTTGTGGTTTCTTGCTACGACGCTAGCACGCCTGCTGCGCTCGCGGTAAGGAACCGCTTGCGCGGGCACAGGAATTTCGGGAAGCTCGCGGCGCGCAGGGGAATTCAATGCTCCGGTTGGGACTGGCAATAGCGGTGTTACTCGCAATGGGGGCAGTTGCCACCGGCGCGTTCGCGGCTTCGATCACCATCGTCGCGATCGGCGCCAGCAACACATCGGGATGGGGCGTCCCGGACGGGAGCGCCTATCCAGAACAGCTGCAGGGGATGCTGCGGGCCAAAGGGATCGACGCCCACGTGATCAATGCGGGGCGTCCGTTCGACACCACCGGCGGCATGTTAATTCGCATCGATCAGGCGGTGCCGGATGGAACCCGGATCGCCATTCTGCAACCTGGCGGAAACGATCTGCGGTTCCTTGGCACGCGCGAGCAGCGTTCCGCAAATATCGCGGCGATGGCAAGCCGCCTGCGCGCACGCAGTATCCGGGTGATCGTGTTTGATCCAGAGATCCCGCCCCAGTACTACGCTTGGGATCGCATTCATCTCACGACCGCGGGCCACACTTGGATCGCCGTAAGTCTGCTGCCGCAGGTAATAACAACGCTGCGCGCGGGCGCGAGGCCGGCGCCGAGTCCGCATGCTCATTAGGATAAGTTAAAGCGCGCGGACGCCTCACGCCGTGCTCGCGGCATCCTTGCCGAGCGCCGCCTGGGCCGCCGCAAGCCGGGCGATCGGCACCCGGAACGGCGAGCATGACACATAGTCGAGGCCGGTCTCATGACAGAACGCGACCGAGGCCGGATCGCCGCCGTGTTCGCCGCAAATGCCGAGCTTGAGGCCTTTGCGAACCTTGCGGCCGCGCTCGGTTGCGATCTTGATCAGTTCGCCAACACCCTCGCGATCGAGCGTCATGAACGGGTCGGTGGCGAGTATGCCGCGCGCCGTGTAGGCGCCGAGGAAACTCGCCGCGTCGTCACGGCTGATGCCGAACGTGGTCTGCGTGAGATCGTTGGTGCCGAATGAAAAGAACTCGGCGCTCTCCGCGATCTCGCCCGCCTTGAGCGCCGCGCGCGGCAGTTCGATCATGGTGCCGACCTGATAGTCGACTTTTCTTCCGGTTTCGCGCGCGACCTCTTCCGCCATTGCGTCGATGCGCGCTTTGACCAGCTCGAACTCAGCTTTGGTGGCGATGAGCGGCACCATCACTTCGGGGACGACCGGCTTGCCGGTGCGCTTTCCGGCCTCGACCGCTGCCTCGAAAATGGCGCGCGCCTGCATCTCGGCGATCTCCGGGTAGGCGATCGCAAGGCGGCAGCCGCGGAACCCGAGCATCGGGTTAGCTTCCTCGAGCTCGCGCGCGCGCTCGGTGAGCTTTTTGGCGTCGGCGCCCATCGCCTTGGCCACGTCCTCAATCTCGTGCTGAGTGTGCGGCAGAAACTCGTGCAACGGCGGATCAAGCAGGCGGATCGTGACGGGCAGCCCGTGCATGATCTCGAACAGCGCGGTGAAATCCGCGCGCTGCATCGGCAAGAGCTTCGCCAACGCGGCGCGGCGGCTTTTCTCGTCGTTGGCGAGGATCATCTCGCGCACCGCGCGAATACGCTCGCCCTCGAAGAACATGTGTTCGGTACGGCAGAGTCCGATTCCCTGGGCACCAAATTTGACCGCGACCTTGGCGTCGGCGGGCGTGTCGGCGTTCGCTCGCACCTTGAGCCTGCGCACTGCATCGGCCCACTGCATCAGCGTCGCGAACTCGCCGGAGAGCTCCGGCTCGCGCATGGTCACCTTCCCGGCCAGCACCTGGCCGATCGAACCGTCGATGGTGATGACGTCGCCTTTCCGCAGCGTGACGCCGCCGGCGGTCAGACTGTTGGCAGCGAAGTCGATGCGCAGCGCACCGGCGCCGGATACGCATGGCTTGCCCATGCCGCGCGCGACCACGGCCGCGTGCGAAGTCATGCCGCCGCGCGCCGTCAGAATTCCTTCCGCGGCGTGCATGCCGTGAATGTCCTCGGGGCTGGTCTCGACCCGCACCAGAATCACGTTGCGGCCCTGGTTGCTAAGCGCCTCCGCCTCGTCGGAGGAGAAAACGATTTCGCCCGATGCGGCGCCGGGCGAGGCCGGCAGGCCGGTGGCAATCACGGTGCGCTCCGCGTCCGGATCAATGGTCGGATGCAGCAGCTGGTCGAGCGATGCTGGATCAACGCGGGTTACCGCCTCCCGCTTTGAGATCAGACCCTCGTCCGCGAGTTCAACGGCGATGCGGAGCGCCGCCTTGGCGGTGCGCTTGCCGGAGCGGGTCTGCAGCATCCACAGCTTGCCCTGCTCGACCGTGAACTCGAGGTCCTGCATGTCGCGATAGTGGCGCTCAAGCAGGCCGTAGATCCGCGTCAATTCGGCGAACGCGTCCGGCAACGCCGATTCCATCGACGGCTTGTCGGAGCCGGACTCTTCGCGCGCCGCTTCGGTGATTTCCTGCGGCGTGCGAATACCGGCGACGACATCCTCGCCCTGCGCGTTGATCAGAAACTCGCCATAAAGGCGCCGCTCGCCGGTCGACGGATTGCGCGTGAACGCGACGCCGGTCGCCGAGGTGTCGCCCATGTTGCCGAACACCATCGCCTGAACGTTGACGGCGGTGCCCCAGCTCTCCGGGATGTTGTGCAGGCGGCGGTAGGTAATCGCGCGCTGATTCATCCACGAGCCGAACACCGCGCCGATTGCGCCCCACAGCTGGGCGTGCGGGTCCTGGGGAAAATCCTTTCCGAGCTCTTCCCTCACGCGCGCCTTGTAGCGATCGACAATCTGTTTCCAATCGTCGGCTGCAAGGTCGGTGTCGAGCATGTAGCCGTGGCTGTCCTTATGCTCGTCGAGAATTTCCTCGAAATGATGCGCGTCGATCCCCAGGACGACGTCCGAATACATCGTTATGAAACGGCGATACGAATCGTAGGCGAAGCGCGCGTCTCCCGACTTCTGCCCCAGCGCCGCGACCGTCGTGTCGTTAAGGCCGAGGTTGAGCACCGTGTCCATCATGCCCGGCATCGAGGCTCGCGCGCCGGAGCGCACCGACACGAGCAGCGGGTCGCGGGGGTCACCAAAGGTCTTGCCGGCGATCTTACCGACATACTCGAGCGCCCCCTCGACGTCGCGCTTGAGTTCGGGTGGATAGGTTTGACCGTGCTTGTAGAAATAGGTGCAGACTTCGGTGGTGATCGTGAACCCGGGCGGCACCGGCAAACCGAGATTAGCCATCTCGGCGAGGTTTGCGCCCTTACCACCCAGGAGATCGCGCATGCGGGCTTTGCCCTCGGCCCTGCCGTCGCCGAACGTGTAGACCCACTTGGCACGCGCGGATTTGACCGGCCCGCTCTTGCGCGGCGGTGCCGCTGATCGCGCCCTTTTGCGCGGCGCCGACGCACGCGCGGGCGCCTTGCGGCCGGGCGCCGTGGGTTTTTTCTTGAGAACGGGTTTGCGGTTACGCGCTGCTGTTTTGGCCATGATGTGACAGTTCAAGTCCAGAAGGGCCGCACCAAACCATGGCGAGGCCGCGGAATGCAAGTCGGCGTGCTATCGGGTCAGTGAATGATGCCAAGACCGGTAATACCGACGATGATCAGATAGATCGCCACGATGTAGTTCAAGGCTTGCGGAAAGATCAGGATCAGAATGCCCGCGACGAGCGCGACGATCGGCGAGATGTGGGAAATGGATAACATTCGGGGGGCTCCCTGATCAAAACGGTGAAGTTTGCGGGTGGTTCCAACGCGATTGCACACAATCGCGGCACTCGAGTCTTGTACTGCACGCGTCCCCGTCGGAAAACCGGCGGCCGCTTGTGTGGGGCATGCGCTAACCCTCGATTCTCGAAAAGTCAGCGACGGCACGGGTCGCAACACGAATTTCGTTGAGCAACCGCAGTCGATTCGAGCGCAAGGCCGAATCATCGACGTTGACGGTCACCTTGTCGAAGAACGCATCGACGTGCGGGCGCAACTTGGCCATGGCGCGCATCGCTGCGGCGAAATCCTCGGCCGCAACCGCGCGGCGGGCTTCGTCCTTCGCGACGGTGATGGCACGCGCCAGCGCGATTTCTTCGGGCAGCTGATAAAAGCGCTCGTCGGGCGGGCCATCGTAGGTCGTCGTATCGCGCTTTTCCTCAATGCGCAGAATATTGGCGGCGCGCTTGAACCCGGCGAGCAGATTTTTACCACCTTCGGTTTCGAGAAGCTTCCCGAGCGCCTCGACGCGCCGGACAATGAGCACGAGGTCGTCCTGACCTTCGAGCGAAAACACCGCATCGACTAGATCGTGGCGCGCGCCCTGCTCGCGGAGCTGAACCTTGAGTCGGTCGGCGAAGAAGGCGAGGAGATCGTCCGGAACGGAATAAGGATCGACAAGACCTTGCCTCGCCCCATTTGTAACTCGGCAATCGTTGATCGCGATCTTGATCAGCGGGAGCAGTGGAATCCGAAGACCATTATCCAGGACGATCCGGATAACGCCGAGCGCGGCTCGGCGCAGTGCGTAGGGGTCTTTCGAGCCGGTTGGCCTTTGATTGATCGACCAAAATGCGACCAGCACGCTCATTTTGTCCGCGAGCGCGACCGCGATCGAGACCGGTTCGCCGGGGACCAAATCGCTTGGCCCCTGCGGTTTATAGTGGTCCTCGCAAGCATGCGCCACCGCTTCATCTTCGCCCTGGGCTTGCGCGTAGTATCTCCCCATGAGCCCTTGCAGCTCGGGAAATTCACCCACAACCTCGGTCAGCAAATCGGCTTTGCACAGTTCGGCTGCGCGCGCCGCCCGGCCGAGATCAGCCCCTACGTCCGGCGCCAGCGTTGTGGTGAGCGCCTTGATCCACTCGATGCGATCGGCCTGCGTGCCAAGGTCTTCGTGAAAGACAACATGCGCAAACTTCGGCAGCCGATCTTCCAACCGTGTCCTCAGATCGGTCTCGTAGAAAAACTTCGCGTCGGATAGCCGCGCCCGGATCACGCGCTCGTTGCCGGCGATGATTTCCTTGCCGCCGTCGGACGCTTCCATATTGGAAACGAGGATGAATTTGTTGACGAGCCTGGCCGTCTGCGGATCGCGTAGCACGAAGCATTTCTGATTGTTGCGGATGGTGGCGCGGATCACCTCGGGCGGAATGGTGAGGAAGGAGGCATCGAACGATCCCAGCAGCACGACCGGCCATTCAACGAGGCCGGTGACCTCGGCGAGCAGTGCTTCGTCCTCGACGAGTTCGAACCCTTGGGCGAACGCGAGGTTCTTGGCATCGGCGAGGATCATCTCGGCGCGGCGTGTAGGGTCCAGCACGACCTTCGCTTTTTTGAGCCTCTCTTCGTAACCCGCGAAGTGCCGGACATCGTTGATCGGTCCAGGTGCCATGAAGCGGTGACCGTAGGTGGTGTTGCCGGCCGCGATCCCGTCAACCGAGAATGAAAGAATGTCCGGCTCCTCGGTCTCCGGCCCAAAGGTTGCGACAATGGAGTGCAGCGGCCGCACCCAGGCGAGCGCGCCGGGTTTCGCCGAGGCTTTGCCCCAGCGCATCGCTTTGGGCCACGGGAACGTGCGGATGACGACGGGCAGGAGCTCGGTCAGCACCTCGGCGGCCGAACGGCCGGGCTTCTCGATCAGCGCGACGTAGAACTCGCCGCGCTTGTCGCGCTCGATCTTGGCGTCCGAGAGGGAGGTGAGACCGGCGCTCTTGAGGAAGCCGGCAACCGCCGCGGCCGGAGCGCCGACACGCGGGCCTTTCTTTTCCTCGCGCAGATCGGGCTGGCGTGCCGGCACACCCTGCACGAACAAGGTCAGCCGGCGTGGCGTCACATAGGCGCGCGCGCCTTCATAGACGAGGCCGGCGTCGACCATCCGGTCGGTCACCATCTTCTTGAGGTCGTCGGCGGCGCGCGCCTGCATGCGCGCCGGGATTTCCTCGGAGAACAGCTCGAACAGAAGATCGGGCACGACCTAACTTTCAAGTTTCAGGCGAAAGCCTCTTGTGGCTGCCGTCGCAGAGCGGCTTGCGGCTCGAGCGTTTGCACGTGCAGAAGAACGCCTTCTCGGCCGCCTGCGCCTTCCACTCGATCGGCGTGAAGGCCGAACCCTTATGGGAGCCGTCGCAGAACGGCTGCGATTGGGAGCGTCCGCACGCGCACCACCAATAGGATTTGCCCGGCTCGACCTCGATCGGTATCGGCGCGCGGCCGCCGATCTGGGGCATCATCTCGCTCATTGCGCTCCTCCTCCTCCTTGGGTGTGAAGCCAGGCTTCACCACAGGCCTTGGCGAGCTCGCGCACGCGCAGAATGTAACTCTGGCGCTCGGTCACCGAGATTACGCCGCGCGCGTCGAGCAGATTGAACACGTGGCTTGCCTTGATGCATTGATCGTAAGCCGGCAGCGCCATCAGGTGACGACCCTTGTTGCCGTCGCCCCATCCCGCTGCGAGATATTTCCGGCACGCCTCCTCGGCCATGCGGAACTGTTCAAACAACATCCCGGTGTCGGAAAATTCGAAGTTGTGGCGTGAATATTCCTGCTCGGCCTGCAGGAAGACGTCGCCATAGGTGACCTTGCGGTCATCATCGCGGCCGTTGAAGTTGAGGTCGTACACCCGGTCGACGCCCTGCACGTACATGGCGAGACGTTCCAGCCCATAGGTGAGCTCGCCCGAGACCGGCGCACATTCAAAACCCGCGACCTGTTGGAAATAGGTGAACTGCGAGACCTCCATGCCGTCGCACCAGCACTCCCAGCCCAAACCCCAAGCACCCAGGGTCGGACTTTCCCAATCGTCCTCCACAAAGCGGATATCGTGCAGGTGAGGGTCGACGCCGATCGCCTGAAGCGACTTCAGGTAGAGATCCTGCAGATCTGGCGGCGAAGGCTTCAGGATCACCTGAAACTGATAGTAGTGCTGCAGCCGGTTGGGATTCTCGCCGTAGCGGCCGTCCTTCGGCCGGCGCGACGGCTGCACATAGGCCGCGTTCCACGTGCCGGGACCGAGCGCGCGCAGCGTGGTAGCCGGATGGAACGTACCGGCGCCGACCTCCATGTCGTAGGGCTGCAGAATGACGCAGCCGTAGTCCGCCCAGTAGCGCTGCAGCGTGAGAATCAGGCCCTGGAACGAGCGCCGGGGGTCTAAATTGTCGTCGCGCACTGGAATTTCGGACATTTAACAACCGGTTGCTCGGGATTTGCCGCAAAACGCTTATCGGCGGCTCTTGCGGGGGTCAAGCAGACGCGCGAACGTGGTCCCGATGCTCCCGACCGTGCGCCCACTCCTCGCCGCCACGCTGATTGCGTTGGTGCCCTTGGGCTCGCACGCCCACGATCTCGCATCCCGGCCGATTCGCATGATCGTCGCCTTTGCGCCGGGCGGCACCACCGATTTTGTGGCCCGGCTGCTGGCCGAACGCGCAGGCGCAGCCATCGGTCAGAGCATCGTCGTCGAGAACAAGCCGGGCGCCAACGGCGCGATTGCGGCCGAGTATGTCGCCAAATCGCAGCCCGACGGATCGACCCTGTTTTTCAGCACGCTCGGTGCCCTCGCGATCAATCCTAGCCTGCGCAACGACCTGCCCTACGATCCGGCGCGCGCGTTCGCCCCGATCGCGATGCTGGCGCGCAACACAACCGTGCTGGCCGTGCGTCCTGCGCTCGGGGTCCGAACGGTTGCCGAATTGATTGCACGCGCGAAAGAGAAACCTGGCGCGATCAGCATGGCGGTCACCGGAATCGGCGCCAACTCCCATCTCGCGCTCGAACTCTTTCAATCGGCGGCAGGCGTGAAGTTTCAGGTGGTTCCCTATCGCGGGGCCGCTCAAGCCATGACTGATATTCTCGGCAATCAGGTTGACGGGATTTTCGCCGACGCGCCGGTTCTGCTCGGACAGCTCAGCGCTGATAAACTGGTCGCGCTAGCAGTCATGTCGGCTGCGCGCTCCGACGTGCTCCCGAGCGTGCCGACTTTGGTCGAGCTCGGTCTGCCGGATACGATTGCAGAAAACTGGCAAGGCGTGCTCGCTCCGGCAGGTACGCCGCGTGCGATCATCGCTCGTCTCAATCGTGCGTTCGTCGATGCGGTCAGCGATCCCGACATCCGACGCCGGCTGGTCGAGAACGGCGTCACGGTGTCACCGAGTTCGCCAGAGGCGTTCGCGAATCTGATTACGAGCGAGACGACGCGCTGGGGCAAGATTATCCGCGACAAGGGAATAAAGCCCGAGTCGTAAGGCCGCGGGAATCTGTCAGGGAGGACGACTTGAATTTTCTCACATATTGCGGCGCCGCGCTCGTCGGCACGCTGATGCTGAACCCGGCCGGCGCGCAGGACTTTCCAACGCGCCCGATCAAAGTCGTGATCGCTTTTCCTGCTGGTGGGCCGACCGATTTCGTCGGGCGGCTGCTCGCCGACAAGCTCAAGAATGACCTGGGCCAGACCGTGATCATCGAGAACAAAGCGGGCGCATCCGGCACGCTCGGCGCCGACTATGTGGCGAAGTCTGATCCGGACGGTTACACGCTGTTTCTCACGACGGTCGGCGCGGTGGCTATTACGCCCAACATGCGAACCGACATGCCCTACAACCCGATCACTGACTTTGCACCGATCACTGAGGTGGTCCGCAACACGACAGTCCTGGTGGTGCGCTCGGAGAGTCCCATCGGATCGGCCAAGGATCTCGCCGCGCTCGCCAAGGAGAAGCCGAACACGATCCCGTTTGGTTCGACCGGTATCGGAACCACGCCGCACCTTGCGCTGGAGCTGTTCCAGTCGGCGGCCGGCGTGAAATTCCTGCACGTCCCCTATCGCGGCGCGGCGCCCGCCCTTACGGATCTTCTGGGGGGCCAGGTGCAAGCCTTGTTCGCCGATGTGCCGGTGCTGCTGTCGCAGATCGAGGCCGGCAAGCTCAAGCCGCTCGCCGCGGCCTCGGATCGGCGCAACCCGATGCTGCCGCAGATTGCGACCCTTGCCGAACTCGGCTACCCGGATACCCAGTCCGACAATTGGTACGGGCTGCTGGCCCCCGCGCGCACACCGGCTCCGATCGTCGCCAAGCTCAATCAGGCCGTGACGCGCGCCCTCGCTGACCCGGATGTCAGCAGAAAGCTGCTGGCGTCGGGAGCCATCCCGACGCCGACATCGCCTGAGCAGTTCGGTGTTCTGCTCAAAGAGGACCTCGCGCGCTGGGGCCGGGTCGTGCGCGAAAAGGGGATTAAGGATTCATGACTTCCGCGGAGTGCGCAGCCGGACACCAAACATTTACGAATTAACGGCCCGGTAAGCGTTCGGCAAATCAGCTGGCCGGACGCCGCCCTCGCGAGGGCGGGCATTTACATGTCGTTGAGGCAAAGCCGCCAACATCACCGTGCAATCGTGAAGTGGGGGCACGTCGATGTTGTTGTTCATCTGCGTCATGGGGGCAGCGCTCGTCGCCTTGATTATCGCGCCGCTGGCAGCGCGCGAACGGCCGGTAGCGCCGTATTAATCGCTAGTCGGGGCGGTAGATGCCGGTGCGCGGGTCGCGCCGCAGGGTTGGAAAAGCCTCGCGCCGAGGCTGATCATTCGTCGCGACCTTGCGAGGATGGAGCATCGCGTTAACGCGCCGCCACTCCCTGACCAACACGCGGGTTAGCGCGACCGCCGCCACGATTCCAGCAGTCCATCCCAGTACCGGGGGAATTGGGGGCATGACGTACCTCCATTTCAGAGGCCGAACCGCGCCCATAGCGCGCGTGCCTCGATGGCGGAGACGACCTCGTCGGCCAGTCCCGCGCGAACCTGATCGCCCCCTTCAGCTGCAAGTCCCGACGCCGGTATGACGCGGCCCAACCAGCCGCGGCCTGCGGCAATCACCGGCATCAACACGTCTTCACCGTAGCGCTCGCGCAACGCCGCACGCAACTCGCCAATGCGGTCAACAAGCCCGAGTTCGAGCGCCTTCTGACCCGCCCAATACTCGCCAGAGAACAGGGTTTTTTCTTGGGCCGACAGCCGGCTGCCGCGGCTCGCCTTCACCAGGTCAATGAAGTTATCGTGAATTTGCTGCTGGATCGCGCGCAGCCGCGCTACGTCCTCTGCTTTCTCCGGCTGGAACGGGTCGAGCATGACCTTGTGCTCGCCCGCAGTATAGACCCGGCGTTCGATCCCAAGCCGCTTGATCGCCTCGTCAAAGCCGAACGAGGCTCCCACGACACCGATGGATCCAACGATCGAGGACGGATCGGCGATGATCTCTTCCGCCGCGCACGCGATCATGTAGCCGCCCGACGCCGCGACGTCCTCGACAAAGGCGATCACCGGCAGGTGCTTCTCGGCCGCCATCTGTCGAATGCGCTGGAAGATCAGATGCGATTGGACCGCGGAGCCCCCCGGAGAATTGATGACCAGCGCGACCGCCTTCGCCCCCCTTTGCTGAAACGCCTTGTCGAGGGTACGCGCCAAGCCCGACAGCGTCAGGCCCGGGCGCAGCGGGGTGGAAAACCCGATGACGCCCGCGAGCCGCACCACCGGCACGACCGCGACCCCGCGCCGCCAGCGGCGCGGGGTGACGGCGCGCAGCCAATGCCGCGAACGTGAGAAGAGTTGTTGCAGGGGCCCTGCGCTGTTGGGCGTATCGTTCAGTGTCATGGGTCGGTTTATAGGCTCGCCCCGGAGCACCTCAAGGTACCAGTTGTTTTACCACGTTGGTGTTCTGCTGGCGTTGGAACGCATTTTGCCTAGTGAGCGTAGCAGGCACCAGGAAGGACCCGAGATCACATGGAAATGAAGCTTTTTATCTTGACCGCACTATTGAGTGTTATTGCGGCATTTGCGCGCGGCCGGCGAGCGCCGACGACCGAGGCAAGCAACTCCTGAGGCGCAAGAGCCGCGGCGGGTGTTGCGCAAGCTTTAGGCGGCTGGCTGTTTGAAGAGGCAAACTTTTCAACTTCATTCATTCAGGGGTCGCTGTGGGGAGTGGGACGCCATCGCGCAGAACGGCCTCGGCGTCAGCGGTTGGGCCCTTATCATCATTGAGCACAAGCGCAGGGCGCAGGGTGAGCGGCCCGCGTCCTCCCTTGACGGCACTCACGATGACGCGGATGGCCGGGCTGGCGGGCCGCGGATAGACCGGAACGACTGCGAGCGATCCGAAGTCGGCCGACAGCAGCCTCAATACATCTGCCAAACCGTCAGCGCGAAAAATCAGCGCCAGCGACCCTTGCCGACGGAGCAAACGAACGGCGACCTGAAGCCAGGGTGCAAGCGAACCTCCGACGTGGGCAACGCGCCGTTCGCGATCCGGTGACGTGATGTGGCGGGCCGGGTCGTTGAACGGCGGATTGGTCAGCACGACGTCGACTGAGGCCGGCATCAGGCCAGCGGCGGCAAACGCCTCCGCCGGGGCCGCGATGTCGAGGCAACAGGCCGTCACCCGCTCGCCAAGGCCGTTGCGCTTGGCGTTTTCGCGTGCGAGTGCGGTCAATGCGGGATCGATCTCGACCAAGGTCAGCGACAGGCCAGGAACCCGCGCCGCCAGCGCCAACCCCGCCGCTCCGACGCCGGCGCCGAGTTCGACGCCCCGATCACCTGCCTTGGCCGCGACTGCCGCCGCGAGCAGGATGGCGTCGTGCCCGAATCGGTGGCCGCGCCGCGGCTGCAGGAGCCGCAGCCGGCCGCCGAGGGCCGCGTCATCACTGAGATCCGCCTCAGCCCGCATCCGGATTGAGCTCGTGGCCAAGGCCCGCATCTGCGAGCAGCCCGCGGGCGGCCGCAACGCAATTTTGATGAACCAGCACCCGCCGGGGCAGCACGCCGAGCGAGCCTTCGAGCACGCTCATGTTCTGGTCGAGGACGACGTGCGGAATATCGGCCTGCGCGAGCATGGTTTCGATCGCCGAGATTAGCACCGTGTTATTGGTCCGCACGATCTCGCACATGCGCGCCTGCCCTTTGCTCGCGCGCGGCCGCATCATGACCCACAGCACCAGCACGATTGCGAGACCCAGCACGGCGGTCCCGAGGTGCATGGAAGTCATCGCGAAGGCTCCGACGTTCGGCCGCCGGCCAAACCGGTCACGGGGCCGAATTGCTGGTACTCTTGCCCGGTCAGCATAGCGTTTCTATGCTCGCTCGTCCCTTTAGCTGGGAGATGTGTTTTGGCCGTTGTCGTCCCGTTCGAGCCGCATGATCACCAATCCATCGACCAGCTGGGGCGGCTGGTGACCCCCGACATGGAGCGGGTCAACGCTTGCATCCTGTCCCGAACAGGTTCCGAAGTGGCCATGATCCCGGAGGTAGCCAACCACCTCATCGCATCGGGCGGCAAGCGGTTACGGCCCATGCTCACGGTCGCAATGGCTGAACTCGCCGGCTACAGCGGTGACGGCCATATCAAACTCGCCGCCGCGGTCGAGTTCATGCACACGGCGACGCTCCTGCACGACGACGTGGTCGACGAGAGCGACATGCGGCGCGGCAAGCTCGCCGCCCGCATGCTGTGGGGCAACGAGGCGAGCGTGCTCGTGGGCGACTTTCTGCTCGGCCAGGCGTTCAAGATGATGGTGGAGGTCGGTTCGCTGCGCGCGCTCGAAATCATGTCGGCCGCCGCGGCGGTCATTGCCGAAGGCGAGGTGATGCAGCTCGCGGCGGCCAAGAACACCGCTACGACCGAGGACGAGTATCTCACCGTTATCCGTTCCAAGACCGCGGAGCTGTTTGCGGCCGCCTGCGAGGTCGGCCCAGTGGTCGGTAACCGCCCGAGGGCCGAGCAGGCGGCCTGCCGCTCATTCGGAATGAACCTCGGCATCGCATTCCAGCTTGTCGATGACGCACTCGACTATGGCGGCAAGGCGCAGAAGCTCGGCAAGAACGTCGGCGATGATTTCCGCGAGGGCAAGATCACGCTTCCGGTGGTGCTGGCGTTTCGCCGCGGGTCCGATGAGGAGCGTAGGTTCTGGCGCCGCACGCTGGAGGCGAGCGAGGCGACCGACGCCGACCTCGATCATGCGATCGGGCTGATGATCAAGCACCGCGCGCTGGAGGATACCGTATCGCGGGCCCGCCATTATGGCGCCATCGCCACCGATGCGCTCGCGCTGTTCCCGGCGTCCACCATGAAACGAGCGCTGGAAGGGGCGGTGGAGTTCTGCATCTCGCGGACTCACTAGCTCTCGTTACCTGCGAGGTAATGGAACGCCCCGCGAGCGTGCGCTAAGTTCGATCCATGGAACCAGCGGGCCACTCCGTCGGCGATCTGCTGCGCGATTGGCGGCAGCGTCGGCGCTTAAGTCAGCTCGCGCTTGCCAACCAGGCTGAGATTTCGTCGCGCCACTTGAGCTTCATCGAGACCGGGCGGTCCCAACCCAGCCGCGAAATGGTCCTGCATCTCGCCGAAGAACTGGCGATTCCGATCCGCGAGCGCAACGTGCTGCTGGTGGCGGCGGGCTACGCGCCGGTGTTTGCCCAGCGTTCGCTCAGCGATCCTGCGTTGGCGGCGGCGCGCAGCGCCATCGAACTGGTGCTGGAGGCGCAAAAGCCCTATCCGGCGTTCGCGATCGACCGGCATTGGGTCATCGTCGCCTCCAATGGGGCGTTGCCGGAAATGTTCGCCGGTGTTCTACCCGAGCTGCTGGAGCCGCCGATTAACGCGCTTCGGCTGAGCCTGCACCCGCAGGGCCTGGCGCCTCGCGTCGTCAATTTTCACGACTGGCGGGCGCATCTGTTGGCGGTGACGCGTCAGCGCGTCGACCTCACGGGCGACCAGGTGCTCGCGGCGTTGCTGCGCGAGGTGAGTTCCTATCCGGTCGGTGCCAGCAAGGCGCCGACGCGATCGCCCCACAACGATCCCGCATTTGTTATGCCGTTCAAGATCGTCACACCGGCCGGTCTGCTGTCATTCTTCAGTACCACCACCGTGTTCGGAACGCCGGTCGACGTGACGTTGTCGGAGCTGGCATTGGAACTGTTCTTCCCGGCCGATGCGGAAACCGCTGAGATCGTGCACCGCCTCGCCGGCAAGACCGCCGGCCCACCGCGCCGAACAATCGCGGCCGCCGAATAGCCGATCAGCCAAATCACGTTACCCGCGACGTAATCGACCCTGCCCGGGGATCCGCGCAGCATGCGACCACGATCAAACCGGTGGAGGTCGTCATGGACGAGAATCCCGTGGGCGAAGCCAAGCCGCGCCGCTGGTGGATCCTCGCGATCCTGGTTGCGGCGCAATTCATGTATGTGGTCGACACCTTCATTGTGAACGTGGCGATCCCCTCGATCCGTGCCGATTTGCAGGCCAGCGCGGCGCAAATCGAGGGTGTCATTGCAATCTATCAAATTGCTTATGCCAGCATGGTGATCACGGGCGGCCGTCTTGGCGACATGTTCGGCGCCAAGCGGCTGTTCCTGATCGGCCTAATTGGGTTTTCGCTGACCTCGCTCGCGTGCGGATTCGCGCCTTCTGCCAACGGTCTGATCCTCGCCCGGCTGACGCAGGGATTGACCGCCGCGCTGATGGTTCCGCAGGTGCTGGCCACGATCCACAATCTGTTTGCTGATGCGGCGCGCGCTCGCGCATTTGCAATCTTCGGTGCGGCACTCGGGCTGGGCGGCGCGGTCGGCTTTGTGGCCGGCGGCTGGATCGTCACCTGGAACCCGGGTGACCTGGGCTGGCGCGCCATATTCTTCGTCAACGGCCCGATCGGTGCGGTGCTTACGCTCGCCGCGATCCGGCTGATGCCACGCCAAACGGCGCGCGAGGGTACGCAGCTTGATCGCTTGGGCATGGCCGTCCTGTCGGTGGGGCTTGTGTTGTTGATCACGCCGCTGCTGTTCGGCCACGATTTTGGCTGGCCGTACTGGCTCTTTTTCGCCGCGCTGGCCGGTGGCCTGCCGCTGGCGGGCTTTCCGCGGCTCGAACTCGCCGTCGGGCGACGTGGCGGCTCGCACCTGATCGAGCGCGCGCTCATCGCCGATCCAATGTTCCTGCGCGGTCTTGCTGCGACCTTCTGTTTCTTCCTGGCCAATGTGTCGTTCTATTTCGTAATCACGCTCTTCATGCAGAACGGCATGGGGCTCTCGGCGCTCGATGCCGGCGTAACAATGATGCCGCTCGCTCTGGCATTCGCGATCGCGTCGCGGCGCGCCGCCAAGCTCCAGCAGAACGGCGTTGCGGCGCTGATCAACGGCTGCGCGGTGCAAGCCTCGGGTCTCGCAGGGATCGGACTGCTGGTGGAGTTCACCGACGGTCCGACGATGGTCGATCTGATGGTGCCGCTCACGCTGTTCGGCTACGGCCAGGGGCTGGTGATGGCGCAGTTGTTCAGCACCGTCCTGCGCTCGGTTGCTCACACGCACGCGGGCTCAGCCTCGGGCGTTCTCGCCACCACCCAGCAGGTGGCGAACGCGTTCGGCGTCGCCGTCGTCGGGGCGATCTATTTCGGGGTTGAAGCCGCACGCTCGCAGCGCATCGCGGTGATTGCCGCGATGATCACGCTCACTGCGGCGCTGGTGCTCTGCGCCGCAGCGCTTGAATGGGTCAGACGAACCGCGCTATCCGCCACCGAGGCTCGCCGCCTCGACCCACCAATTGGTGCGGGCGGAGAGCTGACGCGCAGCAGCAGCCGCGCTTTCTTGCGAAGCGAAGATCGCGAAGCAGGCCGAGCCTGAGCCGGACATGCGCGCGAGTGCGCAGCCGGCTTGGGCGCGCACTGCGCCCAGCACCTCGGCGATCGCGGGCAGCCGCGCGATGGCAGCCGGCTCGAGGTCGTTGCCTTGCCGCGCGAGCCATTCGAGCAGGGTGGGCAGTGCAATCTCGCTGTCCGGTTCCGGAAACCCCGATGACGCCGGCACCGCAGTCATGTTGTGGGCGCCGTTCTGATGAAATGCCGCGAACACGTCCTTGGTGGCGAGCGGGATGCCGGGAAAGACCAGCACGGCGTGCAGCGGCGGCAGGCGCACGGGCTCGGAGAGGATTTCTCCGAGGCCACGCATCCAACGCGGCTTTGAATCGACGCACACCGGTACGTCGGCGCCCGTCGCGAGCGCGGCCGCCATCAGCCGCGGGTCGGCGAGCGACAAGCGGTTGGCGTGCGCGAGCAGACGAAGCGCCGCGGCGGCGTCGGCCGAACCGCCGCCAAGCCCAGCGCCGGTCGGCAGCCGCTTGTGCAAGCTGAAGTGTCCGGTCAAAAGGCCGCCGACGCGATCGGCAAGTGCACGCGCAGCCTTGAGCACGAGGTTGTGGTCAATCGGGCCGGCGGCATCGGCGCGCGGTCCGTGCACGTCGAGCCCGAGTCGGGCGCCGGGGCGCAACGTCAAGCGGTCGCCGACGCCGGCGAAGCACACGAGGCTTTCAAGTGCGTGGTAGCCGTCGGGGCGACGGCCGAGCACGCGCAGCGTCAGATTGATCTTGGCGTAGGCCGCTTCGGCAAGCTCAAGCCCGGCCCTCTGCGAAACGCTCACCCACCGTCGCCCGGCTTCCTTGTCGCGTCCGCCGAGGACGTCTCCTCGGACAACCCCGACTTGAGCTTCTGCTCGATCTTGGTGAGCTCTTCCGGGTCGGGCTTCAGATCGCGCGCGTGCGACCATTGGAACTTGGCTTCGAGCGTGCGGCCGACTTTCCAGTAGGCATCGCCCAGATGATCGTTGATGGTCGGATCGGTCGGCTTGAGCTCGACGGCCCGGTCAAGTTGCTTGGTCGCCTCTTCGTAATTTCCAAGCCGGAAATGCGCCCAGCCGAGCGAATCGACGATGTAGCCATCGTCGGGACGCTGCTCGACCGACTTCTTGATCATCCGCATCCCCTCGTCGAGGTTGATGCCCTGATCGATCCATGAATACCCCAGATAGTTCAGAACGTGCGGCTGGTCAGGATAAAGCTCGAGCGCCTTCTTGAGATCGGCCTCGGCCTTGTCCCACTGCTTGGCGCGCTCGTAGCAGATGCCGCGGAAGTAGAACACGGTCCAGTTCGCGCGCTCCGGCGTCGGAATCTGCTTGATGGCACGGCCGTAGGTATCGGCGCAATCGGCATATTGCTTGCGCTCGCGCTGGATACCGCCGAGCGCCAGGATCGCCTCCAGATTGTCGGGGCTCGACGCGATCAACTGCTCAAGGTGCTTCTTGGCCTCATCGGTGCGATCGAGCGCGTCGAGATCGATGGCCGCCTGAATTTCAGCGAGCCGCTTGATCGACGAATCCGCCGGCACACGATCATACACGGCGACCGCAAGCTCGGGCTTTTTCATCGCGTCATAAAGGTCGGCGAGCGACAGCAGCGCCAGGTGATTGACCGGGTCGAGGAAGAGCGCGAGTTGCAGGTACGCGAGCCCGCGATTGGCGAGGCTAAGCTCCTCCTCGCGCCGCCCGAGCGCCGCACCTAACCCATAGAGCGCCTCGGCGCCACCGAGCTGCGGATTGCCAATGAGGATCGGCAGCTTGCCGGACTTGCCGAGCTCATTCATCGCTTCGATCACGAGCGGATGCTTGGGCAACGTCTTGTCGAAGTCTTGCAGCACCTTCAGCGCCTGATCCTTGCTGCCAGTGCGTGACAGCCAGCTGGCGTAGGCCTGCACGATACGCAGCGCCGTGGGCTCGAGCTTGTAGGCGCGGGCGAAGCGCTTGCCGGCCTCCTTCTTGTTGCCGCCCAAATCGAGAATGAGGCCGGCGTGGAAATCCTTGAAGATCGCATACCAGTCGGGACCGGCAAGATGATCGATCAGCGCCACGGCCCCGTTGGTGTCGCCGGCGCCCTGCATCGCCCACGCCGACAGCAGCGTCGCGGTCAGATCGGTGATCGGCCCGCGCTCCGCCTGCTTGAATTGCTGCCGGGCGGGCGAGTACTGCTTAAACTTGAGGGCGCGGACACCCAGGATGAGGTGGGCGGTGCGGTTGGTCTTGTCGGCCGTCAGGAGCCGATCAGCGAGCCGTGTCGCCTCGTCGATGTCGCCTTCCGCAAGCACCGAATAGAACGCGAGCTCGAGCAACTCGGGATTTTTGACGTCCGAGCGCAACGCAGCCAGGTAATAAGCCGATGCCGCGGCCGCGTCGCGCAATACATTCGCCTGGCGGCCGGCAAGATAGTTCCCCGCCGGCGTGGTGCGCGCCAGTTCCTGCGACGTCGGAACCTGCGCAGCGATAACCGTCGGCAGAACGAGAAGAGCGGCCGCAAGGCCAAGCGCCCTGGTTGATGGCAACGGATTCATCCCCTTTACGATCACAGACTCCGCCCCCGCGGAATCAAGCCCAACCCGGCGGAATCTTGAGTCCAATTTACCGCAGCATGGACTTTTTGCGCCGCACTCGCAAGGACGGCGGGTCCTTATCACTCGCTCAGGATGGCGGCATTTTGACGGAATAGCGCTTTTTCCGTTTCGGCGGCCCCTCACATGCTCTGGTAGTTGGGTCCACCCCCGCCTTCCGGGGCGACCCAGTTAATATTTCCATTCGGATCCTTGATATCGCATGTTTTGCAATGCACGCAGTTCTGCGCGTTGATCACGAACCTGGGTCCGCTCCCCTCCCCGAGCCATTCGTACACCCCGGCCGGGCAATAGCGCGCCGACGGGCCAGCATAAATGTCGTGTTCGGAGCGTTTCTGCAGCCCTAGGTCGGCGACCTTGAGGTGAACGGGCTGGTCCTCTTCGTGGTTGGTGTTGGAGAGGAATACCGACGACAGGCGGTCGAAGGTGAGCTTGCCGTCAGGCTTGGGGTAATTGATGGGGTGAAACTCGGTTGCCGGCTTGAGGGTCGCGCTGTCGGGTTTTGCGTGCCCAAGCGTGCCCATCAGCGAGAACCCAAACGTGTTGGTCCACATGTCCAGCCCGGCGAGCGCGATCCCGCCAAGCGTACCGAAGCGCGACCACAACGGTTTGGCGTTGCGCACCTTCCACAGATCCTGCCCGACGTCGGAAGCGCGCCAAGCCTGCTCGTAGCTTGCAAGCTCGTCATTGACGCGCCCGGCGGCAAGCGCGTTTGCCGCGTGGTCGGCCGCGAGCATCCCCGACAGCACCGCGTTATGAGTACCTTTGATGCGCGGCACGTTGACGAAGCCGGCCGCACATCCAATCAGCGCGCCTCCCGGAAAGACGAGCTTGGGCACGGATTGCCAACCGCCTTCGGTGATCGCACGTGCCCCATAGCCAAGCCGCTTGCCACCGGCGAACGTATCGCGCACCAGCGGATGCGTCTTGAAGCGCTGAAATTCTTCGAACGGCGCCACATACGGGTTTTGGTAGTTGAGATGCACCACAAACCCGACCGAGACGAGATTCTCGCCATAGTGATATAGAAACGACCCGCCCCCGGTTCGGTTGTCGAGCGGCCAGCCGAACGTGTGCTGGACCAGTCCGGCTTTGTGCTTCTCCGGCGCGACCTGCCACACCTCCTTGAGGCCGAGGCCGAATTTTGGCGGCTCGCGGCCGTGGCCGAGCCCATAGTGCGCGATCAGCACTTTCGCGAGCTGGCCGCGTGCTCCCTCCGCCACGAGCGTGTACTTGCCGCGCAGCTCCATGCCGCGCGTGAACGAAGCCTTTGGCTCGCCGTCCTTGCCGATTCCCATGTCGCCGGTCGCGATGCCCTGGACCTCGCCGTTGGGCCCGAACAGCACCTCGTTCGCCGCAAAGCCGGGATAGATTTCGACCCCGAGCGCCTCGGCCTTGGCGGCGAGCCAGCGGCAGACATCACCGAGCGACACGATGAAATTGCCGTGATTGCTCATCAGCGGCGGCAGCAGGACATTCGGCAAGCGGAAGGCCCGGCCCTGCGTGAGCATGTAGAAGCGATCGTCGCTCACCGCCGTCTTGATCGGCGTGTCTTCCTGGCGCCAATCGGGCAGCAGGCGATCAAAGCCCACCGGATCGATCACCGCGCCTGAGAGGATGTGAGCGCCCACCTCGGAGCCCTTCTCGACCACGACGACGGAGCAGTCGGGAGTAAGCTGCTTGAGGCGGATGGCAGCGGATAGCCCGGCCGGACCGGCGCCAACGATCACGACGTCGAATTCCATCGCTTCGCGGGCGGGTAGCTCAGCCATGCGATCTCTCCGGGCACGCGGTTCCGGCACATTGCTTTTTCCACGTTTGTCACAGGGCGGCAATCGGGCGTGCTAGAGTGATCGTCTCGTGCCATGATCCCGGACCGCACCAAAGCCGCGCGCGAACTGCTCGCCTTCTACCTGGAGGCCGGCGTTGACGGCGCGCTGGGCGAACAGCCGATCAATCATTTTGGTCCGGAGGAGTCTGCTGCGACCTTCGCCGCTGGCACCGCGGCGCGCTCCGCGGCCGCGACGTCGCAGCCGGCGCCGACCGGACCGCGTGCCAGTCTCTCCGAGCCCAGGACGGCGGCGGCTGCGGCGACGAGCGTGACGCCGGCACTTGGCCCGAGCCTGGCGCTCTCTCCCGACACCGCGGTGATGGCCGCGCGCGAAGCTGCCAAAAGCGCTGCGAGCCTCGATGAACTGCGCGCCATCATGCAGGGCTTCCAAGGCTGCGCGTTGCGGGTGACCGCGACCCAACTGGTGTTTGCCGACGGCAACCCGCAGGCGCGCGTGATGTTCGTCGGCGAAGCACCGGGCCGCGACGAAGATCTCGCCGGGCTTCCGTTTGTCGGCCGCTCCGGCAAACTGCTCGACCGGATGCTCGCGGCAATCGGGCTCGACCGCACCTCCGCCTACATCGCCAACATCATCCCGTGGCGTCCGCCCGGTAATCGCACGCCGACTCCGCAGGAGAGCCAAATTTGCCTGCCCTTCATTCTGCGCCAGATCGAGCTTGCCGACCCGGACGTGCTGGTGTGCCTGGGTGGACCGTCCTCTCAGGCCTTGCTGGGGTTCAAGGATGGGATCCGCAGGACGCGCGGCCGTTGGCTGAGTTTCGATACCGGCAAGCGCGAAATCCGCGCGATGGCAACGTTTCATCCGGCGTATTTGCTGCGGTCACCGCTGGAGAAGCGCCACGCATGGCGTGACTTTCTGGCGGTCAAGCAAGCGCTCGCCGCGCGTTCTAACACCTGATCGCGACTTATTGTCCGCCTGGCCGGACAATTCCCCAACCGATCCGCAGCGTGGGCTTGCCGGTCAGCGTGAACCGGTCGAACGCCCGCGGCACATCTGGGATCAGCGACGGAAAACGGGCTTTGATCTCATCGGGGGGAAAGCTCGAAGTATCGGCTGCACGCCAGACAACGATGGCCCCCTTCTGGTTCACGTCCTGCGCCGTGATCCATGGCGATCGCTCCGGCGTCGCATCGAAGTACACGCTCGCGCGCGGCCGCGATTTGAGCGCAACCAGAGCCGCAAGACGCGGCTCGCCCGCCGTGATCTCCAGAACCTTGCCGGTGCGCCGTTGGAACGTGTCCGAGAAATAGCGGCTGATCGCGCTGGCCGGCTCCGTCACAGCAAACTCGACGCCGGTGATCGGTGGCAAGGCTACGATCGCGACGGCAAAGATGATCGGCGGCGCCACCAGCATCGCTCCCCACACGATCCCGAGCAGATGTTGTCGATTGATGCTGATCGTGTCGCCGGCGAACACCACGACTGCGAGCGCGGACAGAACGATGAGCGGCGCTATTCCGCCAACCGGATCGGGCTCGCCCAAAATGAGCGCCAGCAACATCGCCATCACCAGCGGGGCGATGGCAAATGTGTAGATGAAGCTGCGCGCGAACGGATGCACGGGCGGGCGCACGAACTCCGGCACGCGTTGCGGCGCCTTGATGCCCCAGCCGGCCGCCAGCGCCACCAGAACGATGAGACCGGCATGGGCGACCAGCACGTGCGCCGGCAATCCAACCCGGTCAAACAAGTGCGCCGTCGCGAGCCCGCTACCGACGCGCTCCAGTAGCGGCGCGACCAGGCTGCCTTGCGCATCGAGCCAGATCAGGTGCGGAAATCCGAAGATGATCACCACGACACCCGCAAGCCAGGGCTCCAGCGAGCCCAGCAGCGCGCGGCCGCGTTGGGTGATCACCATGAACGCGATGATGATCGCAGATAGAACAACTCCCGCGTAGCTGGTCAGCAGCAGCAATCCCGCCTCTACGCCTACCGCGGCCCAATAGAGGCGCTTTGTCTGCGCCGCCGCCTTCCAGAAATGCAGCAGTAATAATGCGGTCAACGCCATCGCGAGAACCGCGGGACCGAACTCCGGCGTCGGCAGGCTGAACGCAACGATGCCGACCATGAGCATCATGGCAATCACCGCGTGGGCAATGCCTACGGTCGCGCAGCCAAGCTCGAACACCGCCCAATAGGTCGCGAGGACGCAGATTTGCGACAGCAGATACACGCCCGTCATGCCGGCGATGTCGTAGGCGATCTCAGCCAACCAGAATGCCAGCGGCGGGCCGAGGTAGCTGCCGAGTTGAAATTCGTGACCGATCGCAAGCACGAGCGGCAGATCGCCGGGCGGCGCGGCATAGAACAACGTCGGCATCAGCCACCACAGGGCCGCCTGCGTCAGCGCGATCAGCCAGAACATGATGCGCGGGTGACCGCGCACCAGTTCGAAAATGATGGAAACCCGGATCATCGGCGCTGGTTACAGCTCAGGTTCGGGACGACGTCGACAAAGCCGGACCGCAAGCTGTCACAACAGCATGTCTGCTTCGGCGCTCGGAACCAACCCGAGGGCCTCGGCAATGGGAGCAAACGACCGACGATGGTGGATGGTGGGGCCGAGTTTCGACAGCGCCTCGAAATGCTCGGGCACGCTGTATCCCTTGTGACGCTCGAAGCCATACCCCGGATGGGCGGCGCCGACGCATTGCATGAGCCGATCGCGCACAACCTTGGCGATGATCGAAGCGGCCGCGATCGAGGAAATCAATGCGTCGCCGGACACGACCGCCTCACAGTCGCAGCCGGTATTGATCCGGTCGCGGCCGTCGACCAGCACGAGCTTTGGCCGAACCGGCAACGCCAGGACCGCGCGTTCGAGCGCCCACAGCGACGCGCGCAGAATGTTGTCGCGGTCGATCCGCGCCGGCGAAGCGACCGCGATCGCAAACTGAGCCCGCGCAGTGATCTTTTCGTATAGCGCTTCCCGCTCGGGCGGGGTCAGCTTCTTGGAATCGTTGAGCCCGCGCGGGATCCGCTGCGGATCAAGAATGACGGCAGCCGCCACAACCGGCCCGGCGAGCGGACCACGCCCGGCTTCATCGCAACCGGCGACTGGCCATAGGCCCCGCTTGAACGCCGCCCGCTCGCGCCGGAATGTAGGGCGGACATTGTCCTCACCAAGCGCGAGGCGCGGAGCCTGTACTGGAGCACGACTCATGGCGCGATCGTGCAGAGCGCACGGGCGTTTGCAAGCGATCATCGCCATCGACTCGGTTTGTCCCCACTGTCCCCGGTTGACGGTGTTTGGGTAGCGTACCCACCTTCGGCCTCGCTGTCGATTCCAGTGCGGCTCGTTCGACTGAACCGGCGCACGATCGAACGCAATGAATTTCAACTGATCCGCCGCCGCGACGGTGACTGAGTGCGCACCGTCCCGCTGCAGCGCGCGCGTGCAACAGCAAAATGTCTAGCGGATGGATGCAGGCGATCGGCAGGCGCCGAGCACTAGAACAAACTGAGTTGGTTGGCCTCGGCGTGCCGCTGCGGGGGCTTGAAGTGTTCGGTCGTGAGCTTGGCCTTGCGCACGTTGAGCCCAAGCCGCTCGCAAGCCTGCTCGAACCGCCGGCCGATCATCCAGGCATAGGGACCGGATCCGGTCATGCGCTTGCCCCACTGGGCGTCATAGTCTTTACCACCCCGCATCTGTCGGATCAGCGCGAACACGTGACGATAGCGGTCCGGAAAGTTCGCCATCAGCCATTCCTTGAAGAGGTCGCGCACCTCGAGCGGAAGACGCAGCAGCACATAGCCGGCGCCGGAGACGCCGGCGGCTGCCGCGGCATCGAGAATGCGCTCGATGTCGGCGTCGTTGATTGCAGGAACGACCGGCGCGAGCATGACCGAGGTCGGGACACCGGCGGCTGAGAGCTGACGCAGGGCTTCGAGGCGGCGGGGCGGCGTGGGAGCCCGCGGCTCCATCGTGCGCGCGAGCTTGGGATCGAGCGTGGTGACCGAAATCGCGACTTTGACGAGATTGCGCTTTGCCATTCGCGTCAGGATATCGAGGTCACGCACCACCAAATTCGATTTGGTTACGATACCAACCGGGTGCCCGGCGCGATCCAGCACGTCGAGCACCCGCCGCATGATCTGGTAGCGACGTTCGATCGGCTGATAGGGATCCGTATTCGTGCCAATCGCAATCATACGCGGCTGATAGCGGGCGGCCGCGAGTTCGCGCTCAAGCAACTCCGGCGCATCCGGTTTCATGAACAGCTTCGACTCGAAGTCGAGCCCCGGCGACAGTCCCAGATAGGCGTGCGTCGGCCGCGCGAAGCAATAGATGCAGCCGTGCTCGCATCCGCGATACGGGTTGATCGAGCGGTCGAAGGAGATGTCCGGCGACTCGTTGCGGGTGATCACCTTGCGCGACGCATCGACGCCGACACTGGTCTCGAACGCGGGCAGTTCCTCGAGGTTCTGCCAGCCATCGTCGAAGGCGACGCGGGCCTCCGCCTCGTACCGGCCCGACGCATTCGACAAGGCGCCCCGCCCGGCCCGCCGTTCGGCGCCGACACGCGTTCCAATTCCTTCCTCGGCGCGTTCATGCGCATCGGGAGGCGGCGTCAGGCCTTTCAGGGCGGACGAGTGGCGCATGCCGGGAAGATAGATAATTGATGCTTGTGAACAAAACAAGAACAACGCCTACGGAACTTTCGGGGGCTGGCGCCGAAACTGACACCGTTGGGCGCGAAACATCCTGGACCGGTGGAAAGCTCAACCGATTGAGGCGATTGTGGTTGTGGCTTGCTTGTGCACTGCAGCATCTTTCCCTAAAAGGCTACCTCATGCTGAGCGTCATCATCCCGACGCTCGATTGCGAGCGTCTGCTGGTCCCGACCCTGGCGAGTCTGGTCTCCGGGGCCGCCGTTGGCACTGTACGTGACGTGATTGTCGCGGATGGAGGCTCGCGGGATGCAACCCTCGAAGTGGCCGATATGGCGGGCTGCGAGATCATCACCTCGCGTGCTTCCATGGCGGCGAGGTTGCGGGAAGCAAGCCGCAAGGCCCGCGCATCATGGATCATGTTTTTGCGGCCCGGCGTTGTGCTCGATGCGACCTGGGTCGATGAGGTTGAGCGCTTCGTGCAGCGAGCCGAGGCGGTCGGGATCATCGACGCCCCGGCGGCAGCATTTCGAGCGGTCGCTGCTCACGGCTTGACGCGCCCGCTCCTCGCCGAAGCATGGTCGTCGCTACGACTGGCGTTGGGTGGAAACATCGCGCCCGAACAAGGCCTCATCATTCCCAAGGTGCTTTACGAACGCATCGGTCGTCACCGCGACGTCAAAGATCCGGAAGGCGATTTGCTCTCGCGGCTCGGCCGGCGCCGGATCGCGTTGCTTCGCAGCCGCGCCTGGGCATCCGGAGATACTTGACTCAGTCATCTAATTGGTTGACCCTGTCATATAGTTTTCCGGTGGGTTCCCGCTGACCCCGGGCGTCCGACAGGTGTCGCAATGTCAGACCTGAGGCTCCCCGAGCGCATCGCCGCGGTGCGGCGCTTCAATCGTTTTTACACGCAGCGCATCGGGCTGCTGCAGGAAGGTGTCTACAAGAGCGAATTCTCGCTCACCCAGGCGCGCGTGCTCTACGAGATTATCCGTCGCGATCATCCGATCACCGCGGCCGAGATCGCCAAGGACCTTGGTCTCGACGCCGGCTATCTGAGCCGGATCCTGCGCGGCTTTGAGGTGCGGGGCTACATCGTGCGGCAGACATCAGACCGCGACGGCCGCCAAAGTCTCTTGTCAATCACGCGGCGCGGACGCGACAGCTTTGCGCCGATCGAAGCGCAGACGATCGAAGACGTTACCGCGCTGCTGCGCGATCGCGACGATGGTGTGCAGGCGCGGCTGTGCGACGCCATGCAAACGATCGAGAGCGTGCTCGGGCCGGAGCCGCAGATCCCATTCATCCTGCGCGACCCAAAGCCCGGCGACATGGGCTGGATCATCAGCAGCCACGGCACTGTGTACAGCCGCGAATATGGCTGGAACGATCAGCTCGAGGCCGTGACCGCAGAAATAGTCGTGGCGTTCATGCGCAAGCGCGACCAGAAGCGCGAGCGCTGCTGGATTGCAGAACGCGGCGGCCGTAATGTCGGCTGTGTTCTGCTCGTCGCCGAGACCGACGCGGTCGCGCGGCTGCGCCTTCTCCTGGTCGAGCCGGAGGCGCGTGGGCTCGGCCTTGGCGCCCGCCTCATCGACGAGTGCATTCGGTTCGCGCGCGAGGCGCGCTATCGCAAGATCACGCTTTGGACCCACGGCGTCCTGATCGGAGCGCGCCGCCTTTATGAGCGCGCCGGCTTCCGCCTGGTGGCAAGCACGACGCACGACGATTTCGGACCGATGCTGGTGAGCGAAACGTGGGACCTGGATCTGTAGATGCACCCGCGTCGGGCGCCGCTCACACCGGGCACTCGCGCCTCATACGGTCGCGCCCTGAGCCTTGGGCCGGCGCAAATGCTCGTCAAGCCGCGGCATGAGTTCGACGAAGTTGCACGGCCGGTAACGATAGTCGAGCTGGTGCACCAGGATCTCGTCCCAGGCGTCACGGCACGCGCCGGGCGAGCCAGGCAGACAGAAAATGTAGGTGGCACCGGCGACACCGGCGGTCGCACGCGTCTGGATCGCGGAAGTCCCGATCTTGGCGTGGCTCACCACCAGGAACAGCGTCGAGAAGCCATCCATGCGCTTTTCGAACAGCGGCTCGATCGCCTCGGGGGTTACGTCGCGACCGGTGAAGCCGGTGCCCCCGGTCGTAATCACGACGTCGATCGCAGAATCGGCGATCCAGGCTTTCACTTGCGCGCGAATCTTGTCGGCGTCATCGGTCACGATCGCCCGCGCGGCGACCGCGTGCCCGGCCTTCTCGATCCGTTCGGCGAGGGTCGAGCCCGATTTATCCTCGGCGGGCGAACGCGTGTCGGACACGGTGAGCACCGCGATCTTGAGCGGCACGAATTGGCGCGTGTGGTCGATACCGGGCATGACGTCCTTGCGAATGCGCGCGAGATTAAGCGGTATCGCGACGCAACGCCAGACGTTGAGGCGGATTCGCGCCGCGGCCGGTAGAGCAAGCGCGTTAACTCCTGGCGCTCGCCATTCTATGCTGATGGTCGGTTGATCGCTCCGCAGCGGAGTAGCGCCCCGAACCCGAGGTTCGCATGCCTCGCGATACGCCCTGGATCGGCCTTACCTTGCGCCGCAAGCTCGTGTCCGTGCTGGTGGCGATGGGCGTATTTGCTTGCCTTGGCGGGGTGACCACGCTTGCAGTCGGCCGTCCGGTCGAGCTCGGCGTCACCAACGCCATCCTGATCGGCGCCGGAATTGGGCTGTTCGAAGAATTCTACGTCCAAAGTCAGCGCGGCAACTGGCTGCGCGCCATGCACCCGCTGCGCTCCATCCCGGTGTACATCGGCGTCATCGTTGTTCTCTATTTTATCGCCGTCCACATTTCGCACGTGTTGCTGGGCCGCCTGGACGACCTGCCGACGGTATATCGCCGGCTTCCTTATGGATTGACGTTCTTCACCCTGTTTTCGGTGGTCGGGGTGCTGATGATGCGCGTCATCCACTTCATCGGGATCGAGAACCTGTTTCACCTGATGGTCGGGACCTACCACCGCCCGGTGCAGGAGCGCAAAGTTCTGATATTTCTCGATATCAACGGCTCGACGGCGCTGGGTGAAAAACTCGGCGCGCTGGCAACCCGATCGCTTGTGCGCAAGTTTCTGTTCGACGTGTCGCAGCCGATCACCGATCACGGCGGCGACATCTATCTCTACAAGGGTGATGGACTGATCGCGATGTGGGATTGGCCCCAGGCGATCAAGGGCAACGCCATCCTCAAGGCAATCGATGCAATGTTCGAGGCGGTTGCGCGCGAGCGCGCCGCATATCAACGATCCTTTGGTGTCGTACCGACGTTCCGGGTCGGTGTTCACGGTGGCGATGTGGTGGTGAGCGAGCAGGGCGATACCAAACGCTCGATCGGCATTTATGGGGACACGATCAACATCGCGGCTCGCATGGAAGAAGCCGCACGCGCGCACGCGGCGCCATGTGTGTTGTCACGGACCGTCGCGGACGCGCTCGCCGGCTCGAGCCGATTCCGCGAGATCGGCGCAGAAGCGATCAAGGGAATCTCGGCTCCAGTTTGGATTTGCGAGTACCGTCCGCGAGGGATGTCGGCCGGCAACTGAGCCGGCAACGCGCTATACGCGCGTCACGCCGAGACCCGCCGATCGCCGGCGCAAAAATCCGCGAGGACGTCGGCGAGGCGACGCGTTGCGGGGCTGGCATCGGGAGCCGCAAGCAGCGCCAGTTCGGTGTTGGGCACCTTCGCAAAACCGTCTTTCGTCCCAAGCACCCGGTGGTCCGCCAGAATCGCCGTCTGCGGCAGGACGCTGACGCCGAGCCCGACCGACACCGCTGTCTGAATGCCTGAAAAGTTGGGGCTGCTGTAGGCGATGTACCAGGTGCGTCCGGCCGCTTCGAGCGCGTGAATGGCGCGATTGCGGTAGAGACAGCCTTGCGGGAACACGATCAGCGGCACCGGATCTTGCCGCACGTCGAGGCGGCGCCGCCGGCTTGCGACCCAGCGCAAGCGTTCGGGCCAGCATGCAATGCCGCCGCGCTCGCCGGCGTTGCGCTTGAACAAGATGAGATCCAGTTCGCCGCGATCGAGGTCGTCGCGCAGCCGTACACTCAAATCGCAGCGAACATCGAGTCGCGCCGCCTGGCGCGAGCGAGCAAAACCGGCCAGCACTTGCGCCAGCTGGCTGGCGGCAAAGTCCTCCGGCAGGCCGAGCCGAACCACGCCTTCGCCGGCCGAACGCGCAACCACCTGATGCGCTTCGTCGGCGAGCGCCAGGATGCGCCGCGCGTAGGACAGAAGCCGCTCGCCCTCCTCGGTCGGCGCGACGCGCTTGCCGTTGCGGTTGAGCAGCGGATGCCCGATCGCGTCCTCGAGCCGCTTGATCTGCTGGCTCACCGTCGATTGCGTACGATGCACGCGCTCGCCCGCGCGGGTGAATCCGCCGGCGTCGACGACCGAGACAAAACTGCGCAGCAGATCGAGGTCGAGCATGGTTCTTCATTTGATTTTCAACTGAACAACATCATATCATTTAATTTCAAAATGGCCAGGGCCAGCCCTACATTTCGTTGATCCGCAGCAGGAGCTTGCCATGAGCCTCGCGCCACCCCTGACCGTTACGCCGCGGTTCATGGCGCTTCCGATCTTGATCCTGACGTTCTGTCTGCTCTGGAGCTCGGCATTTGCGGCGGCAAAGCTCACGCTCGCCTACGCCCCACCGCTGCTGCTGCTCGCCGCGCGGTTTCTGGCAGCGGCCGCCGTCATGTTCGGCGCGCTCGCGTGGCAGCGTGGACAATGGCGCATGTCCGGGCGCGATGTCCTCGTGTTCATCCTGCTGGGGCTTGCCAACAACGCGATCTACCTCGGCCTGAACTACATCGGCATGCAAAGCACATCGGCCGGGATTACCGCCATCATCTCAAGCGCGAACCCGGTGCTCACCGTGCTGCTCGCGGCGGTCTTTCTCAACGAGCCGATGACCCGGCGCAAATCAATCGGGTTGGTGCTCGGCGTAGGCGGCGTGATCTTCGTTGTGCAAAGCCGGATCGGCGGCAAGTTGGAGGATCCGGTCGGGATCATCTGCACCACCGCGGGCCTGATCTCGCTCGTCGCCGGCACGATCCTGTTCAAACGGCTGGCGCCGAACGGTGGGCTCTGGCTTGGAAACGCGGTTCAGAACCTCGCTGCCGGGGTGGTGCTGCTGCCGTTCGCACTGACCTTCGAGCGCGTCGGCGACGTGGTGCCGGACTGGCGCCTGCTGGCCGGTTTCGCCTATGCGGCGCTGGTGGTTTCGGTGTTCGCGTATCTGCTGTGGTTCTATTTGCTGCGCGTGTGCGGTGCCACGCGTGCCAGCGCCTATCATTTTCTGATGCCGCCGCTTGGTGTCCTGTTTGGATGGCTGCTGCTCGGTGAGCGACTGGAACCGGTCGATCTGCTCGGCGTGCTTCCCGTCGCGTTGGGAATTTATCTGGTGACGCGACCCGGCGGTGAGACCAGACGCTTGCAACCCGTCGTATTCTCTAGATCTGCGCCGCGTTGAACGTGTTGCAGGCCTGCACGGTGCCTTGCTGATAGCCGGTCATGAACCAGCGCTTGCGCTGTTCCGAACTGCCGTGGGTGAACGAGTCCGGCACCACGTAGCCGCGCGCCTGCCGCTGCAGCCGATCGTCGCCGATCGCCGCCGCGGTTTGCAGCGCTTGATCGATATCGCCGGGATCGATGAACTGTCGTCTCTTGTTGGAGCGGCTGGCCCACACGCCGGCCAGGCAATCCGCCTGCAGCTCGGTGCGCACCTGCAGCTGGTTGGCGGCGACCTTGCTGCCGGAGGCCTGCTGCGCCTCCTGCACCTTGGGCAGGATGCCGAGCAGGTTTTGCACGTGATGGCCAATCTCATGCGCGATCACGTAGGCCTCGGAGAACTCGCACGCCTTGTCGCCGGAGCAGGCTCGATACCGGGTCTGCATGTCGCGAAAGAACGACGTGTCCAAATAGACCTTCTGATCGAGCGGACAATAGAACGGTCCCATCGCGCTTTGCGCAAACGCGCACGGTGTGGGGAGCGAGCCGGAATACATCACGAGCTTGGGCCTGCGATATGTCTCGCCGCCTTCGGCGAAGATCTGGTTCCAGGTATCCTCGGTGTCGCCCAACACCGCGGATACGAATTGGCCCATCTGATCATCGGGCGGCGTGTTGCGCGAGGCGCGCGGCTGGGACGGCTGCTGATACTGCTGCTGGCCGCCCTGTAGAATCTCGGCGCCGCCGATCAGCAAGCGTGGATCGATGCCGAGCGCCCAGCCGACCAGACCAAGGATGATGATCGTTCCGATCCCGAGCCCGCCGCCCGGAAGGCCCATACCGCCGCCGCCGAATCCACCGCCACCGCCGCGATCATCTTCGACGTTCTCGCTTCGACGGAAATCATCCCAGCGCATGATGCTCACCCGTGTCGATCAGAGATCAGCGTCACCAAGACGATCGGACTCCAACTCCGCGCTAGCAGAATGTCAACACAAGTTGACGAAAACTGAATGTCGCGCGTCGTTTAAGAGTGTCCGTTCTGCTTGAGTCTTAAGCCGTTTTTTACCGGCGGCAGCCATAATCCGCTGCGTCGGTTGTAGGTCCCGCGTCGCCGACCGCGTACCAGGTCGAGTTCCGAGTCATGGTTGCGTCACGTCGCGGGGCGTCCGGCAAGGCGCCCCGCGTCATTTTTCCACGATCGGGCGCGCATCGCATCATGGTCGGCGATTGCGTCGCCGAGTTGGCGAAGCACGCTCCCGAAAGCGTCGATCTCGTTTTCGCCGATCCCCCCTATAACCTGCAGCTGCAGGGCGATCTCAAGCGGCCGGACGATTCGCGCGTCGACGCAGTCGACGACGACTGGGACAAATTTTCGAGTTACGCAGCTTACGACGATTTTACGCGGGCGTGGCTCTTGGCCTGCCGGCGCGTCATGAAGCCGAACGCAACGCTGTGGGTCATCGGCTCCTACCACAACATTTTTCGCGTCGGCGCGATCTTGCAGGATCTGGGCTTTTGGCTGCTCAACGACGTGATCTGGCGCAAGTCGAACCCGATGCCGAACTTCCGCGGCCGCCGCTTCACCAACGCGCACGAGACCCTGATCTGGGCGGCACGCGAGCCAGACGCCAAGGGCTACACGTTCAACTACGAGGCCCTCAAAGCCGGCAATGAGGATGTTCAGGTCCGTTCCGACTGGACGCTGCCGTTGTGCACCGGGGATGAGCGCCTCAAATCGAACGGCAAAAAGCTACATCCGACCCAGAAACCGGAAGCCCTGATCGCGCGCGTCATCCTGGCCGCGTCGCGTCCCGGCGACCTGGTGCTCGATCCGTTTGCCGGAACCGGCACGACCGGCGCGGTGGCCAAGCGGCTGCGCCGCGGTTTCATCGGGGTTGAGCGGGAGAAGAGCTATGCCGCGGCAGCCGAGCGGCGGATTGCCGCGGTTGAACCGCTTCCGGCCGATACGCTTGCGCCATTCATGACCGCGCGAGAGGCGCCGCGGGTGCCGTTCACCGCCTTGCTTGAACGTGGCCTCGTCACGCCGGGCGCCATTCTGGTCGACGGCCGCCGCCGCGTGAAAGCACTCGTGCGCGCCGACGGTGCAATCGTGCTCGGTGACAAGGTCGGCTCGATCCACCGGGTCGGCGCGCTCGCCCAGGGCCTGGATGCCTGCAACGGCTGGACCTTCTGGCACCTCGAGACCAGTAAGGGGCTTATTTCGATCGATGCGTTGCGGGCCGAGGTGCGCGCCGCCCTGTAGGATTGGGGTGCTGGTCTACCCCGGCATGCGCCAGCACCTTGCGCATCAGATTGGGGAACGCTTCACCGCCGACATCGCTCAACGGAATGAAGCGCATCGCGGGCGGCGGATCGGTCAACGCCGGCACCCGTCCCTTGTAGACCGCAAGCTCCAGCGGAAAATGCGTGAACACGTGGCGGACGGCGCCCGGCACGCGCCGCCACGACGCAGCAAGTGGTGCTTCCGCCGGGGCGTCTTGCGGATCGAAATCATTCGTCCAGGCCGTGGTCGGAACCTCGGTCATGCCGCCGAGCAGGCCGTGTAGGGGGCGACTGCGCACGAGCAGAAATCCGTCGGCCCGCATCGCCACAAACGCGGCGCCTCGGCGCAGCTGCCCTTCAGCCTTTGCGGCCTTGCGCGGAAAGCGCTCGGGATCGTCGGCGGCGTGGGCGACGCAGACATCACTCCACGGACACAGCGCGCAGGCGGGCCTCTTGGGCGTGCAAATGGTCGCGCCGAGATCCATGAGGGCTTGCGCGAAATCCCCGGCGCGTGCGTTGGGCGTCAGCCCCTCGGCCAACCGCCGAAGCGCCGCCTTGGCCGCCGGCAGCTCCGGCTCATAGGCAAACAGCCGCGCGACCACGCGCTCGACGTTCCCGTCGACGGGCGTTGCGCGCGCATCGAACGCGATCGCGGCGATCGCGGCCGCGGTGTAGGGCCCGATGCCCGGCAGTTGGCCAAGCTCGGTTACGGTGCTTGGAAATCGCCTCCCGTACTGTTCGACCACCGCCTTGGCGCACGCATGCAGGTTGCGGGCGCGCGCGTAATAGCCGAGCCCGGCCCAGAGCTTCAGCACGTCCGAGAGCGCCGCCGCAGCGAGCGCCTCGACCGTCGGAAAGCGTTCCAGAAAGCGCGCGTAGTAGGGCGCGACCGCTCGCACCGTCGTTTGCTGCAACATGATCTCTGAGAGCCACACCTGATAAGGGTCGGCGCAGGCACCGGATGGCGCGCGCCATGGCAGGTCGCGGCGATGGCGATCATACCAGGCCAGCAAGTCGCCCGCGCACGGTTCAGGCTTGCGCGCATGCTTTCGCCGAACCGGTGTTCCTGCTAGCGTCATCGGCCAATCGTGGTGGCAGAGCGACAAGCCGTGAGCAAGTCCCGCGAGACCTACGCGCGACCCCTGGCGGAACTTTTGAACAAATGTCTGGGGGACACGTTTGCCCGCCAGGGCTTTGCGTCGCGCGAAATCGTCACCCATTGGTCCGAGATCGTCGGGCCTGAAATCGGGGCGCGCGCCGAGCCTGTGCGCATGCAATGGCCGCGCAACCCGAACGGCACCGAACCGGCGACGCTTATCCTGCGCGTCGAGGGCCCGACCGCTATCGAAATTCAACACCAAGCGAGCTTGATCGTGGAACGGGTCAATCGCTTCTTTGGCTGGCGGGCGGTCGATCGTCTGGCGTTGCGTCAGGCCCCGCTGCGAAGGTCCCGCGTGCGCCCGGCCAGCCCGACCAGCGACCCGGAGGCGGCCCAGCGGATCGCGCGAAGCCTCGCCATCAAGGACGCACCTTTGCGGGTTGCGCTTGGCCGGTTGGGCGCCGCGGTGAAGCGGCCCTGAGCCGCGCCGATCGACCCAATCAACCCAACGTGAACCGCGGATTTGGTCATTGCGCGACGTTGCCATCTCCGGCCCGACAGGCTACCGATTGGGCTGACCTCAACACCAAAGGTGCTGCGTGATTACCAGACGCGCTCTTCTTGTGGGGGCCTCTGCCCTCGCTCTTGTGACCTTCGCAGACCCACCCGCGCGGGCGGTCGCGCAAACCAAAGTGTCGGATGCCGATCTGGCGCCGGCCGGTCCGCTTGGCGATCAGGTGTTGGGCGCCGAGAACGCGCCGGTCACCATCATTGAATATGCCTCGATGACGTGCCCGCACTGCGCGCAATTCCAGGCCAGGACGTTTCCGAAGCTCAAGGAGCGCTACATCGATACCGGCAAGGTGCGCTTTATCTTCCGCGAGTTCCCGCTTGATCCGCTGGCGGCTGGCGCCTTCATGTTGGCGCGCTGCGCCGACAAGGACAAATACTTCGCGATCATCGATTTGCTGTTCGGCACGCAGCGCGACTGGGTCGTGCCCAACCCGCTGCAACCGCTCCTCAACGTCGCCAAGCAGGCCGGATACACGGAGGAGACCTTTAATTCTTGTCTCAAGAATCAGCAGGTCCTGGACGGCATCCAGAACGTGCGCGACCGCGCTGCAAAAGTGCTCAATGTCGAATCAACGCCAACCTTTTTCGTTAACGGCAAACGGGTGCTCGGCGATGTTTCGATCGAAGACCTCGAAAAGGAGATGAAGCCCTATCTCAAGGCGTCATAAGGGTTTTTTCCGCTGGTCCGAGGACAGCCCGGGCGCCGCGCAGGCCGTGCGCAATGGTTAACGGAAGACTTGGAAAACTCCCCCCGACTCTTGCCGAGACTCAGCGAACGATTCATTGTGCCGCCCGATGCGGCATATCTCGACCCCTAGGGGCCTGAGCCGACTGGTGATTCAGCTCGGCGGAGCCCCGCACCTTAAGTGGGTGCGGCGGGTCGATGGTGCGCGCCCCCAAGAAAGCGCTTGGACATGAAGCTTACGCGTTTGCGCCTGCTCGGTTTCAAATCGTTCGTCGAGCCGACTGATTTCCTGATTGAGCCTGGACTGACCGGCGTCGTTGGCCCCAACGGTTGCGGCAAATCGAACCTCGTCGAAGCGCTGCGTTGGGTCATGGGCGAGACCTCGCACAAGTCCATGCGCGCCGCCGACATGGATGACGTCATCTTCTCCGGCAACAATACTCGGCCGGCTCGCAACACCGCGGAAGTGGGTCTGCGGATCGACAACGCCAGCCGCAGCGCCCCGTCTCAGTTCAACGGCGAAGATACGCTCGACGTCACGCGGCGGATCGAGCGAGAGCAAGGTTCGACCTACCGGGTCAATGGTCGCGAGGTGCGGGCCCGCGACGTACAAATCCTGTTTGCGGACGCCTCCACGGGCGCGCGTTCGCCCGCGCTCGTTCATCAAGGGCGGATCGGCGAGATCATCCAGGCCAAGCCCGAGCAGCGCCGCCGAGTGTTGGAGGAAGCCGCCGGCATTTCGGGCTTGCATGCGCGCCGCCATGAGGCCGAGCTGCGGCTGCACGCGGCCGAACAAAACCTGGTACGGGTTGAAGACGTGCTTGGTCAGCTTGCGACCCAGGTCGACGCGTTGAAGCGCCAGGCCCGCCAAGCGGTGCGCTATCGCACCGTGTCGCAACAGGTGCGCACGGCCGAAGCGGCGCTGTTTCATCTCCGCTTCGTCAACGCCACGGTCGAAGCAGGCGACGCGGCAGTCGCGCAGGACCAGGCGGTTCGCGTAGTGGCTAGTCGCACTGGCGCGCAGGCCGAGGCCGCGACCCAGCAAGCGAACGCGGCAGCGGCGCTGCCGGAGTTGCGCGACAGCGAGGCTCGCGCCGCCGCTGCGCTGCATCGCCTGGTGATCGCCCGCGAAACGCTCGATCGCGACGAAGCGCGCGTCACCCAGCGGATCGAGGAGCTCGGGCAACGGCTGGTTCAGCTCGCCGACGATATCGGACGCGGCCAGGCGCTGGTCGCTGACGCTCAGGCGGCACTGGCGAACCTGGCGACCGAACGGGAGACGCTTGAGCGGGAGGCCACCGCGACCGGCGAGCGCCGCGCCGAAATCGAGTCGCGGGTCGCCGCGGCCGAGACGGTGCTGGCCGAGTCGGAGCAACGCTTGGCCGAGCTGACGCGCGCGGTTGCCGAACTCGCGGCCACGCGGTCGCAGCTCGAAGCATCGCTGCGCGAACATGACGAGCGTCACGGCCGAACCATGCGCGAGATCGCAGAGGTCGAAGCCGAGCTGGCTCGGCTGCGGGAGAACGGTTCGGGCGACGTCGACCTCGCCGCGTTGGAGGCAGCGGTCGCGCAAGCCGCCGGCGAGATCGAAGCCGCGGAGGCCGCGACGCTGCGGGCCGAGGCGGCGCATTCCGCAACGCGGCAGGCGCTCGACGTGGCGCGCCAGCCGTTGACCGAGGCCGAACGGCGCGTGCAGCGCCTGGAAACGGAAGCGCGGACCTTGGCGAAAGTCCTGCATGTCGACGCCAAGAGCATGTGGCCGCCGGTCATCGATCTGCTCACGGTTGCGAAAGGTTTCGAGGCCGCCCTCGGAGGCGCCCTCGGCGATGATCTCGATGCTCCCGTCGATGCCAACGCGCCCTTGCGTTGGGCCGGAGCTGCGGCCGATGGCGACCCGGCGCTTCCGTCCGGCGCCGAACCGCTCGCAGCGCACGTCGTCGCGCCGCCGGAGCTCGCACGCAGGCTGGCGCAAATCGGGGTCGTCTCGCGCGTCGACGGCGCACGTCTCGCGAAATTGCTCAAGCCGGGGCAACGGCTGGTGTCGCGCGAGGGCGATCTTTGGCGCTGGGACGGTTTCTGGGTGGCCGCCAACGCGCCGACCGGCGCTGCCCGCCGCCTGGCCGAACGCAACCGACTAAGAGACATCGAACAGGAACTGCAGGCCGCCCGGACCGAGCTGGAGGCTCGCCGCGCGGCCGTCAGCGCGGGCGAAGCCGAGGTCGCACAGGCCGCACAAGCCGAAGCGCAGTCACGTACGCACTGGCGCGAACAGCAACATGCGGCCGATACGGCCCGCGAGCGCCATGCCGCCGCTCAGCGCGAACTCGCCCGCGTCACCGCGCGGCAGTCCGCGCTCGGCGAAGCCAAGAGCCGGCTCGCCGCGGCGCTCACCGATAGCGAGGCGCGTCGTGCGCAAATGACAAGCGAGCTGGCCGGCCTGCCGGCTCTCGATAGCCTCAACGCGGACCTGGTCGATATTCGTAACAAGGTCGCAGGCGATCGCGCCGCGGTCGCAGACGTGCGTGCACAAGCGCAGGCGTTGGCGCGGGAGATCGAGCTCGCCGGGCGACGCATCGCATCGATCGCGGCCGAGGCCGATGCCTGGCGCGAACGGGAGAGTGCGGCGGTGGCGCAGATCACCGTGCTGCAAACCCGCACCAGTGAAGCGCAGGCGGAACGCGCAACGCTTGCGGAAGCACCGCAGGCGTTTGCCGAGAAACGACGGGCACTGATTGACGAAATCGAGGCCGGTGAACGTGCGCGGCGCGCGGCGGCCGACGCGCTCGCGGCCGCGGAGACCGCGCTTGCCGACGCCGACCGGGCGGCGCGCGCGGCGCTCGAAGCCATGAGTGCGGCGCGCGAGGACCAAGTTCGCGCCGAGGAACGCCACGAAGCCGCCAAGCGCCGATTGGCCGACGTTGCGCACGAGATTCGCGAGGCGCTCGAGATCGAGCCTGATGCTGTTGCGGCGCTTGCGGAGATCGAGCCCGGAGCGGCGCTTCCCGATGTGGCCGGCGCAGAAGCGCGCCTCGAGCGCCTGCGACGCGAACGCGAGCGCCTCGGCGCGGTCAACCTCAGGGCCGAGGAGGAGTTGCGCGAGGTTGAGACGCAGCACGCTACACTGACAACCGAACGCGACGACCTGGTCGAGGCCATCAAGCGCCTCCGGCAAGGGATCCAGAACCTCAACCGGGAAGCCCGCGAGCGCCTGACCGCATCATTCAAAATCGTCAACGGGCACTTTCAGCGGCTGTTCACGAGTTTGTTCAACGGCGGTACTGCCGAATTGCAGCTCGTGGAGAACGAGGATCCGCTGGAGGCCGGTCTCGACATCCTGGCGAAGCCGCCCGGCAAGAAACCCGCAACGCTCTCGCTGTTGTCCGGCGGCGAACAGGCGCTCACCGCCCTCGCCCTCATCTTCGCCGTATTTCTGACCAACCCGGCTCCGGTGTGCGTCCTGGATGAAGTGGACGCGCCGCTCGATGATCACAACGTCGACCGGTTCTGCGACCTGCTCGACGAAATGGCCCGCGCAACCGATACCCGCTTTGTCATCATTACGCACAACCCGATCACGATGGCGCGCATGAATCGCCTGTTCGGGGTCACCATGGCCGAGCGCGGCATCTCGCAACTGGTGTCGGTCGATCTGGAAGACGCCGTCAAACTGCGCGAGGCGGTCTAGACTTCCCAACACCGCACGGGTCTCGGCGATCGGCAGCGCTGCAAGAGCCTGACACCAGCCCAAACCGGCGCCCCGATCTGAGCCGCGTGCTATGCTAGCATCAGCGTGCCCGTTTGCCCTGCCCGCGGTGTTTAATCCAAGGAGCCCTTATGTCTACCACCGGCTGGATCATTCTCGGCGTCATCGTCGTGGTCGCTCTGTGGGCGGTCATGATCTACAACAACCTGGTGGCGATGGCCCAGCGCACCAATCAGGCCTTTGCCGACATCGACGTGCAGCTGCGCCAACGGCATGATCTGATTCCGAACCTGGTGGAGGCGGTCAAAGGCTACGCTGGGCACGAGCGCGGCACGCTCGAGGCGGTGGTCAAAGCCCGCAACGCCGCGATCAGCGCGCAAGGGCCGGATCAGAAGGTCGCCGCTGAAAACATGCTGACTGGAGCGCTGCGACAGCTATTTGCGCTTGCCGAGTCCTATCCCGACCTCAAGGCCAGCGCGAACTTCATGCAGCTGCAGACCGAGCTCGGTGACATTGAAAACAAGCTCGCCGCCTCGCGCCGCTTCTACAATAATGCGGTCAGTGAATACAATTCGGGGATCCAACAGTTCCCTGCGGCGTTGTTCGCATCGAACTTCGGTTTCGGTCCAAAACAGTTCTTCGATCTCGGCGAAGACCGAAAGACCCTCGAACAGGCGCCGCAGGTCAAATTCTGACCGACACGCAAGGGTCGTCGGGAACGCTGACGCCAAACGTCCGATACCGCCATGGCCGCGTACGGTCTCTATACCCATATCCAGGCCAACAGGCGACGCTCGATCGCTCTGCTCGTCGGGCTGTTCGTCCTCGTTTATGTGCTCGTCTATGCCGGCGCGCTCGCGGGCGAAGCGATGTCCTACGATGCCTCGCCTGACTGGTATTTGCGTCGCGCGTGGCAGGATCTCATCGCGGCCGCGCCGTTTGCGACGATCGGCACGGCGATTTGGATCGTCATTGCCTACTATTTTCACCAGTCGATGATCGACGCGGCGACTGGTGGACACGAAGTAACCCGCACCGAGCAGCCGCGCCTCTACAACCTGCTCGAAAATCTCTGTATCTCGCGCGGCATTCCGATGCCGAAACTCAAAATCATGGAGAGCTCGGCGCTCAATGCGTTCGCCACCGGGATGAACCGGAAGCAGTACTCGATCACGGTCACGACCGGGCTGCTGGCGGCGCTCAACGATCAGGAAATCGAAGCGGTACTGGGCCACGAGCTCACGCATATCCGCAATGGCGACGTTCGCATGCTGGTGATTGCGGTGATCATCGCGGGCGTGGTGTCGTTTTTTGCCGAGCTGATGTTCCGGCTCTGGTTCAACGGAGCGTTCCGCTTCCGCAGCCGCGGCGGTGACAGCACGGATCGCGGCCGAGGCGGCTTCGGCGTCGCGATCCTGATTGCGGTCGTGCTGATCGTGGTGGCCTGGGTCCTGTCGCTGTTTATCCGCCTCGCGTTGTCGCGCTCGCGCGAGTACCTGGCCGACGCGGGCTCGGTCGAGCTGACCAAGGACCCCGATGCGATGATTACTGCGCTGCGCAAGATCGAGGGCCGGGGCGAGTTGCCGGACGCGACGTCGGCCGTCATGGAAATGTGCGTCGACAACCCGCGCAGCGGTTTCTCCGATCTGTTCTCGACGCATCCGTCGGTGGAACATCGGGTCGACAGGCTGGTGCGCTTCGCCGGCGGCCACGACCCCGGGCCGATTGAATTGTCGCCGCCGCGGGACCCGCCTGATGAGGGCACCGGCAACGAGGGTTCCGACCAGCCAGCCGGACCCTGGTCTCAACCGGGAGAACCCGGAGGCCGGTTTCTCCCGCAGCAGCCGCCCATCGCGCCAACCGGTCCATGGGGGCCGCGGCCGGACGGCTGAGGCCTTTCCTCGAACGATCACGCAAGTCGCGCACGCGAGCGGGGATTGCTTGCCCGCCGGCGAAAATACACTTGGACGAGCCCAAATTTCCCACTTGATCGCCCGATTTCGGGCATGGTCTGATCTTACTCCCGCATAGGCTCCTGATTCTGATCGGCGACGTACTCATCGCTTTGGCGGACTTGGCACGAGGATGGCCGTGGGCCGCCCGACAAACCTCTTCTTCATATGTTCCGCGCGCCCGGGGGTCGGCAAGACGCTGACGGCTCGGCTATGCATAGAATTTCAACACGCCAACGAACGGCCGGTCGCTGCCTTCGATCTTGGCTCCGACGGGCCCGGCCTTGCGGCGTTCCTGCCCGAATTCACGACGCCGGCATCGATCGCCGACATTCGCGGCCAAATGGCCCTGTTCGAGCAGCTCGCCAGTGATGACGGCGCTCCAAAAATCGTTGATGTCGGCTGCCGGGCATTGGCCCCGTTGTTCGTGATCATGCGCGATGTCGACTTCGCGGCCGAGGCCAAACGCCGGCTGATCAAGCCGATCGTCTTGTTTGTCGCGACGCCCGACGACCTATCGGCGCGAGCCTATGCGATCCTGCGAGACCAGTTTCCAGACTTCACCTTCGTAGCGGTCGACAATGAGCCGGTGACGCAGGGCCATGAACTCGGACCGCTTGCGCCGGGCCTCGCGGGAGCACCGATGCTGAAAATCCCGCCGCTCTCGGCCGACCTGCAGGCCGTCTGCGAACGACCGCCATGTTCGTTCGCCAATCTTTATCAGCGGATTCAGTACGACCTTCCGGACGAGCTCTGGAACGAGCTTGGCGACTGGTTGAGACAGTGCTTTCGCCAGTTGCGCGAACTCGACCTCGCGTTGCTCGCGACCGACCTGAACTCGTCGCTTGGATAGAGCCGAGCCGGATTCGGTCAGTGTCCTTCGAAGCTGATCAAGGTCCGCACCGGAACGTCGAGCTTGCGGATCTTGTCGGCGCCGCCGAGATCCGGCAGGTCGATGATGAAGCACGCCGCCAACACCTCGGCGCCCATCTGACGCAGCAGCTTGACCGCCCCCTCGGCGGTTCCGCCGGTTGCCACCAGATCATCGACAATGATCACCCGCTCGCCCTTCGCCACGGCGTCTTCGTGGATCTCCATCTCGTCGAGGCCGTACTCGAGTGAATAGGCGATGCTCACCCGCTTGTGCGGGAGCTTGCCCTTCTTGCGAATTGGAATGAAGCCGGCCGAGACCTGATGCGCGACCGCACCGCCGAGAATGAAACCGCGCGCCTCAATCCCGGCGACCTTGTCGATCTTGCCTCCCGCCCATGGCTGCACGAGCTCGTCGACCGCCCGCCGAAACGCCCGCGCATCGCCGAGCAGCGTCGTGATATCGCGAAACAGAATCCCAGGTTTCGGATAATCCGGGATCGTCCGAATAGCGGCTTTGAGATCGTGTTCAAGGGCGGGGCTGGTCATCATCGGCTCGACAGGGAAAAACCGCTCGTGTGGAAACCAGGCAGTGCCGGGACTTTAGCGTGGATGAAACGCCAGTGAAATCGCCTACTTGCCCCGCAGTACCCGCCCTGCCACCGCATCAAGCTTCTTGATCAGCTCGGGATCCCTCGCCTCGGGCGCCGTAATCAGCGCGGTTTCCAGGGCGCGGTCGGATCCGATCGGGCAAGGCTCGTGTTCGCGCGGCAAAACATGCGCCAAGCGCGCGACCAGACGCTTTGCCTTGTCGGCATTGGCGGCGAGCACCTTGATAATGTCTTGAACGGTGACGGCGTCGTGATCCGGATGCCAGCAGTCGAAGTCGGTTACCATGGCGACGGTCGCGTAGCAGAGCTCGGCCTCGCGCGCGAGCTTCGCTTCCGGCATGTTGGTCATGCCGATCACCGAATAGCCCAGGTTCTTGTAGGTCAGGCTTTCCGCCAGCGTCGAAAACTGCGGTCCCTCGATACACACGTAGGTTCCGTCGCGCACAACCTCGATGCCTTCCGCGGCGGCCGCAGCGGCGAGATGGATGCGCAGACGCGGCGACACCGGGTGCGCCATCGACACGTGCGCGACAAGACCTTTACCGAAGAACGAGCTTTCACGCCGGTAGGTTCGATCGATGAACTGATCGATAAGAACGAATGTGCCCGGCGGAAGCTCCGGCTTGAACGAACCGCAGGCGGAGAGCGAGATCAGGTCGGTGACCCCCAACCGTTTGAGCGCATCGATATTGGCGCGGTAGTTGATGTCGGACGGCGACAAGCGGTGGCCGCGATCGTGACGCGGCAGGAATACAATCGGAAGACCTGCAAGCTCGCCGGTGAGGATCGGTGCCGACGGTTCACCCCAGGGGCTCGTGATGCGCGCGTGACGGGCGTTCGCGAGCCCGGGCAGGTCATAGATGCCCGAGCCGCCGATGATTCCGAGAATACATTTGGTCATGCGCGGGCGTCGAACGCGTCACGCAGTCTTGGCGTGAGGATCCCGCCCCTTGGCAACCTCACCGGGCTTTTCGATGTCGTGCCAAACCTTCTTCTTCGTAAAATACAGCAACACCGACAGGACGATCAGAAAGATGAAAACCTGCAGTCCGATCCGCTTGCGCGCGTCCTGATGCGGCTCCGCCGCCCACATCAGGAATGCCGAGATGTCCTTGGCATATTGATCGACCGTTTCCTTGGTACCGTCGGTATAGCTCACCTGGCCGTCGGACAACGGCTTCGGCATGCCGATCGCGTGTCCCGGAAAGTATTTGTTGTAGCTCGAGTTCGGCGACGGCATCTTGAATCCGGGCGGCGGATCCTCATAGCCGGTCAAGATCGCATGAATATAGTCGGGGCCCTCCTCGACATATTGCGTGAAGATGTCGAAGATGAACCACGGAAATCCGCGCTCGAACGCGCGCGCCTTGGCGAGCACCGACATGTCGGGCGGAAGCGCACCGCCGTTGGCGGCGCGAGCCGCCTGCTCGTTGGGAAACGGCGGCGGAAAGTAATCGGCAGGTCGCGCGGGCCGCTCCAAAACCTCGCCCTGTTCGTTCGGCTCGGCCTTGACCTTGTATTCGGCGGCGATCGCCTTGACCTGCTCCTCGGTGAAACCGGGTCCACCCGGCCAAGCCAAGCTGCCAAACGCGACGAGCTTCAGTCCGTGGCAGGCCTGGCAGACCTCGCGGTAGACCTTGAAGCCGCGCTGCAACTGCGCGGTGTCGTAGATGCCGAACGGCCCCCAGAACGACCACCTCTGCTGCGCGGGCTCCGGCTCCTCGGCGGCGATCGCCGGCTTCGCAGAACCGAGCAGCCCGGCAACGCCGAGGCTGGCCGCGAGCACGAGCAGTGCGGCGCTTGCCACCGCCTTCTTCTTGAGCACCGCCTCCGAGATCGAGTTCGGGACCGGCCGCGGCGTTTCGAGGCGACCGATCAGCGGAAGAATGATCAGGAAATGAATGAAGTACCACGCGGTCAGGATGCGGGCCGCGATGACGTAGATTCCTTCCGGCGGCTGCGCGCCGAGGTAGCCAAGCCCGATGCAGACCGCAACGAAGATCCAGAAGAACTGCCGATAGAGCGGCCGGTAGGTCGCCGACCTCACCTTCGAGCTGTCGAGCCACGGCAGGAAAAACAGAACCACGATCGACGCGAATAGCGCGACGACGCCCAGCAGCTTGTTCGGGATCGAGCGTAGGATCGCGTAGAACGGCAGGTAGTACCACTCCGGCACGATGTGGGTCGGCGTAACGCCAGGATTGGCGGGGATGTAATTGTCGGCGGCCAGCAGATAATTCGGAATATAGAAAACGAACCAGCCGTAGAGGATGCAGAACACGGCGATGAGGAACACGTCCTTCAACGTCGCGTACGGCGTGAACGCAACGGTGTCCTTTTCGGTCTGCGGATCGACGCCCGCCGGATTGTTCTGGCCGACGACGTGCAGCGCCCAGATGTGCAGCACCACGACGCCGAGGATCACGAACGGCAGCAAATAGTGGAGCGAGAAGAAGCGCTGCAGCGTCGGCTCGCCGACCGCGTAGCCACCCCACAGCCAGGTGACGATCGGATCGCCGACGATCGGGATCGCTGAGAACAGGTTGGTGATGACGGTTGCGGCCCAGAAGCTCATCTGGCCCCACGGCAGCACGTAGCCCATGAACCCGGTCGCCATCATCAGCAGGTAGATGATCGCCCCGAGGATCCACAGCACCTCGCGCGGCGCCTTGTAGGAGCCGTAGTACATGCCGCGGAACATGTGGATGTAGACCGCGAGGAAGAACATCGAGGCGCCGGTGGCATGCAGATAACGCAGCAACCAGCCATAGTTGACGTCGCGCATGATGTGCTCGACGGAATTGAAGGCGCCGTCGGCCGTGGCCGCGTAATGCATCACCAGCACAACGCCGGTCGCGATCTGCGCGACCAGCATGAACGTCAGAATGGCGCCGAAGGTCCACCAGTAGTTCAGGTTCCGCGGCGTCGGATAGGTGACCACCGACGAATAAACCAGCCCGCCGACGGGCAGCCGCGCTTCGAACCAACGCAGCAGTCCGTTCTTCGGCCGATAGACCGGAGGCTCGTAGAGGCCCTTGCCGTCCGACCGTTTCAACTGGGTGGGCCACGCCCCGGTCGGCGGGTCGATGGTGGAATGTCCGGTCATGGTTCGGTCTCGGAACTGGGTCTGGTCGCAGTTGAGAAAGACGAGAACCGTCTAACCGATCCTGATCTTGGAATCGGAGACGAATGCGTAAGGAGGAATCGCGAGGTTGGCCGGGGCGGGACCGCGGCGAATGCGGCCGGACGTATCGTATTGGGAACCATGGCACGGGCAAAAGAAGCCGCCATAATCGCCCTCGTGCGCCAGCGGGATGCAGCCGAGATGCGTGCAGATTCCGATGACGACCAGCCACTGATCGTGGCCGTCCTTGACCCGCGCCGCGTCGGCCTGCGGATCGGGTAACGTCGCGACGTCGACGTTCTGGGCCGCTTCGATCTCGGGTTTGGTGCGATGCCAGATGTAGATCGGCTTGCTGCGCCAGAATACCTTGATCGCCTGATTGTCGGTGATCGGGGCGAGGTCGATCTCGATCGGGGCGCCAGCCGCGACCGTCGAGGCGTCCGGATTCATTTGCGCGATCAGTGGGACCAAGGCGGCAGCGCCGCCCACGGCTCCCACCACCGCGGTCGCAATATAGAGAAAATCGCGGCGCGTGGGTTCGGCCGAAGACGCTGTTGTCACGGTGTCAAGTTCCTTTCCGGTCCGCGCGGTCGCCAAGCCGGCGGTGTGCCGCTTCGCGCCCCCCCGATTCTTGCCGCCTCCTCAGGCGCCCCGGGCGTGCCGAGGCCCTCCCTGGGAAGGAGGCCGCTCCGGCGGGGGTTCTATTGGCACCCTTGTCGGGAGAGCGCAAGGGCGACCAAGCAACGCACAAAGGACGCATGCTCAACGCGGACCCAGTCGCCGGAAAATGCGGCCCGTTGCGGAGCCATTCGCGGCGCGGAGCCGCGCGCAGCGCCGATTCATCGGGTCCCGCGGGGTTTCGCGCAACCTCGTTTCGCCCTACCAATGAATCATGCGGATTGCATTGTTTGAGCCGGACATTCCGCAAAATACCGGCACGATCTTGCGGCTGTGCGCCTGCCTCGGCGTGGAAGCGCACTTGATCGAGCCGAGCGGATTCCCGAGCTCTGACCGCGCCTTTCGGCGGGCGGGCATGGACTACCTCGATCACGTGGTCATAGTTCGCCACCGATCATGGGCGGCCTTCGAGAATTTTCGCCATGACGCGGGTCTGCGCCTCGTCGTGTTCACCACACAGGCGACAATGAGTTATCTCGACCATTGTTTTGCCCCGGCCGACGTTCTTTTGTTCGGCCGTGAAACCGCAGGGGTCCCGCCGACCGTGCATGCGCGGGCCGATGTTAGACTATTGATCCCGATGCGACCCGGCTTGCGCTCGATCAATGTTGCGATGGCGTGCGCCATGGCACTCGGAGAGGCGAAGCGACAGCTTGTAGCCGCCGAACTGACGCCGCGTCGACAGTCCGACGCTTGACTTACAACCAGCAGCGCCCGAATCCGATCCGAATGTCATCCCCCTTGCCCGATCCGGCCGTCCTCGAAGACCGCAAGACACGCGCGCGCGCCTGGTTCGAGAGCCTGCGTGACGAGATCTGCGGCGCCTTCGAGACCCTCGAACGGGATGCACCGGCCTCGCTCTATGATCAGGCGCCGGGGAATTTTGTGCGTTCGCCCTGGTCGCGGACCGACCACACCGGCGCGCCCGGCGGCGGCGGCGTCATGGCGATGATGCGGGGCCGGCTGTTCGAAAAGGTCGGCGTGCACGTCTCCACGGTGTTCGGCGAGTTCGCGCCGGAATTCCGCAATGAAATCCCCGGCGCGAAAACCGATCCGCGCTTCTGGGCGTCCGGCATTTCCCTGATCGCCCATATGGTGAGCCCGCACGTCCCCGCCGTACATATGAATACCCGGTTCGTGGTCACCTCGAAGGCCTGGTTTGGCGGCGGGGCCGACCTCACTCCGCTGCTCGCGGCGCGGCGCACACCGGACGATCGGGACACGCAATCGTTTCACGCCGCGATGGCGGCGGCCTGCTCGGCGCACGCGCGGGTAGCGCCCTATGAGCGCTACAAGACGTGGTGCGATGAGTACTTCCACCTGCGGCATCGCGGCGAAGCGCGTGGCGTCGGCGGCATTTTCTACGACTGGCATGACAGCGGCGACTGGGACGAGGATTTTGCATTTACCCGCGACGTTGGTCGCGCGTTCGCACGCGTTTATCCGGAGCTGGTGCGCCGGAACTATTCGACTCCTTGGACGTTGGCCGAGCGCGATGAGCAGCTGGTGCGCCGGGGTCGTTATGTCGAGTTCAATCTGCTCTATGACCGCGGCACCGTGTTCGGGCTCAAAACCGGCGGCAATGTGGAATCGATCCTCTCGTCGATGCCGCCGATTGCCAAGTGGCCGTGATCAATCCGTCATTTGCGTCGCTTAATGTGACCCCGGTTCAGCACTCAATCGCACCTGCGGTATTTCCACCCTGTTCCAGGAGGAGAACCATGAAGTTTGCTCCCGGCCAGATCGTCAATTTGAAATCAGGTGGCCAACCCATGACAGTCGTCGCCGTCGACGAGGACACGGTCGAGTGCATCTGGCTCGGCGAAGGCGGAGAGTTCTTCCGCGAGCCGATTCCGACGCTTGCGCTCGAGCGCGCCTTCGGCAGCGACGAGGATCTCGATGCGGACGAGGAAGACGATCCCGCACGCGCTGCTGCGGATGACGACGACGAAGAGGATGACGAGGACGACGACGAAGAAGAAGAAGACGACGAAGATGAGGAAGACGAAGACGACGAGGAGGACGAGGACGAAGAGGCGAGCGGCGAGGACCAGGACGAGGAAGACGAGGAAGCGTCCGACCAAAGCGGAGCTCCCGGGCGCCGCCAGCGGGCGGTTCCGGCCTAACGCCGCGCGGGGCTCCTATCCGGTCACGGCGTCGAGAATCAGCAGCGTCCCGCCGATCGCAACAACCGCGTCGAGAATGGCGACGTGAGCGCGCAACGGCAGCTTGTCGACCAGACGTTTGGCGAGGAACGCACCCGGAAAACCCGCTAGGCCGATGAGGGCGGCGACGGCGATGACCTTCGCGCCGACCACACCGGCCACGCCGAACACGATGACCTTGACGAGGCCGACCGCGATCGAGATCGCAGCGTCGGTCGCGATCACGGCGGCGCCGTTGAGGCCGGCCGCCAACAGCATCGACAGCAGGATGGCCCCGGCGCCGGTCGTCCCGCCCACGATCATCCCCCATGCGACCGCCGCCACCGCCAGCGCACGATCCCCCAGCTTGAACCCGCGGCGCAGCGCCAGGCGCCGCACCGGCACACTCGCGATCATTACGGTCCCGATCAGGACCATGACCCCGCGGCCGCTCAGGGTCGTGTAACCCCAGGCCCCGAGGACGCAGGTGGGCACGGCGGCAACGAGCACGATTGCGGCACAGCGCCAATTTATGGCCGGGCGGAAGGCGATGGCCCGGCTCGAATTGGTAAACAGGGCCGAGAGCGCGATGATCGGAACGACCGGCTCCGGGCCGACAATCGGCACCAGCACCAATGGCATCAGGGCACCGGTGCCGTAGCCAGCGAGCCCCCCGATGATCGACGTGAGCACGGCCACGAGTGCGATCAGGGCGAGCTGCAGGACGGAGATGTCGGCCAGCATCAAGGACGCGCTGATTCAATGATCGGAGCGGCGCCTGACCGAACGCAGTGTTGCTTGTTTGCAATAGATGGGAGCAGCATTTTGCACCGGCATCATGCCTGCTTTGTTGGCACAACTA
>JBPYFJ010000134.1:0-2656 GCA_051985675.1 Xanthobacteraceae bacterium | reverse complement strand
GAAAATGCGGCGGCGCTTTCCTCGTCCCCGATCAGGGTCCATCCTACCACCTGAACCTGCAGCATCGGTCCCGTCCATTGCATCATCGTCGCGGTGATTGCGCGGTTGGGTCCGGAGCGGATGGCTTGCAGCACCCGCGCATGCCGGAAGGCTGCGACATAGCCGCGCTTTTGCAGTTCGAACCGAACCTGATCGACGCTGCCCGACGCATCGACCGCGAGCACGAGCTGCAGATCGACGGCCGTTTGCGCCGCCGCCCCTCCGGCGATGGCAAGCAGGATGAACAGCGCCCACCCGATGGCGCGCCAGATCCCGTTGCGATCACAATGGGCCTGAAGGCGGGTGTTCATTTGTTGTCGGTTGAACATGAGTTGTCCGGTCTCGGCGAGACGTGCGACCATCACCGTAACTTGATCGATTTTCATAAGCAATTTTGCGTATCTGGAGGCGATGGAGGTCGGGGACGGTGGCAGTCGTGGTCCAACCGAAGTTGCCATGAAGCGCTGGACGCTCAAGGCCATGATGATCGTCGGCTGCGCCAACGGCCGCGAGCGCGCTCCTACATCTGCCGGCGAGATGAGAGCCAATGTCGGTTCGGTGACACTGCGCAAGCGGGCACTTGGGACAAATTTAGGCCAAAACCAACGGGTAATGCCGATGGCAGAGAGCCTTTCCGAGGCTCCTGGCGATGGGGCAAATATTCATCCTCGTCGTCTTTGAATTGTGAAATGATGGGCAATGCGTTCCGCTCGGCAATCAGCCGTTCGACTGCTGCAGCTGATGATGGTTGCGTCGGTGGTGTTGCCGCTCGTGTTGTTCGCCTTTGCGGCCTGGCTGAACTACCGCCATGAATATGCCGTCGCCGATGACCGGATCGAGCGCTCGCTCGACATCCTTCACGAGCATACGCTCAAGGTCTTTCAGACGGTCGAGCGCGCCATGGCCGAGGTCAACGAAATCGTGCGCGGCATGTCCGACGACGACATCCGCAGGGACCAGCTGCACCTTCACGAGCGCATGAAGCGCATCGTCGACGCCCTGCCGGAAGTGCGGGCGATCTTTCTCATCAATCGGGACGGCCGGCCGCTCGTGTCCAGTCGGCTCACGCAAATACCGGCCGATTTTGACTCGCGCGAGCGAAGTTTCTTCGCCGCGCAGACGGCCGGCGATGCCGGCACCTACGTCAGCGAGATCCTCACGCCGCGGTTGACGGGTCTCAGTACGCCTTTCTTCGTTCTCTCCCGGCGCCGCCCGTCGGCGGATGGTGCGTTCAACGGCGTGGTCGCTGTCGCCGTGTTGCCGCAGTATTTCGAGGAGTTCTATGCGCTCATCGGCCGCAGCCCGGGAAGCCTTTACGCGCTGCTGCGTGCCGACGGCAGATTTCTTGCCCGTTATCCGGAGCGGCCCGACCAAGGTCTCCAGCCCGGCAGCGCTCTGCACACGACGATCGCACAAGGACGGGGGCGCAGCATCCAGACCATCCGGCGGTCCCAAATCGACGCGGTCGAACGCCGCGTCGGTCATCGCAAGCTCGAGGGCTTTCCGGTCTACGTCGTTGCCGGCATCGACAGCTCGGCGATCCGGGGCGAATGGATGGCGACCATGGCGAGCCACCTCGTCTTCGGCTTGCCCGCGACGTTGTTCCTTTTTCTCATTATCGGGGTTGCGCTGCGGCGCACGCGGCGGCTCCATGCCGAAGCCGAGCGGCGTGAGACCGCGGAGGCTGCGTTGCGGCAAGCTCAGCGTCTGGAAGCGATCGGACAATTGACCGGCGGCGTCGCGCATGACTTCAACAATCTTCTGATGATTGTGAGTGGCAGCGTGCAACGGCTGCGGCGCGATCTGACCTCGGAGAAACACACGCGTCTCCTCGACATGATCACGAACGCAACCAATCGCGGCGAGAGCCTCACGCGTCAATTGCTCGCGTTCTCGCGCCGGCAGATGCTTACTCCCGCCGTGATCGATCTGACCGAGCGGCTTCCCGAGCTCAAGGACATGCTCAGCCGCTCGCTCCGCGACGATATCACCATCGAGGTCGTGGTTCCCGACCCAAGCTGCTCGGTCAAGGTCGACCCGAGCGAGCTCGAGCTCGCCTTGCTCAATCTCGCGGTCAACGCCCGCGATGCCATGCCGAACGGCGGGGCGCTGAGTATCACGGCGAAGTCGGTAGTGCTCAAGGGCAAGGCGGCGGAGGAGGGGCTCAGCGGCGAGTTCGTCGCCATCCGCGTGGCCGATACGGGCTCCGGCATCCCTGCCGACATTCTGCCGCACGTGTTCGAGCCGTTCTTCACGACCAAGGAGGTCGGCAAGGGCACAGGACTGGGTCTAAGCCAAGTCTATGGCTTCGCCAAGCAGTCGGGCGGCACCGCGACCATCACCAGCACCGTCGGGCGCGGCACGGTGATCACACTCTATCTTCCGCGCACGCAGGAATTGCCTGCGCCTTCGATCGCGCGCATCGAAGCCGAAGCCGCGCCGCAGCGGGCCGGCACGGTGCTGGTCGTTGAAGACAGTCCCGAGGTCGCTGAGGTTGCCACCGCCTATTTCCAGCAGCTCGGTTACATGGTCAAACAGGTTGCCAACGCCCACGAAGCGCTGGAACTGCTCGCCAACGATCCCAAAATCAACCTCGTCTTCTCCGACATCCTGATGC
>JBPYFJ010000133.1:0-16393 GCA_051985675.1 Xanthobacteraceae bacterium | reverse complement strand
CCGCCGTTGATGGTGGTCGCGCCGGTGTAGGTGTTGGCGCCCGAAAGGGTCTGCGTGCCTCCGGTGATGGTCAGCCCGCCGGTACCCTGGATGATGCCGGCGTAGGTGGTCGAGCCGTTGGAGATCGTCAGGGTCTGGCTGCCGAGCGTGACGTGGCTGCTGGCGGCGCCGTTGAGCGTCGTGATGGCGGCGCCCGCGGTGGTGGCGGAGATGTCGAAGGTGCCGGCGGCGGCCGCGACGTTGACCTGGCTCGAGGATGCGACGCTGCCGGTGCCGCTCAGCGCCAAAGTGCCGGCGTTGATGGTGGTGACGCCGGTGAACGTGCTGGTGCCTGAGAGCGTGAGCGTGCCGGTGCCCTGCTTGGTCAGGTTGAAGGCGCCAGCTGCCCCGTTCTGCATGACGCCGGAGAACGTCGTCGACGTGGTGTCGCCCACCGTCAGGGTGCGGCTGGCGGCGCCACCGTTGGTCACGGTGCCGGCACCGGAGAGCGAGCCGATGGTCTCGTTGAAGTTGTTGAGCGCGAGCGTGGCGCCCGAGGCAACCGTGTAGGCGCTGGTCTGCGCCCAGGCGGTGTTAGCGCCGGCCTGCAGCGTGCCGCCGTTGATGCTCGTAGCCCCCGTGTAGGTGTTGGCGCCCGACAGGGTCAGGGTGCCGGCGCTCAGCGTGAGCCCGCCGGTGCCCTGGATGATGCCGGCGTAGGTGGTGGACGCGCTCGACACCGTCAGGGTCTGGCTGCCGAGCGTGACGTGGCTGCTGGCGACGCCATTGAGGGTGGTGATGGTGGCGCCCGCGGAGGTGGCGGAGATGTCGAAGGTGCCGGCGGAGTTCGAGACGTTGACCTGGCTTGAGGAGGAGACGCTGCCGGTCCCGCTCAACGCAAAGGTGCCGGCGCTGATGGTGGTTGAGCCCGAATAGGTGTTGGTGCCGGTGAGCGTCACCGTGCCGGCGCCGCTCGAGGTGACGGCGCCGGTGCCGCTGATGGTTCCGCCGTAAGTCAGCGTGCCGGTGCGGTTGAACGCGAGCGTCGCATTGTCGGTGATGTCGCCGGTGACGCTGCCGGTCGCGCCGTTGCCGATCTGCAGCGTACCGGCGTTGATCGTGGTTGTGCCGGTATAGGTGTTGGCGCCAGTGAGGATCTGGGTGCCGGCTGTCAGCGTCAGGCCGCCGGTGCCGCCGATGATGCCGGCGTAGGTGGTCGAGCCGTTGGAGATCGTCAGGGTCTGGCCGCCGAGCGTCACGTTGCTGTTGGCGACGCCGTTGAGCGTGGTGATGGTAGCGCCGGACGAGGTGGCGGAGATGTCGAAGGTGCCGGCCGCGTTGGCGACGTTGACCTGGCTCGAGGTCGCAACGCTCCCGCTTCCGCTCAGCGCCAGCGTTCCGCCGTTGATGGTGGTAACGCCGGTATAAGTGTTGGTGCCGGTGAGCGTCTCGGTGCCGGTCGTCAGCGTGAGGCCGCCGGTGCCGCCGATCACGCCGGCGTAGCTGGTCGAGGCGTTGGAGATCGTCAGGGTGCGGGCGCCCAAGGTGACGCTGCTGCCGGTGACACCCGTCAGGGTCGTGATGGTGGCGCCGGCTGTCGTGCCCGAAATGCTGAACGCGGCGCCGGCGCTCGCAACGTTGACCTGGCTCGAGGACGCAACACTGCCGCTCGCTCCGCTCAGTGCGAGCGTGCCGCCGTTGATGGTCGTGGCACCGGTGAAGGTGTTGGTGCCGGAGAGCGTCTGGGTGCCGGCGGTGAGGGTAAGCCCGCCGGTGCCTTGGATGATGCCCGCGTAGGTGGTCGAGCCGTTGGAAACCGTCAGCGTCTGACCGCCGAGGGTCACATGGCTGCTGGCGACGCCGTTGAGGGTGGTGATGGCGGCGCCGGACGCGGTGGCGGAGATGTCGAACGTGCCCGCGGCATTCGCGACGTTGACCTGGCTCGAGGTTGCGATGCTGCCGGTCCCGCTCAGCGCCAGGGTGCCGCCGTTGATGGTGGTGACACCGGTAAACGAATTGGTGCCGGTCAGCGTCTGCGTGCCGGCGGTCAGCGTCAGCCCGCCGGTGCCCCCGATCGCGCCCGCGTAGGTGGTCGAGCCGTTCGAGATCGTCAGCGTCCGGGCGCCGAGGGTCACCGTGCCGGCGCCGTTGAGGGTGGTGATGGTGGCGCCCGTGGTGGTGCCGGAGATGTCGAACGTGCCGGTCGTCACGTTCACCTGGCTCGAGGTCGCCACACTGCCCGAGCCGCTCAGGGCCAGCGTCGTTCCAGCGCTGATGGTGGTGGTGCCGGTGTAGGTGTTGGTGCCCGAAAGCGTCAGCGTCCCGGCACCAGACTGCGTGAGCGTGCCGCTGCCGCTAATCACGCCGGCGTAGGTCACTGCATTGCTGCGATTGAAGACGAGCGCGGAGTTGTTGGTGATGTTGCCGACAACGCTGCCGGTCGTGGTCGCGTTGCCGATCTGCAGCGTGCCGGCGCTGATCGTCGTTCCGCCCGTGTAGGTGTTGGTGCCGGTGAGGATGAGGGTACCGGTCCCTCCCGACTGTGTGAGGCCGGCGGTGCCCGCAATAACCGACCCGATCGTGGCCGTGCCGCCCGCCAGCACGCTGACGGCGGGGGTCGTTCCCCCAAGCGTCAGCGTGTTGCCGGTGATGGTGTAGCCGGTGGTGTTGAAGGTCAGATTGTGCGCTGAAATCGCAGTGCCAAGCGTAACGGTGCCTGCCGTTCCGCCGAACACCGCGTCATCGAGCGTGGCGTTGTTCCAGACCTGAAACGTTGTGCCGTTGTACCAAAAGGCGCTGGTGGTGTTCCAAGCGCCAGTCCCGCCGCCGCCGGGTGTGACACCGTCAGGGGACCACTGCAGCGAGGCCGCATCTGCCAATGGTCCCGCCGCAAATCCCAACGTGATCGCCGCTGTGGCAAGCAGGATCCACCGCTTGATCCGGGCGTGCGGCGGTGGGCAGGCCGAGGGAGTTGCGTGTCGTCGGGCAACGAGAATTCCCTGCGCCGCAACGGCGCACGTCCCGAATTGATGACCACGCCGCCCGCGACCGCGCATGCGATCGCAAGACGGCAACTCCGGATTGAACGTTTGGATACCCTCCACCAGCCCGGAAGATTATACCAGGGACTGATTCCAGCCGCGTTAAATCAACCGGTCTGACGGCCCATGACGCGCGTTTTGCGGGACCTGTAGCGGACGTGTCACAGACTTGGGTCTTGCATGGATTCTTAGCAATATCATTTGTTTACGCGGATGGTCGAGGCGTTAACTCGCTCGGCGTGGAACGGGCGATCCCACGGCGTGAAATGACCGCCAAACGCGCTCCGGTTTGCGGCAACCTCGCATGTGCGGTGGCGATGTTATGCACGCCTGGGTGGCGTTCCTAACCCCCCGTGGATGCCTGAGGGCCAGTGCCCAGGCCTGGGATCAGCTCTTGGCGAGCGCGTCGAGCGCCTGCGCGAGGCCGCGAAACGAAAATGGAATAGCGACTTCGCGCCCGGCGGCGTCGACGAATTTGACAAGCCCGGTGCCCGCTTGCGCCCGCCACCGTTTCAATTGGTCGTCCTTGACCTCGAGGTCCGCAAAGCATCCGCCCGGCAGACAGCGGCGCCACGCGAGTTCGGTGGGTTGCTGGTCCTTGTCGTCGACCGCGAACCGAACGACGCTGGGAAATGACACATTCACCGGCGCTACGATCGTCAGCTTGATAGGCTCTTTCGCGCCCAGCGACCCCAAAGCTATTTGCAAAATCGGATTTTGTTGGCCCTGGGCCTGGACCGACTGAGCGACTTCGCAGACGCGCTGGGTCGCGTTTGCCGCCGCGATCCGCTGGCAGCGCATGACCCAATCGCCGTAGGTCGCCGTTGTGGCCTCGGGTTCGGAGGCGACTGGCCGTGGCGCCTCGGCGGGGGCCGCGGGTGCCTGGCGGGCGGGCGCGCCGGGCGCGGCCGGCGGCGGCTGCCGCGTCGGCGCCTGCGCGTGGGCGATCGGGGCGAGCGAGATCGCCAGAACGAGGCTCACGGCAAATCTGACTGCGGGCATATGGCGCGCTCCCGGGCTCGTCATCGGCAATGCGAATGACCTAACACAGATGCCCGGAGTGCGCTGCCGGCCGTCGGGTGCGCAGGCGGTGAAGGTGCGCGTCACATTTTGGCTCCAACTGCGTTTTCGGCCACTTCCGACGGCGTCGTCCTTACGATCGCGGCTGGCCAAGACGTAGCTTGAATTGCGAGTTCGGCCACCCGATTGCGCCCCGCGGCTTTGGCGGCGTAAAGCGCGTGATCCGCGGCTTCGACCAGCGTGGTAGGCCGCATTGGCGACCGGCCGCGCAACGGGGTCACGCAGGCGGCGCCCACGCTGATAGTGACGTGGCCGGCGCCGGACGAACCGGCGTTCGGCACGGCCATTTTGCGGACCTCCTCGCAAAGCCGGTGGCTGAGCGCCGAGGCGGCGGCAAGGTCGGTCTCGGGCAGCAGGATTGCGAACTCATCGCCGCCGTAGCGCGCGATCACTTCACCGGCGCGCGAGTCACATGTGGCGAGTGCGTGGGCAACCATGCGCAGACACCCGTCCCCGGCGACGTGACCATAGGTGTCGTTGAACGCTTTGAACCCGTCGACATCGATCATGAGCAATGCCAACGGCACTCGGTCCCTCATCGCACGGCGCCATTCCTGCTCCAGCGCGTCGTCGAACGCGCGGCGGCTGGCGATTCCCGTGAGCGCATCGGCAGAACTCAACCGCCGCAGCTTAGCTTGCCCGGCGACGAGCTTTGCATACAGCCGGCTGTTCTCGATCAGCAGAACCAGCAGCACAAAGCTGACCGCGAGCAGCCCGAATATCCGTCCAGAGTAGAAGCCGAGATCGAACCGTCCGCCGTTGAGTGTGGCACTCAAAGCGATTTCAAGAACCTGGACGCACATCACAACCGCGACCCACAGATCGAGCACATTGCGCGGCCCGCGCCGCAACAAAACCGCAAGCGCAAGCAGGACGATCGGCAATCCAGCCAAGGCGATCAAATACGCGCCGGGACCGTACCGGTTGCCTTGCATGATCGCGGGGAGAACGTATTGCCCGGCAGTGGCAAGAAGCGTCAGCGAGCCTGTGGCGAACACGACGAAAGCCACACTCGAGATGATGGCAACGCGCGCGTTGCGGCCCGGAGCTTCCGGCGCGTCCCGCAACCGCGCGAATGCGATCACGAACAGCGCAAAACCTACATGCCAAAACACATAGAGCCATACGGTTGTCTGCGGGCCGGCGCCAAGCATGCCCGTTGGCGAGAACAGCCCGGGAAAGCTGAGGGCATGCGCGACGGTCATCGTGGAGGTGAACAGATAACCACTCGCCAACACCAGCAACGCGCGCGAGCGGAAGATCGCAAATTGGCCGAATAGCAAGACGGCGGTGACCAGATCGATCAGGAACACCGCGGTTTCATAAACCGGTATGAACGCCGCGACCGGGCGCAGCTGAACCTTCGCGAACGGCGCGGCGATGAGGAACAGGATGGTTGAAACAAGCACGACAGCGAGTGCGAGTCGCCGCTGTCGCGGCCCCGCGGTTGTCGTTGCTAGCGATGTCCTGTCGTCGGACGAAACGTCGAGACCCATGCCTGCCCAGATCCTGAAGCGAAGTTTGCTCGCGCGGTGTCGCCCCGGCGTCGGACACCTTTACCAATGGCCGATTCCAGCGGCCAATAACGTGCTGTCGAAAGAACGCTTGTTTGTTGGCTCGGCGCAGTCCAAGCGGCCCCACACTACACGCGCGGGCCTGGAGATTCACAGCATTTCCGCCGCACGTTTCTGTTGAAGATGCGCTGGTTTTCGACGGCCGGTCGCAGGCGTGCGGCTGCGGAACGCAGCGCGGATGCGGCGAGCATCGAGCCCGACGACGAACGTGCAAAGCGAGCCAGCGCGGACGACGCCATCCTCACCCGCGCCTGCGCGTGCTAGTCCCAGGAAATCGCTTCCTGTTTGCGCGTGGGAATCTTTTTGCCGTCGAGTTGGTCGACCGACAGGATCGCCATCGCCGCCATTCCGCACATCAGCCCCATCATGATCCAGAACATTGTGCACCCCCGCTCAATGGCAGGACCGTCGTGAGCAACCACGGCAACATTGCGCTCGGTGACGGCGTTCTGGCGAATTCAGTCGGACTGTTGCCGATTTGACACTAGTGCCGCCGATTTGAAGTTCCTACAGCGGTTGCGGCAAGCTCGTGCAGGAACTTCAAATCGAGAAGCGGCGCTAGAATCAAATGTTTGCCAGTGCCCTTTTGCTTTCGAAGTTCGTGTCAGAGTGTGCCGGCGTGTTGCACGAACTTCGGAAGCGGGCACTGGTCCCGATCACCACGCGAAGCGCACGCCGCCGGTGCCGACGTAGGTCTGGGTGCCCTGGCCAAACTCGCCGTCGAACTTGCCCATCAGCGCCCAGCCGTTCGCCATGCGGATCTCGGCGCCGGCGGTCATGACCGCGAGATCCGCCGTGGGCTTGGTGCCATTGGTGATGAAGCTCGCGACCGGGGCGAGGCCGAGGAAGGTCGCGCTCGCCTGCGGGGTGTCCTGCCAGTCGTGCGCGTAGGCGGCGCGCCCGAAGGCGGTCACCAGCGCGTTGTCGGCGAGAAGGAAGGTCCGGCTCGCCCAGCTGCCGATTTCGGAGCGCACCACACTGCCGGTGTGCGCGGCGTAGCTCAGCGCGAACGTATTGGAGCCCGAAGTCGCGGTCTCCGAATAGTTCGGGGTCGAGAATGTCTGCGCCTGCAGCGCCACGTAAGGTGCGAGGTTCACCGGCGTCCAGCTGATCCGGTAGCCGGCCTCGGCGCGGCCGCCCCAGCTCTGGGCATTGAAGCCGGCGTTGAGCGTGTCGACCGCGGGGAGCGTGATCGTGCGGGTGGTGGAGGCCCAGTAGTTGGCGAACGCCACCGCGCCCGAGACGTACCAGGGGCCGAACTTCTGCGAGCCGTAGAGCCCGGCCTGGAACACATCGGATCGGCCGCCGCCGAGACCCTGCGCCAGCGACCACGAGGTGCCGCCGCCCGCGAGCGCAAAGCCGATCAGCGTGTCGGGGCTGAGCCTGTAATCGAGCCCGGCCGCGACGCCGGCGGTGCGGGCCGCGAAGTTGGCGCTGCCGGTGCCGTTGGGATCGCCGTTGGTGTTGTTGGCGCCCCCGAAGGCGGAGGCCCAGACGTTCCAGCGCGCGTTGAAGGGGATCGTGCGTTCGGAGGGCGGCGTGACGGCCGCATAGGCGCGTGCGATCTCGGGCGGCAATTCGCGCTCGGGGGCAAAGCGAGAGATGGCGCTGCCGGCGCCGAAACCGCCGCCGCCGAACCCGCCGCGGTCGGCGTCGAACGGGTTGAGCATCAGCAGCATGAACTCGTTCATCATCTGGAAGCCGGACTGCTGTCCGCCGCCGGCGTTGTTCTGACCGCCGAGCTGGGTCAACGCCTGCGCGAGCTGCGAGGGCGAAAGATAGAAAAGGTTTTGAAAAGCCGGGGGCAGCGTGCCCCCGGCGTTGATGAAATTGTTGATCGCATTGGCGACGTTGGTCTGATTAGCGTTCAGGCCGGGCGGCAGCTGCGAGCCGAGGAGCGCCTGGGACAACGTGATGAACACGTCGTTCGCATCGTAGCTGATCGTCGCCTTGACCGGCCCGCTGGTGGCGGTCGTATTCGCGAAGGTCGTGCCGCCGAGTCCGCTGAGCGCGGTCAGGACGGTGTATCGGGTGCCGAGCGTGTATTCGGCTCCGGTCGCGTTGATGGCAAGCGTTGCGCCCGTGAGCGTGGCCGTGTTGCTGATGTTGGTCGTGCTCGCGGCCGTGGGCGTCACCTGAACCAGGTAGGTCGCGCCGGGGTTCAGCAGGAGACTGCCGGTGGAGGTCAGTGTGCCGGGTGCGGCCGGCGGGTCCGGCGCCAACGTGCCGCCCGCATTGACCGTGATGTCGGCGACGGTTCCGGTGCCGGCGAGCGTGCCGCCGGCGTTCACCGCGGCGGCACTCGTAATGCTGCCGTTTACCGACAGCGTGCCGCCATTGATCGTGGTTGCGCCCGTATAGGTGTTGGTGCCGGAGAGCGTCAACGTTCCCGACCCGGCTTTGGTCAGCGTGCCGGTGCCGGAAATGGCGGCCGCGAGCGTGAGCGCGTCGGTAAAATTTGCGAGAATCCGGCCGTCATCGACAATTACAGGGGTCACGATCGAGCCCGCGAGACCGCCGGTGCCGAGGTTCAATGTGCTGCCGGCGCCGATGCCCGTGAAGCCGGGCGAATTGACCACCGCCCCGTCCGCGATGGTGAGTGTTCCACTCGTGCACGCGCACGGATGGCCGAGCGTGAGCGAATTGGTGACGTTGAGGGTCGAGCCGGCGCCGGTCACCGTGACAAGTGAGCTTCCGTCGGCCTGATCGCCGATCTCCATGAACGCGCCGGTGGCATTGACGCTGCCGCCGTTGGAGATGGTGAGAGTCCCGGGCCCCCCGAAAGTGCCATTGCCGACGGTCATTGGACCGCTGACGTTCCACTTTGAAGCGACGCCAGTGACTGTGACCGTGGGCGTGCCCGCGAAGTTGTCGATTTCCGTGGGTCCTTGGGAATTGAGCACGCCGCCGCCGGAAATTGTCAGTGCTCCTGCTCCGAGGGGGCCAGATCCCAGCAGCCCTATGCCTGTATTGCCGGTGGCGGTGACAGTCGAGCCTGCGCCATCAATCACCATCTTGGTGCCCACAAGGAGGTCGCCGGTTGCGAGCGTGCCCCCGTTGGTGACCGCAAGCGTACCGCCTGCAACCGAGGTGTTGCCGCCGACGACGAAGGCCCCCCCTTTGATGGTGATTCCGCCGACGTCACACGCGCACAGGTCTAAGTTGCCGCCGATATTGTTGCCGGCTCCGGTCAACGTCAGTTGTCCGCCGTCAAGTTCGAGTGAACCTGGGCCGGTGATGGCGCCTGAAAACGTCGTGGTGGCCGGGTTAACCAAACCAATAAAGAGCGCGGTCGTTGCATCGGTCGTGCCGATTTGCACGGATCCGCCGCCGGCGAGGGATCCAATGTCGGCCACCACACCGTCTGCGATGGTCAGCGTCGCGCCCGTGTTGACGGTAACAGCGGTCGTCGGCAATGCCCCATTAGATGCCGCGATCAGCGTGCCGGCATTGACCGTTGTCGCACCGGTGTAGGTGTTCGTGCCCGACAGCGTGAGAACACCGGAGCCGACTTTGACAAGTGACGCGCCGGTACCGCCGAACGTGCCGCCGTCCTCGATTGCTCCGCTGACGGTGGTCGAAAGGTTGTTGCTGCCGACCGTGAGCTGGTTGCCGCCGAGCTGGTAGGTGCCCGCGCCCGCGATCGAGCCCGCGGTGACCTGATTGTTGCCCGCGGCTCCAGTCGTTCCGGAAAAATCGACCCTGCCGCCGGCGGCGGTGATGAATTGCGCGCTGCCGCCGTCGCCTCTGCCGGTGAATTGCGTCAGCGCGCCGCCGTTGGTCGTGATGGTTGCGCTGCCGGCAGTGCTGGTATCGGCAAACGAGATGAGACTGGCGCCGCCACTATTGGTGATAACGGCGCTCCCCGCGGAGCTTGAATCTTGGAACGTGATTGTTGTGTTGTTGAGGATGGTGGCCGTTGCCGCCGTGCTGGTGTTGCTGAAGCCAAGGAATCCATTGTTAACCAGGCTGGCGCTGCCAACCGAACTCGCGTTGTTGAAATTCAAAAAGCTGTTGTTGATAATATTGGCGTTGGCAGCGGTGCTGGAATTGGAAAAACTCAGTGTGCCGCTATTGAGAAAATTCGGCGCGTTCGCCGAATTGTTGACAATGCCGGCGCCCACGATGTCGAAGGCTACCCCCGGATTGATCGTATACGAATAGGTCGGTGCGCCGGCGCTGAGCGCGATCGTGTCGATTGATGCATCCGCCGAAACCGTAACAGCCTGCGTCAAACCGGTGGCGTCGAAAGTGGCCGTACCGGTCGGCACGCTCGCCGGCGCCCAATTGGCGTTGGTGTTCCAGTCACCGCTGGTCGACCCGGTCCAGGTCGCGTTCTGCGCCTGCGCGAGGCTTGGCGCGAGGATCAACGCGCCCGCGAGCGCGGTGCCCGCGAGCAGCAGCGTGCGGGCGCGCGTGCCGCGCTGCACACGCCTTCCCCGCAGGCACAAACGCTCCCCGTCGCCGCCATCGCGGTCCAGCACCCAATCCATGTGGCAAGCCCCAAGCCCCTGGCGGACGGTAAGGGGCGTGTCAGCGATCACTCAAGCAGGAAACGCGCCGAAGGCCGGCCCCGGTGACGTTTCCACAACCCTGTGGCCACGAGGCAACATTCCTGCGTGCGCAAAGGGTTAGCCGCACCCTCAAAGCGCGCTCTGACGGGCGCGATCCGAACGGCGCTGGCGACCGCCGTTGACGTGTCGGTAAGGCAAAGCGTCCCGGCGTTGGCCCACCAGCGCCCTTAGCAGGGGCGGTCGGCGCTCGGCAGGCAGGCGTTGCGGGCGAGCGCGACCCACTTTCCGTCCACGGCGCTGTAACGGCCCTCGCGCTCGCGCCTGTGGACGCCTATTTTTGTGCTAGGCGCGTCCCGTCACTATGTTATAAGCCGCGCCGCCCGAAAGCGCGGGCGTGGCGGAATTGGTAGACGCGCTGGATTTAGGTTCCAGTGACGCAAGTCGTGGGGGTTCAAATCCCTCCGCCCGCACCACGCGGCAGCGCACAGCCCCGGCGATACGAACTCAGAGTTGAACCAATGCAGGTCACGCAAACGCATTCCGACGGTCTCAAGCGCGAATTCAAAATCGTGGTGCCGGCGAGCGATCTCGAAGCCCGGCTCGACAGCCGCGTCTCCGAGATCAAGGACAGCGTGCGCCTCAACGGCTTCCGGCCCGGCAAGGTGCCGCCGGCGCATCTCAAGAAGATCTACGGACGCTCCCTGATGGCGGAGGCTATCGAAGCGCTGGTGCGCGAGACCAACGCCAAGATCGTGACCGACAACGGGTTCAAGCTTGCGATGGAGCCAAAGGTCACGCTGCCGGAAAGCAAGGAAGAGATCGAAAACGTCTTCGCGGGACAATCCGACCTCTCGTACACCGTCGCGCTCGAGGTTCTGCCGCCGATCACGCTGGCCGATTTCAAGGGCGTCAAGATCGAGCGCCCGGTCGCGGAGGTGACGCAAGCCGAGATCGACGAGGCGGTGTCGCGCATTGCCAGCCAGAACCGGCCCTATGCGGCCAAAGCCGACGGCGCCAAGGTCGCGAACGGCGATCGAGTGACGGTCGCCTACACGGGCAAGATCGACGGGGAGGCGTTCGAAGGCGGGGCCGGCGATGACATCGTGGTCAACGTCGGGTCGAACACGTTCATTCCCGGCTTCGAGGAGCAGTTGATCGGAATGGCGGCCGGCGAGCCCAGGACCGTCAAGGTTCGCTTTCCGAACAACTACCTGGCGGAAAAGCTCGCCGGCAAGGACGCCGAGTTCGAGGTGACGGCGAAAGCGATCGAAGCACCGGGCGAGATCGTAGTCGACGACGCGTTTGCAAAATCGCTCGGCCTGGAATCGCTCGATAAACTCAAGGATGCGATCAAGGACCGCCTGACGCGCGAGCATGCGGCCGCGAGTCGCCAGAAGTTAAAGCGCGTCCTGCTCGATCGGCTCGACGAACTGCACAAGTTCGACGCGCCGCCCACCATGGTGGAGGACGAGTTCAATAACGTCTGGAGAACCGTGCTTTCGGACCTTGAGAGCCAGAATAAGAGCTTCGCCGACGAAGGCACGACGGAAGAGAAGGCGAAAGCCGAGTACCGGGCGATCGCCGACCGCCGCGTCCGGCTTGGCCTCGTACTTGCCGAAATCGGCGAGAAGAACAATATCAAGGTTACGGACGAAGAGCTCTCGCGCGCCGCAGCCGAGCGGGCGAGGCAATTTCCCGGACAGGAGCAGCAGGTCTGGGAATACTACCGCAAGAACCCGCAGGCGCTCGCGTCGCTGCGCGCGCCGATCTACGAGGACAAGGTGGTGGACTTCATCGTGGAGCTTGCAACCGTCACCGATAAGCCGGTGTCGCGCGAGGACCTGTTCCGCGAAGACGAGGACAACGAGACCAAGTGACCTACGAGGCGATCACCGCCTCGAAGCAGCGTTCACGCTTTCGGGCTACCAGATAGAGGCGCCGTAACAACAAGGCCAAACCCATGCGCGATCCCGCCGAAACCTACATGAACTATCTCGTGCCCATGGTGGTCGAGCAGACCAATCGGGGCGAGCGCGCCTACGATATTTATTCGCGCCTGCTCAAGGAACGCATCATTTTCATCACCGGCGCCGTGGAAGACGGAATGTCCTCCTTGGTGGTCGCGCAGCTGCTGTTTCTCGAAGCCGACAACCCGAAAAAAGAAATCGCGATGTACATCAATTCACCTGGCGGCGTGGTGACGTCGGGACTCGCGATCTACGACACCATGCAGTTCGTGCGGCCGGCGATTTCGACGCTCTGCATCGGCCAAGCCGCGTCCATGGGCTCGCTGCTGCTGGCGGCCGGCCACAAGGACATGCGCTTTGCGCTGCCGAACGCGCGTATCATGCTGCACCAGCCGTCGGGCGGATTTCAGGGCCAAGCCACCGACATCATGCTGCACGCACAGGAGATCCTGAACCTGAAGAAGCGGCTCAACGAGATCTATGTGAAGCATACCGGCCAGCAGCTCAAGAAAATCGAGGATGCGCTCGAGCGCGACATGTTCCTGACGGCCGATGGCGCCAAGGAATTCGGCATTATCGACACGGTGATGGAAAAGCGCCCGGAGGACGTGGGCGAACTCATCGCCGCATTAAGGCCGTCCTGAAGGACTCCGGAACAGCCGCAAGCGCGGTTGCGGCACGGGTTTTGCAGCGCACTCGCGTTGGAAATCGTCGATTTCCCGCCGATATTGGGCCTTGTACTATTATTCTGCCACAAATGGTGGTGGAAAATCGCGTGGTACGGGCTTGGGAAATCGCCACATGCCAGGGCCGCAAGCCTTGTGATCGTTAAAGGAATCTTGATTGTCGGGTGGCTAGCGTGCTTGGTTTAGAATCGGCGGCGTTGGAGGGGAAAAAGGGTCGAACCGCGCAGCTCGGCCCTAGTTTTCCGATAGGGTCCCGACCATGATGTCGGGATGGAATGCGCCATCGGACCGGGCAGTAACGCGTAACAGCGGGCAAGGCGGTCAGAGCAGGTTGAAGATCAGATGAGCAAGGTCAGCGGCAGCGACTCCAAAAACACGCTCTACTGTTCGTTTTGCGGTAAGAGCCAGCATGAGGTGCGCAAGCTCATTGCCGGGCCGACGGTTTTCATCTGCGACGAGTGCGTCGAACTCTGCATGGACATCATCCGCGAGGAGAACAAGTCCTCGCTGGTGAAGTCGCGCGACGGGATTCCGACCCCGAAGGAAATCCGCAAGGTTCTGGACGACTACGTGATCGACCAGGATCACGCCAAGAAGGTGCTGTCGGTTGCGGTTCACAATCACTACAAGCGGCTCAACCACGCGACCAAGCACAACGACGTTGAACTCGCCAAGTCGAACATCCTGCTGATTGGCCCAACCGGCTCGGGCAAAACTCTGCTGGCGCAGACGCTTGCGCGCATCCTCGACGTGCCGTTCACGATGGCGGACGCGACGACGCTGACCGAGGCCGGTTATGTCGGCGAGGACGTGGAAAACATCATCCTCAAGCTGTTGCAGGCGGCGGACTATAACGTCGAACGCGCCCAGCGCGGCATCGTCTATATCGACGAAATCGACAAGATCTCCCGCAAGTCGGACAATCCGTCGATCACGCGTGACGTCTCCGGCGAGGGCGTGCAACAGGCGCTGCTCAAGATCATGGAAGGCACGATCGCGTCGGTCCCCCCGCAAGGCGGACGCAAGCACCCGCAGCAGGAGTTTCTGCAGGTCGACACGACCAACATCCTGTTTGTGTGCGGCGGCGCGTTCTCCGGACTGGAAAAGATCATCTCGGCGCGCGGGCGCTCGACCTCGATCGGCTTCGCCGCCAAGGTGATGGCGCCGGAAGACCGCAAGCAAGGCGAGATTTTCCGCTACGTCGAGCCGGAGGACCTGCTCAAATATGGTCTCATCCCGGAATTCGTCGGCCGGTTGCCGGTGGTCGCAACGCTTGAGGACCTCGACGAGGCCGCCCTCAAGCGAATCCTGCTGGAACCCAAGAACGCGCTCGTCAAGCAGTACCAGCGCCTGTTCGAGATGGAAAACATCGAGCTTGCCTTCGCCGACGAGGCGCTGTCGTCGATCGCCCGCAAGGCGATCGAGCGCAAGACCGGAGCACGCGGCCTGCGATCGATTATGGAAGGAATCCTGCTCGACACCATGTTCGATCTGCCGAGCCTTGAGGGCGTCGAGGAAGTGGTGATTTCCAAGGAAGTCGTGGAAGGCGCGGCGCGGCCGCTTTACATCTACGCCGACCGCGCGGGAGATGCCGGCGCGACCGCTTGAATGCGCCGAGGCGCGACCACAAAAAACGCACCATTGTACCAAATGCTGCGTCGGCAAGATCGGACGTCGGTCGTGCCAGTTTGGCTACCCGGTTGATTTGCTTGGCTGTCTTGACTCGCCGGGGACGCAACGCCACCTATGCTAGCGTAGGCACGATTCGCGTAACAAATTCGGGGCGTTTTGGAAAAACGGCCGAAGATGCGAAGAGGGGCCACAACTGTGTGCCTAACCCGCGAAACTGACACCGGATTGTCGCGGGCAGGGAGCACAACGAGAAGGGGATTTTTATCATGACGACGACCCCGAAACCGCGAGCACTGCCGCAGCCCGGCGAAACGCGGACCTACCCGGTCCTTCCGCTGCGCGACATCGTCGTTTTTCCGCACATGATCGTTCCGCTGTTCGTCGGCCGCGAGAAGTCGATCCGCGCGCTCGAAGAAGTCATGCGTACGGACAACTACATTCTTCTGGCCACCCAGAAGAACGCGTCCGATGACGACCCCGGGACCGATTCGATCTATGAGGTCGGCACGCTCGCAAGCGTGCTGCAGCTGCTTAAGCTGCCCGACAATACCGTGAAGGTTCTGGTCGAGGGCGCCGAGCGCGCCAAGGTGCTGCGCTATGGGGATCGCACCGACTTCTATGAGGCCGACGCGGTGCTGCTGCCGGATAGTCTGGGCGAGCGGGTCGAAGCCGAAGCGCTTGCGCGCTCAGTCGTCAACGAGTTCGAAGGCTACGTTAAGCTCAACAAGAAGGTGTCGCCCGAAGTCATCGGCGTGGTGCAGCAGATCGAAGACTACGCTAAGCTCGCGGACACGGTTGCCTCGCACCTGGCCGTGAAGATTCCCGACAAGCAGACTGTGCTGGAGATGCCGACGGTCACCGATCGGCTGGAAAAGGTGCTCTCGTTGATGGAGAGCGAGATCTCGGTCCTGCAGGTCGAGAAGCGCATCCGCACGCGTGTCAAGCGCCAGATGGAGAAGACGCAGCGCGAGTACTACCTCAACGAGCAGATGAAGGCGATCCAGAAGGAGCTCGGCGACGACGAGGGTCGCGACGAGCTGGCCGAGCTGGAAGACAAGATCAAGAAGACGAAGCTTTCCAAAGAAGCGCGCGAGAAGGCCACGCACGAGCTCAAGAAGCTGCGCCAGATGTCGCCGATGTCGGCGGAAGCAACCGTCGTGCGCAACTATCTGGATTGGCTGCTGTCGATCCCTTGGAACAAGAAGACCAAGATCAAGAAGGACCTGGCACACGCTCAGGATATCCTCGATGCCGATCACTATGGGCTCGAGAAGGTCAAGGAGCGCATCGTCGAGTATCTGGCGGTGCAGAGTCGCGCCAACAAACTGACTGGCCCGATCCTGTGCCTGGTGGGTCCACCCGGTGTCGGTAAAACATCGCTTGGCAAGTCGATCGCCCGCGCCACCGGCCGCGAGTTCGTACGTGTGTCGCTCGGCGGCGTGCGCGACGAGGCGGAGATCCGCGGCCATCGGCGCACCTATATCGGCTCGATGCCCGGCAAGATCATCCAGTCGATGCGCAAGGCCAAGAGTTCGAACCCCCTGTTCCTGCTCGACGAGGTCGACAAGATGGGCGCCGATTTCCGCGGCGATCCGTCCTCGGCCCTGCTCGAGGTGCTCGATCCGGAGCAGAACAGCACATTCAACGATCACTATCTCGAGGTCGATTACGATCTCTCCAACGTCATGTTCATCACCACGGCGAATACGCTCAACATCCCGCCGCCCCTGATGGATCGCATGGAGATCATCCGTATCGCCGGCTACACCGAGGACGAGAAGGTCGAGATCGCGCGCAAGCATCTCATTCCGCACGCGATCACCAAGCACGGGCTGGATGCGAAGGAATGGGCGATCGGGGACGACGCGCTGCTCACGCTGATCCGTCGCTATACCCGTGAAGCGGGGGTGCGCAATCTGG
>JBPYFJ010000132.1:0-5403 GCA_051985675.1 Xanthobacteraceae bacterium | reverse complement strand
TCGCCCATCTCGCCTTCGAGCTCGGCGCGCGGAACGAGGGCTGCGACCGAGTCGACGACCAGGACGTCGATCGCACCCGAGCGCACCAGGGTGTCGGCGATCTCAAGCGCCTGCTCGCCGGCGTCGGGCTGCGAGATCAACAGGTCGTCGATATTGACGCCGAGCTTGCGGGCGTAGACCGGATCGAGCGCGTGCTCGGCGTCGACGAACGCGCAGATGCCGCCCTTCTTCTGGGCCTCGGCGATGCATTGCAGGGCGAGCGTGGTCTTGCCGGAGGATTCCGGGCCGTAGATCTCGACGACGCGGCCGCGCGGCAGGCCGCCGACGCCGAGCGCGATGTCGAGCCCGAGCGAGCCGGTGGAGACGGTCTCGATCTCGATCGGCCGGTTGCCCTTGCCGAGGCGCATGATCGAGCCCTTGCCGAAACTCCGCTCGATCTGGGAGAGCGCGGCATCCAGCGCCTTCGACTTGTCCATGGACGAACCTTCAACGACACGTAACACGGCCTGGGCCATCTGTTGCTCCTATCGGATCGGGATTCGCAAGCGTGATTGCGGCGACGTGGGCGATTCCTGGGTTAAGGAGCCAATGTACACGTTTTGTTCTCTGTTCGCAATATGTTCTTTTCCGGGGTAGGGTGCCGTCATAGTAGAACCTTTTGTCCTGATTTGACTTTTTCCCTGTGCCAATTTGATTTTCAGCGGAACATCCAATCTTGCGACAAGTTACCAATCATCACCGGCCGAGGCTCGTCCTACAGGCGTCGGTGGCTGAGAGACCGATCGCGCTCCCGCCTGCAGCAGGAGGAGCGCAAATGCCGGTCCGATTCTCGCCTGAGGGCCAACGCGAAATCCAAACCGATCGGGAGGCAAGCAGCGCGCGATACGCTGCGGCGAACGCCGAAGTCAATTCCGCAATATTGGCGACACGCCAGACTATCATGCAATCGCTCGACCTGATCGCCCACGTAGACGCAATGTTGACGCGGCGGTAGGCGCCCAAGGACCTGCCTTCGGAAATGGCCAGTACTCGGGCGGCTGTTAGCCACCTGTGGTCCCTTTTCAAATGGCCCTTGGACCTCAAACGCGACGTCACCGCACCGGCAGTAGCCCCGGAACCACGTCATTCTCAGTTCTCCGCCAAGCGCTGGCGAAACGGTCAGGCGAGCCTCGATAAACGGGCGCCGACTGTGACTTGTCACAGCGACCGCTCATCCAAGTCGGCGTATGCTGGCGCTTAAGAGATTCGCCATGCGCAAGCTATCGCTTTGGATGCTGTGCATCGGTATGGGGCTTGCCATCGCCACCAGCGCCCATGCCCGCGGCGGCTCGTACCATCACCACGACCCGGTGTTCATACCGGCCGATAAGCACAAGACCCATCAGCGCGCGCCGGTCGTTCTGTACTCGCCTGACCATCATCACTACCACCTGACCTATCATCCGCAGTAGCGCGCATCGACGCCATCGGTTGCCCGGTGCGAACGTCTCGTGCCGCACCGGTTGCCACGAGATCGCGAAGGATCTTCAGCCCGGGATGCCGCCGACGGCGATCCAGAACAGAAACCCCAGAGCAAAGACCGCTACGCCGAGCAAGGCCACCAATCTGGCTTTCTGATGCGTATTCATCGCGCGTCCCCTCGCTTGCGTTTCGGGCTCGCCTTCGCCGACCTCGACAGTATGCTCGTACCTGCGACCGTCATCCACAAAAAGCGCGCGGATCGGCGCTGACGCCCCGGCTAGCGGCCCCTTCACCCCACTTGCAGCTTGCCGAGCGCCGCGCGGATGCGGTCCGGGATCGGGGTTGGGCGCTGGGTCGCGCGGGTCACGAACACATGCACGAAATGACCGGTCGCGGCGGGCTCCGGATCGTCGCCGCGGAACAGGCCGATCTCATAGCGCACGCTGCTGCTGCCGAGCTTGCCGACGCGCAGACCGGCGTTGACGACATCGGGAAACGCCAGCGAACGGTGGAAGCGGCACGTGGTCTCGACCGCGATACCGATCACGTCGTCGTTGTGAATGTCGAGCCCGCCCGCCTCGATCAGGTAGCGGTTGATCACCGTGTCGAAGTACTCGTAGTAGCGCACGTTGTTGACGTGGCCGTAGACGTCGTTGTCGATCCAGCGTGTCGGGATCGCCAGAAAATGCCGATAGCGCTCGCGCGTCTCGCCGATTGTCTCCGCCATGCTGGTCCCTGTCACCCGATGCTCGGGTCGGGGAGCTTACCTCGGGAAACTAGACGCGTGTCAGCGGGTCACGTCAGCCACAACACCAGCGCGGCGGCGATGATCGCGCAGCCGAGCCCCCCGAGCCCGATCGCGGCCCACAGGGCTTCCGCACCTAAACCGTTATCGCTTGGACGCGTCATGAATCGTGCCGCCCCGCACCGGAACGGCATGCTATGATCGCGCGCTACGCGAGCGCCTAGTGTGATTTGTCGCAGGCGCGGTGTGTTCGGCGGGAAGTGTTGCCCGGACGCGCTAGTGCCGAACCTGGCGGTGCCGGTCGCACCGTAGCCCGTTACTCGCGACAGCCCGCGGGGTCGCAGAATGTTAACCAGAACGCCAATCTGCCGGCGCCTTTTGCCAAGGCTGCGGAACGACTTTGCCAGGATGTTACTTATGCCCCCGTAGAGGTCCGGGGCGTTACTAGTCATGGACAAACGTTCCGACGCGTACAGGGCATTGGCTGCGGAGTGTCTCGAGCTTGCGGGGAAAGCGACCGACCTCAATCGCCGTTCGGAGTACCTGGCGCTGGCGCACATGTGGACCGAGCTCGCCGAGGAGGCCGCCCGCAGGGCGCCGGCGTTTGATCGCGCCAAGCGGGACTTCAAACCTGGTGAGATCCCCAAGGCCGTCGAGGCGGCGCCGCCGGTTCAGCAGCAACAGCAGATTCAGCCGAAGAAACGCGGCAGCTAGCGCCTCGCAGCGGGCGGTTGTGCGCTACGCTGAGCGCCCGGTTGCGCGAAAGGTGGTGACCTAGTGCCGCCGCGCGCGCCGCAGGGCGAACGACGATGAGCCGCTGCTCAAGAGCCCGCAAAGGACCGCAACAGCGAGGAGCAGTGCGACAGCGCCCGCGGCTCAAGCACCAGCGACACCCGTAACGGCCGATGCTGACGAGCCCGCGCGGCGTCCGCGCGCGTCGTTCGTCAAAATAAAAACCCCGGCCAAACCTTGGCCGGGGTCTTTCAGTCGGGGAGTCTCACTTACGAAGCAAGCGAACTTTAACCCGCCAATTCAGCCTGAATTAAGGACAAAAAACCTTGGCGAGCGGTATTCGCTTAGGCCGTCTACCAATCGAGCAACACCATGCCGAAGGCCGTGACCGCCAGGGCGAACGTCAGCATCAGGGCCATGATGAGAAGTTTGCTCTCCGAACGCACCATGCGCGCACCCTTGGCGCCGCGAATCCGATCAGACACATTAACGCAAATCGCCGACCGGTTGAATCGCTTCGCAGCTAATCCGAGAGCGACTGGCGTATTCGGGACGGGCACCGGCGAGCATGGCGCTGCGCGCCACGCGATCCGGGGTACGCGAGGCTTCAACGTTGACGCCGTCGGTTTAGCCTGATGACGGCGTCGTCGCCGCGGCTTTTCCACCCTCCAGATAAGCCGCCCGCACTTCCGGCCGCTCCAACAGCTCGCGCCCGGTGCCGGTCAGCGTAATGACCCCGTTGACCATGACGTAGGCGCGGTGCGCGAGCTTGAGCGCGTGGAACGCGTTCTGCTCGACCAGGAACACGGTGAGCCGGTCGCGCGCGTTGAGGTCGCGGATGACGCCGAAGATCTGCTGGGCGATAAGCGGCGCGAGGCCGAGCGAGGGCTCGTCGAGCAGCAGCAGGCGCGGGCGTCCCATGAGGGCGCGCGCAATCGCCAGCATCTGCTGCTCGCCGCCCGACAGCGTACCGCCGCGCTGATCGCGGCGCTCGGCGAGGCGTGGGAAGAGCGCGAACACGCGCTCGAGATCCTGGGCGAGCGCTGCGCCGCCGGTCGCAACCGCGCCCATCTGCAGGTTCTCGTAAACCGTCATGCGCGGGAAGATGCGCCGGCCTTCCGGCGATTGCGCGACGCGCATGCGCGCGATCTCGTGGGTCGCGCTCGCCGTGATGTCGGCGCCCGCAAAGGTGATCGAGCCTTCGCGGGCGCGCGGCTTGCCGCAGATCGTCATCATCAGCGTCGACTTGCCGGCGCCGTTGGCGCCGATCAGGGTGACGATCTCGCCCTCGCGCACCTCGAGATCGACCCCGCGCAGCGCCGGGATGTTGCCGTAATAGGCTTTCACGCCGCGCACCGTGAGCAGCGCAGCACCCGCCCCGTTGGTGGAAGCCTGCGTGCTCATTGCGATTGCGCAATCCCGGCCTTCTGGACGAGGGCCGCCCATTTGCTGATCTCGGTGCGAACGAAATCGCGCAGCGCCTGCGGGGAGGCGGGCTCGACCGGCAGCATGCCGGTCGCAACGGCCTGCGCCTTTACCTCCGGCTCGGCAACGATGCGTCCGATCTCGGCGTTGAGCGTGGCAACGACGTCGGGCGGGGTCGCCGCCGGCGCGATCGCCATCTGCCACGAGGTCGTGTCGAAGCCTTGGACCGCGTCATCGAGCGGCGGCGTCTGCGGCAGCGCGGCGAGCCGCGCTTTCGAGGTGACGCCGAGCGCGATGAGCCGTCCGTCCTCGATCATTCCGAGCGCGGGCGCGACATCGGTGAAGATCATCTGCACGTGCCCGGCGACCACGTCGTTGAGCGCGGGTGCTACGCCCTTGTAGGGCACATGGGTGAGCCTGGTGCCGGTCAGGCTTTGGAACAACTCGGCAAACAGATGATGCGGCGTTCCCGGTCCGCTCGACGCAAAGGCGAGCACGTCGGGCTGCGCCTTGGCGCGCCCCACCAGGTCGGCGACCGAGTTGATCCGCAGCGCCGGATTGACGGCGAGCACGAACGGCGTACGCACTAAAAGCGCGAGCGGCACGAAATCGGCGGCCGGGTCGTAGGGGAGCTTCTTGTAGAGCGTGACGTTCGCCGCCATCGCCGAGCTCGGCGCGATCATCAGCGTGTGTCCGTCGGGCGCCGCATGCGCGACCGCGACCGCCGCGGTGAGCGCGCCGGCGCCCGGCTTGTTCTCGACCACGAACGGTTTGCCGAACCGCTTGTCCAGCTTGTCGGCCAAAAGCCGCGCCAGCAGGTCGGTGGTGCCGCCCGGCACGAACGGCACTACGATGGTGACGGCGTGGGATGGATAGGTCTCGGCCTGCGCGGCGACATTGGTCGCCAGCGCAACGACTGCGGCCATCACCGCAGGTGCAACCGAACTCTGTCGTATCGAACGAGCTAGCGGATGCGTCACCTCTCCCCGCTTGCGGGGAGAGGTCGGATCGCGCAGCGATCCGGGGGACGGGGCGGCGCC
>JBPYFJ010000131.1:0-3541 GCA_051985675.1 Xanthobacteraceae bacterium | reverse complement strand
AGCTGCTGGCGCAGCTTGTCCTTGGCCGTTATAGACGCGACCCTGGCGCCCTTGCGTGAAAACTCCGCGAGGATGGTCGTCGAGCGCATGAGTTCGGGGCCGGTCATAACGACTGCTTTTCCCGTCTCCAGTTCGAGATAGAAGTTCCCGGATATGCCGTGGATCGAGGGCGGGCTGCCGGTGACGATCGACACGTTGTTGGGACAGGTGAAGCTCGGAATGACGCATTGGGCGATCGCACAAAATCCTGTCTCCATGAAGCGAGCGACGTTGGGTACGATTCCGTCTTTAAGTGCCCGATCGAAGTACGCGGGATCACCGCCATCGTTGCAAACGACAACGACCGGCCGGTCAGGCCAGCGATAGCGCACGCCGTTGAGGCAAATCTCCGGACCCGGGGCGGATGTCATTTTGGGGCTCTTGGGCGTCTGGTTTGTTCCCATAAATCCTTGCGTCCCGCTAGCGTCACGTCTTGCCCCTCGGGGTGGGCGCAGTATCCTGCGTCGACATTTGCGGAGAACACCCGTGGCGCAATCATCCCCTGAAGCATCCGTCATCAAAGCATACTGGCAGCCCGGCTGCACGAGTTGCCTCAGAATGAAGGAGTTCCTGACCAAGCACGGCGTTCCCTTCGTCTCCGTCAACGTGCTTGAGGACAGGGATGCCTTTGCCGAGCTGGCAATGCTGGGCATCCGCTCGGTGCCGATCGTGCGGCGCGGCAAGGATTGGGCGAACGGGCAGGTCCTGCGCGACGTGGCGCGCGTCGCCGGCATCGCGTGGGGCGGGGCGCAGGTGCTGCCCGCGCCCGAACTCGCCGCGCGGCTCACCGAGATCCAAACGACGGCGCAGCGGCTGTTCGCACAAATCCCGGACGACAAGCTCGGACGCATGCTGCCGCATCGGCCGCGCAGCTACGCGGAGCTCGCCTATCACATCTTCAACATCGCCGATGCCTTCCTCGAGCACGAGGTGCATGGCTTGCCACTCAAGGAAGGCGCGTACGGCCGTGTGCCGCCGCCGGAGATGAACACCACGGCCAAAATACTAGCTTACGGACAAGACGTGCTGGGACGATTCAAGACCTGGTGGGATGGCCCCGGCCAGACGAGCGATTTTTCGCGCAAGGCCCACGTCTACTACGGCGACGTCACGCTGCACGAGTATTTGGAGCGAACCACGTGGCATTCGGGTCAGCACGTGCGCCAGCTCGTGATGGTGCTCGAGATGCTGGGCATTGAGCCGGATAGGCCGCCGACCAAGGAGACCTTTGCCGGCCTTCCGATGCCCGACAAGGTCTGGGATGACGAGCGGGTCATAGCCTGATGTGCGCACAACAAAGACGCTGACCACGCTTGCGGCCGGATGTCTCGCCTGGACATTTTTGTAGGCCTAGTCGGCTTTGACGTTCAGCTCCTTCACCAGGCGGGCGTACGTAGCGAAATCGCCGTGAACGAGTTGTGAGAATGCGTCGGCGCTGCCGCCGACCGGTTCCTGGCCGGATTGCAGGAAGCCGTCGCGGATCGCCGCCTCGGCGAGCGCCTTGTTGATCTCGGTGTTGAGACGCATGCCGATCGCCGGCGTCGTTCCCGCCGGCACGAACACGCCGACCCATTGATCGAGCACCAGCCCCTTGATTCCTGCTTCTTGATAGGTCGGCACGTCGGGCAGGCTCGGCGAACGCTTCTCGGTCGATTGTGCGAGCAGCCGCAGCGTGCCGGCCTTGTAGTGCGGGACGAGCGGCGTCGACCCGAGCGATCCGAGCTTCACGTGCCCGGCGATGAGATCATTGAGCGCCGGCGTGCCGCCGCGATAGGGCACGTGCTCGAGCTTGATGCCGGCGATCGAGGCGAACCATTGCACCACCATATGCTGGGCGCCCAATCCGCTTCCGGTCGCGTAGCGCAGCCCTGGCTGCTCTCTGGCAAGTGCGATCAACTCGGCAAGCGAGGCAACGCCCAGAGAGGGGTGCGCCGCGAGCACGATGGGTTGGCGCGAGAGCTGGACGACCGGTGTGAGTTCCTTCAGTGGATCGATGTTCATCTTGTAGGCGTGCGGATTGCTGCTCAAGGCGTCGGTCGTAACCAGGATCGTGTAGCCATCGGCCGCGCTCTTGGCCGCGCTCTCCATGCCGATATTGCCGTTAGCGCCGGACTTGTTCTCGACGACGATTTGCTGACGCAGGCTGCGCGACAGATAGTCGCCGACGAGGCGGGCGCCCACGTCGGTCGAGCCGCCGGCCGGGAACGGCACGATGAAGCGAATCGGCCGGTTCGGCCATTCCTGCGCCTTCGTGGCCGGGATGGCGACGACCAGAGCCAGGAACACGGTGACAAGGCGCAACTTCACCATTGGAAAATGCTCCCGCTCTCCGTATGGCTCACCAACTATCCTATCGATCCTTCTTCCGTCCGACTAGCAGCGATGCCGCGATCGAGGTCCGCTCATGCCGTTCTCCACCTATCTCTCCGAGCACATGGGCTCGATCCGGCTCACGCCATCGGGGCCCTTTGTCGCCGGCGCATACGCCGAGCTGACCTTGACCTACACCGCGGGCACGTTCGGCATCGACGATACCGGCATGGTGAAAATCTCGTGGCGGACGACGTCCGACATGAGCAAACCGCAATTCGACAAGCCTGCCGCGCCCAACTTCACCACGGTCGAGGCCAGCAACGGCGCCAAGCTCGATGTCTGGTTCGACCGTCTCAACATCCGCCCCTACGCGAACACCTTGCTCATCCGCGTCGGCCGCGGCTATCTGCGCGCCGGCGATACGCTCACCGTGCGCATGGGCGACCGCCGGCAGGGCTCGCCCGGATACCGGCTGCAGACCAATTGCGAAGCGCGCGTCGAGCTCAGGACGTCGATCGATGCGTTTGCGACCTATGAATTTACCGAGCTGCCGGAGCAGCCGGCGTTTGCGCTGGTGCCGGGACCGGCCGCGCACTGGAAGGCGATCTGGCCCTCGCTCGCGGTTGTCGGTGAGCCGTTCCGCTTGGCCATCGTCGCCGAGGATGCGTGGGGCAACCCGACGAGCGAGGCCGAAGGGACGCTCTCGCTCGTGCCCTCGCATCCGATCCGCGGATTGCCGCAAAGCGTTGCGATCAAGCGCGGCGACGGCCCGCGCGTGCTGGACAATCTCATCGCCGACGCGGCCGCCGATCTCGACCTGCGGCTGGTGGCGGACGGCCAGGAACTCGGCCGCGCCAACCCGCTGCGCGTTGTTACGGCCGCGCCGCTGCGGCGCTACTGGGGCGATCTGCACGGCCAGAGCGGGGAGACCATCGGCATGGGCACGGCGGACAGCTATTTCCGCTACGCCCGCGACAAGGCGTTCATCGACATCGTCGGGCATCAGGGCAACGATTTTCAGATCACCGACGCGTTCTGGGCCGAGCTCAATCGGCTCACCGCGAAGTTCGATGCGCCGGGGCGCTTCGTGTGTCTGCCCGGTTACGAATGGTCGGGCAACACCGGCATGGGCGGCGATCGCAACATCTTCTTTCGCCGCGAGGGCCGCCCCATCCGCCGCTCGTCGCAC
>JBPYFJ010000130.1:0-4354 GCA_051985675.1 Xanthobacteraceae bacterium | reverse complement strand
CCATCCACCGTTCGTGCTCACCGTCGACAATGCGAAGGCCTCTTTCGACCCCTCGACGCTCATCACCAAGAAGAAGAAAAAGAGCTTGACCCTGTTGCTGGAAATGCCGCGGCTCAAACGCCAATTTGCGGATTTCCTGAAGTCTCAAGAGAATCCTAAATACCTAGAGCGCCCGCGCGCCTCGATCTGACGCTCCTGGAAGAGATTGCGGCAGGTGGTGCACGAAGTTTAAATCGACGGCACTAGTGCAGGGTGTTTTCTTTCGCTCGTCCGTCTCGAAAAATACAAGGAGGGCAACGGCTCCGGCCGCCGCCCTCCTTGCTCGTCCCCCCACCAAACCGAACGTCGACACTGACTCACGGGACTGCGCCTGGACGCGCTAAGCGCGCGCGAGCAGTGCCGCCGCGTTGTGTGGAATTTCGATGTCGATCTCAAGCGTCGAGACGGTGTTGCCGCGGTCCATTCGGACCATGACGTTGTCGCGATCGACAGTAACGTGGCGGGCGATCACTGCGACGATCTCCTCGCGCAGGATAGCGAGTAGATCGGAATGGCCGCGATTGGCCCGTTCGTAGGCGAGCAGAACCTGCAGCCGCTCGCGCGCCACCGGCGCCGAACCGCGCCGACGCAGGAGATTGAAGAGGTTCATGCGGCCCTCCGTCCGAACAGGCGATCGAGCAGCCGCTTCTTGTCGCCGGGGATCGCCATGGGCACGGTTTCGCCCTTGAGCCGACGTGCGGCGTCGAGGTAGGCGCGGGCCGGTCCGCTCGCCGGATCGCTGAGCGTCACCGGCGCGCCAAGGTTGGAGGCGCGCAGCACCTCCTGGCTTTCCGGAATGATCCCCAACAAGGGCGTCGACAGGATCTCAAGCACGTCCTCGATGCTTAGCATCTCGCCGCGCGCAGCACGGACACCGTCGTAACGGGTGATCAGAATGTGCTTATCAACACGCTGACCCTTCTCGGCTTTTTCGGTCTTGGCGTCCAACAGCCCGATGATGCGGTCGGAATCCCGCACGGACGAGACTTCGGGATTGGTGACGATCACCGCGGTGTCGGCAAACCGCATCGCAAGCGTCGCGCCGCGCTCGATCCCGGCCGGGCTGTCGCAGAGGACCCAGTCGTGGCTTTCGCGCAGATCGGCGATCACCCGCGCAACGCCGTCCTCGGTCAACGCATCCTTGTCGCGGGTCTGCGAGGCCGGCAGCAGCCAGAGCGTGTCGATACGCTTGTCCTTAATCAGCGCTTGCTGGAGCTTGGCGACGCCTTGCACCACGTTGATGAGGTCGTAGACCACGCGGCGTTCGGCCCCCATCACGAGATCGAGGTTGCGCAGCCCGACGTCGAAGTCGACAAGAGCAACCTTCTGTCCCGATTGCGCTAGCGCGGCACCGAGCGAGGCCGTCGTGGTCGTCTTGCCGACTCCGCCCTTACCCGATGTGACAACCACGACTTTCGCCATTCCAAGTACCTCCTGCGTAATCAATCCGCGGCAGCGACCATCAGCACATCGCCTTCGAGCCAGGCCTGGATCGGCCGGTTGCGCAACTTCGTGTCGATGTCTTCGGTGGTTTGGTAGTAGCCGTCGATGGCGAGCAGCTCAGCCTCGTTCTTGCGGCAGAAGATGCGCGCGCGCGAATTTCCCATCGACCCCGCGAGGGCGCGGCCGCGCAGCGCGCCGTAGATGTGGATCGACCCGCCGGCGACCACTTCGGCGCCGGATGCAACCTGCCCAACGACGGTGACGTCGCCGTGCGGAAAGACCACCGATTGGCCGGAGCGCACCGGCTCTTCCAGCAACAGCGACGATGGTTCCTGTTGTTGCGCCGAGGGTTTAGCGTCTGAAACATCATCGATGCCGGCGGGCCGGCCGCTCTTCAGCAGCGGCGGCAGCTCGGCCCCCAAATCGGCCGGCTCAGCGCCCTCGATGCCGACGATCCGGATCGCGCGCTGGGAGAGTTCGGCAATCAGATGCGTAATCGCGCCGTGGCTCAATCTAACCGCCGAAAGATCGAGCACGATCGGCCGGCCGACGAAGAACCCGGGCGAGTTGCGCGCCCATTTGTCGAGCTCCGCCAGCCAATCGGCGATCGGCGGCCGCGGCGTGAGCGAATAGGCGATGAAGGAGCGACCGCGAAATCCGAGCGACGGGCGAGCCTGTGCGGCGCTTGTGCTGGTCACGGACAGTCTGCGATTCTTTCCGGCGGGTTAACCAATTAGCTCCGTTGCTGGTTAACGAAGGGTTAAGAATCGTTGTTTGAGCGCGAAGAGCAGGCGCGCAACGCTCGCAAAATACGACGCCGCGGTGTGATGATCCGGCGCGCAGCGAATAGGCACGCAATCAGGCGACTCGTTCCTATATAGAATCAGAACGCCGGCTGTCCGGCTGCCGGACCGGGAGTGCACCGAACTCGATTTGCGGAGGCAGTCTTGCGTACCCGTAAGGTGATGGTGCCTGCAATCGCCGTGTTCCTATGGAGCGCTGCGGTCTGCCATGGCCAGGCGCCGGCCGAGAGCACAAAGCCAAGCGGCAGCGTCGAGCAGCGCTGGCCTGCGTACGAAGCCACGGAGCCGGCAGCGCCGCAGCCGGTAGTGCCGCCGGAACAAAGCAACCAACCTGCCGAGCGCGAAACAACCCCCGCGCAAGCGCAGGAGCGCAAGGTTGAGCCGCCTGCGGCAGCAGAGGAACACAAAGTTCAGCCCACGCAGGCGCAAGAGCATAAGGTTGAGCCACCTGCGCAAGCGCAGGAGCCGAACCCTCAGCGGGCGGCTAGCCGGGCGCAACCCGCCGAGCCGCGTGCCCAGTCGCAGAAACGGCACGCGCAACCACACAAGCGCGCGGCGGCGCAACCCGCCGAGCCGCGTGCCCAGTCGCAGAAACAGCACGCGCAACCACACAAGCGCGCGGCGGCCCAACCCGCCATGGCCACGGCTCCAGCCGCGGCAGGCAAATCGGCAAAGTCACACCAGGCGGCGCAAAAGCCCGCCAAACCAAAGAAGATTCAGCGCGCCCGCGCGCGGTCAGCGCCAAACACGGCTACCGCGCAGCAGCCCGGCGGCCTGCCGCCCTTTGGCCTTCCGTTGTCCGGTAGGAGTTCGCCTGGGTCTGGTCAATCGGGGACGCCAATTGGATCGAATCCATTTGGGGCGTCACCGTTTAGCGGCTCGCCGTTCGGCGCACCCACGGCCTCCGAGCCTGCCGCAACCAAACGGCGCCCGTCAGCAGCAACAACGCTGCAGCGCTAAACGACGGCGCCGCCGGGCAAGCCGGCGGCGCCGCGGGATTCCAACCGAGCTTGCTTTACTCGTTATCGAACTGCGACTCGAAGTTCTCAGCCGCCTGCGTGTTGGCAGCGGCGGCGTAGTCGTACATGTACATCTTGCCGCCATGCTTGTAGATGACGGTGTTGGGCGAAATTTCCTTGGCGCCTTTTGCCATGGCCGCCTCGTGCCGAGCTGCCGGCACCTTCATGTTGGACTTCTGAATCGTCCCGGCGGGGCTGACGCGCATCGCCTCGTCTTCCCCGAGTTTGCCGAGCCCTTGGGACTTGGGCCCAGACATTTGCGCAAGAGCGACGGTGGAAAGCCCGATCGCAACGCCGGCCAATCCCGCCAAAACGACACGCTTGGAGATTCCCATGTGCTTCTCCCTGATCTCAATTTCAGAACGAATAGACGTGGCTGGCCAAGGGCTTGTTCCGTTAGGGAACACCTTCTGCAGCCGTTGGGGGCCCTCCCTATCATGCTGCCGATGGGCTCGCTAATGAACTTTTCGTATTGTTTGTTGACGGTGAGAGACGCTTTGAAACTGCGGTGTTTTTGGTCAGATACTCCCGGATTGATCATCCGACTTTGCATCGGCTGCGTTTCCCTTCATACGCATGCAACATGCGGCCCTTCGAGTGGATGACTGCCGGCGGCAATTGCAATACAGCAGCCTGCAACACGGCGTACTGGTCGGGCGCGTCGCTCAACGATGTCGAGGACGGCACCAACTTCCTGATGAAAAATCTGAGCATCAAAAAGTCACCGCTGAATTGGTGTCCTCAGGCCAAAGCCCAGTAGACGTCCTCGTTCGGCCTAGGCGTACGTCAGGGCGCAACATCGATATCGGCCATGGACAGGAAGAGCCGGCGGGTGGCTGCCCTCCTTCGCTAAAGCTTCGAGGGCATCCTGCTTGACGGAAAAAACTACGCCAATCCGGCGAAGCTCGAAGGGCGAGGCAGGCTGGCGGAGAGGGAGGGATTCGAACCCCCGATACGGTTACCCGTATGCCGCATTTCGAGTGCGGTGCATTCAACCACTCTGCCACCTCTCCGCAGGTCTGTCGGCGCGTGGTCGCGGTGCGCTTTCTA
>JBPYFJ010000129.1:0-17032 GCA_051985675.1 Xanthobacteraceae bacterium | reverse complement strand
CTCGGAGAGAACTCCTGTGCGTCCGCCGGCAGAACGCCCAACGCGAACCATGCGAGCGCACCCGCTGCCGACAACGTCCAATGCCGCTTCAACCGGTCCATCGCGATGTCTCCAGGCCGCACCCGGTTATACCCGCGCCGCCAGTGCCGCCGAAGTTCGTGTCAGAGCATGCCGCCATGTATCACGAACTTCGGAAACAGGGCACTAGTTTACTCGGGCGCGACAAATCCGACGACCTTGCTCGCCTGCATCGTTGTAACCACGCTGGCAAGCTCGTCCTTGCCGCCGGCGCTCACCCGCAGTCGATAAAGGCCACCCGGCTTCGGCCCGTCGACCACGCTCGCCTTGTTGGTCTCCAGGAACCGGGTGATGTCGGCAATGCTGGCGTCGGGCGCGAAGCGCACCAGAACATGCGCGCCGCCGGCCCGCGCGGCCGGCGCCGGCGCGGATGCCGTGCCAAAGGTCGCCTCGCGCGGCGCGCTCAACATTGTTGCAATCACGCCGGCCTGCAGCACGATCACCAGCGCGGCGACCGCCGCCGACCACGCCACGGCTCGCGGCGACAGCGCCGCGAACAGCCTCGCGATCCCGGCCCCAAACGTCGCGCGTGAGCGCCGCGCCGGATCCGCGTCGATGGCGGCGAGCAGCTTATCGAGCGCGCGCGGCGACGGCGATCCGAGCGCCTCGTTGAGATGGATCGTTTCGGCCATCTCCTCGCGCACGATGGCAAAGTGCCGGGCCAGTTCCTGGTCGCTCGCCAACGCGGCTTCGACGCGCGCGGCGTCGACCGGGTCGAGCGTACCGGCGGCGTGCCACGGCAGCAGCGTCTCGAGTTCCTGGCGCTCGTTCGGCGTCATGGCCAACCTCGCTCCACGCCGGCTTCCTTTAGAAGCTCGGCGAGTTTCTTGCGCGCATAAAACATGCGCGTCTTCACCGTGTTCTCCGGGATGGCAACGATCTCGGCGACTTCCTCGACCGACTTCTCGTGGTAGTACACGAGATCGATGATCTCCCGGTGGTCGGGCGAGAGCTTGGCCAGGCATCGGCGCAAGAGTTCACCCGTGTCCTTCTTCTGCAGGGCGATGTCCGGAGTATCGGCGTCATCCTCGATCGCCTCTGCCTGCTCCTCATCCAGTTCCGCTTCTTTTCTGCGACGCACCGACGATAGCGCCTTGAACCTTGCAATCGCCAGGATCCAGGTCGACACCGCGGAACGCCCTTCGAACCGGCCGGCTTGACGCCAAACGTCCAGGAACACCTCACTGATGAGATCCTGGGCCGATGCCTCGTTGCGGACGAGCCGCAGCACGAAGCGAAACACCTTCACATGATGCCGGGCATACAATGCCTGCATCGCGAGCCGGTCCCCACCCGCGATCCGTCCGATCAGGATTTCGTCGCTCGCCTCGAGTGCGTTCAACGTACGGCTCTCGTCCGGTAGTCGCCTAAACGCGCGGCAAGGTTCATCCAGCACCACCAGCCAGGGCCGCTGGCGCCCGGATGGTTAATGGGATACGCGTGGATAGCCGATCCTGTTGATATTCGCCCCACCTTTGGCCGCCGCTTGCTCATCGCCCGTCAAAATCCTGCCTGCCCCGCAAGCCCGCACCACGGTTCTGACCCAACATGTAGTCGATTTGCCGGTAATATTGGAAGGAAAACACCGTTCGCGCCGGCGGCCCGCGCGCGCAATCAGGCTGACAAAAGCCCAACAAGGAACGCCCCATGATCGATCTCTACACGTGGACGACCCCCAACGGCCGCAAGGCTTCCATCATGCTCGAGGAGATCGGTCTGCCCTACACGGTACACGCCGTCGACATCGGCAAGGACGAGCAGTTCGCGCCCGCGTTCCTCAAGATCAGCCCCAACAATCGCATCCCGGCCATCATCGATCGCGACACCGGCATCAGCCTGATGGAATCCGGCGCGCTGATGATCTACCTCGCCGACAAGACCGGCAAGCTGCTGCCCAAGGAGGGTGAGCCGCGCTATCGGGTGCTCGAGTGGCTGATGTGGCAGATGGGCGGCATCGGGCCGATGCTGGGGCAAGTCCATCACTTCGTGAAATACAATCGCGGAAAGGCGCCGTACGCGGAGGACCGCTACCTCAAAGAGGCGCACCGCCTCTATGGCGTGCTCGATCGCAGGCTCGCCGGCCGCGACTTCGTCGCCGGCGACTATTCGATCGCCGACATTGCGATCTGGCCCTGGATCTCGCGCTTCGAGTGGCAGACAATCGATCTCAATCAATACCCCAACGTGAAACGATGGTATGTGACGATCGCCAACCGGCCGGCGGTGCGCAAAGGTTACTCTGTTCCCAAGGACATGGGACCGATACCGATGCCGCAGTAGAGCCAGGATCCGATCCCGTGGTTCGTCATGGCCGGGCTTGTCCCGGCCATCTCGCTTACCAGGTCAGAGTGGTGCCAAATGCACCGAGATCGCCGGGACGAGCCCGGCGATGACGAGGTGAGTAAATTGGACTTGTTGAAACAGATTGTAGCAACGGTGCTGCTGAGGACGTGCGATGGGTGAGTTTGGAATTGGACAACCGGTGCCGCGCGAGGAGGATCCCTATCTGGTCCGCGGCGCCGGCCGCTACGTCGACGACGTGACGGCGCCCGGGCAGCTGCGCGGCTATGTGCTGCGCTCGCCGCACGCCCACGCCGGCATCCGCAGCATCAACGTCGAGGCCGCCAAGGCCATGCCCGGCGTCCACCTGGTCCTGACCGGCCGCGATCCTGCGATCCGCGCGCTCGGCACGCAGCGCCCGCAGGTGCCGCGCAAACGCCGCGACGGATCGCCCGCCACACCGGCACCGCAGCCCGCACTCGCCGGCGACATTGTTCACTACGCGGGCGATCTCGTCGCGTTCGTGGTGGCCGAGACGCTGCACCAGGCCAAGGATGCGGCCGAGGCCATCGATATCGCGTACGAGCCCCTGCCCGTGGTCGCCAGCGTCGAGGACGCGGTGAAGCCCGGCGCACCCGCCGCCCATGAAGCCTATCCGAACAATCAAAGCTATCTGTTCGAGGTCGGCGACAAGCAGGCGGTCGAACGCGCATTGGCGAGCGCCGCGCAAGTGGTGAAGCATCGCATGGTGATCAACCGCATCACCACCAACGCGATGGAACCACGCGGCTGCCTCGCCGAATACGATGCGCGCGACGACCGCTACACGCTGCGCTGCACCGTGCAGGGCCCGCACATCATCCGCCGCGCACTCGCAAGCGAAGTGCTCAAAGTGCCGGAAACCCGGGTGCGCATCCTGTCGGAGAATGTGGGCGGCGGGTTCGGCATGAAGGGCGCGCTCTACAATGAATACATTCTCTGCGTCGTCGCATCGAAGCTCACCGGTCAGCCGGTGAAATGGGTATCGGAGCGCAGCGAAGGACTTTTGACCGACGAACAGGCCCGCGACAACGTGACCGAAGCCGAGCTCGCGCTCGACAAGGACGCAAAAATCCTCGCGCTACGCGTCAAGACGTTCGCGAATATCGGCGCCTACTATCATTCCGATCGCGCTGGCGGCCCGCCAACCGTCAACGTCGGGGTGCTGGCCGGCACTTACGTGATCCCGGCAGCGCACGTCGAAGTGACCGGCGTTTTGACCAACACCATGCTCACCGGTCCGTATCGCGGCGCCGGGCGGCCGGAAGCCGCCTACGTGATCGAGACCATGATCGATCTCGCGGCCCGCGAGCTTGGCCTTGCGCCTGCCGAATTGCGCCGCCGCAACACCATTCCGGCGAGCGCCATGCCGTACAAGACCGCGCTGGTCTACACCTACGACTGTGGCGACTTCGGCAAGAACCTCGAGGACTGCCTGGTCAAGGCCGACTACGCGGGCTTTGAGAAGCGCTATCTGGATGCAAGCCGGCGCGGGAAAGTGCGCGGCATCGGCATTTCCAACACGGTCGAGTCCTCGAACGCCGGACTGATCGAGCACGCCGAAATCCGCTTCAATCCGACCGGCACGGTGACGATCGTGGTCGGTTCGCACGACCACGGCCAGGGTCATCAGACCGCGTGGCGCCAGATCATCGCGACCAAGCTCGGCATCGCGCCCGATAAGGTCGGATTCAAATGGGGCGACACGGACGCGCTGGTGATCGGCACCGGCACCTTCGGCTCGCGTTCGGCGGTATCCTGTGGCACCGCGCTGGTCAACGCGGCGCAGAAGATCGTCGCCAAGGGCACCAAGATCGCCGCCCACCTGATGGAGGCGGCCGAGCACGACATCGTATTCGAGGCCGGGAAGTTCACGGTCGCCGGCACCGACAAGTCGGTCGGCATTCTAGAGCTCGCGCGCGACGCCTTCGCCCCGGCCAAGATTCCCAAGGGCATGGAGCCCGGCCTGTTCGAAGGGAGTACCTTCGACGGCGGCCAGCGCACCTTCCCAAACGGCTGTCACATCAGTGAAATCGAAATCGACGAGGCAACCGGCGAGATCGAGCTGGTGCGCTACACAGCGATTGACGACGTCGGCCACATGATCAACCCATTGTTGGTGGAAGGTCAGCTGCACGGTGGCATCGCCCAGGGGATCGGCCAGGCCTTGTTTGAGAACATTGCTTATGACGCGTCGGGACAGCTGCTGTCCGGCTCGTTCATGGACTATGCGATGCCGCGCGCCGATGACTTCTGCGACTTTGAGCTCGGCGAGAACGAAGTGCCGACCAAGACCAACCCGCTCGGCGTCAAGGGCGCCGGCGAGTCCGGCACGGTCGGAGCGCTGTCGTCGGTGATGAATGCGATCAACGACGCAATGGCCCGCATCGGGGCATCCTACGTGCAGATGCCGGCAACGCCGGAGAAGCTGTGGCACGCGATCGAGGAAGCAAAGCGCAACAACGGCAGGAAGGCCGTCTAGCCAGTGCCCGGTTTCCGAAGTTTGTGCTACATAGCAAGGTGCTTTGGAGGAAGGCCGATGTTGGGGATCATCGCCCGCTCCGCATGTGTCATTTGCCTTGCATGCGCAGGCCCGGCGCTGGCGCACGCCGCGCAATGCGGCCAGGCGCCCGGCGGTTTCGACGCGTGGCTCGCGACCTTCAAGCAGGAGGCGGCCGCGCAGGGCATCTCCCAGCGTGCGATCACGGCCGCGCTCAACGGCGTCACCTATGACCCCTCCGTCATTGCCCGCGACCGGCACCAGGGCGTGTTCAATCAAAGCTTCGAGGAGTTCTCCGGCCGCATGGTGCCGCCGCGCCTCAACAAGGGCGCCAACATGGTGCGGCAGTATGCCGGCACGCTCACGCGCATCGAGCAGCAGTTCGGGGTGCCGGGCGCGGTGCTGATCGCGATCTGGGGGCTGGAGACCGACTATGGCTCCAACGTCGGCAAGTTCCCGACGATCCGCGCGCTGGCAACGCTCGCCTATGATTGCCGGCGTAGCGAGATGTTCCAGGCAGAGCTCATGGACGCGCTGCGCATCGTCGAGCGCGGCGACCTCACCCCGGCCGAGATGCACGGCGCCTGGGCCGGCGAGATCGGCCAGACCCAGTTCATGCCATCGTCCTACATCAAGTTCGCGATCGACTACGACGGCAACGGGCGCCGCGACCTGATCCGCAGCGCGCCGGACGTGCTGGCGTCAACCGCCAATTATCTGCGCAGCTACGGCTGGCAACGCGGGCAGCCCTGGGGACCGGGCACCGCCAATTTCAACGTGCTGCTGCAATGGAACAAGAGTGAGGTCTATTCCAAGACCGTCGCCTATTTCGCGCAGCGCCTCGACCAAATGGTGCAGTGACGCCGGACCATTCATTCCTTTTGGCCATCCTTCGAGACGCCCTCGCTTCGCTCGGGCTCCTCAGGATGAGGACCGAGTGCGTTGTGGGGCACGTGACCCACCCGCAACCACCGACCTCGTCCTGAGGAGCGTCGCGCAGCGACGCGTCTCGAAGGACGGCCGCGCGCGCTAATCTCACGATCTCAAATAGCAGGTAGCCAACGCTGCGCGCCCCGGGGAAAGCGAGGCGCCGGGCCGCCCTTCGTCCTGTTTCCCTTCCCTCGACATGAAGGAGTGGAGCGCCAACACGGCGCAAAAGAAGAACATCCGCGCTGATCAGGCGCGGAGGCGCGTCGGGAGAGACGCGCCGCGCCCATCGGCGCTCCACAGCGGCGGTTCGGGATGGGACCGGTTGGAGGGCGCAGGCTGGTCGGATCTGCCGATGCCGGGGCGTCTCCGCGGTCTTCCCTTTAGCTCCCCCGCGAACCTGGTGAGCGCCAGACCCGCGGATGCCGCTCTCCCCGCCGGCCGCTGGATCGCTTTTGCAAGCGTCCCTCGACACGGCGGGAATGCAAAAGACTATACATCAAGTTTTGGAAATAACATAACTTTAAATATCGCAGTTCGCGCAAAGCGGCCGGGCCGCGTTCAGCGGGCGGGCGTCAAGGCCGGAACCGATCGCACCGGTGCGGGCCGGCGGGAGCGGGCCGCAACCTCAAAGTTGTTGCGAAACCAGGCGGCTTCCACCAGCAGGTTGGCGGCGACGCGTTCCGGGCGCGCCACCTGAATGTCACCCGCGACGCTCTTGAGCGCGTGCAACAGCAGATTTTCCAGGTGTTTCTCGAAGGTCGCGTAACGGACCGGCAGCTCGGCGCGCGGATCGGGCGCCGGCAGCGAGAGACAGGCGATCAAGGCGTGCCGGATGGCGCTCTTCTGAACGACGGAGCCGTACTGGAACGCCAGGTCGAATTGGCTCGCCGAAAAACAGTCCCAGAGCATCTGGCCGGAATGGGTGCGGCGGTCTTCCTGCCCGAGGAATGCCTCGACCAGCTCCGCATCCGTCACCCGCGTACTCATCAACTTGCCTCCGCGGCGCCCCCCGCGTGCGACAAGAAACGTCATCCCGAGCCATCGCGCGCCTTTGGCGTCGCGACCCTGCGATTTTAACACCGGTGCTATTCGGCTCCCGCGTAACGCCGTACCGCGCGCGCGGCGGATGCGAAGTTCCCATTGTTTGTTGCTGATAAGGCACACTAGTGCCCGGTTTCCGAAGTTCGTGATACATGGCGGCACGCTCTGACACGAACTTCGGAAACAAACGGGCACTAGCAAGCATTTGACCCTAGTGCCGCTTTTCGATTTGAAGTTCCTGGACGAGATTGCGGCAGATCGTGCAGCAACTTCAAATCGGCGGCACTGGCGACGCGCCGGCGCAGTCACACGCGCGCCGCGGCCTTGTCCATCAGCGCGATCAGGCCGCGCAGCAGCTCGATCGGGCGCGGCGGGCAGCCGCGAATATGCAGGTCGACGGGAACAACTTGTTCAACCGCGCCGACCACCGCGTAGCTTCCCGCAAAGACCCCGCAACCGGCCGCACAGTCGCCGACCGCGACCACCCATTTTGGATCGGGGGTTGCGGCGTAGGTGCGCTCCAGCGCGACCTTCATGTTGTGGGTGACCGGCCCGGTGACCAGCAGCACGTCCGCGTGGCGAGGTGACGCCACAAACCGGATACCGAAGCGCTCGACGTCGTAGACTGCATTGTTGAGGGCATGGATCTCCAGTTCGCAGCCGTTGCAGGAGCCGGCGTCGACCTCCCGAATGGCGATCGAGCGGCCGAACAAGCGCCGCACCCGCTGCTCGAGCGCATGTCCGACCTCCGCGAGCGCATCCTCGCTCGCCGCCGGCCCCCCGATGGTCGCCGAACGCGCAAACAGCGATTTGAGCAACAAGGTGCGCATCAGACGTCGTGGCCCGAGTAGGAACAGTTGAACGACTTGTTGCAGAGCGGGAAGTCGGCGACGATGTTGCCTTCGATGGCGGCTTCGAGCAGCGGCCATTGAAACCAGGATGCGTCGCGCACGTGACAGCGCGCGATCCGGCCCTGCGCGGTTAGCCGCAACCAGACCAGCACGTCGCCGCGAAACGCCTCGGTGACGGCAACGCCCTCGCCCGGCCCGCCGTCCGAACTGCCCGCGTGGATCGGACCGTCGGGCAGCGCCGAAAGCCACGCGCGCAGCAGCCCCATGCTGGCCTCGATCTCGTGCACGCGGATCCAAAGCCGCGCATCGACGTCGCCCGCCTCGAGCACCGGGACCCGGAACGTCATCTGGTCGTACGGCGGATAGGCGAGATCGCGGCGCGCGTCGAAGTCGCGGCCGGAGGCACGCCCGACGTGGCCGCCGGCCGCCCAGCGCGTCACCAGCTCGCGTGACACGATGCCGGTGGTGCGCGTGCGATCGAGCAGCGACGGCGTGGCGTCGTAGAACCGCACGACTTCGTCAAGCCGCGGCGCGAGGTCGTCAAGCAGGGCAAGCAAGGTCCGGGCACCGCCGGCGCTGATGTCGTGGCGCACGCCGCCGGGAACGATGCCGTCCATCATCAGCCGATGCCCGAACACCGCATCGCTCGCCGCCAGCACGCGCTCGCGAAACACACCGCAATGGCTGTGCAGAAGCGCGAACGCGGCGTCGTTGCAGATCGCGCCGATGTCGCCGAAGTGGTTGGCCATGCGCTCGAGCTCGGCCATGACGGCGCGGATCACCTGCGCGCGCGGCGGAGCCTCGCTCGCGCGGGCGGCCTCGAGCGCACGCGCGAACGCAAAACTCAATGCAACGGTCGAATCCCCGGAGGCGCGCGCCACGATGCGCGCCGCCTTGTCGCAATCGACGTCGGTCAGCAGCCCGTCGATGCCCTTGTGGACGTAGCCGAGCCGTGCTTCCAGGCGCGCCACCGTCTCGCCGTTCGCGGTGAAGCGGAAGTGACCGGGCTCGATGATGCCCGCGTGCACAGGACCGACGGGGATCTGATGCAATCCTTCCCCGTGCACCGGCTGAAACGCATAGTCGACAGGATCGCGCAGCGGCGCCGGCTCGGCGGCGCCAAGCGGCGCACGCAGTCCCCACGCGCCGTGGTCAAGCCACGGGCGCTGATCGGGGGTGCCGGCTGCGATGTAGCCGTAGAGATCGGTGATCGCGCGTTCGAGCCGGATCGCGGGCGGATGATATTGCCCAATCGATGGGAACCAGCCGTTCTCGACCGCAAGCGTCACGATCGCGGGCAGCTCGGGCGCCGAGCGCAGCGCCAGATGCACGACGCCGCGATCGCCCCATAGTCCGAGCAGATCGCCCTCGCCTTTTCCGAGCGATGCGCCGACCGCCTCCCAGGTTGCACGATCGACCTCGTAACGCGGCCAGGGCCGGTGGTCGGCGACGGGGGTCAGTGACGCAAGCGAGATCGGCATCGCATCAACCCAGCAGCGTCGCGACCGCGCGGAACCAGTGCACCAGCGGATCCGGCAGCCAGATGCCCATCAGGAACACCAGGGCAAGGTGGAGGAAGAGCGGCCCATAGGATGCCTTCACCGGCCCGGTTGGGCCCTTGGGGTCGCCGAATACAATGTCATGCAGGCGCAGCAACAACGCGCCGAACGACACCAGAATGCCGACCATCAGCAAGACCGCGAGCAATGGCATGCGCGCGAAGGTCGAGGACAGGAGCGTGAACTCGCTGGTGAACACGGCGAACGGCGGCAGGCCGGCGATCGCGATTACCCCGAGCCCAAAACCGGCGGCCAGCACCGGATGGGTGACCGACAGCCCGCCCATGTCGGCGATGCGCTGGGTGCCTTTCACCTGCGCGATGTGGCCGACCGCGAAGAAGATCGCGGACTTGGTGAGCGAGTGCGCAGTCATCTGCATCAGGCCGGCGAAGTTCGCAAGCGGTCCGCCGATGCCGAACGCGCAGGCGGCGAGACCCATGTGCTCGATCGACGAATAGGCGAACAGCCGTTTGATATCGCGCCGCCGGTAGAGCATGAACGCCGCGAACAGCAGGCTGACGATCCCGAGCGTGATCATGATCGCGCCGACATCGAGGGTCGCAGGGTTGGCGGCGAGCACCATCTTGAAGCGCAGCAGCGCGTACAGCGCGACGTTGAGGAGCAGCCCCGACAGCACCGCGGAAATCGGCGTCGGCCCCTCCGCGTGCGCATCGGGCAGCCAGGCGTGAAACGGAGCGAGCCCGATCTTGGTGCCGTAGCCGACCAGCAGAAACACGAACGCGAGCGAGAGGAGCCGCGCGTCGAAGTACGGCGCGCCCTTGGCCAGCAGGTCCCATGCCATCGCGGGCAGGCCTTCGCCGAGCAGGTCCTGCGCGGCGAGATAGACCAATACCGTGCCGAAAAACGCGAGCGCGATCCCGACGCTTCCCAGGATGAAGTACTTCCAGGCCGCCTCGATCGCCTCCGGCGTGCGATAGATGCCGACCATCATGACGGTGCAGAGCGTCGCGACCTCGACCCCGACCCACATCAGGCCGATGTTGTTGGCGAGCAGCGCCACATTCATCGCGCCCAGCAGCGCCTGATACATGGCGTGATAGAACCGCAGAAACGCCGGCGTAAGCCGGCCGATCTCGATCTCGTGGGCGATATAGCTCGCGCTGAACACGCTGGTGGTGAACCCGACCAGGGTCGTCAGCGTGATCAGATAGATATTGAAATCGTCGACGATGATCAGGTCACTGCGGACGCGTTGGGAGAACAGCAGCGCGATGCCCGCCGCGAGCGATGCGCCCGACGCGATCACGTTGAGGGCGGCGCCCAGCCGATAGTTGCTGATGAGCGCGAGCAGCGGGACCGCAATCGCCGGAATGGTCAGGAGCGCGTCAACCGGAAGGATCATAAATGCTCCCGCCGTTCGCCGCGGAAACGGTCGATGGCGCCGACATCGACGCTGTCGAAGCGCTCGCGAATCCGGAACACGAAGATGCCGAACACCACGAAGGCGATCAGGATCGAGAATGCGACCGACACCTCCACCACCAGCGGCATGCCGCGCGAACCGGTCGCGGCCAGGATGAGCCCGTTCTCGAGCGACATGAAGCCGACGATCTGGCTCACCGCGTTGGTGCGGGTAATCATCATCAGCAGCCCGAGCAGGATGACGGCCAGCGCAAAGGCCAGGTCTTCGCGCGTGAGCACGCTGCCTTCGCCCGGCTGCAGCAGCAGGATCGAGAGCGCCACCAGCGCGAGGCCGGTCAGCATGATGGCGCCGGCCCCGATCACGGTCTCGACCTCGCGATGGATGTCGAGCCGGCGCACGATGCGCTCGAGCGCGAACGGAATCACGAGACCCTTGACCACGAGCGCGATCGCGGCGGTCACCATCAGGTGCGGCGCGTTCTGCAGATAGGCCTGCCAGGCCACCGACAGCGCGAGCACGACCGCCTGCAGGGCGAACACCCTGATCACCGCGAGGATGCGCACCTGGTAGAGCAGCAGCAGGCTGAGCACCAGCATCCCGCCCGACAGCAGGTGCGCGACGTCGAAGCCGAACGAGCCCATCAGAATCCCCGCGATACGAATAGCAGGAAGACGGCGAGCGCCGCCGCCGCGAATGCGCTACCGAGAAAGATCGGATAGCGAAACACCCGCATTTTCGCGATGCTGGTCTCGCCGATCGGCAACAGGACCGCGAGGACGAGCATCTTGAAGAGGTAAGCCGCAAGCCCGAGTGTGAGTGCCGCGGGCGACCGATCAATCGTCGCGATCCCGAACGGAAAGAACAGGCAGGCGATCAGCGAAAAATACAGCACCAGCTTGAGAGCAGCGGCCGCTTCGATCATCGCGAGGTGCCGGCCGGAATATTCCAGCACCATCGCCTCGTGCACCATGGTGAGCTCGAGGTGCGTTGCCGGATTATCGATCGGGATGCGCGCGTTCTCGGCGACCGCGACGCCGATCAAAGCCAGCATCGCGAGGCCGAGCGAGACCCGCAAGCCCACGGGCGCGTGCGTGAACAGCTCCGCGATGGTCGACAGCTGAGTGGTGCCGGCCACCAGCGCGATCGTGAACACGATCAGGATCATGGCCGGCTCGGCCAACGAGGCGATCAGCATTTCGCGCGAGGATCCGATGCCGCCGAACGCGGTGCCGACGTCCATGCCAGCGAGCGCCAGCGAAAACCGCGCCGTGCCCATGAGCGCCACGATGACGATCAGGTCGGCGGACCATGAGAACAGCAGGTTGGTGCAATAGGTCGGCACCAGCGCCGCCGCCACCCAGGTCACGGCAAACACCACGTAGGGCGTGATCCGGTAGATCCACGAGGCGTTGTAGGCGAGCACCATGTCCTTGTGCATCAGCTTCCAGATGTCGACGTAGGGCTGCAGCAGCGGCGGCCCGATGCGCATCAACAGCCTCGCCTTGACCTTGCGCGAGATGCCGAGCAGCAACGGCGCGATCGCGACCACGATCGCCATCTGCAGCGCCTGTCCGGCGAGTTCGAGGATCAGCGCCATGCCGCGACCACCAGCAAAAGCAGGATCAGCGCGCAGAACACCAGCGTCAGATAGCTGCGGATGGTGAGGAACTGCAGGCGGTTGAGGAAGTTTGCTGCACGCCGCACGGCGCGCGCGAGCGGGCCATAAAGGGCGAACCAGGCCGGATCGAACACCCGGACCTGGAAATGCCCCGCGCGCATCGCCCCGGGCGGCGGCATGTCGACGATCTCGCGCACCCGGAATACCGATGCTCCGAACACCCGCCGGATCGGCATCGCAAAGCTCGAGCTGGTGTACTGGGCCGCCGGCGAGGCCAGCGGAAAACCGCAATCCCAGATCGCGCTGCGCCGGGTCGCGCGCGTGGCGAACCGGTGGATTGTCATCGCCGTCAATGTCGCGGAGCCGGCAAGGAACAGCAGGATCAGCAGTCCATTATATGAACTGCGGCTCTTCGCTATCGGAACGATCGAGAGCCAAGGCAGGAACGTCTGCTGCGGCATCGCATCGCCGACCAGCATGTGCGCCACCGGTGCGAGCGCGTCGACCACAGGCCCGGGCAGAATTCCGGCGAGCACGCACAGCGCAACCAACACCAGCATCGCGGCGCGCTGCCAGTTGTCGACCTCGACCGCCGCCTGCGCCGCGTTTGTGCGCGCGCGGCCGAGGAACATCACCCCGAAGGCCTTGACGAAGCAGGCGGCCGCCAACGCGGCCGAGAGCGCCAGCAAGGCGCCGACGGCGGGAACGACCAGCTTGAGGCCCCACTGCGGCAGTTGCGGGCTCACCAATATGGCCTGGAACGTCAGCCACTCGGACACAAAGCCGTTGAGCGGCGGCAGCGCCGAGATCGCCATGCACCCGATCAGGAACGCGAACGCCGTCACCGGCATGCGATGGATCAGCCCCCCCAGGCGCTCCATGTCGCGCTCGCCGGTCGCGACCAGGACCGAGCCGGCGCCGAAGAACAGCAGGCTCTTGAACACCGAATGGTTGAACACATGGAACAGCGCGGCGGTCAGCGCCAAGGCGGCGGCCCAGCCGATACCGTTGGCGCGAAACGCCAGCGCCAACCCCAGCCCGATGAAAATGATGCCGATGTTCTCGACCGTGTGGTACGCGAGCAGCCGCTTGATGTCGTGCTGCATCAGCGCATAGAGCACGCCCAGGACGGCGGTGATGCCGCCGATGCCGGCGACGATCAGTCCCGAATAGGGGGTCGGTTCGCCGATCAGATCGAAGACGATGCGAACGAAGCCGTAAACGCCGACCTTGGTCATCACGCCGCTCAGCAGCGCCGACACGTGACTCGGCGCGGCGGGGTGCGCGAGCGGCAGCCAGACATGCAGCGGCACGATGCCGGCCTTCGATCCGGCGCCGATAAGGGTCAAGGTGCCGGCGATCAGCGCGAGCGCCTGTGTGAGCGGCGCCGCCCGCATCGCCGCGAAGGAGTACTCGCCGGCGCTCCCAGCCAGCACGCCAAAGGCGAGAAACAGGCACAGCGTGCCGAAGCTCGCCATCACCAGGTAGATGTAGCCGGCGCGCACGTTGGCGGGGACACGGTGGTGCGCCACCACCATGCCCCACGATGCGAGCGACATGAATTCCCACGACAACAGAAACACGAACGCGTCGTCGGCGAGGACGACGAGATTCATGGCGGCGAGAAACACCGGATAATACGGCAACACCCGCAGCGGCGAGCTCTCGTGTTGTCCGTAGCCGAGCGCGTAGAGGCTCGCGATGGCGCCGCCGAGATTGACGACGATCAGGAAAAATGCCGCCAGCGCGTCAACCCGGAAGTGGGCGCCGATCCACGGCAGCCCGAGCGGCAGCGTCAGGCTCGAGGGCCGGCCGTCCCCGATCAGAAAGGCGAGCGCCAACGCCAGCGCGGCCAGCGCGATTGCAAGCGAAGCCGCGTAGACCAGCGTGGTTGCGGCGCGCGAGCGCCCGAACAACAGCCCCAGGATTCCAACGGCGAACAGCGCCGCCACGCACCACAGTCCAGCAATCGCTGGCATCAGCGACCTCTGCAACGCTGGGGCGGCAGCTTTGGCGCGGCGGGCGTCAAATCGAAAACGACCCCAGAATCATAAGTTTACTAGCATTTCTTGAGTCCGAGGTTCGCAACGAACTTCGGAGCAAAAACGCCAGCCCGAATGGAAGCGCCGACAGGATTACAGGGGATTGGACGCGAGTACCAGACCGCGCCCCCGAAACGAAAACCACGCGCCTCACTGGGCGCGTGGTCTAACGCGATTCAGACCTGGACCGGTACTGTTATCTTGTGAGGACGATGAAGTCCGTTCCGGAACCGGTCTCCGGCCCAAGGCCCTGATCGGAAATGATCAGCGAAGCGCCGGGCGTGAGCAACTCCGAGATGCGGGTCAGGGTTTCCTGCGGGATCTCGATGCGGTCGAGCGCATCCGATGCGCTCGGGGCTGGGCCGGTCGTCTGGACGACCTCCACCGGAGCGTTGCGCCGGCCCCTGGTGTTCTTGCTGCGGGAACGGTCAACCACAACCCGCCGTTCGGACGGGACGGTGACTGCAAGCCAACGCATCGCGGCGCCATCGTTGATCAGTTCCACCGCCGTGAAGACGTGGTTGCCGATCGGCTGATCGGGATTGGCGATCGTCACCGGAACACTGAACACGGGGTCGAAGCCCTTGCGCACGAACAGCTTGCGTTCCTTGCGGCTCACGAACACCGAGATCGGGCCGGGCTTGAGCGGCTTCTCCGCGACAGCCGCCGGACGCGCAACCGTCGGGAACGGTGCCATGATGACCGGCAGATCGCTCGGCTTGGCCTCGGTGGCGGCGGGAGCGGCCGCCGGGGCCGGGGTAGCTTGCGCGGCTGGCTTGGCGGCGTCGGTGGCAGCGGGCGCATTGGTGGCCGGTGGCGCGGACGGCGCAACCGTCAGCGCCGGCACATCCAACACGCGCTCGGTTCCCGACCCGGATTGCGTGTTCTCGCTGGCGGCAAGGCGCGTACCGCTCAACGGCGGCACGACATCGGTGGGCGTGAGCGTTGCGACCGGCTCAGGCTTGATCGGCGTGAACAGCCGCGGATGCGAGAACTCCGTCGGCGCCAGCGTGTTCGATGCGACCAGGACGCGAACGCCGACCTTGGTGGTCTTGAACAGGGTGACGGCGAACGCGCCCGGCATCCGAATGCATCCGTGCGACGCCGGATGGCCAGGCAACACGCCCTCGTGCATGGCAACACCCGACCAGGTGATGCGCTGCATGAAGGGCATCGGGGCACCGCTGTAGATGTTCGACCGATGGAAGCGCTCCTTCTGGATCACGCTGAAGATGCCCGTCGGGGTCGGGTGTCCCGGCATCCCGGTTGATACCGGAGCCTCCATGATCGGCTTGTCCTGATCGAAGACCGTGACACGCTGCTTCGCGATCGAAATGGCGATGGTCAGCGGTCCCTTCGGCGGAGGCGGCGGGGGCGTGTGCGCGTCGGCCTTGGCGGCTTTCTTTTCCGGGCTCGAACTATGGGAGGAACTGTGCCTGACCGCGCGTTGATGCCGGCCCGAGTAGCCGGGGTAATACGCCGGCGACCGCGAGTAGTATCCACCGTACCCGCCGTACCCACCGAAGTATTGCGCGTTCGCGGTGCCGGTGGTGCCGAATACGGTCGCAAGCAGGATTGCGACGGCGCTCGCACCCAGCGAACGCCGTACACTTTGCCCGCACGCGCGGGCAATCATGGTTTCTGGAAGCACAACATACCCCGGGCTCAGTCCCGCCATGGCACAGCCGCGTGAGCCGCGGCGGCGGCGCCAATAACCTGTTGTCAGCCTAAAGAGTAAGTGATTCAGACGGGGGCCTCTATTGAACCTCGGTTTAGGTTACTCGGCTCCCAGGTATCGTATGGCCCTAAAGACACAGGGATTTTGCGCCTTTGCGCCGGTGTCCGGCTACGACATTTCGCGCGCTCGCCGCCGCACTTCGCTATAGTTCCCCGCAGTCTCCCGCACAGCACAACAGGAAGCTCCATGGCCAGGCGTATCGTCGACCTTTCCGTCGCCCTCGAGACCGGCATCAAATCGGACCCGCCGGTCATGCTCCCCAAAATTAACTATTTCGACCATCAGGCCGGCTTCGCCACCATGGGGCCGATGTTTCCCGGCCTGAAGATCGAGCAGATGATCGGGGGCGAAGCCGGTGCGGTTGAAACCGTGGCGATCTCGACCCACAACGGCACGCACCTCGATGCGCCCTATCACTTCTCCTCGACCATGGACCACGCGCTGCCCGGCGGCCCGCGCGCGTCGAAGACCATCGACGAGATCGATCTCGACTGGTGCTTCCAGCCGGGCGTGAAGCTCGACTTCCGCCGCTTCGAGAGCGGGTATCTGGTGCGCGCCGCCGACGTCGAGGCGGAACTCCAGCGCATCGGCCACACCCTCAAGTCGCTCGAGATCGTGCTGGTGAACACCGGGGCGGCGCAACGCTACGGCCACGACGATTATATCGACACCGGCTGCGGCATGGGCCGGGAGGCGACCATGTATCTGCCCGAGCGCGGCGTGCGCGTCACCGGCATCGACGCCTGGACCTGGGACGTGCCGTTCAGCTTCACGCGCAAGCGCTTTGCCGAGACCGGCGACGGCTCGATCATCTGGGAGGGGCACAAGGCCGGGCGCGAGATCGGCTATTGCCACATGGAGAAGCTGACCAACCTCGAGTTGCTGCCGCCGGACGGATTCATGGTCGCGTGCTTTCCGACCAAGATCCGCAAGGCGTCCGCGGGCTGGACGCGCGCGGTGGCGATTTTCGAG
>JBPYFJ010000128.1:0-2801 GCA_051985675.1 Xanthobacteraceae bacterium | reverse complement strand
GCGGGGTTGGGGGGTTGGGATGATGGGTGAGGCAGGAGACTTCAAGTGTCTCACCCTAGTCAAACTCGGGCCCCGTCCCTCTAAGACGGGGCTTTTCTTTAGAATCAAGCGAGAGCCCCGCTGCTCTGCGTCCTAGGCTCGCTGGCGACCGCTCTCCGTTACTTATACTTGGAGGGTTTCCGAGAGGGCGGCACGACCCGAGACCTACTGCTTTCTCACTACCTTTCATGTGGTGCCGCTGGCCGGCGGTAGCGAGTTGACGCAATCGGAATGCCTGCTCGGCCAGCCATGACTCCGCTCCGCAATGTGGCTACGTCCTGCTCGCCAACCGCCCGACCTACACGTTGTTGTATCTACAAATCGTCGAAGCAGACGGGCAACTTACGCAGCGGTATGTAGCAAGCAGGCCACACTGCTGGGCAATGCGGATCGGGCTAACAGAAAACTACGGTGCGGGCGGAACCGACCAAGCGGCTGGACGTTAAGCGTCCAGGTATTCGGGCCCGGGGGGACACGATCGGAATACCGCTCCCGAATATTTTGGATTGATGGGCGTCGCACATGGGCCGCTGCGAAGGCGCCACAGCGGAAAAGGCCGTGCCGTTCCCGAGCGACCGCCCGTCGATCCGACCCTTTTATTTCGCTGCGCTCAACCCATTTTACGCAGGATCGATCACGCGACGAGGCGTAGGGGACGGGGCTGCCTGTCCTGATGGATCGAGCGAAAGCGAAATGCGTTGAAAATCCCATCGATTCACAAAGTACGTGCGGCGCGGCGGCCTAACCGTTCCGCCCACGCTACTCGCATGAGCTGTTTGCTGCGCTGCATGAGTTCGGTTGTGGCACATCGCGTCAATTCGCGGCAACGCTCGATATGCTCGACAAACTCGTGCTGTAGCAAGAGATAAGACGCCTTATGTGGTTAACTACAGAATGTGCTTGACAATCGCCACGGGCCGTTGTAAGAGAAATCAGCAATTGGGATGAACGACAGCACGACTCCTTATGACCGACGCACCTCAACTTCCCTCAGCATCCGCCAATGCACCGTCGGTGCAACCAAGCGCCCTGCCCTTTCTCGCGCCGCCGCCGCTAATCGAAGGCGAAGATGCCGCCGCCTATGACGAGCTGCTCGCGCGCATTTCCGGCACGTTGAAGCCGGCCGACATCCTCGAGGAGATCTGGGTTCGCGACGTGGTCGACCTTGTTTGGGACGCCTTTCGCCTGCGCCGCCTCAAGGCCCATCTGTTAGCTGCCGCTGCCCATGAAGGAATGGCCAAGCTGATCGGGCCGCTGCTCGACTGGGATTTCACCGATCAGATCGCGCGGAGATGGGCCGTTGGCGACGAAGACGCCGTCCAGACGGTCGAAGCCACCCTCGCGGCAGCCGGGTTGACGATGGATGCCGTGATGGCGCGCACCTTGGGGCTCAAAATTCACGAGATCGAGCGCATCGATCGCATGACCATGGCCGCAGAGGCGCGCCGCAACGCGATTTTGCGCGAGATCGAGCGCCATCGCGCGACTTTCGCCCGCACGCTGCGGCGCGCCGTCGAAGACGTCGAGGACGCCGACTTCAAGGTCGTCGCGGCCCAGGAAACCGCGCGCGAGGAAGCGGCGTGACCAGTACCGCCCAGCACGAGGCCAACCGCTCCAACGCGCGTGCCAGCACCGGTCCGAGGACGACTGCAGGCAGGGCGATATCTGCACGCAACGCACGCCGCCACGGCCTGAACCTGCCGGCGCTGCGCGACCCGGCGCTCGCGGACGAGATTGCCGCCTTGGCGCGCGAGATCGCCGGGCCGCACCCCGGTGCGCGGCGCTTCGAGCTCGCCTGCCGCATCGCGGCGGCGCAGATCGACCTTGTCCGCGTGCGCCGCGCGCGGCATGAACTTTTCTCCGGCAATCCTACCGCGACCGCGCGTCTTGCCACCTTCGATCGCTACGAACGCCGTGCGCTGTCACGGCGCAAGTTCGCCATTCGCGAGTTCGACGCAGCGACGGGGGATAATGGATAGTGGGTTCATTTTGGCGAAACGAACCCAATCCCGACCTAGCCGTCGGCCGTTTTGGCGAAACGAACCCAATCGTCAGGCGATCCCGGATTTTGGCGAAACGAACCCAATTCTCGAATGCAAGCAGTACGCCTGCCGTTCGCGACCGCCTGCTTCTCACCCCACCGGCCGGGAGGGCGAACGCAGCGAATTGAAGCGCGCCTTCTGTTCATCGCTCAGCGCACTGTAGAATTTCGCCAGCGCCGGCTGCACGGTCTTCACCGCGGTGAGCGTGGCGTCGAGCCGCTTCTCCATCGCCTCGACCCGACCCGTGGGGGTCAGCGTCTGGTAGGCCGGGCAATTGGCCTTGAGGCCTTCCGCCGCCTTGACCGACGCATCCTTCAATTCGTCGAGCGCGGCCCGCTGCGCCGGCGTGGGCTGGACCGCCTGGGCGATGCGATCGATCGGCAGGTCGGTCACGCCCCGCGCCTTCTCGTCGCAAAACCTCGTGAGATCGAGCTGGTCCTTTGCCGCGGCGTCGGCCTCATTCGCCGGCGCGATGGCGTTGAAGCGCGCCTTCTGCTCGTCGCTGAGCGATTGGTAGAAGCGCTCCAGCGCCGGGCGCACGGTCTGCACCGCCGCAAGCATGACCTGCAGCCGGCTCTCCATGGCCGCAAGCCGTCCGGTCGGGATGCTGGGCAGGTCCTTCGGGCAACCGGACTTGAGCATGTCGATGGCTTTCGCGCTTGCGGCCCGCAATTCCTCAAGCGCGGGACGCTGCGCGTCGGTCGGCTCTACGACCGCGGA
>JBPYFJ010000127.1:0-15185 GCA_051985675.1 Xanthobacteraceae bacterium | reverse complement strand
GAGGCGCAGGATTCGCTCGAACAGAAACGTCACACTCCCCCTGCGCAGGAGACTCGGCCAAACGAAAAGGCCGGAGAGAAAGAACATGAAATGCATCAAGTAGACGTAGTTAAATGCGCAGAACAGGTCGAACCCGAACCAGCGTTCGCGGTCGAGGATCGGGGTCGCAATCCAGTGATACGGGGGGTCGTCGAACGGCGCGGCCGCGATCGGTGCGGAACCCAGATAGGCGAGCACGGAATGAAAGGCGACAACGATCAGGATAACGAACGCGCGCAGATTGCTCAGCGCGATACTCGAGCTCTGCATACCCGCGTCGCCCCTCCTGGCCGCATTCGATTCACCGACGTGCGCGGCCGGTCAGCCCGCGCAACTATCTCCTCATTTAAACGATCATGCAATCGTATGGTTGCGTCCGGGCGCTTTGTGCTCCGGTTTGCACGGGCGCAGGCTTGGGCCGACTGATCGCGCTGGCTGACAGGGATAGCGATGGAACTCGGTCGGCTGACGCCCATTATTTTTACGCTTGCGTCGCGCAACCTGTTTCACGACCGGATCCGGCTGGTCGCCACGCTCGTCGGGATCGTGTTCTCGGTCGTGCTGTTCACGGTTCAGCTCGGGCTGTTCCTAGGTTTCGAACGCATGATCACAACCATGATCGACCATGCGTCGGCCGACCTCTGGATTGCACCCGCCGACACCAAGGGGTTTGAGGCCACCGCCTTGCTCGAGGGCCGCGAGCGATTTCGGGCATTGGCCGTGCCCGGGGTCGCCGACGTCACCCCGGTGGTGATCGGTTTCACCTTCTGGCGCAAACCGAACGGCAAGTCGCAAACGCCGGTGTTCCTGATCGGCACCACGCCGGGCGGGCTGCAGCCGTGGAACATGATCGAAGGCAACCTCATCGATTTGTCGACGCCGCAAGCGGTCGCGGTCGACCGCTCCTATTTCGATCGGCTCGGGATCGCCGAAATCGGCGATTACGGAGAAATCGGCGACAAGAAAGCGCGGGTCGCCGCGGTCACCAAGGGCATCCGATCGTTCACGACCACGCCCTACGTGTTCATGCCTCTCGACCGCGCGCGCGCCTATCTCGGGCTGCCGCCCGCCTCGGCGACGTATTTTCTGGTGCGCATCGCGCCCGGCGCGAGCCTGAACGAGGTTCGGCAGCGCCTGCAGGCCGCGTTGCCCAACCTCGAGGTGATCACGTCCGATGAGTTTCGTCGCCGCAGCCGATCCTATTGGCTGTTCGGGACCGGTGCGGGCGCTGCGTTGTTTGGAAGCGCGCTGCTGGGCATCGCGGTCGGCACCGTGATCGTGGCGCAAACGCTCTATTCCAGCACCAAGGACCATCTCACCGAATTTGCCACGCTGCGCGCGATGGGCTCGTCGCGCCGCTATCTCTACTTGACCATTCTGTGGCAGGCGCTGCTCACCGCCCTCATCGGTTTTGCCATCGCGGCGGCCGCGAGCCTCGGGCTCGCGCGCCTGAGTGCCGAAACGGCCTTGCCCATCGTGATGACGCCAAGCCTGATCGTCATCCTGTTCGCGCTCACGGTAACCATGAGTGTCGTTTCCGCCATTTCGGCGATCGTCGTCGTCACGCGTGTTGATCCAGCGACGGTCCTGGCGCGATGAGCGGGCCGGTAATCGAGGCGACCGACGTCGTGAAATACCTGGGCTCGGGCGCGGGGCGTGTCGCGGCGGTGCGCGGCATCAGCCTTGCACTGACCGGCGGGCAGCTCGTTCTGCTGATGGGGCCTTCGGGCAGCGGCAAGACCACGCTGTTGTCCATGCTCGGATGCATGCTGACGCCGACCAGCGGCGCGGTCCGGATCCTGGGCCAGGCAACCGCAGGCCTTGTGCCCGAGCGCTTGGCGGCTCTTCGACGCCGGCATGTCGGCTTCATCTTTCAGAACTATCATCTGTTTCCCACCTTGACGGCGGCGGAGAACGTACGGCTGGCCCTGGAGATGAGCGGTGAGAACCCGTGGCGGGCCCACGCCAAGGCCGCCAAGGCGCTGGAGACCGTCGGCCTTTCCCACAAGGTCCGGGTGTTCCCAAGCGAGCTCAGCTCCGGTGAGCAACAACGGGTGGCAATTGCGCGCGCGATCGTCGCCGACCCCGCGGTTGTACTGGCGGACGAGCCGACCGCGGCGTTGGACAGCGCGAACGGGCACGCGATCATGTCGCTACTGGCCAAGATCGCGAAGGATCCCTCGCGCGCGGTGCTGATTGTGACGCACGACCCGCGGGTTCTGCCGTTTGCGGATCGTGTCGTGAACATCGAGGATGGACGGCTCGTGGACAAGTCACCGCAAGCCAAGCCAGAATAGCCAGGGCTGGCTCGGAGCATGCTTTTGAGGCCTATCCAAATTGACATCCGTCACGGATCGCTGGCGCTGATCCCGGCACTCGCCGGCGCGCTGATGCTCGCGGCGGCATCCGACGTCGGCGCCCAGAGCGCGGCGGCCCGCGCCGATGCGCCGGTGCCGAAATGGGACGCGACCGCCCCCGGACGGATCGAGCCGCGCGGCCAGGAGGTCCGGGTCGTGGCCGGCGTCGCCGGTCGCATCGCCGAGGTTCGGGTGCGGGCCAACGACAAGGTGTCACCCGGAGATCTGCTGGTTCGTCTTGATGACGAAGAGGCCCGCGCCCGGGTCGCTGCCGCCGAGGCCCAGGTCGCGGCGCGCCAGCGCGTGCGCGACGATCAGAAGAAGAAAGGCCCCGGCGCGCTCATCCGGGCCGAGGATGATGTGGCCGACGCCGCGGCGTCCCTTGCCCAGGCCTGGGAGCGGCTCGACGCCATTTCGGCGCCCAGGGACGCCTCGCGCTCGGCGGTCGAAGACGCGGCGGTCGGCGGAGCACGGTCCGCGCTGTCGCGCGCCCAGGACACGCTGCGCCAGCGCCAGGATGTGCTGCGCAAGGCCAAGGACGATTCCGGCCTGCCAACGCGTGAGGAAGCGGAGCTTGCGGCCGCGCGGGCCGATCTGGCGCTTGCCCAGGCCGCGCTGCAGAAAACCCGCATCCGCGCGCCGATCGCGGGCACCGCGCTGGCGGTCCGTGCCCGCGTGGGCGAAATGGCTCTCCCCTCGCCGGATCAGTGGCTGGTGCTGCTCGGCGACGTGTCGGGCCTCGCCATGCGGGCCGAGCTCGACGAGCACGACTTCGGCAAGGTTCGCGTCGGTCAGCGTGTCGTGGTGCGCGCCTACGCGTTTCCCGACCGCGAATTCGAGGGCACCGTTCGCTCGATCGCCCGCTACATCGGGCCGGGGCGGCTCAACGGTCAAGGTCAGCGCAACAAGCTGACCGATGTCGACGTGTCCGAAGTCGTGGTGGACATCAACGACCCCGGACCGCTGGCAGTCGGGATGCAGGCCGACGCTTACTTCGCGGCCGGCTCGCCCGAACAGCCGGCCATGCGCTGACGCAGCCGCGGGCGCGCGGGATCAGGCATTTCGGAAACGGGGCACCAGGCATGGGCGGCAAGCCGATCACCATCTACGGCATCAAGAATTGCGACACGATGAAGAAGGCGCGCGCCTGGCTCGACGCGCACCGCATCGCCTATGCGTTTCACGACTATAAAGCGAGCGGGATCGACTGCGCCGCGCTGGAACGCTGGGCCAGTGTCGCCGGCTGGGAAACCCTGCTCAATCGCGCCGGTACGACGTTTCGCAAGCTGCCCGACGCCGACAAGGACCGCCTGACCGAGAAGAAGGCGATCGCATTGATGCTCGCGCAGCCGTCGATGATCAAACGGCCGGTGCTCGACGCCGGCGGCAAGCTGCTGGTGGGCTTCAGGCCCGAGCAATACGACCGGGCATTCAAGCGCGTCGCCAGCTAACTCAGCGGTAGTAGGCGCGGACCGGGCGATGGCGGTGGCGCACGCGCACATAGGCGTCGGGCGGCGGGACGTAATACACCGGATCGCACGTGTAATAGGGCGGATAGCGCTCGCCGTAATACTGCGGCGCGCCCGAATAGCCGTAGGCCATGCTGTTGTAGAAGGATCCGACCGCGAGGATCCCGGGCCGCAGCGCGCCGGCAAAGCCGGCCGCGCTCCACCCCCAGCCGGTCCAGCAGCGTATGCGCACGACGCCCGGTTCGGCGGCGGCCTTCACCGCGGCCGTGGCGGAGGGGAGGGGCGCTGCGGCCGCCGGCATCGCAACGCCGAGGCCGAGCACCGCGGTCGCAGCGATCGCAAAGGTCGCCAGGATGGCATTCGTGGGACGCATGTCGGGTGGGCTCCGCGTCAAGGCGAGTGTTTCTACCATAGCCAGGCTAGTGCCCCGAACCCGAAGTTCGCACATACTCTGCCGCGAGTCCGAGTGCGAACTTCGGGTTCAAAGGGGCACTAGAATCATAGAGTTGCTAGTGTCCTTTCGATTCCGAAGTTCGCGTCGGGCGTGCTGCAAGGTGTGGCGAACTTCGGAATCGGGACACTAGCGCGCACGTGATGAAATCCATGCCGACGGGGAGAGCCGCATGAGCCTTGAATTCCTGATCACCTCGCTGATCGTGGTCGTGTCGCCGGGCACCGGCGTGGTCTATACGCTGGCAACCGGGTTATCGCGCGGCTCGCGCGCCAGCATCGTCGCAGCGTTCGGGTGCACACTCGGCATCGTTCCGCACATGGCGGCGGCGATCCTCGGGGTCGCGGCGCTGCTGCACACCAGCGCGGTTGCGTTCCAGACCTTCAAGTATCTGGGCGTCGCCTATCTGCTTTACATGGCCTGGCACGCGCTGCGCGAACGCGGCGCGCTGCGTGTCGAACCGGAGACCAACGCACGCTCGGCCGTGCAGGTGACGGTCACCGCCATTCTGATCAACATCCTCAATCCGAAGCTCTCGATCTTCTTTCTCGCCTTCCTGCCGCAGTTCGTCAGCGCTACTGAGATGCATCCGCTCGCCCGCATGCTCGAGTTGAGCGCGGCGTTCATGCTCATGACGTTCGTGGTATTCGTTGGCTACGGCCTGTGCGCGGCGTCGATACGCACCCACGTCATCTCGCGTCCGCGCATCCTCACCTGGATGCGGCGGACTTTTGCGGCGGCGTTCGTCGCCCTCGGCGCCAGGCTCGCGCTCGCCGATCGCTGAGGGTTGCGTTCGCCGGCCTTGCGCGATCTTCCTTGCTCGCTATTCGCCGACGTGTAAGCGTGGTGCGTTCGGCTCTCTTTTTCGAACGGGCTCCGATAGTCCTTGAGGCCTTTTATGATGATGTTCGCGATACCGTTGGCTGGCCTCGGTCTCTTGATCAACGTGGCCGATACGGTTCCACGCTACGACGTAACGCCGACGTGTCGCGCTGCCATCAACATGGTTGCTGCCGGCACTGAGGGAAGAACCGTCGAAAGCTGCGTGGCCGGCGAGGAACGGGCGCGAAAAGATCTTGAAAAAGAGTGGTCGAAGACTCCGGGCGCTGAGCGCAGCCAGTGCATTGCGACGATGGCAAAAGGCGGTGCTCCAAGTTACGTTGAGCTTGCGGTCTGCCTTGAGATGATGCGCGATTCACGCACGCACCGCGAAGAGGAAGAGCGCGCCAAACGATCGCAAAAATCGACCCGTATGCGCTAGTTCCCCGTCTCCGCCCGATTAGCAAAACCGCGGTCGACGCACTATGTTAGTTTATATGGTCCTCACTAGAATAGGCAATTGACGTGACAAAACCTGAACTCGGCACCAAGCGTTTCTGCAGCAACTGCAGCTCCAAGTTTTATGACCTGCAGAAGACTCCGATCGTCTGTCCGAACTGCCAGACCGTGTTTGAGCCGCCCAAGGCTGGATCTGAAACCCAACGACGGCCGTGGCAAGCGCCGGCCGCGCCGGTACGGCAGCCGGAAAAGACGCAAGCGCCACCTGACACCCCCGATGACACGAGCGAGGAAGACGCAGCTGCGGCCGAGGACAGCAACGAAGACGCGAACGAAGACGACGTCGGCATCGACGAGGACTTTGAGAAGGAATGATTTCGCGGCGGCCAGGGACGATTGAATAATCACCGCTGCGCTAGGCGCCCGCTCGTTCCAAAAGCTCAGAACGCTTGACGAGGACTTGGTCAATAAGTCCGAACTCGATGGCCCCTTCCGCGGTCAGGAACGTATCGCGCTCGAGCGCGTTTTCGATCTTCTCGACCGGACAACCCGTGTGTTTCGCGTAGATCGCATTGAGCCGCTTCTTCAGATTGAGGATTTCCTGGGCGTGCAGCACGATATCGGTGGCCTGGCCTTCAAAGCCGCCGGACGGCTGATGCAGCATGATGCGCGCGTGCGGCAAGGCGAAACGCATGCCCTTTTGGCCGGCGGCAAGCAGCATTGACGCCATCGACGACGCTTGACCGATACACAGCGTCGATATCGCCGGTCGCACGATCTGCATCGTGTCATAGACCGCCAGTCCCGCCGTCACCACGCCGCCGGGAGAATTGATGTATATCGAGATTTCTTTTTTCGGGTTGTCGGCCTCCAGGAACAGCAGCTGCGCGACGACGAGCATCGCCGTCGTGTCTTCGACCGGTCCGGTTATGAAAATGATGCGCTCTTTGAGCAGCCGCGAATAGATGTCGTAGGAGCGTTCGCCGCGATTGGTTTGCTCGACCACGGTGGGGACGAGACTTCCTGAGCCGGCATCGACAACATCCCGCATCTCACGAGCGCTCCGGCGCAATCGCATATCCTGGACTCTCCGGCGTGCGGCGGCCAGCGATCATCGCTGGGCCGGGGGTATCGCTTTTCTCAGGATTAGGCAACGCGAATCGCTCGATCACGCGCGTTCGGGATCGTGACGTTGCGGTCCCTGATCGCCGTGGGCGATCGGTTCGTGCCTTGCAAAGGCCGGGCTTGTGTCCTATCTATTGATCATCAAATTTTGCCGAACAATCTGGCCACTGCTTTGCCTTAGCCGCTGGGCTGGGCGCGCGTGCAAGATCGGCAAAACTCACGCCGCGCCGCCCCGACCAAAGCTGCTGGGCGGTCACATCGGCGCCTCACAGCTTTTCCGACCCCGGCGAGCGCCGCATCGACGACCAGCTCGCGCTGCGCGATCGCGGGTTGGGTCAAAACAGTTCCGGAGAATAATCTTGCAAGTACTCGTGCGCGACAACAACGTCGACCAGGCTCTGAGGGTGCTGAAACGTAAAATGCAACGGGAAGGCGTGTTCCGCGAGATGAAACGCCGACGGTTCTACGAGAAGCCCTCTGAGAAATCGGCGCGCGAGAAAAGCGAGGGGATCCGTCGCATACGCAAACTCAAGCGCAAGCAGGCGCAGCGCGAGGGTTTGCTGCCCGCCCCGAAAAAGAAAGTGCTGGACGATAAAAAGGCGGCCAGACCGCGTCCATCGGTGACGCATCGCTGATAGGTGAACGAGGAGGAACTCGATATGGCAATACGAGTCCGCCGGGCCGGGGGGGACATGACCAACCTGGACGCGCCGGCACCAGAATCGTTCGGGCAACGCAAGCGACCCGAACAGGGGCAATTCCGCCTTCAGGTCGATCGGCAGACCAAGTCCTCGTATGAGACGAATGAAGCTGCCGAAGAAGCCGGATTGGCCATCAAGAGGAGCCATCCGATCCTTCACGTTGAGGTATTTGATGCTGCGGCGGGCGTGAGCAAGGTCATCGAGCTCGCGAAGTAGATAACGTCGGCGCTGGCCGCAAAGCGGCTGCATGCGCGTTGGGAGGATTGCAATGCCGATCGGCACCGTGAAGTTTTTCAATACTCAAAAGGGTTTTGGGTTCATCGCCCCCGAGGATGGATCCGCCGACGTGTTTGTTCATATCAGCGCCGTCGAGCAGGCAGGCATGGGATCCTTGCACGAGGGACAGCGCGTATCCTTCGATGTGGTCATGGATCCGCGGCGCGGTAAGACCAACGCCCAGAATCTGAAGAGCGCCTAGCTCTGAATGGTGCGAGCCGCGCGCCTAAGCGGCGGCGAGGCCCTCCCGATCCCGTCGTTTTGAGATACGCTTTAGCATTATCGGACGCCGCAAGGTGCGCCGCAACGCCAGTTGGCTGGGGAGGGTCCCATGGCCATTGTTCTCAATCACACGATCGTGCCGGCGCGCGACAAGGTCGCCGCCGCGCGCTTCTTCGCCCGCATCTTTGGTCTGCGCTACAGCGGAAAGAGCGACTATTTCGCGCCGGTACGGGTCAACAAGCAGCTGACGCTGCTGTTCGACCAGGAGACCAGGTTTGAGAGCCACCACTACGCCTTTCACGTGAGCAAGGCCGAGTTCGACGCAATCCTGGGGCGCATCAAGAAGGCAGGGATTACGTACGGCAGTGCCCCCTGGAGCCTGGATGACGGCGAGCTCAACGACTGGAACGGCGGCCGCGGCGTCTACTTCAAGGATCCGAACGGTCACGTGCTGGAGCTGATGACCGTCCCGCAGTGACGCTGTGGTGACCGTCGCTTGCGGCCATCCTTCGAGACGCACGGCCTACCGCCGTGCTCCTCAGGATGAGGACTGTGTTTGTGGCGGCGTTCCGCGTTCAGCGCAACACACTCGGGCCATCCTTCGAGACGCACGGCCTACGGCCGTGCTCCTCAGGATGAGGCCGGAGTGTGTTGGACGCGGACTCGAACGCAGCCACAAACACAGTCCTCATCCTGAGGAGCGTCGCGCAGCGACGCGTCTCGAAGGATGGCCACAACCAACAGGCCGCCCGCGCTACTCAGCGGCGTGGCGCATCGCGTCCGGTACCGGGCGCCCGAGCGCTGACTGCATCTGCTGATGATAGTGGATCATCGCCGGCTCGTTGCGGCCGAACACCGTGTGGGTCTGCGCGCCCGAAGTCAGGCCGAGCTGGATGCTGCGGCCGGCCGGAAAATCCTCGCCGGTGACGACGTCGAGCACGAGCTGCATGTTCTTGTCCCAGTGGGTGCGCTCCTCCGGCGTCGCCGGCGCGCGCGGAACGTAGAGCGACAATTCCATCACGGCGCGGTCGACGCGGCCGTCGCGCGGGAAGATGCGCGACAGCTCGACGTGGTCGCCCTGCAGCATCAGGATGGTGTTGGGAAACAGCGAGTAGATCACGGTCGTGTTCCACATCAGGTCCCAGCTCGCCTGCGGCTCGGCGCGCAGGCGGTCGAGTTTCTTGCGCGGAAAAGTGAGCCGATGGTTGCGGCCGAATGGCTCGAAGTCCGCGACGTTGCCGTGCAGGATCGGACGCAGCGAGTCGCGGTGCAGAAAACCGATGTGATAGCCCTCGTGGAACGTGTCGGCGATGATCTTCCAGTTCATGGTCTCGGGGATCAGGCGCTTGTCGTAGAACGCCCAGGACTCGAACCCGTAGGAGGCAAGCTCCGGTCCGAGCCCGCCGAGCCACGGATCGATATCGAATGTCGCCGACCCATCGGCGGCCGGCGTCGGGATCACCCACACCAGGCCGTGTTTCTCGCATAAGGGCAGGGCGGTCAGCGCCGGCCGTTCCGCGCGCACGCCCGGAAACGCCGCCTCGTGCGGAATGCCGGTCACCTGGCCGGCGAGGTCGTAGGTCCAGGCGTGATAAGGGCAGGAGAACAGGCGCGCCTCGCCGCAGCCCTTGGCCACCTGGGCGCCGCGGTGCCGGCAGGCGTTGAGGAACGCGCGCAGGCGATGGTCGCGGCCGCGCACGATCAGGATCGGCAGGCCGGCGAAATCGTCGGTGCGATAGCTCCCGGCGCTCGCCCAGTCCGACCCAAAACCCATCAGGATCGGATGCCGGCGGAACAGAACCTCCTGCTCGTGCGCGAGGTGCTCGGGATCGGTATAGACCGTGACGTCGTTCCGCCACGGCGCATCGGCGAGGCAGGTGGTGCGCGTCTCGACGTAGTGCAGCAGGCGGTTCAAGAGATCGATCTGGCGTTGCCGGTCCATCGACGTCTCCAAATTCTGCGTGCAGGGGGCTCCTCGGACTGATACGGTACCGTATCAAGCCGGTCCGGGCTGTCAATACGGTGCCGTATCAAGATTGCTTGAGGTGTGAATGACGCAGAATGACGGGCGCGACATGTGGATCGAGGCCGCGCTCAAGGAAATCGGCCGCGCCGGTGTCGAAGGCGTGCGGGTCGAGGTGCTGGCCGAACGGCTCGGCATCACCAAGGGCGGGTTCTATCGGCGTTTCAAGGATCGCCGCGCGCTGCTCGACGCGCTGCTCGAGACCTGGACGCGCGGGCGCATCGCGGCGATCGAGGCGCAGACCAGGCTCGCCGGCGAAGACGCACGCGCGCGCCTGAAATCGGTGATCAGGCTCTATTCCGAGCGGATCAACCCGCAGGGCATGGCGATCGAGCTCGCGATCCGCCAGTGGGCGCGCGCCGACAAGGCCGCGGCCGCGGCGGTGGCAAGCGTCGATGCGGCGCGCCTTGAGAACGTCGCGCAGCTTTATCGCCAGCTCGGTCTGTCGGCGGATGATGCGCAGGCGCGCGCCGTGCTGTTCTACGCGTTCATCTTTGGCCAGAGCCTGCTGGTGCTCGATGAAGCGCCGCGCAAGCGCGCGAGCCTGACGGCGGTCTGCGCCGACCTTCTGACCGACCTCGACTAATACGCTCCGGCATGTAACCCTTTTTGCCACTCGATTAATGAGCCGGCAATAAAGCCACAGGGGGCCCGGATGAGATACCTTGCCTTGGCATTGGCACTGATGAGCGTCGTGACGGCGGCGCGCGCACAGGATGCGAGCCCGGATATCAAAGGCACTTGGTCGGGCAAGGGGAAGTCGATCGTTTTCGGCACCAACCCGCACCATCCGGGCACGCAGACGACCACCAGTCCGCCGCGCGTGCGTGACTTCGAGTTCACCTTCGTGGTCGACGGGCAGGACGGGCGGCTCGCCTGGGGTCACTCGTTGTCCACGGTTGCAACCACCAACGAACCGTTTGGGTGGGCGATTTCGAGCGACAACAAGACCATCATCGGTGTCGATACTGACGGCTATTTTCATATGAATATCCTGGCGCCGGACCGGATCGAGATGTGTTACGCGCACAACGGACTGAGCCCCTCCGGCTCCATGGTCGCGACGTGTTACGTCATGACTCGGACCAAGACGTAGAAATCGCCTACTGAAACCCGACCGATAAAATCCGCCGGCGGGGGAGGACATGACCATCAACACCATCAGGCGCTGCCTGCCGGCGCTCTTGCTCGCCATCATCGCTTCCGGCATGGCCTGCGGCGAGGGCGCGACGCAATCGTATCCATCGCGCAACATCCGCATCGTCATTCCGGCCGGGCCCGGCACCCCGCCGGACATCATTCCGCGCGTCGTTGCCAATGAAGTGTCGGAGGCCGAGGGCTGGCGGTTCGTGATCGAGAACAAGCCGGGTGCGATCCAGACGCTTGCGGGCAGCGAGGTGCTCAGGAGCCCGCCCGACGGCTATTCGATCTTTGCGCAGGCGATGCCGATCAGCTCGGCGCCGACGATGCTCGCCAACATGCCGTTCAACCTGACCACGGATTTCCGGCCGGTGGCGCGGCTGTCGGCCTCCTATAACGTCCTGGTCGTCAACCCGTCGGTGCCGGCCAATTCGGTCGCCGAGCTGGTCGCGCTGATCAGGAGCCAACCCGACAAGCTCTCGTTTTCATCGGGTGGCGCCGGCACGCCGGCGCATCTCATCGGCGAATTGTTCAAGCTGCAGAACGGGCTGCGCGCGACCCACGTGCCCTATCCGACCAACTTTTCCAACGCGATCGGCGATCTGCTCAACGGCACCAACCAGTACATGTTCATCACCACGTTGCCGGTGATCGACCTGATCGCGGCCGGCAAGCTGCGCGCGCTCGCGGTGACGGCGCCGAAGCGGATCGCGGTGCTCAAGGATACGCCGACGGTGGTGGAGCAGGGCTTTCCAAACCTGGTCGTCGAGGAATGGACCGGGCTCGAGGTTGCAAGCGCGACGCCTGATGACATCGTCGAAAAGCTCAACACCGCCATCAACAAGGCGCTGGCGACGCAGAAGGTCAGGGATGCGTTCGCCAAGATCGGCGCCGAGCCGGTCGCCGGGACGCCGGAGAGCTACGGCGCGCTCGTCAAGCAGCAGGTCGACTACTGGGGCAAGATCGTGAAGGAAGCCGGTATCCGGCCGCAGTAGCGGCTGTTCGGACCGCGGCATGCACGACCGTCGGAAGCAACCGGACGCCGGCGGCGGCGATCGCAGGTGGGGTCATGTGCAACGAGTACGGCAACCGCATTCCCTACCGGCGCTATGTCGAGGAGTTCAGCCACCTCAAGCTGCCGCTCACCGTTGCGGGCAATGGTCCCGATCTGACCGCGCGCGAGGAGATTCGCATTCGCGACACCGCGCCCGTGATCCTGCGCAGCGAGGCGGGCGTCGAGCTCACCGAGCGCACCTGGGCGCCGCGCGGACCGACCAGGAAGCCGGTATTCAACTTCCGCTCCGACAAGCGCAGTTTTGCCAAGAGCGCGCGCTGTCTCATTCCGGCGAGCCACTTCGTCGAATTCACCGCGCCCGCCGATCCGAAGCAGAAGCGCAAGGACAAATGGCGCTTCACGCTTGCCGGTGCCGAATGGTTCTGCATCGCCGGCATCATCCGGCCGGACGCGATCGACCAGGCGCCCTGTTTCACCATGCTGACGACCGCGCCCGGCCCGGACGTTGCGCCCTATCACGACCGGCAGGTGGTGGTGCTGCGCCCGCCCAGCTGGCTCGCGTGGCTCGACCTGAGCCGGCCGGAGGCCGAGCTGCTGCGGCCGCTCGAGCCCGGCGCGATTGCGGTTGAGCGGCAGCTGCCAGGATCCATAACCTCGTCGTGACAAGCGCGCGCCACACCCTCAATCCTCGTCCTGAGGAGCGCCCGGAGGGCGCGTCTCGAAGGACGGCCACAAGCGCGTGTTCCCTTGGCCATCCTTCGAGACGCACGGCCTGCGGCCGTGCTCCTCAGGATGAGGTCGGAGCGTGTTGCGCGGTTGAGGTTGTTGAACAGAGCGCGGGCCACAAACTCGGTCCTCGTCCTGAGGAGCCCGAGCGCAGCGAGGGCGTCTCGAAGGACGGCCATAATCTAAGACGAGCCTAGCTTCGCTTCGGTCCGCGTTTCGCCAGCGGCGGCAGCGCCTCGAAGTCGCCGCGGATCAGAGCTTCCTTCTTCGCTTTCGACCACCCTTTGATCTGGCGTTCCGCCGCGATCGCGTCGGTGATGCGTTCGAACCACTGCGAGAAAACGAGACGGACGGGGCGTCGCGTCGCCGTGTAGCCGCCGTAATGACCCGCATTGTGCTCCGCGACGCGTTGCTCGAGACCCTGTCGCGCCGTTCCCGTGTAGTAACTCCCGTCGGCGCATTGAAGAATGTAAACGTACGCCCCATCGAACATACGCGTTCCCGTACGTTTACTCTCTCACCCGCGGCCGTCCTGCGAGACGGCCGCGCAAGCGCGGCCTCCTCAGGACGAGGCCTGGGTTTGTGGCCCGCGTTACGCGCAACACACTTCGACCTCGTCCTGAGGAGCGCCCGAAGGGCGCGTCTCGAAGGATGGCCACACGCCTCACTCCGCCTTGATGCCGGTCTCGCGGATGATGCGCGTGTAATCCTCGACCTGCGTGCGCAGGAACGCGCCGAACTTGGCGCCGCATTGCCCGGCCCGGAACAGGCCCTGCGCTGAGAGCTTCGGCTTGGTCTCGGGTGCGTCGAGCGCGGCCAGGAACCAATCCGAGAGCCGCGTCAAAACCTCAGCCTGCGTCTTCGCCGGCGCGACGATGCCGTAGAGATCTCGGCGTCGTATTTGGTGAGCCCGGTCTCGTCGAGCGTCGGAACGTCAGGCAGCGTTGCGACCCGCGCCAGCGAGGTCGTGACGAGCCCGCGCAGTTTGCCGTCCTGCAGCTGCGCCACTACGGTCGGATAGTCGGCGAACACCGATGTTACGTGTCCGCCCATGAGCGCATTGATCGCCGGCGCGGTGCCGCCATAGGGCACGTAGGTCATGGTGACATTGGCGGCGCGCCGCACGACCTCGAAGGCGACGTGCAGCGCGGACGCGGGGCCGCCGCTTGCGAGCGAGAGTTCGCCCGGCTTGGCGCGCGCGGCGGCGATGAGATCGTTGAGCGTGCGGTAGGGGGAATCGCCCTTCACCACCAGCACCAGCGGGGTCGACGCGAGATAGCAGACCGGCGCAAAACTCTTGATGTCGTAGCTGCCCTTGCCGAGCGCCGGGTTGACCGCGAACGAATTGCCGACCAGTAGCAGCGTTCCCCCGTCCGGATCGGCGCGCGCCACCATCTCGGTGCCGACGATCGTCCCGCCGCCCGGCCGGTTCTCGACCAGCACGGTCAGCCCCTGCGCGCGGCCGATCTCGTTCGCCATCAGCCGCGAGAGGATGTCGGGCCCGCTGCCGGGCGTGTAGGGGACGATGATCTTGATCTGCCCGGTCTGCGCGCGCGCGTGCGGCGGCGCCATTCCGCACGCCAGCAGGACGAGACACGCGATGGCGCAACGTCGAAGCTGCATCGGATCGCGATCAGTCGGGAAGGGCCGCGGTCATTTCGGCGAGCCAGGCCTGATCGACGCCGGGCAGCGTCTTGAGCTCGCGCAGCGCCTGCGCCTTGCTCTGGGTGCAGCATTCGATCACGTGCGGGGCGTCGCCGTCGGCGGCCTGGCAGGCGAACTCCAGGCGAATTCCGTTCGGATCGATGAAGTAGATGCCGTCGAGCCCGGGCATCTGCGCGATCGGGCCGATGTAGGAAATGTTGTTTTGCTTGAGCCGCCCTTCGATCTCGCGGAACCGCTTCGGCGTCACCACGAACGAGCAGTGCTGCATTCCCCCGATGGCGTTGCGGTTGGCGGCCGGCTCCTTGCCCTTCGGGATCTCGAAGAACGCGATCGTGCTGTCGTTGCCCATGTCGAAGAAATAGTGGCGGATTTCCTCGTAGGGCGGGTTGCCGCGATTGCCCTTGCCAGTGCCGAGGCCCGGCGGCACGCGCAGCGCATGAACGAGCGGCATGCCGAGCACGCGGGTGTAGAACTCGGTGGTCTTCTTGATGTCGTCGGTGCAGAGCGCGAGATGGTGAACGCCGCGCGTGAACGACGCCACGCGCTTTGCCTGCGTGCGTTGCGTTGAGGCGCGCTTGGATGAGGCGGTCTTCTCGAGCGTCTTCTGCATGGCGTTCCTCCCATTTGGTCTGGGACGCAGAAGCCTAGCGCACTTCCTTCCAGTTGTCGGCGATATATCCTTGCGGATCGACGCTCAC
>JBPYFJ010000126.1:0-33627 GCA_051985675.1 Xanthobacteraceae bacterium | reverse complement strand
AGACGGCCTTGCCCCAGATGCGGTCGTTGAACACGCGCCGGCCGCGGTCATCGCCGGCAGCACCTGCCGCGACCATCAAAGGAAGCAGGTGCTCGCTGCGGGGGTGGCAGGCCCGCGCGCCCGGAGCCTCGCTCCAGTGCGCGAGCTTCGCGTCGCGGGTCGCAGGCTCTTCGACCGCCTGGGTGAGCCACGCGTCGAAGTGCTCGGAAGGCTCGTTACCGCGCGGGCTGCCCGACAGGAACTCGCGCAGATTGTGGTAGCTCATGCCGCTGCCGATGATCAGCACGCCCTCATCGCGTAGCGGCGCGAGCGCGCGGCCGATCGCCAGATGCTCGGCCGGGTCGAGATCCTGTTGCAACGAGAGCTGCACGACCGGCACGTCGGCGTCCGGATAAACCAGCATGAACGGAATGAACACGCCATGATCAAAGCCACGCCCGTCATCCTCCTCCGACGCGATCGCGGCGGCGCTCAACAGTTCGCGTACCCGACGCGCCAGGTCCGGCGACCCGGGCGCGGGATAGCGCAGGTCGTAGGTGTGTTTTGGAAATCCGTAATAGTCGAACAGCAGCGGCGGATTGCCGCCGACGTTTACGGTCGGCCGCTCGGTTTCCCAGTGGCCCGAGATCACCAGCACCGCGTTCGGGCGCTTGCCGAGCGAACGATCGAGCCCGCGCAGATAGTCGGCCAGCCGATCCCAGGTGTCGGGCGGGCCGAACGCCACCGGCATGAACGGCCAAGGGCCGCCGCCGTGCGGAATGAACAGGGTCGGCAATCGCTGGGCGGATGCGGGCATGATTTAGTGGCTCCGAAATAGGCTTCAGAGTTTGTGCATATAGGCCGCTACCGAGGCGGCCGCCACGCCGGCGCGGTCAACCGGCGCTTCCCATCCGCGGTGCGCCGGACATTGTCGCCGGGCTCGACCTTGTCCCAGAGCTGGCAGGTCACCGGCTTGTGCTTCTGGTCGAGCCCCTCGCAGTAGTTCGTGTACTCGCACACCCGCACCTGGTGCCCGAGCCCGAGCGACATCTTGCGGAACCAATCCGGATCGGCGAGCGATTGACGCGCGGCGCCGATGATGTCGCACTGGCCGTCGGCAAGCAGCTTTTCCGCCATTTCGAAATTGTGGATTCCGCCGGTGCAGACGACCGGCGTGGTGTGGCCCGCGTCCCGGATCGCCCGCCGGACCGCCGCGGTCGGGTCGACGTTGCGGCCGAACGGCCCGCGCTCGTCGGAAATGAACTGGGGCATGCACTCATAGCCGCTGCGGCCCGTATAGGGATAAGCCGCGGTGCCGATCGCCGGCTGCTTGGCGTCGTCAAACTTGCCGCCACGCGAGGTCGAGATGAAATCCATCCCGGCGCGCGCGAACGCAACGCCGAAATAAACTGCATCGTCGACTTCGTTGCCGCCGTCGATGCATTCCTCGGCCAGGAACCGGCAGCCGACCGCGAAGTCCTGGCGCACGCTGCTCCGCACCCGCGCGAACACCTCGAGCGGAAGCCGGACGCGGTTTTCGCGCGCGCCGCCGTATCCGTCGTCGCGCGTGTTGGTGCGCGAGAGAACCGACGCCATCGTGTAGGCGTGGGCATAGTGCAGCTCGACGCCGTCAAAGCCGGCGTTCTGGGCGCGCACGGCGGCTTGCGCGAAAAGGTCGGGCATGCTGGCCGGCAGGTCGCGAATATGCGGCAGGTGCATGTCGGTGACGCGCTCGCGATAGCCGAACTGCAGCGCCTCGAATTCGGCGCGCGTGAGGACGCCGAGGAGCTCGTCCTCGCTCAGCGCGCGCAAGAGGGCGCGAACCTCCGCCTCCGGCATGACCGGATCGCCGAGGGCGTGGCGGTGCGCGTCGGTCACCTCCAGAAAGCGTGCAAAGAACTTTTCCGGATCGGGCCGCCGGCGGATCGCGAGAAAATCGATCAGCTGGATAAAGAGCCGCGTGTGACCTTCGCTCGCCTGCCGCACGATGTCGACCAGCCGGCGCAGCCCCGGCAGGAAGCGATCGTGCCCGATGCGCAGCAGCGGGCCGCTCGGAACGTCGCGGATGCCGGTCGCTTCGACGACGATCGCGCCCGGGCGGCCGCGCGCGAAGCGCTCGTACCAGTCGATGACCTCCTCGGTGACGTGGCCTTCTTCGGTCGCGCGCCACGGCACCATCGCGGGAACCCAGGTGCGCTGCTCGAGTCGGGTTGGACCGATCACAATCGGAGAGAACAGGCGCGCGGCGGCCGCTTCCTGCTGCGACGGCATGCGCCCGAGCGAGGCTTCATATCGGATGCGCTCTGGTGGACGCCACATGTCTCCTCACCGGCATCTGTCCGATCGACCAGCAATAGCGCCGTCTTGAGGTAGGGGCAAATTGATGCTTGGCTTGTGAGGCTGGAAATTGCGCCCAATCACCTTGGGATAGCCATGAACCTCCCGCTGCCGCTGCCGACGTCGCGCGAACACATCCGGAAGATCCAGAGCGAGCGCAAGCGGATCGCGTTCGAGCGGGCGAAGCGAATCCCGTGGTATCGCGGGAAGCTCGACCATGTCGATGCGGCCAAGCTCGACGATCCCGACCACTGGCGCCGGATTCCCATTCTCGACAAGGAAACCCTGCGACAGCTCGATCATGCGGAGTTTCTGCGCCAATTCTGCTGCGTGCCGCCGACTGAGATCGCCGAATACTGGCGTTCGGGCGGATCGACCGGCACGCCGGTCTTCTATCCGCGCACCCATGAGGACATCCGCTACGGGCTGTTGGCGTGGGGGCGCTCATTCCCATGCATGGGGATCGGGCCGGGCGACCTCTGCCACATCGCGTTTCCAATCGGGATTCATCCGGCCGGGCAGGTGTGGGCGCGCAGCGCGCACCTGTTCGAGGTCGGCATGATCTGGGTCGGCGCGGGCAACGTCTGTCCATCCGAGGTGCAGCTCACGCTGATTAAAACCCTCAAGCCGACCGTGTTCATGGGCATGAGCAGCTTCGCGCTGCATCTCGCAAACCTCGCAGCCGCGACCGGCATCGACCTTGCGAGTTCATCGGTGTGCAAGGTCGTGTGCTCGGCCGAGACCTTGTCCGACGCCAAGCGCGAGAAGATCGGCCGGATGTGGGGCGCCGAGGTCTATGACGTGTTCGGCATGAGCGAAGCCGGGCTGATGGGCGCGGAGAACGCCGCCCATGACGGCATTCACGTCTGGACCGATATGTACTTCGTCGAAGCGGTGGACCCTGAGACCGGGATCCCGGTTGCCGAAGGCGAGATCGGCACGTTGTGCGTCACCCCGCTGTGGACCAATCACGCAACCCCGTTCCTGCGCTGGAATTCCGGCGACGTGATCCAGATGTTCTCGCAGTCGGCCGGTTCAGGCCAGTGGGCCCATCTGTTCCCGATCATCAAGCATGCGCACCGAACTACCGGGTTCTTCAAGATTCGCGGCGTCAACGTCAATCATTCGGAATTCGAAGACCTGATGTTCAAGCAGAAGCTGGTCAACGATTTCCAGGCGGTGCTGCTGACCGACCCCGCGACCGGACGCGAGGACATCAAGATCCTGATCGAGATTGCGCGCGACCTCGATCATTCGGAAATCTGCGCCATCGTCGCCGGCCATGTGAAGAAAACATTCGAAGTCGTGCCGCTGGTCGAGGTGCTTCCACTCGGCACGCTCGCCGCCGAATTCGAGCGCAGCATCAAGGCGCCGCGTTTCGTCGACCGCAGGGTGTAGAGACGGCGTCCGGCCGAGCGGGTGATCACGGCGCCTCGACACGGGGCGTTGCCCCGGTCTGCCGGTGTGCGTCCATCTGCTCGGCGCCGGTCATCACGCGGGTGCCGTGATCGTAGAAGCCGGCGATCAGATTGAGCAGGTTGGCGCTCTTTTCCAGCTGCTCGTCGAATCCAAGGATCTGCGCGCTCGGGTCGGTGAACAGCTGCCGCCGCAGCGCCAGAAAATTGGCGGTCCATTTGCGCGCGAGCGGCGTGACCACGTAGCACGTTTCGCGCGCGGAGGTGCGCCCGGCCTTCTCGATCAATCCGGCACGCACCAGCTTCTTGAGGCTGTACTGGATATTGGCGATGTCGTCGCGGTTGGCGAAGCGCGCGATGTCGGTGACGGCGAGCGGCCGGCTCGCGGCCATGATCTGCTGCAGGATGGCGTTGTCCTGACCGGACACGTTGTGCTCCCGGCCTTCGCGCCCGAGCAGCGAGCCGTAGAAGCGGTAGAACGCCGCGGCTGCGCAGATCAGGCCCTGCTCGAACCGGGTGACCACGAATTCGTGCGGACTTGTTGCGAGGTGCGCCGCGACCTTGGCGGCGTCGGGCGCGCGCTTGCGGGGCTGTGAGCGGGGGGTGGGGCGCATTGACATATGGAATGCTCCGAGTAAATTACTGAGTAAAGTCTTGTCCTGGGGCCGTCGCCATGACCCTCACCACCCAGGCCGCCGTCGCCCCCCGACCTGTCGGCCGGGCGGGACGGCATCGACCCCCGCGCTGGAGCGGCGCCGGCGTGCGCAGCGCCACCCCGTTTCGCCGGGACGCGCCGATCACGGCCGCGCGCGTGAAGGCGCGGGCGCGCGAACTCGGCGCCGATCTCGTTGGCATTGCGAGTGCGCAGACCCTCAACGCGTTTCCGCCTGATCCATTGTGGCCGCAGACGCCCGAGCGTATCTCACCCTATGTAAAGAGCGTCATTACCATCGTCCAACACATTCCGGCGGGCGCCTTCCGCTGCCGCACCAATACGCCGGTCCAGTACATGGACATGCTGGTGCTCCGGAAGATGGACAAGATCGCCTATCGGCTCGCCGAGGAACTCGAACGCGCGGGGCATCCGTCGTTCGTGGTTCCGGCCCAGGAGACTGACTGGAGCCTGAAGCGCGCGAGCTATGGGCGGCTCTCGACCCGCCATCTCGGCGTCGAATCCGGCCTCGGCACGCTCGGGCTCGAGGTCAATATTCTGACGCCGGAGTACGGGCCGCGCGTCTACCTCACCGGCGTTCTGACCGAACTCGCGCTTGAGCCCGACGCGCCGATGACCGAGCAGGTGTGTATCGGCGAATCCTGCAGCCGCTGCCTGCACGCGTGCCCCGGCGATGCGGTGCTGCATTTCGGCATCGACAAGCGGGCCTGCGCCCAGCACGCCCAGGAATTCGGCTTCTCCACGATTCTGCAGTTTCTGGAACAGGGCGTCGACGCGCAGGCGCAGGGCGCTTCGACCGATGCACTGGTCGCGATGATCCGCTCGCGCGATCACTTTGGCTTCTGGCAGGGGTTGCTGCGGGTTGTCGGCTCGTTCGGCGACTGTCCGCGCTGTCTCGCGGTCTGCCCGGTCGGCGACGACTATCACGCGTATCTCGCCGAACCGCAGAAGGTCATTCCGGAGAAGACGGCCGAAAAGGTCACCCTTGCCAAGGCGCGCCAGGATGCGCGCAGACGGGGGGAGCCGATCGACGGGCTCAACGCGTGGAACATCCGCTGGGTCGGACCCGACGGCTATAACGGGATCGTCGCGCGCCAGCTGCAGGATTTCAAACGGCGTCAGAAGGCGCGTGCCAAGGCAGCAATGTCGCCCGGCAGCGCGAACCGAGAGCATGATCCCGAAAAGTGGGCGCCGGTCTTCGGAAAAGATCATGCTCCAAAATAGGGTCTGGGATGGTCGCGGTCTTTCGCGAGCGCGTGACCGCCGCCGAGGTCAAGGCCAAGGCCAGGGAGCTCGGCGCCGATCTCGTCGGCATCGCCGATGGCGATGTCATGAACGCTCATCCGCCCGATCCCGCCGATCCGCGGCGGCCGATCGACGTCACGGCGCTCGACTACAAGCGCGTGATCGTGCTCGCCAAGCATCTCAACAGCGGCGTCGCGCGCATCATCCCGTGGGGCGACCGCACCAAGTTCTACAACGACGAGCTCGCGCTGTCGGGGCTAGAGGAGGTCTCGCTCGAGCTGGTGTTCTGGCTGGAAGATCTCGGCTATCCGGCGATCATCATTCCGCCGACCCACGTCGATCCGTGGCGTTACAACGACGATCCGAACGCGCACATGACGACCCTGATCTCGCTGCCGCATGCGGCGGTGGAGGCCGGACTCGGGACGCTCGGGCTCAATCAGCAGCTGCTGACGCCGGAATTCGGACCGCGTGTCATCCTCACCGCGGTGATGGCATCGCTTAACGTCGAACCCGACCGAAGGCGGGAGCAGAGCCTGTGTCTCGGCCCGACCTGCGGGCGCTGCCTGTCGGTCTGTCCGGCCGATGCCGTGCGGCACTGGGGCCGCGACTGGGAAGCCTGCGACAGCCACCGCTCGCCCTATGGCTTTGCCAAGCTGACCAGCCATATCGAGGCGATCATGCGCACGTCCGACCCGCAGGACAAAAAGGACCTGCTGCGCTCGGAGACGACGTTCAACCTGTGGCAGAGCATTTTGCGCGGCGCGGGCGTCATTACCGGCTGCCGGCGCTGCGCTGACGTCTGCCCGGTCGGCGCCGACTATCCCGATCTGCTGGCGGATGCACTCGAGGCCATGCCGGAGGATAGTGAGGCCAAGCGTCTGCGCCTCGTGGACATGGTCGCGGCCGAGGCTGACGGACGCTTGCCGGACGATTATCTTGCGCAACAGCGCTGGATCGGCCGGCTGCGACCTTAGTGCCGCCGATTTGAAGTTCCTGCATCACCTGCCTAGGCCAAATCCGTATGACGGCACGACCGGGCGAGACCATCCCCACCAGCAAGGCGGCGATTGCGGCGATCCAGTCGGAGCGCAAGGTCGCGGCCGTGCGCCAGGCCAAACGCGCCCCGTTTTTTCGCGGCAAGCTCGATCACGTCGATCTCGCGCGCCTCGACGATGAGCGCGAGTGGGCGAAGATTCCGCTGCTCGACAAGGACATGCTGCGCGCCATGTCGGATGAGGCGTTCTATCGCGACTTCTGCCTGCCGCCGGGTGAAGGCGACACCGTCGCGCAGTACTGGCGTTCGGGCGGCACCACCGGCCGTCCGCTGTTCTATCCTCGCAGCCGCCTCGACATCGAGGTCGCGATGCACGGGTTTGCGCGCGTCTATGCCTGCGCCGGCGGGAAGCCGGGCCAGACCGTGCACTGCGCGTTCCCGCTCGGAATCCACCCGGTCGGACAGATGATGGCGCGCGCCGCCGAAGCCTCCGACATGGGTGCGCTGATGGCAGGGGCGGGGACCACGACACCCTCCGCGCTGCAGATCGAGCTGATCGACAAGCTGCGTCCGAACGTCCTGGTCGGCATGTCGAGCTATGCGCTGCATCTTGCCAATCTGGCGGATCACAACGGCATCGATCTCGCCGGCGGGTCGGTGCGGCTCGTGATCTGCTCGGCCGAGCCGCTCTCGCTCGCCAAGCGCGACAAGCTCGGCCGGATGTGGGGCGCGCAGGTGCGCGACTCCTTCGGCATGACCGAAGCCGGCATGATGGCGGCCGAGGACGGCAGCGCCGACGGATTTCGGATCTGGAACGATCTCTTCTTTGTCGAGGTGGTCGACCCGCAAACCGGGCGGGCGGTACCCGACGGGGAGGTCGGCGCGCTGGTGGTGACCCCACTGTTCACCAACAACATCACGCCGTTCTTGCGCTGGATGTCGGGCGACCTGGTCACGCTACGCCAGGATGCGGCGGGCAAGGGGCCGTTCGCGGTGTTCCCGGTGATGCGCCACGCCCAGCGCACCAGCGGCTTCTTCAAAATCCGCGGGATCAATATCAACCACGGCGAGTTCGAAGACCTGATGTTCCGGATCGCGCCGATCAACGACTTCAAGTGCGAGGCGGTGACGGTCGAGGACCTCGACGTGCTGCGCGTCTGCGTCGAGATCCGGCGCGGCGCCGACGCGCAGGCAGCACTCGCCGATGTCGTCTATGAGATCAAGCGCACATTCGAAATCACCCCGAGCGTCGTGATGCTCGAACTTGGTACGCTGGCGCGCGAATTCGAATCGAGTATCAAAGCGCCCCGCATCATCGACCGGCGCGGGGGCGGGTAGGGCCGCCGAATCTCCATCGGCGTACAAGATCGCGCGCTAACAGGCTTTCGGGCCAAAAAGGCCCGCGCCTCGGGTGTTTTTCGCGGGATCTGATTGCCAAAAGTACGCCCAATTTCGGTCCCATACGACACAACTCAGGGGATGTGGGACCTTCGACATTGGCAGTTTCATGAACGGCGCGCAGCGGCGCCGAAGGGAGCGGGCATGAGACGAGTGGCCGGAATTGTTGGTGTTTTGCTGGTCGGCACGGTTGCGCAGGCATCCGCCGAAACGACCCGGTTTGCCATCATGCGCAACGGCGAGCAGATCGGGACGCACATCTTCGAGGTCAACCGGTCGGGGGCCGAGACCACGGTCAAATCCAAGCTCGACCTCGAGGTGAAAGTCTTGTTCGTGACCGCCTATCGGCTGCAATCGACCGGGACCGAAAAATGGGTCGACGGGCGGCTCGTGTCGTTGAAATCGAGCACCGACCGCAACGGCACGCGCCACGCGGTGACGGTCAGCGAAACCGCATCGGGCATGCAGATCCAGGCCGACGGAAAATCATATCAGGCGAAAGCCGACCTCATCCCGTCGAGCCTCTGGAATCCCGAGGTTCTGCGCCGGAAGGAAGTGCTCGACCCGCAGGAGGGCGAGATCCTGCCGATGTCGGTGACCGACCATGGTGTGCAGCAGCTCACCATTAGGTCGCGCGCCGTAAAGGCGCATCACTACACGCTCAAGAGCAAGATGAGTCAGGACGTCTGGTACGACGAGCAGCAGCGCCTGGTGCAGGTTCGCATCATCGGTAGCGACGGCTCGATCATCACCTACGAGCCGCTCTAATCCCGGTCTCGTTCATTTGGAGGCAAAACCCCTCCATTCGTCATGGCCGGGCTTGTCCCGGCCATCTCGCTTGTGAGGGCACGGCCGTGCCGGACGGATCAGGATCGCCGGGACAAGCCCGGCGATGACGAGCGGAGAGTACTTCAAAATTGATCCCAATCAGTTTTAGTGCCGCGAAGGCGCGGGCGGCAGCGGCGCCTCAACACATAAAGAACTTGCACGGATAAGGCTGAAACGTCCTCACGTCCGGCTTGCTTTCGACATCCTTCGCCGAGTTCGACGATGGGGCGCACGCCCTCGCGGCACCACATGTCCGCAGCAGGCGCCGTTTTCGACTATTCGGTACCGCCGACGTCCGCGCTTGAGCGCAAGCCTCTTTGCACCTCGTTTCACTTTTTGGTGTTCGTGCAACAGACGTGGCCGGCATCAGCGCGACCACCGTCATCGCCGCAACGATTACCTGCAGAACACGCGCCATCGTGACCTCCGGCGATGATCTTAGCGGATACCAGTCTGCCTCAAATGGGACCGTGGAACAGGGGGCACGCGTCGGGTGTTAACAGCCCGCATCTCCACGGTCCAAAAAGGATCTTGCCATGCCGCTTGTCCGTATCGACCTCGCGCAAGGACATCCGGCCGGTAACGAGCGGCGGGACATCGGTCAGGTCATCTATGAGGCAATGCGCGCAACGCTCGACGTTCCCGACGGCGATCGCTTTCAGATCATGACCGCGCATCCGGGCGCCGACCTGGTGATCGATTCCGACTATCTCGGCGTCGCGCGATCGAAACACTGCATCGTCATCCAGGTGACACTGAACGCGGGCCGCAGCGTCGAGCAGAAGCGCGCGTTCTACCGGGCCGTTGCGGACGGCCTTAACGCGCGCCTGCGGGTACGACGGGAAGACGTGTTCATCAACCTGGTCGAGGTCAAGCGAGAGGATTGGTCGTTCGGCAACGGCGAGGCGCAATACGCGACGTGAGGTGACTGGGTGCCGTGATGCTCGCCAAATTGCTGTGCCGCCTTCATCGATCGATCATTGCGTTCGCAAGCCTGACCGGGGCTCTCGTGGCGATCCCCGCCGGCGCGCAATACGTGGCCTCGCCCACGTTCGGTCCGGAACGCGGACTACTGCGGCTCGATGGACTGACCGACACACTGCCCGACTTTGTCGGACCGATCGACGGCAGTGCCGAACTCACTATCTTCACCGAGGGCAATCACTATCCGGTTCTGCGGCCGTTGGTGCTGGACCGATTTCCGGCATGGTGCCGGACCACCGGATCTTGTCGTGCGGACGCCGGCAAAATCCTGATCGTCACGCTGCCGCAACCGATGATCGTCGAGATGCTGATGAAAGGCGGCACGCGTATCGGCAACGCGGTCATTCCGGTCGGGCCCGATCAGCACGTGTTTCCGGATTTCGTCATGGCGGGACGCCAACCGTTGCACCAGCTCGCCGGTGCCGGGCTGCTCGAACGTGAGGGCAGGGTGTTTGCGCGCCATCGCGGGCTCGGGCTCCTGCTCAAGCACGAATTGGCGGACGTGAGCGACGTCGCAGACTTTCGGTCCCGCGTCGCCCGCGTGGTACTGGCGAGCGAAAGCGAGCCCGGCGCCCGCAATCAATATCGGGCAACCCTCGAGAGCCTCATCGGTCCCGACGCCGCATCCGACCTGTTGTCCCACGAAGTGCGCAGCTCCCCAGGCCGCCTCGGAATCCAACACCGCGACGTTCCCTATGCGATTCTGAACGACGTCGCCGACGGCGGCATCATCTTCGCTCATCTCGCCACGTGCTACGCGCAGCGTTACCCGGACCGACTGCGTTCCGTTGCGGTGCCGGCCGCCGAGCCGTTTGGACAGGAGATTGCGATGGCGCGGACCACGCACGAGCGCGGGCCGCTGGTGGGGGCGTTCGAGCGGTTCTTCCTGGAGGCCGCCCGAACTGCGTATCCGGCCGGCGGTTTTACGGCCGACCGGAATTTTCGCTACGGCGCCACGGTCGATCTGATCGAGCCGTGAGGGCGGCCCGCCGCATCCATCACGGCACCAGCAGAATCTTTCCGAAGTGCTGGTTCGCTTTCATGTGGGCCTGCGCGGCCGCCGCCTGATCGAGCGGAAAGGTCTTGTCGATCGGCAAGCGCAGCTTGCCGGCAGCGATCGCGTCTTTGAGATCCTTCCACATCACCCGTGTTTCCTCGCGCAGCTCGTCGACCGAACGGGTCCGGTGGGTGACGCCGATATAGGTGATGCGGCGCGCGGCGTGCAGATCGAAATCGAATTCGGCCTTGCCGCCGCCGAGCCTGCCCACGTTGACGATGCGCCCAAGGATAGCGGTCGCCTTGAGGTTGCCGGTGGCGACGCTGCCGGAAACCTGATCGATGATCAGGTTGACGCCCTTGCCGTCGGTCGCCTTGAGGACCTCGTCCGGCCAGGCCGGGTTACCGGTGTCGACCGCAAGATCGGCGCCGAACTCCTTGAGCCGGGCGCGGCGTGCCGCGTTGGTCGACGTGCCGATCACCAGCCGGGCTCCCAGCAGCTTGGCGATTTGCAGGGCCATGAGACCGACACCTGCGCTCGCGCCCTGGATCATCACGCTCTCGCCCGGCTTCAGCCGGCCGTTGGTCACGAGCGCGTCGTGCATGGTGGCGACCGCGACCGGCAGCGTTGCGGCCTGTTCGAACGTGAAGTTCGCGGGCATGGGCGTGACCCGGCCCCAGTCGGCGACCGCGTATTCGGCATAACCACCGGCGCCTGCGCACATGACGCGATCGCCGGGCTTGAAACCGCCGCGGACCTCGTTGCCGGCTTCGACGACCTCGCCCGCCCAATCGAGCCCGAGCGTCGCGCCAACGGCGCCATGGCCGCCGACGCCGCGCGCTGCATTGAGATCGGCGCGATTAAGCCCGGCGGCGTGCACCTTCACCAGGAGCTCGTTGGGCTTGGGCTGCGGCTTCGGGATGTCCCTGACCTCGAGCCCCTTGTCGGTCGCAACCGCCGCTTTCATGTGAACCTCCCTTGCTGATCGACCGTGCCAAGACCCCGGCCCGGGGTCGGGCGCCGTGTTATGAAGCCGACCGCGAAGGCTTTGTCGAGGACGTCGATTTTCGGATATGAGTAGTGCCTAAACCCGAAGTTCGCTCACCTGGGACATGAGCCCGTCGCGCCGGGCGACGGTGAGGGTCGAATAGGACATGAGCGCTAACCGGAGGCCTGTGATGAGCATGCGTGGCGCGGCAGCGACCGTGGCTCTGGTGCTGTCAATGGGCGGTTGGGTGTCAGTCGTGCCCGCGCTGGCCCGGCCGCCGACCGTCATGAACTCGCCCGGATACGATGCGCGGCTCGCCGAATCCAGGGCGGCCTGGCAGGCGGCGCAACAAGCCCCGGTGCGTTACTACAAGCGCATCAAGGTGCGAACGCCGCGACCGCTCACCCCGAAAGTCGGACGGTAGGTCTCTCCTCTGCGGCCCAAAGGCCGCCTTCGTCGCATGCAGCGCCATCATCGACCGCCCCGAATTCGGAGGCCCGCACCCATCGTTGGGTCTGATGGCTGCGTTTTGGAGTGTTGAGTAACGCAATGCCGCTCGTGTTGAAGCGAACAAAGGATGATTTGCCCGGAAGCGTCCCCGGTGAGGATTATGTGGTTTTCTCCGGCGCCCTGCGCTTGGGGCGCATTCATAAGGTCATGCTCACCGGCGGCCGCCTGCGCTGGCACTGGAACCTTTACGCGCTGCTCGGGCCGGACGATCGGATCACGCACGACGGCTATACCGACACCCTCAAGCAGGCCAAGGCGGAATTCGCCGCGAACGTGCGGGCAATCCTGGCGCTGGCGCGCTGGCGTGAAGTCGAAAGCCCGCACCGCTAGAGCGCGATGACTTTTCTTCGGATCGTCATCCGGCTCCAGCTTCTTGTTGGAGCATGATCTTTTCCGAAAACCGGTGCCCACTTTTCGGGATCATGCTCTGGGTCAGGTCCGTGTCCACTCTTCCGCGCTGGCTCCGGCGAGCGACTGCACGCGCGCTTCGTCGGCGGCAAGTTCGCGCGCAGGGCCTGCGTAGACGATGCCGCCGTTGTCGAGCACGTAGGCGTAGTCGGCGATCTCGAGACTCATACGGGCGTTCTGCTCGACCAGCAGCACCGAAATTCCTTCATCACGCATCTGCGCAACGATACGGAAGACTTCGCGCACGATCAGCGGCGCTAGCCCCTGCGACGGCTCGTCGAGCATGAGCAGCCGCGGGTTGAGGAGCAGTGCGCGGCCGATCGACAGCATTTCCTGCTCGCCACCGGAGAGCTGGCGGCCGCGGTTCTGCTTGCGCTCCGCGAGCCGCGGAAACAGTTGATAGATGCGCGCGGCCGTCCACGCGCCCGCCCGTTCCCGCGGAACCTTCAGGTTCTCGTCCACGCTGAGGTTGGGAAAGATGCGGCGGCCTTCGGGCACGTAGCCGACCCCGGCGGCGGCAATGCGAAACGACGGCCAATGCGTGGTCTCGGTGCCGAAGATCGTGACGCGGCCGGCGCGCGGCGGCGTGAGCCCCATCAGGCTGCGCAACGTTGTTGTCTTGCCGGCGCCGTTCCGGCCCAGCAGTGCGGTGATCTTGCCTTCAGACACTTCGAGGCCGACATCGTGCAGGATGTGACTCTTGCCGTAGAAGGTGTGCAGCCCTTCGGCCGTGAGTGCCGGCGCGCTCATGCGGCCTTGCCCAGATAAGCGGCCTGTACCGCCTCGTTGGCGGCGATGTCGGTCGGCGTGCCTTCGGCGAGCAAGCGGCCCTGGTCGAGCACCGTGATGCGGTCGGCCAGATGAAACACCACCCGCATGTCGTGTTCGATCAGCACAATCGTAAAGTTGGCGTCACGATGCAGGCGGCGCACGAGCTGGGTGATCGCGTAGGTTTCCTCGTCGCCCATGCCGGCGGTCGGCTCGTCGAGCAGGAGCAGGTGCGGGCGCAGCGCCAGCGCCATCGCGATCTCGGCGGCGCGCTGGTCGCCATGGGCGAGTTCCCCGACCAGCCGATCGGCTTTGGACTCAAGCCCGGCGAGCTTGAGCGTATCCTCGACCCGCCGGTGAACCTCGGCCCGTTCCGCGCCGCTCACCCAAGGGCGCAGGCGAAACCCGGCAGCCACTTCGGCGCCGATGCGCACGTTCTCGAACACCGAAAGCTCGGGAAAAATTTCCGTGATCTGGAATGTGCGCGCCATGCCGAGCGCGACGCGCTGATAGGCTGGCATCGACGTGACGTCGCGCCCGTCAAAGGCGATGGTTCCCGACGTCGGCGCGAAAAACCCGCTGATGAGATTGAAGAAGGTCGTCTTGCCGGCGCCGTTCGGCCCGATGATCGCGCGCAGTTCGCCTTTAGCCACGGTCAATGACACATCCTGGACGGCGACGAGATTGCCGAAGCGCTTGCTGACCTTGCGTACGTCGAGGACGGTCATGACTTTGCGCTCACGCCTCGCGCTTGCGTCCAATGAAGCCCAGCAGGCCGCGTGGGAAGAACAACACGACCAGCACGAACAGCAGGCCGACGAACGACATCCAGTTGATGGTGACGCTCGAGAGATAATCCTGCAGCACGACGAACACCGCCGCGCCCAGCAGCGGGCCCCAGAACGTCCGCATTCCTCCCATCACCGCCATCATGACGAAATCGCCGGACTGGCTGTAATGCAGGCCGCGCGGATCGGCGAAATTGTTGACCAGCGCGTAGAGCGCGCCGGCGAAGCCGATGAAGAAGCAGGAGAGCGTGAATGCGATCCAGATGTGGCGCTCGACCGGGATGCCTAGAAACCGCGCACGCCGCTCATTCTCGCGGATCGCGATCATGGTGCGCCCGAACGGCGATCGCAAAATGAATCCCATGACACCGACCACGAGCGCGAAGCAGAACAGCACGAAGTAATAGAAGGCGTTGCTGTTCGATAGGATGTCGATCGAGAACAGGCCGAAGTCGAGCGGCTGGCGAGAGAACCCGCGCAGGCCGTCGTCGCCGCCGGTGACCGAACTCCACTGGAACGCGATGTAGTAGAAGACCTGCCCGAACGCGATTGTCACCATCGCGAAGTAGACGCCGCGCCTGCGCACGATCAGCGCACCGAGCGCGGCGCCGACGAGGCCGCCCAGCAGCATTCCACACAGAATGGAGAGCGGCGTGCTCGGCGCCAGGAATTTGAGCGCAAAGCCGGCGCCGTAAGCTCCGAGGCCGAAGTAGGCGGCATGACCGAACGAGAGCACGCCGGTGAAGCCGAGCAGGAAATTCACCGACATCGCCGCGAGCCCAAGCACCAGCACGCGGGTGCCGAGCGCCGTATAGCCGCCGAGCGGCGGCATCCAGTAGGGGGCGAGCAGCAGGACGGCCCAGATGGCGGCGAGCGCAATTCCCCGGTACTCGGCGCCGAGCGCGCGCCAGCGCTTCAACATGAGCGAGACCGCGGGACCGCTCATGTCAGCATGCCCTCTTCGCCGAGCAATCCGCGCGGTCGGACCAGCAGAATCACCGCCATCAACACGTACATGATCGCTTCACTGGCCGCCGGCAGAAACACCGCGGTCACGCCGGACGCAACGCCGATAAGCAATCCGCCCAGCAAGGTGCCGGTCAGGCTTCCGACGCCGCCGACGATGATGGCAATGAAGCTCGGCATCAGCAGGCCGGTCCCCATGGTCGGCTCGAGCCCGAGCTGTCCGGCCGCTAGCACGCCGCTCAGCCCGGCCAGGAAAATGCCAACCGCGAAGTTCAACGAGCGCAGCATCCGCACGTTGATGCCCATGGCGGCAACCATCTCGAGATCGAGCGTGCCCGCACGGATGCGGATGCCGAGGCGCGTGTAGCGCAGAAGCACGAACAGCAGCGCCACCGCGACCACCACCATCACGACCATGAACAGGCGATAGCCGGTGATGAAGAAGAACTCGTCACTCAACGGTTGTGCGAGAACGGCGGGAATGGATACGGGCTTGCCTTGTGCGCCCCAGATGAATCGCGTGCCGTCCTCGATGATGAATGCAAGGCCGAAGGTCAGCAACAGGCTGTAGAGCGGATCGCGCCCGTATAGCGGGCGAATGAGCACGCGTTCGACCACAACGCCGATGACCGCCGTCAGCGGCGGCGCGATCAGCAGCGCGCCCCAGAAGCCGACATACGGCGTAATGGTGTAGGCGATATAGCCGCCCAGTACGAGGAAGCCGCCGTGGGCGAAATTGATCACGTTGCTCAAGTTGAGGATGAGCGACAGCCCGAGCGCCATCAGAACGTAGAACGTGCCGATGATTAGGCCGTTGGTAATGTTGAAGACGAGAAGCTGGGTCATGCGGCGGGATCACTCGTGACACGGCGCAGCAGCTCTCCCCGCGTGCGGGGAGAGGACGTTGCGTAGTGGCACCGTTCTGACGACAGCGAGGGCCGGCTTACGCCGGCCACTGCAGCGTGCAGCCGGTGTCGGCGACTGGAGGCGCGGTCTTGTCGCCCGCCACGATCTCGTTGACCTGGAACAGATCCTCTGGATCGCTCCCTTTGGACTGGGCCTCGCCGACGAACGCCGAGGTCATGAGCTGGTGATCGCCCTTGCGATAGTAGACCTTGTTGGGCTGCAACTTGATTTCCGGAGGCAGTTCGAAATCGCCGAGCGCCTGGGCGAGCTTCAAGGCATCGAGCGTTTTCTCGTGATTGGCCACCAGCGCGTAGGTGTGGACCGAGGTGAATCCGAACCAGGTGCGCGCGGTCGGCACTTTGCCGTCGGTGCGCTTGCGGATGTCGGCGACGAACTCCGCAAGGTGCGGCGTATTGGGTTGCTTCCAATACCACTCGAACATCCAGATCCCGATGCGAGCTTCGGGCGGCAGCGATTCCAGAGATTCCAGCTCCTGCTGGGTTCCGGCCACGTGAATCTGCTTGTTGATGCCGAACTGCACGATCTGCTTTAGGCAGTTCACCATATCGGATCCCTGCGGCAGCAGCAGCAGAACGTCCGGATTGGCGGCGCGGGCTTTGATGAGATAGGCGGAAAAATCGCTGGTCCCCAGCGGGGTGAGCTCATTGCCCGTGATGGTGCCGCCGAGCTTCTTCAGATTAGCGGCGCAAGCGTCGTACAGCGTGTGGCCGAACGCATAATCCGGCGTAATAAAGTGCCATTTCTTGCCGTATTTGGTGAACAGGAGGTCGGTCACCGAATTGGCTTCCATGCGCGTGGTGTTGCACACGCGGTAGACGTTCCACTTGCAGTCCTTGCCGGTGATGCTGTCGGTGTGTCCGCCGGAGACGACGTGCAGGACTTTCTTCTCCGCGGTGACCTGGGCAATCGCCTGGGCAATGCCGGAATTCACGTCGCCGACGATGAACGAGACCTGGTCTCGCTCGATCAGCTTGCGCGTCTTCTGCACGCCGGTGCCGACGTCGTTTGCGGAGTCTTCCACCAGGAGCTCGATCGGGCGGCCCAGCACACCGCCCTTCGCATTGATCTGCTCGACGGCGAGCTTTGCGCCGACCAGCTCGTTCTGCGCCACGGCCGCATAAACGCCCGTGAACGGATCGACCATGCCGATGCGGATCGGCGTTTCGCCGCGCGCCGCTATGATGAACGGCGATGCGACCTGCAGGACACCGGCCGCCGCAGCGCCTTTGAGCACGGTGCGACGGTCGAACGGACGGTGGGCGATTGGTAATGTCATAGGTTTCCTCCGGAAGGCTGGGCTCGAACCCAGCTCGATTTGTCCGCTCGCGGGAGCGAGAGGGGGGGTCGACCCATATTGGCCGTGCCGACCTGCAACGACAAGGCCCAGAATGGCTGCGAGCGGACATAGGGCGACGACGACCAGAGGCCGGGACGGTCGCACCATCTGTTGCGGGACTCACGGCCATGCGGGCGCCGGCCGGGCAAGGTGGCTGGCTTGCGCGCCATCTCCCGGCTCAGGGTATCAGAATCACAGAGCCCATTGTTCGCCGGGCTTCGAGGTCGCGATGCGCCTGCGCCGCCTCACGCAACGGATAAGTGCGCTCGATGCGTGCGGTCAGGATGCCCTTGGTCATCAGGTCGAAGACCTCTTTGGCGGCTTCATGCTGAACCCGGCGGTCCCGGAAGAAGAAACCCATGCCCATTCGGGTCACCATCTGCGAGCCGCGGTTCCCCAGTAGGCGGATGTCCAGTGGCGGTGGCGCGCCGGACGCGTTGCCGAAATTGACCAGCGTCCCGAACGGATCGAGGCAGTCGAGCGAGGGAAGAAACGTGTCCTTGCCGACGCCGTCGAAGACCGCGGATACCCCAGCGGGAAACAGGCGGTTTACTTCGCGGACAAAGTCGACGTCGCGATAGAGGATGGTGTGGTCGCAACCGGCCGCACGCGCGGCCCGGGCTTTTTCGGCGCTGCCGACGGTGCCGACGACGGTGGCGCCAAGATGCTTGCACCATTGTGTGAGGAAACTCGCGACGCCACCGGCGGCGGCGTGTATGAGAATGACGTGCCCCAGTCGCACCGGAAAAATGCGCCGCACGATGCACCACGCCGTAAGGCCCTTCAGAAATGCGCCGGCGGCCTGCTGGTCGGAAATATCGTCCGGAATTTTCACCAACTGGTCGGCGTCGATCACGCGCAGCTCGCTGTAGGAGCCGGGTGGCGCCATTCCGCTCGGGCTGACATAGACGACCCGATCGCCCATCTTGACGTTGCCGACACCCGATCCCAGGGCTTCAACAACACCGGCGCCTTCATTGCCCAGGATCGCGGGCAGCGGCAGCTTGGTGTGGATATAGAACGTGCCGTTGCGCAGATTGACGTCCGCATAATTCAGGCCAACGGCGGTGTGCCGGAGCAGCACTTGGCCCAGACCGGGCGGCGGTACCTCCACGTCCTCCCATCGGAGAACGTCCGGTCCGCCATTCTGGTAGATTCGAATCGCCTTGGGCACGTGTCGATCCTGGTTTGCAACGCATAGGTCCAAGCGAGCGTCTGAAACATAGCATCGACGCGAGCAAACCCGGCGTTCGCAATTCGGAGGGTGTTTCAGTCACCGATCGTGCAGACCGCGCCCGAGCAACGACGTTCTCAGGGGCGCGAGGTGCGAACCAATTTGGCGATGGCGGCCGGCAGCGTGTCGAGATACGGACCGCTGAAGAACGCCTCGCCGGTCCCGCTGCCGAAACAATCGTCGTAGCTCTCGATCATGGCGCGCATCAATCCTGCGCAGGGCGGCACCGCTTCGACGATCAGATCGCCGAGATCGCTCGGGTCCGGCAACCGGGCAAACCGCTCATCGGCGGCGACGGCGCGCGCCACGCACTCGGTCGCACGCGTCACGGAACTCTTGACGATCGCGCGCTTCTGCGCAGCCGACATGTGAGGGTCGGGGACGGTACCCATGTAGGAGCCTGTCGAGCTCAAAACGAACAGCGACAAGCCAACGAGCTTGGCGAGAATCATCAGGGCTCCCGTGCTTTTGGCGGATCAATAGATCAGATCGGCGCCGATTGCCACCCCACCGCGCGGGAACGTGGCGTTCTCGGTCGGGACGCTTCAAACCCATGCTGGCTCATTTCGCCGCCGCCAGGCGAGGCCATTCGTCCATCTGCACGCGCGCGATCAACTGATAGCTGCCGTTCTGGGGACGGAAGATCGAAGCTTCGCCTTCCTTGACGTCGAACCAGTCCTTGCCGAGCGCGTCGACGATGTTCGGCTTGTGCGTGATGATGATCGTGTCGGTTCCCGACGTTGGCGCCGTGCCGAGCATCTTACGCAGGGCGTCGGCGCGCCGGTTGTTCTCGTTCGGCGACACCACCAAGCCGCCTTCGGTGAGGTCCGCCGTTTTCTCAATATCGCTGAAGCCTGCCAGCACCGCGGTTTCGTAGGCGCGATTGAACAGGCTGGTATAGACCTTGCCGACCGGGACACCGATCTGGCGCAACGCGTCGCCGAAGGACTTGGCCAACGCTTTGCCCTTGTCGTTAAGGTTGCGCTGGGCCGCGATGTTCTCCGGGTGCCACGGATCGGTATCGGCCTGGTCCGGGAAGGTGGCACCGTGGCGGACCACGATAACCAAGCCTCCCGACCGCAGCGCGTTTGCAACGTCCTTGTCGTCCGCAGACGCCGAGACCGGCGCCGCCAGGGGGATCCCGGCTACCAAAGCGCCCGCCAGAGCGAACGCGGCCAACGTGCGTCGTGAGAGCCCAGGCATGATCGACCTCCAATTCGTGCGAGGAGCCTCTTATACGTCAGGTCCATGACAGCCCGACAGGCGAGCCGATCCGCTCGCCTGGAGGAAGGCCAATACGAAGGCCGTTGCCCAAAAGGGTAAGCCCGAACTTCGCTCGCGGGCTTTAGTAATCAATCCGAAAACGGTTCTGGAAATTCTCGGCCGCGCTGGTGTTGGGCCCAGGGGTTTCGAGCAGATAGACCCTGGACACGGCCTTCGCGCTGGCGCGTTTGGTTGATTGCTGCGCGGCCAAGGCCGACATCGGGACTGCGAGCAGGGCAAGCACTGCTGCGAAAGCTGCCACTTTACGTCCGGAGTTCATTGTTCTTCTCCCGCTGGTGTGAATCGCGGCGCGACAATGGCCAAGGATCAGACAGGCTGCGTCCCTCGAACGGAGGATGCGGGGACACGAGCTTGAGAGGGTTGGGCAGCCGCCGATCAACTCGACGTGAGCAATACCGTGGTCCGCAAGCGCCTCGAACCGACCGCGATCTCCACCAACAATTAAATCAACGCGGCAGCTCTGGAAGTGAAACGCTTCAAGCTGCCCGTAAACGCAACGCGAGCGCCGCGCTGATCAGGGCGGAAAGCGCCACGAGCGCCAGCACGTTGGCAAACCCGCCGACCCCGAACACGATTCCTCCACAGGTCACGCCCACCGTTCCGCCCAGGAAACTGCATGAGTTGATCGCGCCCGAGCCCTTGCCGGCTTGCGTGGGCGACAGCGCCGCGAGCGCAATGCGTGGCGCCGACGCATAAGGCAGGGCGATGCCGGCCCCGATCACAAACAGAGCGAGCATCAACACCACAAAACCCGCTCCCAGTTCGGACACCCCTCCGATCGCACAGCCGACGACGAGCAACAGCAAGGCGGCCACCATCCCGACCCGTAGACCGACCTTGCCGATCAGCATCGGCGCCGCCCGCGCGAACACGAACAGCGCAAGCGAAAGCGGCAGCAGCGACAGGCCGGTCGCGACCGCGCTCATCGCAAGCCCGTCCGCGCTCTGGGCAAACAGATTGTAGTAGAGCAGCAGGGCCATGATGTCGAACATCAGCAAGAACGCAAGGGTGCAGCCGAGCGTGAAGTTGCGGTTGCGGAACATCTCGAGTTCGAGCAGCGGCCGATCGTGGCGCAGCTCGGCCCAAATGAGTGCGGCGAACGCGACGGCGGCGATCACGAGCGGAACGATCGCCGCCGTCGGCGCGGATCGGGCGCTGGGCAGAGCGTGCAGCCCAATCACCAGCGCCAGCATGAAGATGCCGAGCAGGCAGAGCCCGAGCCAGTCCAGCCCTTTCGCACGACCCGCACCCGCTGCCGCACCCAGCCACAACAGCGGAGCCGCCGGGCTTATCATCAGCACGTTGAGCGCAAACGTGAAGCGCCATCCGGCGTAGTGAGTAACAACGCCGCCGATCAGCGGGCCGATGCTGAAGCCAAGCATCAGAAAGCCCGTCCACGCACCGATCGCCCGCGCGCGATCCTCATCCGCCACCGCCTCGGTCGCCGCGGCGAGCGTGCCTGGAACCGCGAACGCCGCGCCGAACCCTTGCAGCGCCCGGGCGGCGACGGCAACGGCCCCGTTCGGAGCGAATGCGATGATCAGCGAGGCCAGCGCGAACAGCGCAACACCCGCGGCGGAAGAGCGGCGCGCCCCAAACGCGTCGGCCGCCTCGCCGCCGATCACGATGAACATCGCCGAGGCCAGCAGATAGGCATTGACCGTCCATTCCACGGTTGCGGGCCCAAGGCGGAGGCTCTGCGTCATCGCGGGCAGCGCCGCCATGATCGCGGTGCTGTTTTCCCCGACCGACAGCATTGCGAGACAACAGGCCCCCAGCACCAGGCCGGCGCTTCGCTTGCCAAGCTCTTCAACCATGGCGGACGTTCAGATTGTTTTGCGCAATGAGCAGGGCTGGCGGCCCCATGTCGGCCCGGCCGGATGCAGGTAAGGTGCATCAGACCGGCAGACGGGAGCTGCCATCTCGGACGATACACTAAAGTCCGCTGAACAATGTCATCCATGGCGATGTGGAACCCGCCCGAAGCAGGTCGTCGTCATCATTCGGGGGAACCGGGCCCAGCGCACCGGTACGCCTATGCGGAGTCACGGCCGCAACAATCTTCGCGGGATCATGGATCGCAACAGCCGCGCGCCGCGTTATGTGATCGGCGCCGCCGGCAGCGAGGTCGCGATTGACACCGGCGGGCTACAACGAAGAGCCGCAAGCCGAATACGATGGCGCAGGGCAGAACGATTGACGTCGACCGGCTGGTCGACGAGCAAGCGATCACAAGCTTCAACTGGATGCTTGTGATTATCTGCTTCGTTATAACCATGATCGACGGGTATGACATTTCGGCGGCGCCGGCCGCCGGCCCGTTCTTTGTCCGGGAATGGCATCTTTCTTCGCCGGCCGCATTGACCGTCCCATTTAGCGCAACCAATTTCGGCGTCTTGTTCGGGGCGCCGTTGTTCGGTTGGATCGGCGACCGCTACGGCCGCAAGCTCGCGATCATCGTTTCGCTTGTGCTGTTCGGGCTGTTCACCGCGGCGGTCGCGCTTGCTACTTCGATCGAACATCTGACCTGGGCGCGCTTTCTGACCGGTTTTGGCATCGGCGGCGTCATCTCCAATACCATCGCCCTGAACGCCGAAATGGCCCCGCGGCGCGTGCGCGCGACCTTCATTATCCTGATGTTCATCGGCATCACCACAGGCGGGATTTTCCCTCCGATCGTCGCCAACACGCTTGCGGGCACCTACGGCTGGCAGATCATCTTCTGGATCGGCGGTGTTGCGCCGATCATCATCGCGGCGATCTGCTGGTTTGCGCTGCCCGAGTCGATCAAATTTCTCGCGCTTGACCCGTCGCGCCGTGACCGGACGATCGCGGTGGCGCGCAAGATCTCCCCAAGCCTCGTCGTGGGTCCGGAGGATCGTCTCGTATCGGCGAGCGAGCGGGCGACCAAGCCGCGGTTCGCCGATCTTTTCGTCGGCAAGTTTGCGGTGGTCACGCCGCTGCTCTGGCTGCTGTTCGCCATCAACCTGATGGTGTTCTACTTCGTCAATGTCTGGTTGCAGACGCTCATCACGCCTGCCCTGTTGAAAGCCGGCGAGAGCGCGGCAATCGCGCAGAATGCCAGCCTGATGTTCCAGCTCGGCGGCTCGATCTGTGCCCTGCTGATGTGCCGCTTCGTGGACAGGCTGGGTCTTCGCCCGGTGATCCTGCTCATTGTGCTCGGCATGCCGGCGACCGCGGCGATCGGTTATGTCGCAACGTCTCCCGCGTTGGTCTGGGTTACCTTTGCATCAGGCTTTTGCCTGCTCGGGGTGCAGTTCGGTCTGAACGCGGTGGCGGGGATCATCTATCCCACGCACGTGCGTTCGCTCGGCGTCGGCTATGCGTTCGGGATCGGACGGTTCGGGGCGTTCGGCGGACCGGCGATCGGCGGCATGCTGATCGGTATGAATCTGCCACTGCAGCACCTCTACGTCATCGCCGCCGCTCCGCTTCTGATTTCACTGATCGCCTGCCTGATCATGATTCGGCTGACCGATGAAGCCAGGGCGGGGGCGGTCGCGGTTGGGCATTGAGGCAACCCTGCTGCTCGCCGGGTCCGGAACCGGCAAAGTCGATGGAACGGCGGGCCCCGCGACTGGGTTGCCCCCACGGTCGTTCAGCCAGGGCATCATCATGCAGCTCACTCGCTCAGACGTCATTCGCGCTTGCGGTGCCATCGATGACGTGGCGGTTGCCGAAATCCTCGCCACAGGAGCGACGGCGGATGAACTCGCCGAGGCGCAGGCGTGGCTCGCCAACGACGAGCCGATGATGAACAGCGGCAGACCGTTGGCGACCGGTCGCGTCGGCCGGCTGGTCGAAATCCTGGCCGATGTTGAAGACGACGAGGAAATCGGCCCAACCAGCAGCGACGTTTAGCGCGTCGCGCCGGCGCGCCCGCGCAGGAACCAAACGGAATCGGGAGACGTTGCCTTGGCAGACGATGTGTCGAGGTCGCGATGGCCGAACCTGCGCTGCGCAATTTCACCATCAATTTCGGGCCACAGCATCCAGCCGCGCACGGCGTGCTGCGGCTGGTGCTGGAGCTCGACGGCGAAGTGGTCGAGCGCGTGGATCCGCACATCGGGCTTCTTCACCGCGGCACCGAGAAGCTGATCGAGCACAAGACCTATCTGCAGGCGATTCCGTATTTCGACCGGCTCGACTACGTCGCGCCGATGAATCAGGAGCACGCCTTTTGCCTCGCCGCCGAGAAACTTCTGCAGATCACCGTTCCAAAACGTGGCCAGCTCATCCGCGTGTTGTTTTGCGAGATCGGCCGACTGCTGTCGCATCTGCTCAACGTGACCACGCAGGCGATGGACGTCGGCGCGCTCACCCCGCCGCTATGGGGGTTCGAAGAGCGCGAGAAGCTGATGATGTTTTATGAGCGCGTGTCCGGTGCGCGCATGCACGCCAATTATTTCCGGGTCGGCGGCGTTCATCAGGATCTGCCGCCAACGCTCGCCGACGATATATGGGCGTTCTGCGACCCGTTTTTGCGGGTGTGCGACGACCTCGAGGAGTTGCTGACCGACAACCGTATCTTCAAGCAGCGCAACGTCGGTATCGGCGAGATCACACTCGCTGACGCCTGGCGGTGGGGCTTTTCCGGCGTCATGGTCCGCGGCTCCGGCGCCGCGTGGGATCTGCGCAAGGCGCAGCCCTACGAGTGCTACGCCAAGCTTGATTTCGATATCCCGGTCGGCAAGCACGGCGACTGCTACGACCGCTATCTGGTCCGCATGGAGGAGATGCGTCAGTCGGTACGGATCATAAAGCAGTGCCTGGACAAGCTGCGATCGGCGGAGGGACAGGGCCCGATCGCGATCGACAATCGCAAAATCGTTCCGCCGCCGCGCGCCGAGATGAAGCGCTCGATGGAGGCGACGATCGAACATTTCAAGCTCTACAGCGAAGGCCACCGCGTGCCGGCTGGCGAGGTCTACGTCGCGGTCGAGGCTCCCAAGGGCGAGTTTGGCGTTTACCTCGTGTCAGACGGCACCAATCGTCCCTACAAGTGCAAGGTTCGCGCCCCCTCATTCGCCCATCTGCAAGCCATCGAGTTTCTCTCCCGGGGACACATGCTGGCGGACGTCGCGGCGATCATCGGCTCGCTCGATATCGTGTTCGGGGAAATCGATCGATGAGGCACGGCCGGTAAGGGCGGTGCAAGCCCGTTAGACGAAGGAGGTTCTCATGCCGCAGATTCAAGCAAAGCAACAGCCGATAACCCAGATTACGGTCGTCGAGTCGCAACCGGACAAGCAGGCCGAGGTGCTGTCGCTGATGACCGAACGGGCGCGCTTCATGGCCCGTCAACCGGGCTTCATCTCAATCAGTCTGCATCGCAGCCTCGACGGCAAGCGGATCGTCAACTACGTGCAATGGCAGGATCGCGACCTCCTGCAATCAGCGCATCGCTCGCCCGAGTTCCGCAAGGCATGGCGCCACTTCGATCAAATGACGCATGAGATCGACCCGCATCTCTACGAGGTCGCGCAGGTCATGGACGGAGCCCGAAGCGCGTGACCGACGATTTGGTGGCGTTTGCACGCGCACGACACCTGGAGGATCGACCCGATGAAAAAAAGCATGAAGACCAAGATCACGAACTTCAAGGACATGTACCTCGCCGAACTGCAGGAGCTGGTCAGCGCCGAAGAGCAGCTCATGGACGTGTTGCAGCGCCTGTCGCAAGTCGCCGCGCATCCGGAACTCGCGCAGGCTTTGAGCCATCACCGTAATGAGACAAAAACCCAGCACGAACGGCTGGTGGGTTTGCTGCGCAAGCACCGCGCCGATCCGGAGGCGCACACCGATCAGGCCATGCAGGCACTCGTGCACGAGACGGAGAAGATGCTGTCCATTCTGCGCGGGAGCGAGCTGCGGGACGCCGGCCTCATCGCCTCCGCGCAGAAGCTCGAACACTACGAAATCGCCGCCTACGGTACCGCCGCCGCTCTCGCCGACCAACTCGAGCTGCGCGACGACCAGGCGCTGCTGCACCAGATCCTCGAGGAAGAGCGACAAGCCGACGCTACACTGACGCGGTTGGCCAAGAGCGAGGTTAACCGGGACGCGCTGGCGGCGTGACGGAGACGTGATTCGAGCCATGCAGCACCACGTTCCATTAGTTGTCCCCAGCGGAAGGGGCCTGTTGGATCCCGGAACGGGACGGCCACTCGGCGACGCCTACCTTGCCGCCGTCAACACCACGCTTGCCGACAAGGGGTTCCTCGTCACGGCGGCGGAAGATCTCATCCGCTGGGCGCGAACCGGTTCGTTGATGTGGATGACGTTCGGGCTTGCCTGCTGTGCGATTGAAATGATGCAGATGTCGATGCCGCGTTACGACGCCGAACGATTTGGCTTCGCACCGCGCGCAAGCCCGCGCCAAGCGGATGTGATGATCGTCGCGGGCACGCTCTGCAACAAGATGGCGCCAGCGCTGCGCAAGGTCTACGACCAGATGCCGGAGCCGCGCTATGTAATCTCGATGGGTTCCTGCGCGAACGGCGGTGGCTACTATCACTATTCCTATTCGGTGGTGCGGGGCTGCGATCGGATTGTGCCGGTTGACATCTATGTTCCCGGCTGCCCTCCGACCGCGGAAGCGCTGCTGTACGGGGTGTTATTGCTGCAGAAGAAGATCCGCCGCACCGGCACGATCGAACGCTGACCCGGATCCGCAGCCGGCGCACCAGTCATATGGTCGGCTTGCTCCGCAGGCAGAACAGCGCAGCCAGAGCGGCCAGGCACAGACCGGCCGAGACAAACAGGGCCGAGACGCCGCCGATCGCGTCGAGCAGAAGCCCAAACAGCAGCGGGGCGAACGCCTGGGCGGCACGCGCGGGCGCGCCCAAGAGCCCGGTGCGCTCGCCATAGCCCTGCGGTCCGAACAAGGCGAGCGGAACGGTACCGCGTGCAATGGTGAGCAGCCCGTTGCCGGCGCCATACAAAATGACGAGCACCGCCGCCCCCGCCGCGCCGGTGATCGCAAAAATTCCGACACCGAGCGGATGCAGCGCTGTTGCGATCCGCGCCGATATCAGCGGATGCACACGGCGTAGGATTGAAAATTCCACGAGTCGTGCCGCAACCTGTGCGGGTCCGACGAGCGCCGCCGCGGCGACCGCCTCGAGCGGCGTCGCGCCGGCGCGCTCGAGGAGGCGCGGCAGATGCGCCGCCATCGCGCCGGTGACAAACCACCCGGCCGCGAATACGAAGGCGAGCAAAAGCATCTCGCGATATGGCTTCCACCCGATCCGCGCGGCATGCGTTTTTTGCGCGTGCGCCGACTGCGCAACGGCCGGCAGCAAGAGGAAGTTGAGCGGCAGCCCGATCACGAGGTTGAGCCCCGCCCAAACCAGGCAGGTTTCGCGCCAGCCCAACAGATCGTTGAGAAACGCCGATAGCGGCCAGCTCACCGTCGAGGCAAAGCCCGCGAACAATGTGATCCCCGTGATCGGGCCGCGCGCGGCAGGTCCGTAGAGTGCCGTCAAGGTGGCAAAGCCGGCGTCATAGAGACCGAGCGCCATACCGATGCCCAGTATTGCCCAGGCGACAAACAGACTGCTCTGTCCATTGACGGCGGAAAGCCCGACCAGCCCGGCCGCCAGAACGATGTTGGAAACCGCCAACACACCGCGCCCACCGCGCCGGTCGATGACGCGACCGACGCGAGGACCGGCGAGCGCCGCGATCAACAAAGACATCGAAAACGCGGCGAATACCGACGCGCGAGGAATCCCGAGCCCGTTCGCGATCGGATCGGCCAGGATCGCCGGCAGATAATAACTGGACGCCCATGCAAGCGTTTGCGAAACGCCAAGAGCGACGATCACCGAGCGTCGAGGCCGCGCCTGCGGTGCATGCGAGGAATCCTCAGTCAACCGAATCTCATCCCGAGTCCGCAAACGCCGATCCTTGGCGATCGCCCCAACATAGCTGAAAATAGCGCCCGCGAATCCGTGATCCGTGTGCCCGAACTGTCGTCGTTTCCCGATCAGGATTTCCAACCCGCCAAACCATAGGCGAATTGTGCGGACGCATACCGGCATTATGCGCCGGCAGCGCGGTCAGGGCTGCAGGTTTCTCGACATATCGGTTGGGTGGTACCCGCCTTCACCTGTGCGAGACGGTGTCTGGGTTGATCCAGACGCTGTAGGCGAACAGCGCAACAAGGGTGGCTAAGAATAACGTGGTCAACACGTGCCGCAGGGGGCGGCCTACTGTGCGCTGCTGTGGCGGTCCCGTTCTGGGAGTATCGCGTCGGCGGCCGGCGCTTTGGCGGCCCGCCTGTTCGTCCACTGGATCCACTTTTGAGCCAGCAGCAGCAAGGAAACGCGCGAGGCCGGGTCGGTCGCGCTCGCTGCGAGTTTGAGGCACTCCGCCGCCGCCGATGCCCTGGATTCAAGGGCCTGATCGTCTGGCATTCCGGTCACCTGATGTGACGCGCCCGTGTCATTTGACATAAGCACGTCTTGGCCGAGTCGTTCCGGTAGAATCACGCCGAATAGGCAAAAAATCATCAAGCCGCGGATCAGAAAGTAACAAGCTACCTGCAACAAGTCGCGGAACGACGTGATGCCGGCCGTTGACGGCTTCTCGCGCGGCTGTGATTGCGAGATCTCTCAACTCGCGCCCTTTCGATCTTGAATCTCTCCGCGTGGCGGCGCAGATGCGCACTTGTCCTCGCGCATCGTCAGGACACACGAGACGCGGCTACGGCCGCCCGCAACGTGCGACTAAAGTTTCCCGCTCGACAGAAGCGTGATCAAGGAGACCAAAACGATGACTTACATCGATGGATTTGTTGCTGCCGTGCCAACCGCGAACCGCGATGCCTACAAGAAGCACGTTGAAAAAGCCGCACCGGTTTTCAAGGAGCATGGTGCCTTGACGGTCGTCGAGTGCTGGGGCGACGACGTCCCGGAGGGAAAGCTGACCTCGTTTCCGATGGCCGTGCAGAAGAAGGACGACGAGACGGTTGTGTTCTCGTGGATCCTGTGGCCGTCAAGACGCGTCCGCGACGAGGGCATGAAAAAGGTCATGGCCGACCCACGTGTTCAGCCCAACGTCAACCCCATGCCTTTCGATGGGAAGCGGTTGATCTTCGGCGGCTTCGAGGTTTTGGTCCAGGCTTAGACGAGTCAAATCGGCCGCAATGGCTGACGATCGCGCTGCCAAGCCGAGTTGACTGGAAGTCCGACTGCCGGTAGCGCTGCGTATTCAATTCCGTGGGCCGCCGTCCTCGGCTCTCTCGTGTCCCCCGGCCGCGCGGAGGAGAGTTCCATTCGCTTGATCTCCCGCCCGTTGATGTAGCAACCAGCAGAGTGCAACTATCTCCCGATCGCGCGAAATGGCTGGTATCGCCCTGGCCCTGGCCGCGGCTGTTGCCTTTGCGCTCGCAAACACGTCGGCGAGTATCGCTTATCACAGCGGCAGCACCCCGCTAACCGTGGCAGCGATCCGCTTTCTGCTGCCAACAGCGGCGCTAGTCGTGTGGTTGCGGATGCGCGGTGTCCCGATGAGCCTGCAGGGACGCGACGGCTGGATTGCCGCGATACTCGGGGCCATCACCGCCATCTACACCTGGGCATTACTCAGCGCGATCGTCACCATCCCGCTCGCTCTGGCAATCCTCGTGTTCTATCTGTTCCCGCTGGCCGCCACAATCATTCTCGCGGTGTGTGGTTGGGAGACGTTCGGTTGGCCGACGATCGCGGCAATCGTGCTGGCATTCGCCGGGCTCGCTCTCGCACTCGACCCGAGCGGCGATCATTTCAATTTTGAAGGCGTGGCGCTCGCCGTGGGCGCTGCGATCGGACTAGGTCTTGTCATCGCTGTCTCCAGTCGCGTCTTCCGTGCCGGCGATTCGCGTCCCGTCACGCTCTATATGGCGGCGACCGCTGCGATGGTGTTGATTGCACTCTGCGCAATGCACGGTGGATTTGCGCTGCCGCAGACCGGTCTCGGCTGGCTCGGCTTTGTCGGCACCTCGGTGTTTTATGCCTTCGCGATGATCGCCTTCTTCATCGCAATTTCCATGATCGGACCGGTGCGCGTTTCGCTGCTCTCCTACGCAGAGCCGGTGGTTGCGGCAGGACTTAGCGTCACGCTGCTTGGCGAGACGCTGGCGCCGATCCAAGTCACCGGCATAGCGCTGGTCATCGCCGCACTCGTGGGCGCGACGTTGTGGCGACGTACGCCTTCAACGAACGGTGGCTAGCCACGGTGAGAGATCAGTGGCCGGCGCTCCGACGCGCTTGTAAGCCGTGTCGAGAATGTTTTGCGCTTGCGGGTTTCTTCGGTGGATCGATGTGGGCCCTCACGCCGGCCTCACAGCGTTTTGTTCGCATGTGTACAGGCGAGACCGCCACGGCCGTGGGCGGCCGCTCGGCGAGGCGCTCCCAAACCTGGGTTGCGTCGTCCGGCGGTAGCAGCGGATCGAGCGGCCGGCGTCGACGCAGACGCAGGTCACCACCTCTTGCCAGTCAACATGCGGGTTCCATCCGGGATGCTCGAGCCGCCAGATCCAAAGGCCTGGCGCGAGATCGATGACCTGCACGTTCGGTGAGGTTCGCTTGGTCAAGGTCACCCCTCTTGCACGGGTCCCGAGTGAACCTTTCAGGTGGGATCACCGCACTAACGGCTCGCTGGGGTCCGCATTTGGCAATAAGCTGACCATAGTCAACGTGTGCTTCCACTATGAGTTTTAAGGGACCGATATGAACGCTTATCGCGGTGCGCACGACTGATGCACATGTCGACGCCAAAAAACTATGCGGCTTCAATCGCTGTCGCGTTCCTGCTCCTTGCGGCCATACGAACTGAGGCTGCGGAGGTTCACGACGGCGATACAGGCTACATCGCCAATAACTCGATCTGGTTCACCGACGAGGAGGATTTGGCGGTATGGAAGCGCGTTCGCCAGGCCTTCGCACCGAAGGACGTGAAAGTCTATCAGCAGATTATCCTCGACACGCGGCAGGCCTGGCAGTTCATTGCCGGGCCGATCAAGGTCCAGGTCATCAGCTATTGGGCCAACCAGCACGAAATCAAGGTGAAAATGCTCACGGAGAGCAGGTTGGCTGGGTCCGAGTGGTGGGTCGACGACAAGGATTATGTGAATACGAAGTGACTGGCCGAGGGAGGAAGGTTCACCCTTTAACCGCGCGAGCCCATAGGATTAGCTATCATCACTGGCAATCGTCGTACCTCTCGGTGGTACCCGTAGCTCTTTGCACTTGGAAAGGTGTCGCATGAGCCGGTTATATGGACCCATACATCGTTCATTGCAGGACCGCTTCGATACACGACGGCTTGCCGACAATGTGGAAACGCGCGTGGTGCTCACCGAAATCCCGCCGGAGCACAAAGCGTTCATTGAAACCCGCGACATGTTCTTTCTGTCGACCATCGATCACCAGGGCCGTCCCACCGTCAGCTACAAAGGTGGCGATCCGGGGTTTGTGCGTGTCATCGACAGCAAGACCGTTGCGTTCCCCTGCTACGACGGCAATGGCATGTTTTATTCGATGGGTAACTTGCTCGGGAACCAACAGGTTGGATTGCTGTTCATCAATTTTGAAAAGCCGCACCGCCTGCGCTTGCAAGGCGTTGCCAGCGTTGACGACAACGATCCGCTGTTACGTGAGTACGCGGAGGCGCAAATGGTCGTGCGCGTGCTGGTAACCGAGATCTTCCGTAATTGCCCGCGCTATGTGCACCGCTACAAGAAAACTGAACCCTCCGAATTCGTGCCGCGCTCGACATGCGAAACGCCCCTTGCTCCGTGGAAGCGCATTGATGATGTTCAAACCGCCTTACCGGCGAAGGATCGTGCTCGCGTCGAACGCGAAGGCCTTTTGATCTCGCGATCGGAGTATGAAAAATATCTGGCGGACGTTTCGAGTCGCGAGTCGTAGGACCGCCGCGCAGTCTATTTTCCGGCGTGAGTTCTCAGTCTGTTGAAGATTTCGGCGAAGTTATTGCACGCCCAGCGTTTGGCGATTTTGTCACCGACGATGTGATCAATATGAATGCCTTCCGCGTGAATTCTAAGCCCGGTCGCGGGAATGTCTTGATAAGGAGCAAGGTGCGTTGCGTTCAAGCTCCAACGCGTCACAACCTTGTTGCCCTGCGCAAACATGTCTTCGACAGTCACGTGCCAATCCGGAAACGCAACTAGCAGTTCCTGGATAAGCGTTTTCATCGCCGCGAGACTCCTGACCGGTTCAAACCCAGCCGCAAAATTTATGAAGTCCTCGGCAAATAGCTGATCTAGATCGTCCAGCCTGCCGGCGTTGGTTGCGTCATGGTACCGATGAAGCAATGCGAGCGCCTGCTGATTGTCCACGTGCAACTCCTCCAATTTTCAAATTCCTATGTTGGCATTGGGCAGGGATGTTCGGAAGCCTCGATTGGGACCCAATGCGTTGTTGGCAAAAATCGCCACAAACGGTGTGCAATCTGGTCATGTTGCAATCGGTTTTCACCCACTCTACGCAGCAAGAGTCGCTTCCATGCCTCCTATCGTTTTCGAACCGACCGCCCGGCGCATCCGGGTCGAGGTCAACAAGGTCATGATCGCCGACAGCGCGCGGGCCATGATCGAGATCGAGACGCCGATCCCGGTCTATTACCTGCCGCTGAGCGACGTTCGTCAGGACCTACTGGTGCCAAGCGATCACACGCGCCTTGATCAGCGCCGGGGACATGCGCGCTACTGGTCGATCCAGGTCGGCGCCAGGCGCGTCGAAAACGCGGTGTGGAACTATCCGGCGCCGCTGCCGGGGGCCCCGCCACTCGCGCCCTATGCGGCGTTCGAGTGGGATCTCATCGACCACTGGTATGAGGAAGACGAAGAGATTTTTCGCCACCCGCGCAATCCCTACAAGCGCGTCGATGCGATCCGCAGTTCGCGCCGTGTCGAGGTGATCATCGGCGGCGCGACGGTCGCCGACACGCGGCGTGCTGTGTTTCTGTTCGAGACCGGTCTGCCGACCCGCTACTTCATCCCGCGCGACGATGTGCGGTCCGACATTCTCGGCCCGAGCGAGCGCCACACCCAGTGTCCCTACAAGGGCGTTGCCGCCTACCACAGCGTCACCATCGGCGGCGAGCAGTTCGGCGACCTCGTCTGGTACTATCCCGACCCAATCGACGAATGCCGCAAGATCACCGGGCTGCTCGCGTTCTTTAATGAGAAAGTCGACGCCATCCTGGTCGATAGCGAGGTCATGCCGCGCCCGGTGACCCCCTGGTCGTAAATCCTCCGTCGCCGACGGGTGCGCGCAAAGTTCGCACCTAAACAATTCCAGACAGGGAACACCGGCTATTTCCGTTGCGTTGATTCACGTGGGGCGGCGACGGAGATGCGACCATGTTCACCCGTCTGACAGGCCCATCCGCAGCGGTGTTGCTATCTTTGGTTGCGATCAGCCCCACGGGCGCGCAGCCCAACAAGTCTGGACCAGCAGCCGCCCCGCACGCCGCGGCGCCGGCTCCCGCCGCTGCCCCGCACGCGGCGCCCTCGGCGCCTGCTGCGCCCCGTG
>JBPYFJ010000125.1:0-15956 GCA_051985675.1 Xanthobacteraceae bacterium | reverse complement strand
AAGCGATCTCTTCGGCGTGGCGCTTCATCAAGCCGAAGGCGGGGTTGACGGTGCCGCGCAAGCCGATCAGGCCCGCCTTGCAATTCTCCGGCGCGAGCCAGGGCGTGTAGAGCTTGTGGTGGACTGCGGCAGAGCCGAAGTCCCACAGGATCGGTTCGCCGGTGCGCGTCAGCAGTGCCCAGCGCGAGAGCTTGTCGCGCTCCCATTCGCCGATCTTGGTCGACGTGACGTAGCGGATGTTGTTCACGTCGAACACCAGCAGCGCGCCGAGGTCGGAATTCTCCAGCGCCTGCTTGACGCGCGAGAGCCGGTAGCGGTGCAGGCGGCGATAGTCGACGCGTTCCTCGAAATCGACCCCCATGATGCCGAGTGCCGGCAACGCGCGGCCCCAGTTGAAACGGGGGTTGATGTCCTCGGCGCGGATTTCGCGGGCTTTTTGTTCCATGGCAGGGTCCCTTGAACCTTCTGAACAGGCAGTGATTATACTCCCTTTAGGCCGCGCTTTTCTTCCCCCAAAGCTTTGCCGACGCCAGATCGGCCCCCTCGCGCAGGGCGCGAAGCTTGAGCCATACCGCCGGCTCGATCACCCACTCGCGGTTGGTGAAAGTGCCGAACCCGCAATCCGTCGAGGCGATCACCCGCTCGCGCTCGCCGACGGCCGCGACGGCGTCCTCGATCCGGCGCGCGACCACCTGGGGATGCTCGACGAAATTGCTGGTGGTCTCTATCACACCTGGAATCAGCAGCAAATGCGCGGGCAGCGGATGCTGCTTGAACGCTGCATATTCGTGGGCATGGCGCGGATTAGAAAATTCGATCGACAGCGCTCCGACATTGGCCTGGTAGAGCGCTGGCAGGATAGTGGCCAGCGGCACATCGTAAATGTGTGGCCCTTCCCAGTTTCCGTAGCAGACGTGCAGCCGCACGCGCTCGCGCGGAATGCCCTCGATGCCCCTGTTGATCGCCGCGACCTGAAGCTCGCACATCTTGACGAAATCGCGATCCGAGAGGTCGCGGTGCATCATGGTGCGATCCATGGCGAGATCGGGCGCGTCTATCTGCAGCACCAGCCCGCCGCGATGGATCGCCTGGTACTCCTTTTTCATCTCTCGCGCGATCGCGTTGAGGTAGGCCTCGTGCGAGTCGTAGTAGGCATTGAGCATTGTCGACGAGATAATACCGGGCGATGCCGCCGTCATGAACTGTTCGGAAAATGTGTTCCCGGCGATCGCCTTGAAGCGCGCGATTTCGGCGTCGATGCCCGTGGTGTCCTTGTAGTGGATCTCGGCCTGCGCCTCAGGCGCGTTCTGCTGTTTGCTCACCTGCGGAAAGCGCCGCATCAGCGACGCCACCAACTCGGGAAACTCTTCGAACTCGCGTCCGCGGCGGCGCTTCGACACGCCCGCAAATCCGGTCATCCGTTGCGGCACGTAGGTCTGGAAGCCGACGCGCTGTTGCTCGCCGTCGTTGCCGATGTCGATCCCCGCTTTCTTCTGCTGCTCGACCACATGGCGCACCGCCTTGTCCATCTCGGACGCCATTTCAGCCGGCTCGAACGCCTCGCTGGCTTCGCGGCGGACCAGAAGATCGGACAGCTTTTCGTTGCGCGGCAGGCTGCCGACATGGGTGGTCAGAATGCGATCCCGGCTGGTGATCATAGGTGCTCCGAACGCGTGCTGGTGGGGCCCGCATCCTAGCGGCAATTCACGCGTGGCGCAGCATAACGCTGGGGTATGAGCCTGATAACTCGTACTCGCGCGCGGCCCGTGGCCCGGGGCGCTTTGTGTTTCCGGGCGCGCGACGGAACTGCGAACCGGGGCGCTATTTCTGCTTCAGAACGTGCACCGAGAAATACTGATCGGGGTCGGTATAGACCACGACCGGCGCCCAGCCGGCGCCGCGCACCAGCGCATTGAACGACTTGATCGTGAACTTGTAGCTGTTTTCGGTGTGGATCGTCTCGCCGGCCCGGAATTCAAAGGTCTTGCCGTCGACGTGCACCTTCTGGCGCTTTCGGCTCGCCAGATAGACCTCGATGCGGCCGCGCTCGCGATTGTAACAGGCGTGGTGCTCGAAGGCGCTCAGATCGAAATCGGCGCCGAGTTCGCGGTTGATGCGTGCCAGGAGATTGAGATTGAATTTGGCGGTGACCCCGGCCGCGTCGTTGTAGGCAACATGCAGCACGTTCTGATCCTTGGCGAGGTCGGCACCGATGATGAGCAGCGCTTCCGTCCCGAGAATCCGTCCGGCTTGCCGAAGGAGATCGGTCGCCTCGTGCGGCTCGAAATTGCCGATGGTGGAGCCGGGGAAAAACCCGACGCACGGACGGCCGCGCAAAGCCGTCGGCAGTTCGAACGGCTTGGTGAAGTCGGTCGCAACCGGATAGACCGCGACGCGCGGAATGTCGCGTTCAAGCTTCGCGGCTTCGTTGCCGAGGAATTCGGCGCTGATGTCAACCGGCACGTAAGCGCTGATTTGCGGGGCGGCCTCAAGCAGGATCTTCGCCTTGGTGGCCGATCCGGCGCCAAGTTCCACCAACGCCGCGTCGCGGGGGATCAATGCCGCGATCGCAGACGCGTTGTCCTGCAAGATCTTGAGCTCCGTGCGGGTCAGATAATATTCGGGAAGTCGAGTGATCTCCTCGAACAATTGCGACCCGGTTTCATCGTAGAAGTATTTCGGCAGCAGCTGTTTCGGACTGGCAGACAGTCCGGTGACCACGTCGGCAGCGAAAAGTTCGGTCGCTTGATCGCGTGGCGCGGGACGCAGGGCTCGCACTGACATTTTTGTTCTCGTTGGTGTTGGGGTTTCGGGCCGCGTTATGCGGGAAACTCAGCCAAGCGCATTCCGGCAAATTGCCACCGCGCCGACGGATAAAAGAAATTTCGGTAGCTCATGTGGGCATGGCCGGGAGGCGTCGCAAGCGAGGAGCCGCGCAGCACCATCTGACTGACCATGAACTTGCCGTTGTATTCGCCGATCGCTCCCGCGGGCGCCTGATACCCGGGGTAGGGCAAATAGCCGCTGCGCGTCCATTGCCACACGATTCCAAAGGCATCGCCGATGTCGCCAGCGCGCGCCACGACCTCCCATTCGGTTTCGCTCGGCAGGTGCTTTCCGGCAAAGCGCGCGAACGCGTCGGCCTCGTAATAGCTGATATGACACACTGGCGCAGCCGGATCGACCGGTCGAAGCCCAGCCAGCGTGACCGAAAACCAGGCGCCATCGATCTCGCGCCAATATCCCGGTGACGTCCAACCTTCGGCTTCCAGCGTCGTCCAACCGTCGGACAGCCAGAGCGACGGCGTTACGTAACTGCGCTCGCGCATAAACTCCAACCACTCCGCATTGGTGACCAAGGCGCGCGCGATGCTCACCGGCCCGACCAGGGCACGGTGCGCGGGATGTTCGTTGTCAAAGCAAAAGCCGTCGCCATCGTGCCCGACGGGGTGGATACCCTCGATCAGTTCGGCAAAGCCGGTGCGCTGCTCGGTAGCAGGTGGCCGCCATTCGGAATCGTAGGCGGGAGCGATCGGATTATGCGCAAACGCATGCAGGATGTCGGTGATCAGCAATTCTTGATGCTGTTGCTCGTGATTGAGACCCAGCTCGATCAGGGTTGTGATCGGTGCGAGCGACCCTGCGCTCGTGACCTCAAGGAGCCGTTCGACCGCAGCGTCGACGTGCGCCCGGTAGTCCGCAATTTGTTCGGCGCTCGGCCGGGTCAGGAGACCGCGCTTTGGCCGGGCATGACGCGGGCCGGCGCTGACGTAATAGGAGTTGAACAGGAACGCAAAGTCGTCATCGAAGATCCGGTAGCCCTTCAGATGCGGGATGAGCAGAAACTGCTCGAAGAACCAAGTTGTATGCGCGCGATGCCACTTGGTCGGACTGGCATCGGCCATCGATTGGACCATTTGGTCTTCGGCTGAAAGGAACGCCGAGCGACGCTCAGTTTCGTCGCGCACGGCGCGAAATGCGGCGCGCCAGCGTGCGCGCTCGTCAGTTGCCGAAGGAGACAGTGAGGTGACGCTCTGCTGGCGGGCTGCCGTGCCACTCATAATCAGCTCCCGGGCAAAGCCCGTCCGTCGGAAGGCGGTGCGGCAAGTATCCGCAGTGGACCACAGGGCAAGCCCGAAAGCGAGGCTTACGGTGCCTCAATACTCCGTGAGACCCCCATCCGACCCCCAACGCGCGAGTTCCGGATTCGATCCATTGTTTTCTTTTTTGCAGACAATTGCCCGAGGCTTGGCCTACTCCGCGGCGGCGCGGGCCGGCTGCTTGTGGGCCGAAACGATGTAATCCATGGCGGCCTCTACGCCGCCCTTGCGAAACGGCACACCGGCGAGCGCAAGTGACATTTCGGTAGCTGCCAGCGCCCCTACGATGGTGAGGTCGTTGGTGTCACCGAGGTGGCCGATGCGGAAGAACTTGCCCGCTAGCTTGCCGAAGCTCATGCCGTAGGAGATGTCGAAGGTCGAAAGCGCGAGATTGCGGAACGCATCCGCGTCATGCCCCTCCGGCAACAGCACCGCCGTGATGGTCGGTGAATAATAAGCCGGGTCGCGGCACAAAATTTCGAGCCCCCAGGCGCGCACCGCGCGCCGGGTTGCCTCCGCAAACCGGTCATGGCGGGAGAACACGTTCTCCAGACCCTCTTCGTGCAGCATGTCGATCGCTGTCACGAGTCCATGCAACATGTTGGTCGCCGGTGTGTACGGGAAAAAGTTCATCTTGTTGGCGGCGATCATGTCGTCCCACGAGAAGAATGACTTCGGCAGCTTGGCATTCTTGCTGGCGGCGAGCGCCTTGCTGCTGACCGCGTTGAACGACATGCCGGGCGGCAGCATCAGCCCCTTCTGCGCACCGCCGATTGTGACATCCACGCCCCATTCGTCGTGGCGGTAGTCGGTCGAGGCGAGCGAGGAGATCGTATCGACCATGAACAGCGCCGGATGGCCGGTCCGGTCGATCGCCTTGCGGATCTCGGCAATCGGCGAGAGGCAGCCGGTCGCGGTCTCGTTGTGCAGTACGCAAACGGCCTTGATCTGATGCGCCTTGTCGTCCTTGAGCTTGGCCTCGATGGCGGTCGGCTCGGCGCCAATACGCCAGTCGGTCGGCATGAACTCCGGCTTGAGACCGAGGCTCTCCGCCATGCGCTTCCACAACGTTGCAAACTGGCCGGTCTCTACCATCAGCACGCGATCGCCGGGCGACATTGTGTTGACGAGCGCTGCTTCCCACGCACCGGTGCCGGTGGCTGTGTAGATGATGACCGGGTTTGTAGTTTTGAAAATCGTCTTGATGCCATCGAGCGCGCGCCGTGCGAGCTGAGCGAATTCGGGTCCACGGTGATCGATCAGCGGCGTGTCCATCGCACGCAGAATCCGATCGGGGACAGGGGTCGGCCCCGGTATCTGCAGGAAGTGACGGCCGGCGGTGCGCGAAGCGTTTTTTGCCATGAGCGAATATCCGAAAGATTGGGAATGAATCGTCCGCTTACAAACATCGGGCGAAACTTGCCGTCATGAAGGACGAATGCGACAGTCAGTCAAGCCTCTTACGGTGGGCTTGCGCCCACGGGAAAGCTCAAGGAAATCAACATGGCGGTGACTGTTGCGCCGGGCCTTGAACGACGGCTCAAGGCCGAAATCACCGGTGACGTGTTGTTTTCCACCTTCGACCGCGGCCGCTACGCCACCGATGCGTCGCACTATCAGGTGATGCCGGTCGGCGTCGTCGTGCCGCGCTCGATAGCGGAAGTCGAGCGCGCAATCGCGCTCGCGCGCCAGGATGGCGTCAGCGTTTTGCCGCGCGGAGGCGGCACTTCGCAGGCGGGTCAGACCGTCAACACCTCGCTCGTGATAGACTGTTCCAAAAACCTCAATCACGTCCTTGATCTTGATGTCGCCGGCAGGCGCTGCGTGGTCGAGCCGGGCATCGTGCTGGATGACCTCAACCGCAAACTCAAGCCGCATGGCTTGTGGTTCCCGGTCGATATTTCGACCGCGTCGCGCGCGACCATTGGCGGCATGGTCGGCAACAACTCCTGCGGGGCCCGCTCTCTGCGCTACGGCAACACGCGCGAGAACGTGCTGTCGATCAACGCAATGCTGGCCGACGGCACGGCGGCGCAGTTCGGGCCCGCTGCAAACGATCTGTCCGACGCACCGGCCGCGCTTCGCCGGCTTGCGGCAGATTTGCTGGCGATCGGAGCGCGCGAGGCCGACGAAGTCGCGATGCGGTTTCCGCGCGTGCAGCGGCGCGTCGGGGGCTACAATCTCGACGCCCTGACCCCGACTCGAAACGACCTCAACCTCGCGCATATCTTGGTCGGCTCCGAAGGCACGCTCGCATTCTCGACCCGCATCGAGCTCAAGCTCTCCCCCGTGCTCGGCCGCCGTGCCGTCGGCGCGTGTCATTTCGGAAGCTTCCACGCCGCGATGGAGGCGGCTCAGCACATCGTCAAGCTTAACCCGATCGCAGTCGAGCTTGTCGATCAGACCATGATCGAACTCGCGCGCGACATCGCGCTGTTTCGTCCGACCATCGCGGCCTTCGTGCGTGGCGATCCTGCTGCGGTGCTGCTCGTGGAATTCGCTGAACCCGAATGGGAGGAGAACGTCCGCAGACTGGAGCAGCTGCATGCCCTGATCGGCGACCTAGGCTTCGCCTGGAACCGGCCGGAGGCGCGCCGCGGCGGCGTCGTCGACGTGCTCGATCCCAAGCTGCAGGCCGCGATTGTCGAGGTTCGCACGGCAGGCCTCAACATCATGATGTCGATGAAGGAGGAGGGCAAACCGGTATCCTTTGTCGAAGACTGCGCGGTGCCACTCGAACACCTGGCTGATTATACCCAGCGGCTCACAGACGTGTTTGAGCGGCACGGCACTCGCGGTACCTGGTACGCGCACGCGTCGGTTGGCTGTCTGCACGTGCGGCCGGTGCTCAATCTGCGACTCGAGAAAGACGTCAAGGCGATGCGCGAGATTGCCGACGCGGCATTCGGGTTCGTGCGTGAGTACAAGGGATCGCATTCGGGCGAACACGGCGATGGCATCGTGCGCTCCGAGTTCCATCAAGCCATGTTCGGGACGCGGCTGGTGCACGCATTCGAGGAGGTCAAGGATCGCTTCGATCCGGACGGCGTGTTCAACCCGGGCAAGATCGTGCGCGCGCCGAATTTTGATGATCGCAGCTATCTGCGCTACGCGCCGGGCTACCACGGCGAGCCGATCACCACTCGTCTCGACTGGTCCGCCTATCCCGGCAGCGGCGGCGGTTTCCAGGGCGCGGTCGAGATGTGCAACAACAACGGGGCTTGTCGCGCGCGTGCGGGCGGGGTCATGTGCCCAAGCTTCCGCGCGACCGGTGAAGAAAAGGACGTGACCCGCGGGCGTGCCAACACGCTGCGGCTCGCGGTGACCGGCCAGCTCGGGCCCGACGCCCTCACGTCGGACGCCATGGCCGACACGCTCAGGCTGTGCGTCTCGTGCAAGGCGTGCCGGCGCGAATGTCCGACCGGGGTCGACATGGCGCGCATGAAGATCGAAGTACTCGCGGCGCGCGTCAAAAAGCACGGACTTTCGCCGCGCGATCGGCTCGTCGCCTATCTGCCGCGCTATGCGCCCTACGCCGCTTCACTCTCCTGGTTGCTGAACCTGCGCGACACCCTGCCGGGCACCGCGAAACTATCCGAGACCCTGGTCGGGCTCAGCGCCCGCCGCAGTCTGCCGCGCTGGCGCCGGGATTGGTTTCGCGATCCACCAGCCTGCAAGACCGCGCCGGACGGACGCGAGGTCGTCCTATTCGCCGATACCTTCAATCGCTACTTCGAGCGTGAAAACGTCGACGCGGCACTCGCCGTGCTACGGGCCGCCGGCTACCGGGTGCACGTCGCGGTGCCCGCGCAAGGTTCCCGTCCGTTGTGTTGCGGGCGCACATTCCTGGCGGTCGGCAAGGTCGATGAGGCTCGTCATGAGGCCGAACGAGTGATCGCGGCGGTGACGCCGTTCATCGATCGCGGCATTGCGATCGTCGGCCTCGAGCCGAGCTGCGTATTAGGTTTCCGCGACGAAATCCCAGGGATGATCAAAAGCCCAGCCGCGCGACGACTGTCCCAGCGTTTCTTCCTGTTTGAGGAATTCCTCGCCAGCGAAGCTCAATCGGGACGGCTTAACCTGACGCTCGCGCCGCTGTCGGCACGCGCGCTGGTGCACGGCCATTGCCATCAGAAATCCTTCGACGCGATGGGCGCGGTCGAAGCCGCGCTGCGGCTGATTCCCGACCTTGCGATCGAGACCATCGAATCGAGCTGCTGCGGTATGGCCGGAAGTTTCGGTTTTGCCGCCGAGACGATCGATGCGTCAATCGCCATGGGCGAGCTCACGTTGCTGCCGGCGGTCCGCGCTGCGCCCGCCGACGCCATCGTTGTGGCGGATGGCACCTCGTGCCGTCATCAGATCCACGACGGGACCGGTCGGCGGGCGCTGCATGTCGCGCAGGTGCTGAGCATGCGCGTCGCCAAGGACGTAAAAGCGGCCGCCAACCCCGCACCATGAGCCGTCCGGGACGCAGCACATGTCCTGGAGTTACGTCCCCATCAGAAAATCGAAGTCGCAGCCTTCGTCGGCTTGGGTGACGTGCTCGACATAGAGACGCGTGTAGCCGCGGGCCGGCTTTTCCGGTGCCTTCCATGCAGCGCGCCGGCGCTGTAGCTCGGAATCGTCGACCAAAAGGTCGAGCTTGCGCGCTGGCGCATCAAGCCGGATCAGATCGCCGTCGCGAACCAGCGCCAGCGGGCCGCCCGCTGACGCCTCGGGTGCGACGTGCAGCACCACCGTGCCGAACGCAGTTCCGCTCATGCGCGCATCGGAGATGCGCACCATGTCGGTCACGCCCTTGGAGCCGAGCTGCTTTGGGATCGGCAGCGCGCCGGCTTCCGGCATGCCGGGCGCGCCGACCGGACCGGCATTACGCAACACCAGGCAATGGTCGGGCGTTACCGCCAGCGTTGGATCATCGATGCGGTTGGCGAGATCCTGAAGCGAATCGAACACGAGCGCCGGGCCTTGATGCGTGGTGAGCTTGGGCGTGGCGGACGCAAGCTTGATGGCGGCGCCGTTCGGCGCCAGGTTGCCGGTCAATACCGCGATGGCTTGGCTTGGAAAGATCGGCCGGTCGAGCGGCCGGATCACTTCATCATCGGTATAAGCCGGCCAGCGCGACACAATGTCGGTGAGCGTCTCGCCACTTACGGTTGTCGCCGAGAGAGCAAGCTTGTCGCGCAGCCGTCGCCACAGCGCCGGCACGCCACCGGCGGCGTGAAAATCCTCGATGAAATAGTCCCCCACCGGTTTGAGGTTGACCAGCACCGGCACATCGCGGCCGACCTTGTCGAACTCGGCGAGGTCGTAAGCGATGCCAGCACGGCCCGCGATCGCGGCAAGATGCACCAGCGCGTTGGTCGATCCACTGATCGCCTGCAGGACGACCGACGCATTGCGCAGCGCGGCCTTCGAGAGAATGTCGCGGGGGCATGGCCCGCCGGCGACCGCCATTTGGGCGGCGCGCCTCCCGGTCGCTTCCGCGAGGCGCATGCGATTGGAGGAGACGGCGGGCGCAGTGGCGGCGCCGGGTAGGGTGAAGCCGAGCGTTTCCGTCAAACACGCCATAGTCGAGGCCGTGCCCATGACCATGCAGGTGCCTGCGGTCGGCATCAGCTGATCGTGGGCGCGGTCGAGATTTTGCGCATCGAGCCTGCCAGCCCGATAGGCGGCCCAGAGTCTCCTGCAGTCAGTGCAGGCGCCGAGCCGCGCGCCCTCGTGCCGGCCCGCCAGCATGGCGCCAACCGGCAGCACGATCGCCGGCACATTGGCGCTCACCGCGCCCATGAGCTCCGCCGGAATTGTCTTGTCGCAACCGCCGATCAGCACCACCGCGTCCAGCGGGAGTGCGCGCAGCATTTCCTCGACGTCCATAGCCATCAGGTTGCGCAAGAGCATCGACGTTGGAAACGTGAAAGCCTCGTGGAGCGAAATGGTCGGAAACACGAACGGTAACGCGCCGGCCATACGCACGCCGTGCGCGACCGCCTCGGCGAGCTGCGCCGCGGTCGCGTGACACGGGTTGAAATCGGACGCGGTCGACAGCACGCCGACGATCGGGCGTTCGAGCGCGTCGTCGGTAAAACCGGCCCCCTTCAGGAATCCACGCCGCAGAAACAGGGCAAATTCTTCATCGCCATATTGAGCGAGGCGGGATCGCAAACCCTTCTTCATCGACATGTCCCCACGCGGCGGTCGCGCGGATCATATAGAGCCAGCCGGTGTTCACGCAAAATCAGCGGCCCGTCCGGGTGGGGCACCGGACGGGCCGATCAAATCGGCGCCTGTGGGGGGTAGGGACTTCGGCGCCGACCTGACGCTGGATCCGATCACGTCGGTTGGCTTGACCCGTCGGTGATCGAACCGTCGCCCGCGCGTCAAACCGGGTCAGACGCGAGGGCGGAAGTCGAAGCGCGAAGTCTTAGTAGTAGGAGCACACGCGCGTTGCGCCGACGTAGTAGCCGTAGACATTGTAGCGCGGGACCAAGTGGCAGCGGCGGAAGCCGGTGCTGACCACATAGGTCGGGGTGGAGGCAGCGGCCGCACCGAGCAACGCGCCGGCCGCAATGCCGACACCGAATCCGCCCCAGCCCCAGCCGTGCGCCTGGGCTTGGCCGGTGGGCGCGATCGCAACGGCGCCGAGGGTGAGGGCTGCGAGCGCGGCGGCGGCGAGTTTGGTCTTCGTTGACATGGCACTCTCCTGCTGAAATAGGCCGAGGCTCTCCGGCCCCGATAGTCGTTGGTCGCAGCGAGACGCCGGCGGGTTCAAAGGACCGAAAAATTCGTCGAAGGTATTGCCTGTACGTAACGCAAAGACCCGCCCGGACTAATCCGGGCGGGCCCGATCGGATGGAAAGGCGTTGACGTATCGCTCAGCGGCGGGTGCAGTGGATGCTGTTGCCGACGTAGAAACCCCAGTCGGTGTATTCGGCGAACGCGCGGCAAATCCGATGGCCATGGCGGGTCGGGATCACATAGGAGGCGTAGCCAACTGGGAGTTCCCAGCCCCAATCCCAATAGTAGTAGGGGCTGCGCGCCTCGCTGGCGGACGCAAATGCGATGGTACCGGCTGCAAGTGCCACAACCGCCACGGCGGCACGCTTGATCTTCGTCAACATGAGTTCTCCTGTACGTACATGGTGAATGGCCACCCGCAGATTGGTAGCGGGCCGCGCGCAAGCGGTTCAAACTTTGAAAGTCATCAACAGAATCAATGAGATGCTAGCGTCTGCAAACGCCGTCTTGCCGGCCCCGCCGGAACGCGCAACATCCGATCTGTTACTGAACTCCGCCGCTAGGTATCTGTGAAACACGAGGAAGGGCATGGCCACGTCCAACAAAGTCATCATCACCTGCGCAGTCACCGGCTCGATCCATACGCCGACCATGTCGCCTCACATTCCGATCACCGCGCAGGAGATTGCGGACGCGGCGATCGGCGCAGTCGAGGCCGGCGCGGCGGTCGTCCATCTGCACGCGCGCGATCCCAAGGACGGCCGTCCCGATCAATCGCCCGACGCGTTTGCGCCGTTTCTCAAGGTAATCAAGCAGCGCTCGGGCGCGATCGTGAACATCACGACCGGCGGCTCGCCTACCATGACGATTGAGGAACGCGTGCGCCCCGCCGCGACGTTCAAGCCGGAGGTCGCGAGTCTCAACATGGGCTCGATGAACTTCGGCCTCTTTCCGATGCTGGCGCGCTACAAGGAGTTCAAGCATGCCTGGGAAAAGCCCTATCTCGAAGGCTCGCGCGAGCGCATCTTCAAAAACACATTCGCCGATATCGAGTACATCCTCACTACCTGCGCCGAGAACGGCACACGCTTCGAGATCGAATGCTACGACATCGGTCATCTCTACACGCTCCTGCATTTTGCCGAGCGCGGTATCGTGAAGCCGCCGTTCTTCGTGCAATCAGTTTTCGGAATTCTGGGCGGCATTGGCGCGCATCCCGAGGACGTCGCCCACATGCGCCGTACGGCCGACAGGTTGTTTGGGCGCGAGAATTACCACTGGTCGGTGCTGGGCGCGGGGCGCAACCAGATGCCGATCGCCGCGATGGCGGCCGCCATGGGTGGCAACGTGCGGGTTGGGCTTGAGGACTCGCTGTGGATTGGGCCCGGCAAGCTCGCCGAGTCGAACGCCGCACAGGTTACCAAGGCGCGCCAGATCATCGAGGGGCTCGGCCTGGAGATCGCGACCCCGAACGAAGCGCGCGCTACCCTCAAGCTCAAGGGCGGAGACAAGGTGGCGTTTTGATTTGCTGACCGATTTTTCGCGTCCTGGGTCTGCGGCGCACCACTTCGTGCTGCGCTGCGCCCGGATACGCGACGACAAACGATTTTTAGTGCACCTGCCCCATGCCGAGCTGCTTGGCGATCGGCCCCCATTTGGCGATTTCATCGCCGACAAACGTCGCGAACTGCTCGGACGTCATCGGATCCGGCACAATCGCGTCAGCGAGCAGCCGTTGGCGGACTTCGGGTTTGTCCAACGCTTCGGTCACGGCCTGATTGAGCTTGCGGGTGATCTCCGGCGCGATACCGGCCGGTCCCGAGAGTCCCCACCAGCTGTCGCCCACGATGCCGTAGCCGAGCTCTTGCAGCGTCGGCACGTCTGGAAATTCCGCGACTCGGGTCTTGGACGAGATCGCGACTGGCCGCACCGTGCCGGCACGTATCTGTCCGATCGCCGAACCCCAGGTCATCGTGCCGAACGGCACGTTGCCGGCGACGAGGTCCATCATGGCCTGTGACGAACCGCGATGCGGGATGTGCTGCAGCCTGATGCCAGCCTCGCGCGCGAACACTTCGACAATGAGCTGCGAGAATGTCGCCAGCCCCGGCGATACGTAGTTTGACGCTTCGCCGCGGCGGGCAACATCGACCACATCCTTGAGCGAGCGCAGGCCGGACTTGGCGCTGACCAGCAACACGTCGGGTTGCCCGCCGATGAACGCAACGTGAGTGAAATCGCGCGCCGGATCGAAGCCCGGGTTTGCACTTACGGTGGGCTCGATGGCGTTGTAGGCGATGCTCGACGTGACGAACGTGTAGCCGTCCGGCTCCGCGTGAGCCGCGGCCGCCATGCCGATCAAGCCACCGCCGCCGGCCCGGTTGTCGACGATGAACGTGGTGCCGAGTTTGGGGCCAAGGTGATCGGCGAGCAGGCGTCCAAACGTGTCGGCGGCACCGCCGGGCGTCGACGGGGCAATGATCCGAATTGGGCGCACGGGCCAGTCCGCCGCGGTGGCCTGTTGCACCGGGCTCGTGGCCGCAAATGCAAATGCGCCGGCGGCGATCAGGCGGGTGAATTCCAGCGTCATTCGCCCCAGGCCTTGCGCGCGATTTCCACCACGCGGGTGAGCTTCGCGCGCGCCTGCTCTTCGTTCATGATGGTATTGGCGCCATCGGAGCTCGAAAATCCGCACTGCGGGCTGATCGCGAGCCGGTCCAGGCCGACGACGTGAGCCGCGTCACGAATCCGCGCCAGAAGAAATTCTTCGTCCTCGAGCGCGGCGGTTTTGGTCGAAAGCAGGCCCAGCACCACGCTCTTGTGTTCGGGCATCGCTTTCAGCGGCTCGAAACTGCCGGCGCGGTCGGAATCATATTCGAGAAAGAAGAAATCGATCGCACAGGTATTGAACAGCTTGTCGGCGATGACGTCGTAACCGCCCTCGGCCTGCCAGTGGCCCATCCGGTTGCCGCGGCAGAGATGCAGCCCGATGCGCATGCCGCCGGGTGCCCGCGTCACGATCGCATTCATCACCTCGATGTAGTCCGCGAGCAGTTCCTCCCAGCCGTCGCCGCGCGCAGCAAGTGCGTCGCGGATCTTCTCGTCACCCAGTTTTGCAATCGAGGTCTCGTCGAGCTGCAAATAGTGGCAGCCGACTTCGGCAAGCTTCTCGAGTTCGATCCCGTAGGCTGTGATGATGTCCTGCCAGAAATCGGCGAGATCCGGATAGGCGTCCCGGCTAATGCCGGCGCGGCCTGCACGGAAATGGATATAGCAGGGGCCCGGCAGCGTGATCTTGGGAAGGACCCGCGTCATGCGGGCGAGCGCCGCAAAGTCCTGGGCATTCCTTGAATTGCTCCAGCGGATGCGCGCGTGCACCGCCGGAATACGCGCGGGCTCCTTGTGGCCGGCCGCGTTGGTATAGGACCACGCGTCGCTCGTGCGGTGCTCGGCGGTGACGCCAGTGAGGCCTTCAGTCGTGAAGTTCGATGTGTAGGTCGAGCGCCGGAATTCGCCGTCGGTCACGACCCGAAATCCAAGACCCTCCTGCAGAGTGACGAATGCGCCGATGGCCTTGTCTTCCGCCTTGCGCAGCCCGGCGTCAGACAGGCGGCCGGCCGCATGGTCGGCACGCGCCGCAAGGAGTTCCCGTGGTCGCAGAAAGCTGCCGATGTGCTCGGCGCGGAATGGAGGATGCAATAGAACCCGGTCCACGATTGCTCGCTATTTCTCCGGGACGCCGTTCACGGGCCGAAATTTCTGAACGCGTTTGCCATTGTCGACCTCGGTCGTGAAGACGTTACCCCGCGAGTCGAGGGCGATGTTGTGGACCCAGTGAAAAAATCCGGCGTTGCGTCCCGAGCGTCCAAACGCGCCAAGGATTTCGCCGTCTTGGCGGCGCACAACGCGCACCTCGTTGTTCTCACCGTCCGCGACTACGAAGTAAGTCTCGGCGCGGTCGGGCCAAAGATAAAGATCCCAGGTTGAACCGGCGACGCGGGTTTGTTTCTTCTGGATGAATTCCTGCACGAAGCTGCCGTCGCGCCGAAAGACCTGGATCCGATTGTTGGTGCGGTCGCAGACGTACACCAGGCCGTCATTGGCGACCTTCACACAATGGACCGGATTGCCGAACGCGGGCGGTGGCGGCGCCGCCGGATTGTAGGCGGTGGACGGTGAAGGCTCGTCGGCTGGACGCTTGCCGTATGCCCCCCAGTGACGCTTGTACGCCCCGGTCTGCGCATCGAACACGATGACACGATGGTTGCCGTAACCGTCTGCCACATAGGCTTCGCCCTGCTCGATCCAGATGTCGGCAGGCCGGCCGAGCTGGGTCGGATCGTTGTCCCCCTTGGATGGGCCGGACTTGCCGATCTGCATGACGAATTTGCCTTCGCGCGTGAACTTGAGGATCATGCCGTCCTCGGGCGCATTGCCGCCGAGCCAGACAAAGCCGTCGCGGTCGATCCGGATCCCGTGTTCGTTCGCCGGCCATTCGTATCCGGTGCCGGGACCGCCCCAGGCTTGCATCACGCTGCCATCGTGGTCGAACTCGATCACCGGTGGGGCGGGCGCGCAGCACTGCGATCGCGGCGGAGAGAGCGTGGCGCCTTTCTCGTCCTCGGTGAGCGTTCGCGGGCGTTGGATGATCCAGACGTGATTCTGGGCGTCAACCGCGATGCCGGCGACCTGTCCGAGGATCCAGTTGTTGGGAAGCGCTTTTGGCCATAGCGGATCGACTTCGAAGCGCGGGACCTCGCCAGCGCCAACGCCATTGCCGACGATAAGAGCCGTTACCAGCACGCCTGCGTGCACGAGCCGATGGGTTGTCGACATGGCATCCCCTCCCTGTGGGCTGGGCCTCTGGGTTAACGCTAGCACGGCGGGCGAGGGCGATTAACGTCGCAGCGATGTCCAAAGAGGTTGCTTCCATGCCCGGTCCGCAAGACCGGCGGCGCGCTTGCCTTGTGTTGCCCGGAACCCTTGGCTAGAAAGCGCACCGCGACCACGCGCCGACAGACCTGCGGAGAGGTGGCAGAGTGGTTGAATGCACCGCACTCGAAATGCGGCATACGGGTAACCGTATCGGGGGTTCGAATCCCTCCCTCTCCGCCA
>JBPYFJ010000124.1:0-3647 GCA_051985675.1 Xanthobacteraceae bacterium | reverse complement strand
TGCAGATGAAGCCCGCAGGCTCTTAGCCGTTGCCGACTGCCTGCGGACGCGCCTCTTGCTCAGCCTCGCTTACGGCTGCGGCTTGCGTGCCAGCGAAGTCGTCCGGCTCAAGGTCAAGCACATCGATAGCGCGCAGAAGATCATTCGCATCGAGCAAGGTAAGGGCCGCAAGGATCGCAATGTCATGCTTTCACCCGAGCTGCTCGATCTGTTGCGGCAATGGTGGAGGGAGCGGCCATCGCGCCACGATGCGGCAACGCCCCTTGAGGACCGTTGGCTGTTCCCCAGCAAAAGGCCGGGCAAGCCGATGACCACGCGGCAGCTCACGCGTCTGTTCCATGAGGCCGTCGACGCCGCCGGGATCAGGAAGAATGTCACGCTGCATGTGCTGCGTCACAGCTTTGCAACGCATCTGCTGGAACGTGGTACCGATATCCGCATCATCTAGGCGCTCTTGGGCCACGCCAAACTCGATGCCACGGCCCGTTATACCCGCGTCGCCACCGGCATGATCGCCAGCATCGAGAGCCCACTCGACCTGCTGGCACAGCCGCGCACGAAGCTGAGGAAGAGCAGGAAGGCCCTGCAGCCGGCGTAACCGCCGGCGGCCATGTCCCGTCCGGCGCTGGAGGTTGCGGATATCTTCCGCGACCACGGGCAGGCGTGGCGTTCCGCCAATGCGGGCCACGTCAGCCTCGACCAGTTGAAGGTGATGTCAGCCATCGAGCGATGCCGCACGGCGGCGCTCGGCGGTCACGTGGCGCGTTGCGAGAAGTGTGCGCACACCGTCATCGCCTACAACAGCTGCCGTAATCGGCATTGCCCCAAGTGTCAGGGCGCCGCTGCCAAGCAGTGGCTCGCCGAGCGCGAGGCCGAGCTGTTGCCGGTACCGTACTTCCACGTCGTGTTCACGTTACCCGCACCCATCGCCGACATCGCCTACCAGAACAAGGCCGTGATCTACGACCTGTTGTTCAAGGCCGCCGCCGACACCATGCTCACCATCGCCGCCGATCCCAAACACCTGGGCGCCAGGATCGGCCTCACCGCCGTGCTCCACACCTGGGGCTCGGCCATGACCCACCATCCGCATCTGCACATGATCGTGCCGGGCGGCGGCTTGTCGCTCGACGGCAAAAAGTGGCTGGCCTGCCGGCCCGGCTTCTTCTTGCCGGTGCGCGTGCTCTCGCGGCTCTTCCGCCGGCTGTTCCTCAAAATGTTCGCTGACGCACACGCCGCCGGCCGCCTCGCGTTCTTCGGCGACCACGCTGTGCTCGCCAGCGCCGCAGCATTCGCCGCCTCGCTGACGTCGCTGCGCAAGGCCGAGTGGGTCGTCTACGCCAAGAAGCCGTTCGGTGGACCGCAGGCCGTGCTCGCTTATTTGGCGCGCTACACCCACCGGGTCGCCATCGCCAACAGCCGGCTGATCTCAGTCGACGAGACCGGCGTCACCTTCAAATGGAAGAATTATCGGATCGAGGGGCCCGGCCGCTACAAGACCATGACGTTGCCGACGCATGAGTTCATCCGACGCTTCCTGATCCATGTTCTGCCCAAGGGCCTGCATCGCATCCGCCACTACGGGCTGTTCGCCAACGGCAAAAACCGCGCCGCCAATATCGCTCATGCTCGCCAACTGTCGCCGTGCCGCAAAGCGCAGCGCAACAGAATATCGACCCCGCCGCCGTATCCGATCAGCCTCGCGCTCTGCCAACGCCGTGCCCGTGCTGCGGTGGCCGCTTGATCATCATCGAGACCTTTGCGCGCGGCGGTCAGCCCAAGCACGCTCCGGCAACAATCAGGATCGATACCTCATGACGCCGTCACCGTTGACCCACGATTGTCCTCACGCCAACCGCTCTCGCAGGGCTATCGACTGCCAACAACCACCCTCGCGCCAGATCGCCAATTTTGTCCGCCCTCACACCGCAAACGTCGCCGCGCAAACCGCCGCCACTCCGCCAATCGTCGTATTCACCGGCAGAACCATTACCCCAACACTTCAATCCAAACTCATTAATCCAGGCGCCGCGATCAAACCCCCATAGTACGCACGGCACCGCCAAACATCCCCCACCGCGATTTCGTGCCTTGGCGCTTTTCGGTCGCCGGCCGCTTCAGCACCCCCATACTCTCGTCATGCCGGCAACCGAAAACCTGCACATTCGGCGACCTCGGCCCCCCGATGCGGGTGTTTTCGCTCTGCCGCGCGGTTTGGCTATACGTTGATCCCGCTCGATCAGCCGACTGTATTCGCGAGGGAGTTGCGAACCTTCGTTCGACGACAAATCTTAAGGGAACGAGCGCTGACGAAGAGCAGGACGCATGATGACAAGCATCGGTTTCTACCTGTCCGGTGTGATCGCAGCTGGGATCATTTTCATCGGCGGCCGCTTTCTGTTGGCACCTTCGACAGCAGCCGCGGATTATGGCGTACCGGCTGGCGCCGAGCCGCATTCGCGAGCGTATCTGTCCGTTAAAGGCATTCGCGACATTGCGTCGGGAATGTTTATCGCGATGCTTATAGCTTTCGGGTCCGCACATGCCCTAGGTTGGTTCATACTAATCGCCACCCTCATTCCTATCGCTGACGCCATGATCGTGTTGCACCACGGCGGTAGCAGAACCGTCGCGTTCGGCGTACATGGTGGCACGGCAGTTGCGATGCTGATCATCAGTGGCTTGTTGTTAATTGATGGATGAAATTCGAGGACCGCGGGCGGCGCGTGTGAAGGCGACTGTTGGCGCATGCGCGCCGGACGGACTTTGCGACGTCCGCTCGGGGTCATTCGCGACGGTTCAGCGGGCTGCCGGGAAGGTCCGCTCGTCCCCCAACTACGGACGTAACGACGTCTGATGGCAAACGTCGAAACGGGCCGGAAACCGACGTAGCGGGTGGCCGCTCATCGCTTCTGCTCTTGAAAGCACTGGGCGTTTGTCGAGCGGGCCGGTCGTCGATTGGTAGTGTCTAGTGTGAATTTTTTGGTTGGTAATTTCCCCGAAAGTGCTCAACGGCACCATCAATTTGAACCCAGTCATGTTTCGATTGCTCAAAAACCGAAATGACAGGGGCTGGGTATTTTGGATTTGCCATCGCGCCGACGGCAACGCCGATCATCGAAGGTAAATTGGTGACTGTCCAATAGACCGTTGATCCGCACTGTGGACAAAAATAGTTGTGCATTTCCCCACCGCTTGCGGCGGCGTGCGTGAACTCTTTTGAGGCTCCCGAGATGGCGACAACCTTTGCGGGGTAATAAGCGCCTACGCCGAACGGCGCGCCGGTTCGACGTTGGCAGTCGATGCAGTGACAGGCAACGACTATCTTGGATGGCTCTTCCGGAAGCGATAGCGTGAGCGAACCGCAGTTGCACCTTGCATAGCGCGTAGAAGAGGTCCTCACGTCACTGTCCGTCATGAGCTTCTCCCCGGTGCGCCAGGCGGCATCTCAGACATCGGTCAGACGCTTCGGCACCCTATCACATATGCGTTGACGCAACATGGACAGCCCACGTCTGCTGTGGGCCAGACTCGGAAATCGTCGCCAGTCAGAGCTATGTCCGGTTTACCCTTAGAAGCGGCGGAAACGCGGACATGCCAATATCGACGCTCTGGGACCCCAAGCGGACATGGTGGGCCCGCCGAAC
>JBPYFJ010000123.1:0-2921 GCA_051985675.1 Xanthobacteraceae bacterium | reverse complement strand
TAGGAGATAGGAGTTGAGGTCCCTGGGAGCGGCTCCCGAGGCATAAATCCGCGCCTGCTCAAGCCGCCATTGCCCGGGCTCCAGCGCGGCGCTGCGCGCCTCGATCCGTTCCTCGAAATGGCCGGCTGAGTCGTAGGTGAAGATGGTCACGCCATCGAGGCGCGCACCTTGCTCCCGGCTCGACGTGGCGTTGATGATCGCCTGATGGCCGTCCGGGCTGCGTTGCCGCACCCAGTATCCGCTCCCGCCGCTTTGCACCATGCCGCCGGCGCGCTCGCCGAACAGCTCCGATTCGAGGCGTTTCGAGCGCTCGCGCAACGAGGCCGACAATGGATTGTAGGCGGTCGTGACGACGGTCCCGATGAGGAGCGCCATCACCAGCGCGGGTGCCACGAACTGCCAAGCCGACATGCCGGCGGCTCGGGCAATTACCAGTTCGAGCCGGCGCGAGAGGTTGAGGTAGCACGACATCGCTCCCACCAGCACCGAGAACGGCAGCATCCGCTCGGTGGCCTGGGGCACGCGAAAGATCGAGGTCTGCGCCACGATCCAGGGCGAGACGTTGGGGATATCCGAGGCGCGCCGCGTAAGCTCGACGTAGTCGATCAGCACCACCAGCACGAACACGCCGCCGAAAACGGCCGCGGTCGCGCCGAGGAAGCGCCAGGCAAAGTACCGTATGAGCGTGAGGGGGATCATTGCGCTCTCGGCATCATGTCGGCGCCAGCCGCCTGATCAGCCGTTCCGTGACGGCGTTCAAGGCGGTACTGAGCAGGGCAGGCGGTTCGACGACGGCACCGCGCGAGATTGCGACGACCGCCCATGCGCCCGCGCCGATGAGCGAGGCGTAAAGGAGGAGCACGGCGGACGGCGTGTGAACGGCAAAAACGATGGTCGCGAACCCGACGAACCGCAGCGCCGTGATGCCGACGACGGCGAGCGCAAGCGAAAACGCCCGGCTCTGCCGGCTCGTTCGCGGCGCGCCCAGGATTGCGAACGCCATGGTCACGAAAACCAGCGGATAGAGCGGGGCGGTGAGGCGATCGTGCAGTTCCGCGTTCAACTGCCCCGGCTGCATCTTGAGCAGACGGTCCTCGGGGTCGGGATGGAGAAGATCTCCGAACGAGCGTTCGCGCGCGCCATAGACGGTCGCCTGCGACGACGCGCCGGTGCCGAATTTGGACATGTCAAACGCGTGGCGATCGAACAGGATGATGGTCGGGTCGAGTTTGCCTGCTTCGAGCCGCTGCATGCTGCCGTTGTAGAGAAGCATGAAATTGTTGTTGTTGTTTTCCACGATCTCCCCGTATTCGGCGAGGAACGTGGCGTGCTCCTTCGGATCGCGCCGGTCGTCCATGAAAATGCCGATCAGTTGCCCGTTGGGCCGGCGTTCGCGCAGATGGAACGTGAGCCCCGGCTCGATCGTGATGAAGCGGCCCGGCTGGACCACGGTGGCAACGACGTCGGTGCGAACTTGAGTGCCCCAGTCGTGCAGCGCGCGCAGGCCTCTGGGCGCGAGGTCGGCGGCCAGTCCGGCGACCAGCAGCGCGACCACGGCGGCGACAAGAATAAATGGCCTGAACATCCGCCACGGGGCCATCCCGGCCGCATTCATCACGACGATTTCGGAATCGGTGTTGAGCTTGTTGATCGTGTAGGCGATGGCGATGACCAGGGCGATTGGCGCGATCACCAGCACCAGCAGCGGGATGATCAAGGCGGTCAGTCCGACGAACACCAGAAAGGTCTGACCCTGGCCGGTGATCAGGTCGATGTCGCGCAATGCTTGAGTGATCCAGATGACCGCGGTCAGGCTGACGAGAATCAGCACGAACGCCCCAAAGCTGGTGCGAAAAATATAGCGGTCGATCCGTCCCATTATGCCGCGGCTGACCCCCGTCCCCTTACGCCGTCTGCCGCACCCCCCGGTGCGTCGCAAGTCCTAGAAATTCCCTGCAATCCTGTAAACCCAATCGATGGCAGGAGTTCGGCAAACGACCTCGCCACCGGGCGGGCGATGCTGTATGGAACCCGGCCGCGGCACCGATCCTGCCACGATCTCGCCGCAATATAGCAAGGGACGGGGACGCCGCTGCCATGGCCACTCGGTTACGCACCGGATTTGCCTCGATCGCTGCGCCGGCGCGCGGGGCCCTCGTCGTCTTCGCCGACGACGGCCTGCGACTCGGATCCGCCACCGAGGGGGTGCTCAAGCCGGCCGGCGATCTTTTCGCCCGCGCCGCGGCCGCGGACAGCTTCAAGGGCAAGAAGGGGACGGCGCTCGACATTGTGGCGCCGCGTGGCCTCAAGGCGTCGCGGCTCATCGTGGTCGGGGTCGGCAAGGCGTCCGAACTCGACGATTTCGTGAAGCTCGGCGGCGCCGTCATGGGCAGGATTCCCGCGACCGCCACCGAGGCGGCGATCGTCCTCGACCTTCCCGCCGGTCCCATGAAGCCGGAGCAGGCGGCGGACGTCGCCCTGGGCGTCGAACTGCGGGCCTATGCGTTCGATCGCTACAAGACCAAGCGCAAGGAGGGGGAGGAGGCGGCCGCCGAGCGGCGAGTGACCTTCGGCGTCGCCAACCTGCAGGGCGCGCGCAAGGCCTGGACCGGGCGCGCCGCGCTTGCCGCCGGCACGCTGCTCGCGCGCGACCTCATCAACGAACCGCCGAACGTGCTCTATCCCGAAGAATTTGCGCGGCGCGCCGCGGCGCTGCGCAAAGTCGGCGTCGCGGTCGAGGTGCTCGACGAGCGGGCGATGAAAAAGCTCGGGATGAACGCCCTGCTCGGCGTCGGTCAGGGCTCCCGCCACGATACCCGCCTCGTGATCATGCGCTGGAACGGCGGTAAGAGCGGCTCCGCGCCGGTCGCGTTCGTCGGCAAGGGCGTTTGTTTCGATACCGGCGGCATTTCGATCAAGCC
>JBPYFJ010000122.1:0-39316 GCA_051985675.1 Xanthobacteraceae bacterium | reverse complement strand
CCGACATTTCGAGCGAGAAGAACCCGACGATACCGCCGTTGACCGTCGCGGTGCGCCCGTCAGCCTGCACGTCGCCGCGCCAGGCGCGCGCAATATTGTATGCGATGTTGGTGGCGAGCGCGGTCTTGCCCATGCCCGGACGCCCGGCGACAATGACAAGGTCGGATTTCTGCAGCCCGCCCATCATGCGGTCGAGGTCTTTCAGGCTGGTCGCGATCCCGGACAGCTTGCCGTCGCGCTGATAGGCGTGGGCCGCCATGTCGACCGCGGTGGTGAGCGCTTGCGCAAAGCGCTGGAAGCCGCCGTCGTATTTCCCAGTCTCGGCGATTTCATAGAGCTTGCGCTCGGCATCTTCGATCTGGGCGGCCGGCGCGAGGTCGACTGGCGCGTCATACGCGACATTGACCATGTCCTCGCCGATCAGGATCAGGTCACGACGGATCGCAAGGTCGTAGATGGTACGACCGTAGTCCTCGGCATTAATGACCGTGGTGGCTTCCGCAGCCAGTCGCGCGAGATATTGACTGGCGTTGAGGCCGGCAATGTCGAGGTCTACGGGGAGGAACGTCTTCAGCGTGACCGGGCTCGCGACCTTCCCCTGTCGCACTAGGCTGCCGGCCAATTCATAAATCTTGTTGTGCAACGGCTCGAAGAAATGCCGCGGCTCCAGGAAATCTGAAACGCGATAGAAAGCCTCGTTGTTGACGAGGATCGCGCCGAGCAGGGCCTGTTCCACCTCGATGTTATGCGGCGCCGTACGGAATCGGGGGGCGTCCGGGAGCGGTTTGCGAGCGACTGATTCGATAGCCATAGGGCTCTTGTACGTTGAAAGCAGTGTTTTTGTACGCAGGCGGTTTTGAGCAACCGTCGGCTACGCCCCACTCACGCGACACATCATCGCTCTTACATCGGTCGAGAAAGCCGCGGGGCGCAAGTTTGCATTTGTCCCCGCTTATCACCGACCCGGTAAAGCTATGCACCGACGGCTTGACCGAAAGCCAACTTGCTGATCGCGCGGTTACTCGCCGGCGAGCCGCAACGGGGCGCGGATTTTTGTCTCGAGCGCGCGCAACCGCTCCTCTTCCTCGGCGATATAGCCGCGGGTCATCGGTACGATGCCTTGCCGCTTGGCCAGCTGGATCTGGAAAACCATCAGGTTTTGCTCCCGGAACGACATTTCGGCTCCGGCCAGATAGAACTCCCACATGCGCACGAAGCGTGCATCGTAGAGCCGCTCCACCTCCTCGCGATGCGCGAGGAAGCGCTCGCGCCACGCTTTGAGGGTTTCGGCATAGTGCAGACGCAGGATCTCGATATCGGTGACCAATAGACCCGCGCGCTCGATCGCCGGCAGCACTTCGGAGAGTGCCGGGATGTAGCCACCCGGAAAAATGTATTTCGATATCCACGGGTTGGTGCTGCTGGGCCCCTCCGAGCGTCCAATGGAATGCAGCACCATGACGCCGTCGTCAGCGAGAATCCGCGCGCTCTTGCGGAAGAACGCAGGGTAATAGCCGACACCGACGTGCTCGAACATGCCGACCGAGACGATTCGGTCGTAGCGCTCGGCGACGTCGCGGTAGTCCTGCATCCGGAATTCAACGTCGAGGCCCTGTTCGCCGGCGCGTCCGCGGGCGATCTCGAGCTGTTCGTGGGAGAGCGTTATGCCGGTGACGCGCGCGCTTGCGACCTGCGCAAGATAAAGCGCAAGCCCGCCCCAGCCGCTGCCGATGTCGAGCACCCGCTTGCCCGGGTCACGCAACAGGAGCTTCGCCGCCAGGTGCCGCTTTTTGGCGAGCTGCGCGTCGTCAAGGGTCGCGGTCGCGGATTCAAAATAGGCGCAACTGTACTGCCGATCGGAATCGAGGAAGAGCGAATAGAGGCGTGCATCGAGATCGTAGTGATGGGACACGTTGCGCCGTGCGCGCGTGCGGGGATTATGCTGCGCCAGCCGCCGCCACTGCTGGCGCGCGCGGGCGCGCGGCCGCGCCCAGCGCGGACCTTTGTTCATACGGTCCTGGCTCAGGATCAACTGGAAAAAGTCTGCAATCGAGCCGTGCTCGACCACAAACGTTCCGTCCATATAGGCTTCGCCGAGCTTGAGGTCCGGGTTGAGGAGGACTGCGCGTTCGGCACGCGGCGACATAAACCGCACAGCGACCCGCCTGCCTGTGCCGTCACCTACGGTAAAGCTGGTACCCCGCGACGTCGTGACTTGCAGCTGACCGCGTTTGACGATTGTTCGAAAAGCCCATCGCAAGAATTGGCCCATCGGCGACCTCCCGGCGCCCGACCAGACAGGGATCCAACGGCGAATCCTGCAAGACGTTGCACGGCTTTGCAAGATTACGGCAGCCCCTCGCCGTATTCTGTCCGCAATCAGCGGAAATTAGACCGAAAGGACCCGCGCCGGCAACGCGAGCGGTGCGCGGGTCTGCCGCGTGTCGCGCATGAACAATTGGGTCAAAATCCGACCCGGATTAGGCTAAGGATGCGGGCGGTGCCGTTTGGGCAGTGTGTCGCAATACGGTGGGTGACAATGACGTTGGCTTCGCACCTGCGATCCCGGGTTACGCGGCGATGGCTGGCGATCGGCGCCGTAATCGTGCTGCCCGGGATGGCACTGGCTCAAACGGACTACAGCGCCGGCAAGTCGCCGTCACAGTTGTTCGCCAGCGATTGCGCGGCATGTCACCAGTCTCCGCAGGGGCTTGCGCGCGGCCGCGACGCCGGCACGCTCACGGGCTTTCTGCGCGACCACTACACCACCAAGGTCGAATGGGCCGGGGTGCTTGCCAATTATCTTGTCGGTGTTGGCGGGACTCGGCCGCGCCCCGCCCAGCAACCCACGGTAGGCGCATCGACCCCCCGCGCACCGCAGCCGCCAGGAGCCATTCCCGGCGGACCGGACGAGGCCGCCGCGGCGGCGCCGCCTCCGGTGGGCGCGGGAGGGCGTGAGCGCGCCAAACCAGGAGATGCGCGCACCGCCAAGGGCAAGCCCACGCCGGCCGAGACTGAACGCGACGCTGCAAAGGCGGGTGCCAATGCCTTGCAAAATAAGCTGCGCAACTACGCGACCGTCGGCGAGGAAGCCAAGTCGGCTGGTCCCGGCAGCGCCGGAACTCCGCAGCTTCGACCCTCCGCGGACGCGGTGCGCTCGGGCGAGCCGGGCGCAGCTCCGGCAGGCGGCGTGACGCCTCCACCCGGGCAGATCCCTGGCACGCCGCCCAACCCGCGCGCGTCAACCAGTCCGCCGGGGTGACGGCGAACGGCTACTCCTGCTCGGCCTTCGGCTCCTCTTCGGATCCGCCCTCGCTGAGCTGCTCCTGATCCTCGGGCTTCTCAAAGAACGCCGCGGCCGCTTGCGCGGCTTCGGCCTCTTCGGCGGCCTCGCGGCTCAGCGTGATGTCCTCGCCGCGCGCCAGGCGCTCGGCCTCGTCGGCGCTGCGCGCGACGCTGATCTTGATCGTGACCTCGACTTCGGGATGCAGCGCCACGGGGACAACATGCAATCCGATCGACTTGATCGGCGCGTTGAGCACGATCTGGCTGCGGTTCACCGCAAAGCCGCTGTCGGTGAGGAGGGTGGCAATGTCGCGCGCCGACACCGAGCCGTAGAGCTGTCCGGTATCGGAGGCTTGACGCAACACCACGATGTTTTGTCCGTCCAATTTGCCGGCAACGCCGCGCGCCTCGCTCTGCTGCTCGAGATTGCGCGCCTCGAGCTGCGCCTTCATGCCATCGAACCTGGCGCGATTGTCTTTGGTGGCGCGTAGCGCCTTGCCTTTCGGCAGCAGGAAGTTGCGGGCAAAGCCGTCTTTGACCCGCACCACATCGCCCATTTGGCCAAGCTTGGGCACGCGTTCCAGCAAGATCACTTCCATGACAGTCGTCTCCTGAAAGGTTGGTTCGGGTTATTCGCGAACGACCGGTGGTTGGCGGCTCGCCATGCGTCCGCGCAGGTCAAATATGCAATCGACTAGTGCCAGCGCCGCGAGCGCCAGCACCGGCCAGTGCAGGACGCGCAACAGCGCAAAGACGGGCAGCAGCGCGTATAGGGCCGCCAGCATTCCGGTGCGGCCGGGCCGTCCGCGCCTCATCATGTGCACGACGGCAAGCCCCACCACGGCGTGCGCAATCAACAGCGCGGATCCGATGACGCTCGCCACCAAGCCGAGCATGCCCCCGGCATAGGAGACGACAAGCGCGGCAATCAACAGCGCCGGCGCCGCGAGCGGCAGCCGCATCGCGGGCAAATCCGGCCATGGCCTGCGCAGGCGCCCGGAGATCTCGAGGATGCGGCCGGCCAGCCAGAGGTTGAGCAAATTGATGATGGTGCCCAACGCGGCGGCGGCCGCCGGCATGATGTCAACGAGGAAATCGATGAAGCGAGTGGAATCGCCGAGCGATGAGGGCGCGCCATCGGCTTCGACCTGCAGGGCCGTCGTAAACAACGTGCGCAAGCTGGCGCGAAACGTATCCAGGTCCCATCCATAGAACGGGATGACGGCGAGCATCACAAAGGCGCCCAGCACGGCCGACCAGAGGACAAGTGCGCCGGCCGGATACCAGATCATACCGCCGCTCGTGGGATCGTGCCGTGCAAGCAGCGACAGATAGCCGAGCCACCATGCCGGCGCGCCGATCCCGACAATGAACGGTACAAGCGCGGATTGAACCGAGCCTGCGTCCGACACCAGAATGAGCCCGAACGCCGCGACCGCGACCGCAAACAAGCCTGCCCAGTGGCTCCAGCCGATCGCCGCGATCAGGATTGGCAACGGCGCCAGGATCATGAGCAACGGCGCCAGTGCGGCACCGGAGGCCGGGGTCGCAAACAGCAACGCGGAGGCGACGCCCGCGCCGATACCGATCAGGAGATTCTGCACCATCATCAGCTGTCCCGCGCTGCGCACCACAGCCGACCGCTGCCACCAACGATCAGACTGCAGCAGAAGCGGTTAGAGGCGCATACCCGCCCCAACCATCGGCCCCGGAGCGGTCTCCGGAGCCTCTTGAACCCGTGCGAGCCTGGCTTGCCACGCCGCGCTCGCCGCAAGAACTTCTGACGTCCTCTATCCTAGCGGATCACATACGGCAGCAGTCCGAGGAAACGCGCGCGTTTGATGGCGCGCGCAAGCTCGCGCTGCTTTTTAGCCGATACTGCAGTAATCCGGCTCGGCACGACTTTGCCGCGCTCGGAAATATAGCGCTGCAGAAGCTTGACGTCCTTGTAATCGATCTTGGGCGCGTTGGCGCCGGAGAACGGGCAGCTCTTGCGGCGGCGAAAGAACGGGCGGCGCGCGCCGGCGCCTGATTGCATGAAGCTCATGCCAAGTCCTCCGCTACCTCGATGCCCTCATCATCGCGCCCGCGTCCGTCGCGGCGGCGATCGCCCCGTCGGTCGTCTCCACGCCGATCGTCTCCACGCCGATCGTCGCGGCGTTCGTCACGCTCGCGGTCGCGATCGACTTTCCGCATCATCGCGGACGGTCCTTCTTCGAGTTCGGCGACCCGCACCGTCATAAAGCGCAGCACGTCTTCGTTGATGCGCTCCTGACGCTCGATTTCGGCGACCGCCGCCGGCGGCGCGTCGAGATTGAGCAGCGTAAAATGCGCTTTGCGGTTCTTGCGCATGCGGAACGTCAGGGATTTGACGCCCCAGTATTCTGCCTTCGCGACTTTGCCGCCCAGCCCTTCCACAATCCCCTTGAACTGAGTGGTCATGTCTTCGACCTGCTGCGCCGAAAGGTCCTGGCGAGCAATAAAGACGTGTTCGTACAGCGGCATCGGAATGCCTCTCCTCTGTCGAGCTCGTCCGGCGCCAAGCCCCTCGTGCCTTTCGGAAAGGCTCGAAAGCTTTGAAGGCGGGAACACGGGACGCCGGACCATGCGGTCCTGCCGTCGATGTCGACGGCCGTCCGTTCAGCTCCCGGCCGGGATCGAGCGGAAGCGGCGTTTATAGGGATTTTGCGGTTGAATGCAAGGACGGATTCGCCGTCAAATCGAGCCAAAAAGGCGTTTCGAGGGCGATATTTACGGCCGTTTGTCGACTTGAAGACAGGCGCGGACGCCCGACGTTCCGGGGTGTTACGGGGCGCCGGTCCACGTTCACGCCGGCTCCCTTGCTTGACAGTTTCCGGGTGTCAGTGTCTCTCCGGCGCGTTTTCGCGAAGGAGAGCCGATGGCGATCGCGTTTGTTTTCCCCGGCCAGGGTAGTCAGGCAGTCGGAATGGGCTTGGCGCTTGCGAATGCATTTCCGGTCGCGCGCCGCACATTCGAGGAAATCGACGACGCGCTGTCAGACAAACTCAGCCGCATCATGTGGGAGGGTCCGGCGGAGACCCTGACACTGACGCAGAATGCTCAGCCGGCACTGCTCGCGGTTTCGATTGCGACCTTGCGCGCGCTCGAGGCTGAAGCCGGAGTTGACCTGGCGCGCGACACCGCATTCGTGGCCGGCCATTCGCTCGGAGAGTATTCGGCGCTCGCCGCCGCAGGCGTGTTCAAATTCGGCGACGCGGCCCGCCTGGTGCGGCTGCGCGGGCGTGCGATGCAGGACGCGGTGCCCGTGGGCGTCGGTGCGATGGCGGCTTTGATCGGATTGGAATTCGATGCGGCCGCCAAGATCGCAAATGACGCCGCGCAGGGGCAGATCTGCGAGGCGGCCAATGACAATGGTGGCGGCCAAGTCGTCATCTCGGGCGACAGGGCGGCGGTCGAACGGGCGGTGGAAATTGCACGGTCGCGAGGTGCCAAGCGGGCCATGATGTTGCCTGTCTCCGCGCCATTCCACTGCAAGCTCATGCAGCCCGCCGCCGCCGTGATGGCAAAGGCGCTCGCCGACGTCGCCGTGAAGCCGCCAGTCGTGCCCGTGATCGCCAACGTGCTTGCAGCGCCGGTGACGGAACCGACGCAAATCCTGCGCCGTCTGGTCGAGCAGATTACCGATACCGTGCGCTGGCGCGAGTCGGTGGCCTTCATGGCTGCGCACGGCACCACGGCATTCTATGAACTGGGTTCCGGCAAAGTGCTGAGCGGGCTCATCAAGCGGATTGCGGAGGGCGTCGAAACGCTCGCGGTCGGCACGCCGCAGGATGTGGAGGTGTTCAAGCTGGCGTTCGTTAAAGCTGGGAATTCCGAGGTCAAATGAACCGGTTAAGCGCGGTTTGCGCACGCTGGCAAAGCCATATGAAGTGTGATAACCGAACCCCGGGGCTGGACGCCGAGGGCCGGGGCTGTTGCAATTCGCCTTCGGGTGGAACACAAACCAGCTGTGTGAATAACCACGACGGGCGCCGCGCCGCAGCGACGAGCCGCGGGTTCGGCTAGGCCAATTCGAAGCGCACGAGGTTTTGAAAGATGAGTGACATTGGCGAGCGGGTGAAGAAGATCGTCGTGGAGCACCTCGGGGTCGAGCCCGACAAGGTAACGGAGAGCGCGAGCTTCATCGACGACCTCGGCGCCGACAGCCTCGATACGGTTGAGCTGGTGATGGCGTTCGAAGAAGAGTTCGGGTGCGAGATTCCCGACGATGCGGCGGAAACGATTCTAACTGTTGGCGACGCCGTCAAGTTCCTCGAAAAGAACGCCAAGAGCTAGCGCTCGGGAGCCGGTGGGCACTGTGAGGGGAGACGTCATCGTTGCGGCCCATCGCGGATCCAGGGACATCAAGAAGTTTGTAGCATTGTTGCAATGGTGCGCGCGATTGCAGCCAACGCCGAGCGTGCGGATGGCGCTTTGCGAGTGCCGAAGGCTTGGCTACGTGTGCTAGCCAATGCCGTTCCGTCGCGTCCGGTACGCGACGACGCAACGGGATCCGGCCCTAAGGACCGGACGGAAGGCCTAGAATGAGACGCGTGGTCGTGACCGGACTGGGGATCCTGACGCCGCTCGGTTGCGGCGTCGACGCGACTTGGAAGCGGCTGCTCGCCGGCGACAGCGGTGCGCGCAAGATCGATCACTTCGACGTCTCCGACATTCCGTGCAAAATCGCGATGCAAATTCCGCGCGGCGACGGCTCCAACGGCAGTTTCAATCCGGATCAATGGATGGAGCCGAAGGAGCAGCGCAAGGTCGACGATTTCATCGTGTTCGCCATGTGCGCGGCGCGCCAGGCGCTCGACGACGCCGGCTGGCATCCGCAATCTTACGCCGACCAAACGCGCACTGGCGTGATGATCGGCTCCGGCATCGGCGGCATCGGCGGTATTGCTGATGCAACGCTGTTGCTGCAAGCGCGCGGCGCGCGGCGCATGTCGCCCTTCTTCATTCCGGGCCGCCTGATCAATCTCGCGTCGGGCTACGTGTCGATCGAGTTCGGACTGAAGGGACCCAACCATGCGGTCGTCACTGCCTGTTCGACCGGCGCGCATGCGATCGGGGACGCGGCGCGGCTGATCGCGCTCGAAGACGCCGACGTCATGGTCGCCGGCGGCACCGAATCGCCGATTCATCGCGTCAGCATGGTCGGCTTTACCGCCTGCCGCGCGCTATCCACCGGCTTCAACGAAACGCCCGAGCGTGCATCACGTCCCTATGATCGCGACCGCGATGGCTTTGTGATGGGCGAGGGAGCCGGTGTTGTCGTGCTCGAGGAACTCGAACATGCCAAGGCGCGCGGGGCAAACATCTACGCCGAGATCGTGGGCTACGGGCTCTCGGGTGATGCGTACCATATTACGGCGCCGGCCGAGGACGGCGACGGGGCTTATCGCTGCATGATGGCCGCGATCAAGCGCGCCGGCATTTCGCCGACCGAAATCGACTATATCAACGCGCACGGTACCTCGACCCAGGTGGGCGATGAAATCGAGCTCGGGGCGGTCGAGCGTGCGGTCGGCAATGCGGCCGGACGCATTTCAATGTCGTCGACCAAATCATCGGTCGGGCACCTGCTGGGCGCGGCGGGGGCGGTCGAGACCATCTTCTCCATCCTGGCGATCCGCGATCGTGTGGCGCCGCCAACGATCAACCTCGACAACCCATCGGTCGAAACGCCGATCGACCTCGTGCCGCATCACGCGCGCAAGCGTGAGATCAACGTGGTGCTATCGAACTCGTTCGGCTTTGGCGGCACCAACGCGTCGCTTGTGGTCCGCCGCCTTGCGGCTTGAATGAGAGCGAGAGCGGGCCGCCCGCTCGGTCCCGGTCCTGCCACGCATCCCGAATAACTTTCGCCCCCAACGCCACTCGTGTAACCTCGCATGACGCGTCGGCACGGTGTTACAGGATCGCTTTCGGGTGATCCGGGATGCCGGCTCGCGAGTTTCGGGTGGACGCTAATAGGCCTTTGATTCTATGGAAGTTTTTGATTTGAAGTTCGCGACCATGAGACCGCCGCAGGGTTGGTGAGAACTTCAAGATCCAGGCTACGGGTGGTGGGCAGCTTTCCAAACAGGTGAAGGTCGGCTGTTTGGTCCGCGCTGTCAGGAGGGTTCCTCGATGCTATGGCGCCGCAAACGCGATGCAACCGGAGACGATGCGCACACCAGCCCGGCCGATCGGGTTCCCGAGGCCGACACCGGCGCGCTGAAGATCAAGCCACAGGCCGGGCCGGATCGCGTTCGCGGCGCGCCCCGCAGTCCACGGGCGGCGCTGCAGCCTGAACGCGTGCCGGTGCCGACGCGTCGCTCACGGCGTGCGCACCACCCCATGGTGGTTGCCGGTAACGCGGTGTTCACGCTGCTGATCCTCATTGCGATCGCAATCGGCGGCGGCTGGCTGCTGGTCAAGAACCAACTGGCCGCGCCGGGTCCGTTGCAGGACGACAAGGTCGTCACCATTTCGCACTCCGGCGTGTTCGACGTGGCGGATGTGCTCGAGCACGAGGGCGTCATCGACCAGCGCTGGCCGTTCATCATCTCGGTCGGCCTGAACAAGATACGACGCAGCGAGGTCAAGGCCGGGGAATATCAATTCACAAAACAGGCGAGCCTTCAGGACGTCATCAACACCTTGGTCGACGGCAAGGTGGTTCAGCACGCGATCGCGATACCGGAGGGTCTAACCTCGGAGCAGATCGTCCAGCGCCTGCTCGATACCGATTTTCTGGCGGGCAACATCAAGGCGATCCCGCGCGAGGGATCTTTGCTGCCGGAGACCTATCGGTTTCCGCGCGGAACCCAGCGCGAGCAGGTGATCCAGCGCATGCAACGTGAGCAGCGCGAAGTCTTGCAGAAGGCGTGGGAGCGGCACTCGCCCGATCTTCCGGTTCGAACGCCAGATCAGCTGATCGTGCTCGCGTCCATTGTCGAGAAGGAGACCGGACGTCCCGACGAGCGCTCGCGGGTCGCTGCGGTGTTTGCCAATCGGCTCAAGCAAAAGATGCGGCTGCAGTCGGACCCGACCATCATCTACGGCTTGGTCGGCGGCAAGGGCTCGCTCGGGCGACCGATCGCCAAAAGCGAAATAACGCAGCCAACGCCCTACAACACCTACGCGATCGACGGCCTGCCGCCGGGCCCGATCGCCAATCCGGGACGCGCGTCGATCGAGGCGGCCGCCAACCCGGCGCGGACGAAGGAGTTGTTCTTCGTCGCCGATGGCACCGGCGGGCATGCGTTTGCGGAAACGCTCGACCAGCATCAGAAGAACGTTGCAAAGTTGCGAGCCCTCGAAGCAGGTGAGTCGGCCGCCGCGGCTCCGGAGGAAACCGCAGCACCGGCCGAGACGCTCGCACCACCCAAGCCCAAGGTTGCGAAACCGGCACCTCCCAAACCGAAGCCGCCGACGCCACAGGCCCAGAATCAAAATCAGGGCGCGCCACCGCCGCCGTCTCGGCCGCAATAGTGAAGTTGGCGTCCCGCTTCGTTGCCTGGTCACGGCGTGCCGCAGTGAACAATCGCGTCGCGATTGCGCGCAGGCGCGCCTTGGACCTTCAAACCCAAATCACGCTGGTATCATGTATCTGCTAGAGTCTCGTTGCGGCCGGCGATTGCGCGACGGCGCAGGGCGGACTTTGCAACAATGAGACGAGCGGCGGGCTTCGCATGACCCTCTCCAGCATGACGGGATTCGCACGCAGCCAAGGCCTGTCGGCGCCATACGCGTGGGCCTGGGAGGTCAAGTCGGTTAACGCCAAGAGTCTTGATCTGCGGCTGCGTCTGCCCGCGGGATGGGATGCGATCGAGGTAGCGGTTCGCGCACGCGCCGCGGATAAGCTTGCCCGCGGCTCGTTGCAGGCCGCACTCTCCATTGCCCGCGAGGGAGTGGCGCCGATCGTCCGCGTCAATGAAGGTGTATTAGAAGCTGTGCTGAAGGCGATGCAGAGCCTGACCGGACGTGTGGCGGCCGAGCCAGCGCGGCTTGACGGAATCCTCGGGGTCAAGGGAGTGATCGAAGTTGTCGACGCAGAGGAGCGCGAGGACGAGCGCCGCGACGCGGAGGCCGCCGTGTTGGCAGGCTTCGACGCCGCGCTCGCGGGTCTCGCCCAGATGCGGCGGCACGAGGGCCAGGCGCTGGGCCGGCTGCTGATCGAGCGGCTGTCGGAGATCGCGGCTTTGGTCGTGCGCGCCGACGCCGCACCGGGACGCCGGCCGGAGGCGATCAGGCACCGGTTGAGTGAGCAGGTTGCCGCGCTGCTTGAAAACAATGCGCGTCTGGATTCGGACCGGCTGTATCAGGAGGCGATTCTGCTTGCCGCCAAAGCGGATGTGCGCGAGGAGCTCGATCGCTTGAAAGCGCATGTTGAGCAGGCCCGCAAGCTCATCGCAGGTGGCGGTGCGATCGGACGTCGCCTCGACTTTCTGGCTCAGGAGCTCAATCGGGAGGCCAACACCCTGTGCGCGAAGTCGAATGACGTGGAGCTCACCAACGTCGGCCTTGAATTGAAGACCGTAGTGGAGCAATTCCGCGAGCAGGTTCAGAACCTGGAATGAGGATGGTGCGCTTGCACGACCGGCACCGGACCCCGCCCGCCGTCGATCGCCGCGGAATGATGTTGGTTCTTTCCTCGCCATCGGGCGCCGGCAAGAGCACGCTGTCCCGGATGCTGCTCGAGGACCCGGGCGTGGAGCTGTCGATTTCGGTGACCACCCGGCCGCTGCGCCCCGGCGAGGTTGACGGTCGGCACTATCACTTCATCGACAAGGCGCGTTTCGATCGCATGGTGCGCGATGGCGAACTGCTGGAATGGGCGCAGGTATTCGGCAATTTCTACGGCTCGCCGCGTGCTCCGGTTGACAAGGCCTTGGCGGCGGGTCGCGACATGCTGTTCGACCTCGACTGGCAGGGCACCCAACAGATACGCGAACGTGCCCGCGGGGATCTCGTCAGCGTGTTCGTGCTCCCGCCGTCGGTGCCCGAACTCGAGCGCCGGCTCCGGACGCGCGCCCAGGACAGCGACGCCGTCATCCGCGACCGCATGGAACGTGCTGGCGATGAGATGAGCCACTGGGCGGAGTACGACTACGTCGTCATCAACAACGACCTCAATCAGACTTTCACCGAGGTGCGCGCGATCCTCGCTGCCGAGCGCCTCAAGCGCGAGCGCCGAATTGGCTTGGCCGAATTCGTGCGCTCGCTGCAGCGTGACCTCTAGTGCCGCCGATTTGAAGTTCGGCATTCACTCATTGCGCGAGCGCGCGTGCGAGCGCGACAAAGCCAGAGACCGAGATGTCCTCTGCGCGCGCGGTTGGATCAAGTCCAGCCGCGGCAAGCAGCGATGACGGGTCCGGCGTGAGGGTTCGCAGGCTCTGGCGCAGCATCTTGCGGCGCTGACCGAATGCGGCCGCGGTCACCCGTTCAAGGTCGGCAAGGTCGGCAGCCAGCGGCTCGGGCCGCGGCGTTAGTCGGACAAGCGAAGAGGTGACTTTGGGCGGTGGCACAAATGCGGATGGTGCGATGTCGAACAGGAGCTTCGCCGTGCAGCGCCAGCTGACCAGGACCGATAGCCGACCGTAGCTGCCGCTGCCCGGCCCGGCACTCAGGCGCTCGGCGACCTCGCGTTGGAACATCAGCACGAGGTCGTCGTACCAGGGAGGCCACGGCGCCGTCCTCAGCCACCCGACCAGCAGCTGGGTCGCGATGTTGTAGGGCAAGTTGGCCACGACGCGCGTCGGGCCAGCGTCGAGGTACGGGCGCGGATCGAAATTGAGCGCATCGGTTTCGACAATCTCGAGGCGACCGGGATAGCGCGCGCCAATTTCCGCAAGTGCCGCGACCGCGCGAGGATCGCGTTCGACGCCGATGACGCGGCGCGCGCCAGCGGCCAGCAGCGCCCGCGTGAGCCCGCCCGGTCCGGGTCCAACCTCGACCACGCTGACGCCCTCAAGCGGGCCGGCCGCCCGCGCGATCCGAGCCGTGAGGTTGAGATCGAGCAAAAAATTCTGGCCGAGCGATTTCCTCGCCGACAAGCCGTGACGACGAATGACTTCCCGCAACGGCGGCAAGTCGTCGACGGCCGTCATGGCACCGCGGCCGCGGCTACCTGCTGTTCTTGTGCGAGCCGGGCGGCCAACCTGATGGCTTCGATCAGGCTCGACGGATCGGCGCGGCCGGTTCCAGCGATGTCGAATGCGGTGCCGTGATCCGGCGACGTGCGCACAAACGGCAAGCCCAAGGTCACGTTGACGGCGTGATCGAAGGCGAGAGTCTTGATCGGGATCAGTGCCTGATCGTGATACATGCACAGGGCCGCGTCGTAGCGCGCGCGGGCGGCGGGGTGGAACATGGTGTCGGCCGGCAGCGGACCGCGCGCGTCAATGCCTTCGGCGCGAAGCCTTGCGATCGCGGGCGCCACGATCGTGCGATCTTCGATCCCAAGCGCGCCGTTTTCACCCGCGTGCGGGTTAAGCCCGGCCACCGCGAGCCGCGGATGCTTGATCCGGAAGCGCATCGAGAGGTCGCGCGCTACAATGCGCCCGGTCTCGACAATGAGGTCGAAGTCGAGCTGGCGCGGCACGTCCGTCAGCGGAAGATGGATGGTGACGGGCACGACCGCGAGTTCGGGCGCCCACAGCATCATGACCGGCCGTGCTGCGACCCCGGTCAGCTCGGTTGCGAGCTTGCCAAGAAATTCGGTATGGCCAGGTTCGGGAAACCCGGATTGATACAACACGTTCTTGGCAACCGGATTGGTGACGATGGCGGCCGCCGTGCCGTCGAGGACCTGTTCGACGGCGGCGCGAATCGCCGCGATCGCGACGGGGGCACTCGACTGATCCGGAATCCCGGGAGCGGCGGTGGCCTCAATGCCGACGTCGACGACGGGGAGCGCAGCATCGAAGGCCTCGGCGGCCTCGCGCGCGTTGACACGTGTGATCGGAATTTCCTGATCGAGGTCGGAGGCCCGCCGCGCGAGGAAGCCGGCATCGCCCAGAACGTAGAACGCCGGCAGCGCCAGCTCGGCGCGGCGGGCCCAAGCCGCGATCGTGATGTCGGGTCCGATGCCGGCCGGTTCACCGAGGGTCAAAGCCAGCGCTTTGGACATTTGCTTGCTTTCTTCGCTTCGCGCTGCGTCGGGGCGCGGATCACCGCGCGCAAGCGTGCCTCGGTTTGGGGCCGACGTAAACGGCTGACGGATGCCGAAGGCGATCGGCTGCGCGAGACCAGCGTCTCGATCACTGCGTCTTGACGCCCGGCGCCTTGGCGTTGGTTTCGCGCGCTGGCTTCGGCGACTTCTTGCCCTTGATTTCCTTGATGGGCTCCGGCGGCTCTTTGTACTCGATCATCGCCGTTTTCCGCAGCTCTTCGAGGAAACGCTTGCCCTGCGCTTCGAAATTCGCGTTGAACAGCTTGTTTTGAATCTCTTTTTTCGCGGCCGACTCGAGTTTGGCTTCGCGCTTGGCGCAGACCGCAAACAGTTCGACGCCGCGGCTCGTAACTTCTGGCGCGGTCAGATGCCCGACCGGCACGCTATCAAGGATTTGGCGGATATTGTCCTGGAGGTCGTCAGACGGTTTGATGATCTGGTTGCGCACCACCACGTCCCTGAGCGCGCGTGCGGCAGGAACGCCGCTTTCACAATTCTCAAAGCGCGCCCGTAGCGCCTCGGCCTCCTTCTTGCGGGTCTCGGCGGCGTCGGCGCCGGCGCCTCGGCCGATGACAAAGAGGATGGGGCGTAACACGTATTCGTAGCCGGTCGGGTTTGCCTTTTGTCCGTCCTCGCCCGGTTTCGCGTCTTTGTCGCTCTGCATCGCCTGCAGCACATCCTTCTCGTTGACGTGCAGACGTGATTGGAACTTGCCTTGCACGACGGTGGCCCAGGAAATCTCTGCCTTGATGTGGTCCTTCATAATCGAGGGGTCGATGCCGGCCTGGATCAACACATTCTCGAACGCCTGCTTCGACATGCGCATGCGACCGCCCATTTCGACAAACTGTTTCTCGACATCGTCTGAGGTGATGTCGAGATGGAAGCGGCGGCCGACCGAGATTTTGATCTTGTCGTCGATCAGGTCGTTGATCACCTCCTGTCGGGGCGCCGTCTTGTGCAAGGTCAGCTGGATCAGCTTCCCGCGCTGCGTGATGTCGAGCTCGGTAATGGGGTCGCCGTTGACGAACAGCACCACCTGGCCGCGCGCCGGCGCGGCGGCGGCAAGCAGGGCGAACATGGCGGCCGGCAGCAGCCACGTGCGGGCGAGCCCGGCGCGGGCCGCGACCCCGGCGTTGTTGCACCGGTGTTGCATCGAACGCTTCACCAACAAGCCTGCACCCCCGGAATCCACAAGCGATGGTTTAGACATCATGGCGCTCCAAAGCCGATCCCGCCTCCGCCAATGGTCCGCAAGGCGAATTGCAGCAAGATCGTTTGACTTGTCTTCGCGTTTCCACTGAACGTGTAGTCCGTTACGTAGTTCAGAGACATCATGAAACAGTCGTCGATATAACCGAGTCCGAAACGTGTCTGGTCGAACGTATTGGCGATCAGGTCGTACCGGATCGCCCCCATCGCAGCCCAGTTTGCATTGAGCTTGATCGACGAGGTGGTGAGCACGCCCTCGCGCCGATCCAAAAATCCGATCTCCTGCTGGGCCGCGTAACTGCCATAAAGAACCGAAAGCGACCATCGGTCAAAGCTGGCGCGGCCCTCGACCTCCAATCGCTGGACCGAGAAATCGGTCTCGGCAAATCGGAAGCGCGAGGTGACGTTGTAAATCGAATTGGGCTGATAGGCGAGCCGCGCCACATAGTCCGACCGGCTCTTGTCCAGGCCGCTGGCGAGACCGGTGTTGGTCAGGTCGGCCTGCGCGTATGAGTTGACGCCGAACAGCTGATAGGACTGTCCAAACAGCATGTTGACGGAACCGCCCTGATTGAATTGCGCGGTGTATTGCGCCCCGGCGTTGGCGCGGCTGCCGCCTTCGACCCGATCCCAGCCGGAGAATTTGTCGACGCGGAACAAATTGCCGTCGTCGAACACCAGGCTTTGGGCGTCTTCGTTCGGGAGCCTGCCGATCTCCGTTTCGTTCGGGCGTATGATGATTTGAGCGATCGGCTCGACCGTCTGCGTGCCCCAAGGCTGTACGCTGATGAAGGGGTAGTGATACTCAAGCCCCACGGTCGGCATCCCGCGGGTGATCTCGCTGTTGCCCGGTGTGATGAAATTCGGAATGCCGGCGTCGGGTGCAACGCTGAGCGAGGCCACGTCGCCGCGAACCGAGGCGAATGGCGTCCAGACCTGTCCAATGGGATCGACGATCTGTCTGCGCCAGTGGGCTTCCGCCGAAACACGGTTGTAGTCGCCCGGCACGCCACGGAGTACGCAGTTGTTTACGTTTTTCGCCGTGTCGGCCGTGTTGAGCCCGCACAGCGAGAGGCTGTTGGCAAACTGGTTGATCGGGTCGAATTCAGGTGTGTTGCGCGACAGACTCGTGAAGTTCATGCTGTAGCCGAACTCGCCACCGAGAACCGGCGAGCTCAACGTCTTGGAATAGTCGATCACCGGATGGATGACGGGGATCGCACCCTGCACGTCGAATTCCGAAAAGCCGGTGTACTGGATCGTGCGCATATCGAAATAGCTGCGATCGCCGCGGCCGGCGAGGAACAACTGGGAGACACCCTCGGTGAGACCCATGCCCGCCGGGTCCGGAACTTTCGATTGCAGCGATCGGATCTTGTAGTCCTGGAAGTAGCTGGCATCCGATACCAGCACGCCGTCGAAGCCCCAGGCCCATTGCGGTGACAGATTAAAGCGCCCGCTGCCTTCGACGGCTCCGCGCCATTGGCGAAACCCGGGCGTCGGCGTGCCGTCCGAGTGGATGAAGAAATTCTTGTCTAGCTGATCGATGCCCGATGCGCGCAGCGTGTAGGAGCCGCTGTCGAGCCGCTGGCGGAATTCGCCCTGCAGCAAGGGCCCCTGCTTGGTGGTGATCCTCGGCGCGAAGGTCATGTCGTAGTCGGGGGCGAGGGCCACGTAGTACGGGGTCTCGAGCGCGAAGCCGTAGGCCGAGCTCGAGGAGACGACCGGGAGGAGGAAGCCGGTCTTACGCTTCACGGTCGGGTCGGGAGCCGAGAAGTACGGGAAGTAGGCGAGCGGAACGCCGAAGAACTCGACCGCGGCGCTCTCGAAATAGATCATCTTGTCGGTCTGATTGTGGATGATCCGGGCCGCCTTGATCTGCCACAGCGGGGGCTTGCGCGGATCGTCCTTACACGGCTCGCACGCGGTGTAGACGCCGCTTTGGAACACGGTGAAATTGCCCTCGCTGCGCTCGGCGCGCGCCGCTGCTATGCGGGTCTGGTCGGGCGTCTCGACGCGCAGCGAATCGACGAATCCTTCGCGGTAGTCATCGGAGAGATCGATCACCTCGCCATAGCTGATCTTGCCGTCGGCGTCGGTGAGCCGCGCGTTGCCCTCCGCGTGCAGCCGCTTGGTTTTCTGATCATAGATGACGCGGTCGGCCTCGATGGTCGCGCCCTGATAGTACATGCGCACGTTGCCGACCGCGGAAACGCGCTGATTGTTGTAGTCGTAGTCGAGCTCGTCCGCCTGCACGAGCATCTTGGCATCCGACTTGACGCCGCCAGTTGCAACGCTTCCGAGCCCGGGGCCTTTGGGGGTGGGCGTGGGGCGCAGCTGGGTGCGGAAATCGAGGAAGGGGGTCGGGGCGGTTTGCGCCGACGCCGACGACGCGCCGATCGCGTTCGCGCCGACAAGGGCGAGCGCGAGCAACAAACCGGCCCGCGCGAGGCGGGACCGCAATGCTGGTCGAAGGCAAGGACGGGCGGTCTGAGCGGCCATCACCCGTCCTCCTGGTGGAGGAGCGCGATAAGCCCGGTCAGCGCGCCGACGAGCGCCGGCGTCCAAGCCGCAGCCATCACCGGCATCAACTGCGCCTTGCTGAGATCCTCGGTTATTTTCGACAGCACATACAGCAAGAATCCGGCGGCGACGCCGCCGAGAATCATTTTCTGCACGCCGCCGAAACGGAAGAAGCGCAGGCTCGCCGAGGCAGCAACCAACACCATCGCCGCAAGCAGCAACGGCCGGGTCAGCAATTTCTGATATTGCAGTTCATAGCGCGTGGCTCCCAGGCCCGCGCGCTCCGCGGTTTCGATGTAGGACGGCAGATCCCAGAACGGAACCGATTCCGGCGTCGCGAAGGTCTCGCGTACCTGGGCGGCCGTGAGGTTGGTCTTGAGCGCGTAGGTCTTGTGTACGATCGGGGGTACGTCGCTGGCGTAGATGCGGGCGTCTTCAAGCTCCCAGGAACCGGATTGCAGCGCCGCGGTATTGGCTTCGATGCGCTGCTGAAAGCGGCCGTTCTGATCAAACGTGAAAATCGTCACTCCGCCGAGCCGCAGTCCCTGTTCGCTGGTGGTGACGGCGTTCATGATCGACTGACCGTCGTCGCTGCGCTGACGCAGCCAGAAACCGGCCCCAGTCGATTGCAGTCCGCTTTGCGCGCCGCCGAAGGCTTCGACCTCGAGATGCTTGGATTTTTCCTGCAGGAGCGCTGCCATCGGATTGTAGATCGTCGTTGCAACGACCCCGACCAGGCCGGCTGCGAGCAACACCGGGGCAACGAATTGCCAGGCCGACATTCCGGCCGCGCGCGCGATCACGAGCTCCAGCCGCCGCGACAGATTGAGGAAGCAGGACATGGCGGCGATCAGAACCGCGAACGGCATGATCTGCTCGCCGAGTTGGGGGACGCGGAAAAACGAGATCGTTGCGATCGTCAACATCGTGGCGCTGCCGTCGCCACCGCGATGGCGCATCAGCTCGATGCAGTCGACCAAGCCGACCAGCATGATGATTCCGAAGAACACAGCCAAAAAGGTCGTGAGAAAGCGCTGCGCGAAATAGCGCCCGAGGGTCCCGACCGAAACCGGTCGCGGTATCGCAAGTGCGCCGATCACGTACCCGCCTGTCCGCGCCGCCGAATCGACGCGACAGCATCACGCGCGGCACGCACCCCGTATTGGCCGTTTGGTCCCATCGTTCCCCACGCCCCGGCGGAGCTCTTGTCCCGGCAAGAAACCCCGCTACGCCCTGCACTTACACAAGACCACAACGACGAAAAACGCGCGAACCGCGCACGTGGTCATCGCCCCTGCAAGCTTGCTTGAACCGGCCCCCCATGCCGGCAAAATCCAGTGTACCCCAGCCGCGCCCCGCCGTCCTCTGTCACAGTGCCCTTGGGGCTGTTTACCATCGCTGTACAAAGTGGCCGTCCCGAGGCAAAGCTGTTGAAAAACAATCGGGAATGGTTAAGGGGTTGCAATCGAGTAACACGCTCTCGGCATTTTGGCGCCTGCCTTCCCGGACGCTCGGTCAAGGTAGGGTCCGGGTGCCTTTGCCGATCGGAAAACCCGCCGCACCACGAGGCCGTCTATGCCCGATGCCTTCAAGCTGGGATTTGCTGCTTTTGCCTTGCCGTCGCGCGGAGTTCTCGTTGTGTTCTGCGACGACGGTCTGCTGCTCGGGCCGATCACCCGCCGCCTGCTGCGGTCGACCGCGGACATGGTGCGCAAAGCCGCGGCAGCCGAGCGCTTCAAGGGCAAGCTGGGGACAACCCTCGATATCGTGCTTCCTGCCGAGCTCGAGGCCAGCCGGCTGATCGTCGTTGGGTGCGGCCACAGCCGCGAGTTGAAGGCACCCGACTACCTCCGACTGGGCGGTGTCGCGATAGGAAAGGTGCCGGCGGCGGCCGGGGAGGTCACAATCCTGGCAGAGCTTCCGAGCGGGCCGATGAAACCTGACCAGGCCGCCGACATGGCGCTCGGGACGCGGCTGCGAGCGTATTCGTTCGACCTCTACAAAACCAAGCGCAACAGCGACGATGCAAAGCCGGGTTCGGCGCACGTGACCATCGGAGTGGCAGAGCCAGGGGCGACCCGCAAGGCATGGGTCGCACGCGACGCCGTCGGCGACGGCGTGGTCATGGCGCGCGATCTCGTCAACGAGCCGGCGAATATCCTTTTCCCGGAGGAATTTGCGCGCCGCGCGACGGCATTGCGCAAACTCGGAATCGCGGTCGAGGTGCTCGACCCCGCGGCGATGAAAAAGCTCGGCATGAACGCGCTGCTTGGCGTTGGCCAAGGCTCGGCGCACGAAAGCAGGCTCGTGGTCATGCGCTGGAACGGGGGCAAGCGCGGCGAAAAGCCGGTCGCGTTCATCGGCAAGGGGGTGTGCTTCGACACCGGCGGCATCTCGATCAAGCCTGCGCAGAACATGGAGGACATGAAGGGCGACATGGCGGGCGCCGCGTGCGTCGTCGGCCTCATGGAAACGCTCGCCAAGCGCAAGGCGGCCATCAATGCGATCGGCGCCATTGGCCTCGTTGAAAACATGCCGGCCGGCAACGCGCAGCGGCCGGGCGACATCGTCAAGACCATGTCTGGCCAGACGATCGAAATCATCAACACCGACGCCGAGGGGCGTCTTGTTCTCGCCGACGTTCTGCACTACGTGGCCGATCGCTTCGCGCCCAAGTTCATGATCGATCTTGCGACTTTGACCGGAGCAATCATCGTATCGCTTGGCCAGGAATACGCCGGGCTGTTCTCCAACGATGACAAGCTTGCCGACCGCCTTGTGAAGGCCGGTGAGCGAACCGGCGAGCGGGTCTGGCGGATGCCGCTTGGGCCCGAATACGACAAGATGATCGATTCCAAGTTCGCCGACATGAAGAATACCGGCGGCCGCTTCGGCGGATCGATCACCGCCGCGCAGCTGCTGCAGCGCTTCGTCGGCAAGACGCATTGGGCGCATCTCGACATCGCTGGAACCGCGATGAGCTCGCCTCAGAGCGACACCAACAAGAGCTGGGGCTCAGGTTGGGGCGTGCGCCTGCTTGATCGCCTGGTGCAAGATTACTACGAGGATTAGTTGTATAATAATTCATATAGCAATATCAAAATGCGCCTGACTTACCGGCACTGATCGTTTCGGCATGCAATTATTTTTGTTATCAATCCCGACGTGTGCGCGGCCAACCGAGCGCGACGTGCTACAATCACCGTGATTTGGGTTTCCGCCGCATGACCGAGGTTCTGTTCTATCATCTTCAGGAGCAGCCGATCGAGAAGGTGCTGCCGAATTTGCTCGAGCGCTCGCTCGAGCGCGGCTGGCGGGTAATCGTGCAAGCGTCGTCGGACGACCGCGTCGACGCGCTTGACGCGCATTTGTGGACGTTCAGCGACGATAGCTTCCTGCCGCACGGAACCGATCGGGAAGCGAACGCGGCCGAGCAACCGGTGCTGCTTACAGCCAACGACGACAACCCGAACGGGGCGACCGTCCGCTTTCTGATCGACGGCGCGCCGTTGCCGGCGGAAGCCAGTTCTTATCAGCGGCTGGTGTTATTGTTCGATGGCGACGACGCGGACGCCGTAGCGGCGGCACGCGAACGCTGGACGGCCGCCAAGGGGCAGGGGTTCGATGTCACCTATTGGCAGACTGACGAACGCGGCCGTTGGCAGCGCAAAGGTTAACGTTCGGTGCTCCTTTTTGTCGCCGGCACAATGCGCCGGCGGTCGACCAATCGCCATGATCGTGACGCAAAATCCGCTTTGAAATTCGTGGGGGTTAGTGATGGGTCCAATGCAACGCCGCAACGATCGGTTGGTGATGGTCGCGCTGTTCTTGACGGTGCCGCTCGCGCTCGCGGCGTGCTCCGAGCTCGATCAGGTCAAGCTGCCCAAGGTCGACACCGGTACACTGGTGACTCCGAACTTCAATGAATTCCAGAAACGCGAAGAGGCGCGTGGTGCGGTAACGTCTGCGGATTTGGTCGATGCCAGCGGCCGTTGCTCCGATAGCGGCGCGGGCCCGAAACCCGACGTTGCCGGCGGCGGTCAGGGCAGCGAGGGAGCCGCACCCCCGGCGCAGCCGGTGGCGCGTCCGATTGCGCTCAAAATGACCGAATGCGAGGTCGTCCGCGCCATTGGAACCCCGCAGGATGTTCTGATCGGCGCCAACGAGCGTGGGGACCGGGCGGTGAAGCTCGAGTTTCGAACCGGGGATCGTCCCGGCGTTTACCATTTCGTGGACGGCAGACTCGTATCGATCGAGCGGATCGGCGAGCCACCGGGAGCGCCCGCCAAACCGCCACCAAAGAAGCCCAAGCAGACATGACCCGGCGCCGTCCCGTCGTCGCGCTTGTCGCAGGAATCCTTGCAGCCGCAATACCAGCGGCCGGGATTCATGCGCAGGCGCCGCCGCCGGCTTCTCCGCCGCCCGTCTCCACGCCGGCTCCGAGCACACCCGCACCTCCGCCCGTGGCGGCTTCGCCGCAGACCGGCCAATCCGCTCCAGGCGCGGCTGCGCCTGCCGGGGCGCCCGCGGTCCGGCCGGCCGCCGCTCCGCGTCTGCCGGCCGAGATAACGACGATTCAATATCTCGAGATTCCGGACCGCCGGTTTCAGTTCAAGGCAACCGCAGGCGCGATCCCGCTCTACGATGCCAACGATGGAAGTCTGCAGGCCGAGGTCGCCTACATCGCCTATGTGAAATCCGACGGCGGGCCGAACCGGCCCGTTACGTTTGCGGTCAACGGCGGCCCGGGCTCATCCTCGGCCTATCTGCAGCTCGGCGCAATCGGACCTTGGCGCTTGCCGCTCGACCACGTCACGCCGTCGAGTGCGCCAACAACAGTTCCCAACGCTGAAACGTGGCTCGATTTCACCGACCTCGTGTTCGTCGATCCTCCGGGGACCGGATACAGCCGGATTGTGGCGTCCGGCGACGGGCCGCGCCGTCGGTTCTGGTCGGTCGATGGCGATGCGCAGTCGCTTGCGGTGTTCATCCGCAAATGGCTTGAGCGGACAGGACGGCAGGCCTCACCGAAATTCATCGTCGGGGAGAGCTATGGCGGCTTTCGCGCCGCCAAGATCGCTCGCTTGCTGCAAGAGGGCCAAGACCTCGGGGTCAATGGCTTGGTGCTGGTCTCGCCGGTCATTGATTTCGGCCTGCGCAATCTGTCGTCGTATCTGCCGGAGCAGTGGGTGACGCACCTGCCATCGATGGCGGCGACTGCGCGCGAGGCAAAATCCGGCCCTGACGCTGGTCTCGATCCCGCTGCGCTGCGCGACGTCGAACAATACGCCGCCGGTGAGTATCTGCAGGATCTGCTGCGCGGACCGCGCGACCAGGCGGCGGTTGATCGCATGAGCGCACGGATTGCTGCCCTGACCGGGCTTGACCCTGGACTGGTCCGCCGGCTCGGCGCACGCGTGGATACCGAAACGTTCGAGCGCGAGTTCTATCGGTCGCAGGCGCTCGTTGCATCGTCCTACGATGCGACCGTGACTGCTCCCGATCCCAATCCTTATGCGGTGCGCCCGCGCTATTCCGATCCCATGCTCGGCGCCATGGCGGCGCCGCTGACGGTCGCGATGACCGACCTTTACCGGCGCGTCCTCTACTGGCGCGTCGAGGATCAATATCGCCTGCAGAACGGCGAGGTCACCAGCCGTTGGGATTTCGGTCGCGGGCGCGGATCCGAAGCGATGAACGACGTCGTGCGCGCGTTGGCAGCCGACCCGCGCCTGCGCGTGCTCGTGACGCACGGGGCCAGCGATCTGGTGACGCCGTATTTTGAAACCAAGCTGATCCTCAACCAATTGCCGACGACTGTTGCCGATCGCGTCGCATTCGCGCTCTATGGCGGCGGACACATGTATTACAGCCGCGATGCGTCGCGTCGCATGTTGCGCGCCGATGCGGAGGCGATGTATCGCGCGGCACTGCCGTAGCTTGCCCGCGCTACTAACAGCTCGCGCGGTAGGACGCGAGCTGCCCGCAACCCCTTGCTGGGCGTTGCCATTTGTCGCGTGCGTCAGGTAGACGCCCACAAAAACTTCCCGTTATATTCAGTCACATAGGGAGTACGGCTTGACTTCGCGACCAGATAGCGCCGCGAGCTTGAGGAGGGGCAAATGAATTACATCAACGACAATCGGCTTCGCGCGGAGTTTTTCGGGACGTTCGTGCTCGTCCTGGTGGGCTGCGCCTCGATTGTGCTGACCGGTCTAGGCGGGGCGTTCCCCCTGTCGGCGCTTCCGATTGGCCTGGCGTTTGGCCTGGCCTACGCGGCCATGGTTTACACGATCGGCCCCGTCTCGGGCTGTCATATCAATCCGGCGGTCACCGCCGCGCTCTGGTCGGCAGGCCGGATCAGCGGCGCCGATGCGATCCGCTACGTGATTGCACAATTCATCGGGGCGTTCGTCGCCGCGCTGCTGCTCGTCATCATCGTCAAAGGCAAGGCCGGCGGCTACCACGTCGCGGACAGCGGCCTCGGAGCAACCACATGGGGAACCTTCGGGGTTTGGCCCGCCATGATCGCCGAGTTCATCGCAACCGCGATCTTCACGCTCGTGTTCCTGGCATTGACCGGTTCGAAGGGTCCTGGCGCGTTCGCTGGTTTGATCATCGGAATAACGCTGGTGACCCTGCACCTTGCGTTCTACAGCGTCTCCGGCGCCTCGCTGAACCCGGCGCGTAGCTTCGGACCGTCGCTGTTCGTCGGCGGCAAGGCCTTTGGCCAAGTCTGGATGTATCTGATCATACCGACGCTTGGTGGCCTGTTCGCGGGCTGGCTGATCAAGTCCAAGAAATTGGATGTGTGACGAGATCCTTCGTTCGCGTCCAGGCGTCGCGCTACCATGACGCGGCGCCGGGCCGCCGGCGAGGAAACAGACACTGCGGTCCCGGATTTGTTGTGCGGCATGCCGTGACGTGCAACAAACCGGGACATTTTGCGGAGTGCTCATGACCGGTTTCCCGCGTACCCTGGCCTTGGTGTTTTCGCTGCTGCTGTGTTGCAGCGGCGCCAACGCCGAGGATTATCCGACCAGATCCGTGAAGATCATCGTGCCGTTCGCGGCGGGCGGGCCGGCGGATGTTTATGCACGGGTGCTCGCGCAGCACCTGACCGACGCGCTCAAGCAGTCGTTTGTCGTGGAAGATCGACCCGGCGCCGGTTCGATCATCGGCACCGACGCGGTCGCGAAGTCCCGGCCGGACGGCTACACCCTGCTCGCGATGTCCAATACCCACACCACCAACGAATCGCTCATCCCCAACAAGCCGTTCGCGCTGATGCGCGACTTCGTTGCGGTAACGCCGATCAACTCCTCCGATTTGGTGATGGTCGTGCATCCGTCGGTGCCGGCGAAGGACCTCAAGGAATTCATCGCGCTCGCCAAGGCGAAGCCCGGCCAACTCAACTACGCGTCGTCCGGGCCGGGCACGCCCTACCATATGGCCGGCGAGCTGTTTAAGGCGATGAGCGGAACCGACATCGTGCACGTGCCGCATAAGGGCTCGGGCGAGGCGCGCAACAGCGTGCTTGGCGGCCACGTCCAGATGATGTTCGACGCGATTCCGACCATGGCCGAAAATGTCAAGGCCGGACAGGTGCGCGCGCTTGCGACATCGGGGACGAAGCGTTCATCGGTTCTGCCTGATGTGCCGACGGTCGCCGAGGCCGGCGTGCCCGGTTACGAGTCGACGATCTGGCTTGGTCTGATGGCGCCGGCCGGTACACCCAAGCCGGTCATCGACAAGCTCAACACGACCATTGCCGAGATCATGCGGCGTCCCGACATCCAGAAGGCCTGGGCCGCCCAGGGCGCCGAACCTCAGTTCATGACGCCGGAAGAGTTCGACGCCTTTCTGCGCAAGGACATCGAGAAATGGGCCTACGTGGTGAAGAAATCAGGCGCCACGGCGCAATGAGCTGGCAGCGGATCTACTCGTCCCACTCGACCGTACCGGTCTTCCACTGCGCTTTGCTCTTCTTGGCGGTTTTGATGAATGCATCGAGGGCGTTCGCCGGTCGTTTGTCGGGGTTGGCTTTGCAATAGTCGAGGATCATCGACAGCACCCTCGAGGCGTCGAGATCGGTCATGTCGATGTGCTTGCTGTCGTACTCGAGCAGTGCCACGTTGGCCGCGCTCACGTATCCCTGCACCCAGGCATAGAGCATCAGGTTGATCTGATTGACGAGCGCTTCGGCAGGCTTGATGTCGGCCGCGAGATCTCCGCACTTGGACGCGCCGATACCCTGTGATAGCAGCGGTTCGCCGGCAATGTTTGTGCAGGCAAACAAGCTGGCGAACAGAACCGACAACAATGTTCGCATGACTGCTCCCGATTATTCGGCCGCTACCCGGCGTTTCCACATTTGCCACGGGCGCTGAACGTTCTGATCGGCGCGGGCCTGGATCTGTTCGTATTCCCCGGCATCCAGAAAGGTGATTGGCCCGCCGAGCGCGATCGCCTGCGCCTGCAGCTTCGCGTTCAGTTCGGTATAGACCGCCCGGTAGACCGCGACCATGACGTTTTGCCCAACACAGACATTGCCGTGCCCGCGCATCAAGGCGACATTGCGGGCGCCAAGTGTCGCCGCCAAGGCGCGCCCAAGCTCCGCATTACGGATCAGCAGGTCGGTCATTCCGGCGACGTCGCGGATCTCGAAGTTGGGTACGCCGCCGCCCAAAAACGCCGACATGTGACAGATCGGCTGCAACCGCACCGGCGTCACGCCGAACGGGATCACGGTCGGCGAGTGACTGTGAACGATCGCGTTGACGTCGGGCCGCGCCTTATAAATCTCGCCGTGAATGAAACGCTCGATGTACATGAGCCGGCCCTGCTGATCGACCGGATTGGAGTCGAGGTCGAATTCAATGATGTCCTCCGCAGCAATGATCGCCGGCGCCTTGGAGCGGGACAGGAAATAGCGGTCGGGTGCGCCCGAATGGCGGACGCTGACATGGCCGAAGCCGTCGAGCACGCCCTGGTCGGCGAGGATGTGATTGGCCGCGACCAGGTCAGCAATAACCGACGGATCGACCGGACCTCCGGACTTGGGGGGCTTCGTCGTCGCGTTCATGTCGGCCGTAACACCGCGGGGCAGGGAGCTAGAAACTACAAGAAATTCCGCGCCGGCGCCAACGCACGAACGCGAGGCGGTCGCGCGGTCACATCGAGTTCGGTGCCAAAATACCCGCCGGAACGGGATGTTAACGGGGGTGTTGGACCTCGGTTGCGCCGGGCCGGCGAATTGGCGCTCGTCGCAGGCGATTGGCGCGCTCGCGCAACGTCCGGCATACTGCCCCGGCACCTCGCGCGGCATGGCCCGGCGGCGGGGTTTGCCCTGGGCTTTCGGTGTCGTCGCGCCTGGACGGAGCGTCCGCGGCGCGCCCGGGGGTGAGGAGAGAAACATGTTCAGTCTCGATCCGGCGACAGGATCATTGGTCGTGCCCCTCTGGGCGTCGGGCGTTGCACTCGCCCTCCTGGTGGTCATGGCGATTTTTGCGGTCGCACGCGCCGGCGGTGCGCGCACGGTCATCGCCCTGATCGGGATCGCCGCACTTGCCTATGCGGGCTGGATCGGTTGGACGCTCGCCGATCATGCGGCTGTGAGCCAACGGAATGCAGAGCGCGAAGCGCTCGCGCAACGCGCGATGGCGCTCGCCGCAAGCGCGCAGGCTCCCGGTACGGCACTCGGATGTCTCGCGGGCATGGCCGGTGAGCAAGTCGAAATCGCATGCGAGCGCGCAGTCTTTGCCACGCCCGACACGGTTGCGGCTGCGGTCACGCACGTCGCGACGCAGATCGGTCTACTGGCGGATGCGCTCGCCGCCGCGCAGGCGAACGACACGCGTTACGATACCATCATCGGGGCGGCGCGCCGCGGGCTTGAGGCTGATCGTTACGGGATCGTCGCCCACGTGCTGTTGCAGGAGGACAATTGCTCGGCCGAGCAGTGCGAGATCTTGAATCTGCTGAGCGACGCCAATCGGGTCCGGTCGAATCTGCGGGAGAAGCCGTTCAACGCGCTGGTCGCTAAATACGCGCCGAGCTGGGCGAACGCGCGCCTGGGCCCTCCGGTCGCCGATCTGTCGCGCGCACTGCCGTCGTCCGCGCCGGGGTCGCCATCGGGCGTCCCGGTGTCGTCGAAGTACGAGTTCCCATCCTCCTCTTCAATTCCTCCGGTCAACATCATGGGCTCGGAGACATCGCCGTCATCGGCGCCGCCTGCCGCCGGTGCGCAGGCGCCGGCAGCGCCCGGCGCCTCGCCTGCCGCTGCCGAGGCGCCGCCCGTGCCGCCACGCCGCCCTGCGAATGCCGCGCGTCCGCGTGCGCCGCGCGCCGCGACCGGGGCACCGGCGGCGCCTCAGCCGGCGCCGCCGTCCGGCTTCCAGCAATAGTCGCCGGGTTCTTCACCCCCGCGTATTGACTTCCGCACACCATCACCGTGAGGTGCGCCCGCAACCGGCCGCTCATCCATGTTTGCTTCCGTCCTGATTGCCAACCGTGGCGAGATCGCGGTGCGCGTTGCGCGCACGGCCAGGCGCCTCGGGTTGCGCACCATCGCGGTCTATTCGTCGGCGGATGTCGCGGCACTGCACACGCGCGCGTGCGATGAGGCCTATTTGATCGGCGGTGCGCCGGCGGCGGAGAGTTATCTGTCCGCTGACGCCATCCTGGCGGTCGCACAGCAAGCACACGCCGAGTGCATTCACCCCGGGTACGGGTTCCTGGCCGAGAACGCGGACTTTGCCGAAAGCTGCGCGCGCGCCGGCATCACTTTCATCGGCCCGCCGAGCGACGCGATCCGTGCAATGGGTTTCAAGGATCGCGCCAAGGCGTTGATGATGCAGGCCGGCGTCGCGGTCCTCCCGGGCTATCACGGCGCGCGCCAGGATGCGGCCTTCCTCAAACAAAAGGCCTATGAGATCGGCTACCCGGTTCTGATCAAACCGATCGCGGGCGGCGGCGGCAAAGGCATGCATCGGGTCGACCGGCATGCTGATTTTGACGAGGCGCTCGAAACCGCCCAGCGCGAGGGCCAGTCCGCATTCGGAGACGCGCGCGTCCTGATCGAAAAGTTCGTGACGGCGCCGCGCCATATCGAGTTGCAGATCTTCGCCGATCAGGCTGGCAACGCGATCCATCTCAACGAGCGCGACTGCTCGCTGCAGCGGCGCCATCAAAAGGTGATCGAGGAAACGCCGGCGCCCGGTATGACAGCGGAGCTCCGCAAAACCATGGGCGCCGCCGCGCTCGAAGCCGCGCGCGCGGTGGGGTACGTCGGCGCCGGGACGGTCGAGTTCATCGCTGATGCGTCGAAAGGACTTTCAGCCGATGCGTTTTGGTTCCTGGAGATGAATACCCGGCTGCAGGTCGAGCATCCGGTAACCGAAATGGTGACCGGGCTCGATCTCGTCGAGTGGCAATTTCGGATCGCGGCAGGCGAGCCGTTGCCGTTGCGGCAAGAGCAGGTACCGCTCAAGGGTCATTCGCTGGAAGCGCGGCTTTATGCCGAGGATCCCGAGCGTGGATTTTTGCCGTCGACCGGCAAAGTGCTGGCCTTCGATCCGCCGAGCGGGGAGGGCATCCGGGTCGATTTCGGAGTTGCGGCGGGCAGCGAGGTGACGCCCTACTACGATCCGCTGATCGCCAAGGTTATCGCCGGCGCGCCGACGCGCACGCATGCGCTCGAGCGGCTCGCGGATGCGCTCGATCGCACGCACGTGATCGGCCCGCGCACCAACGCGGCGTTCCTGGCGGCGTTGCTGCGCACGCGCGCTTTCCGGACCGGCAAATTCGACACCGGCTTCATCGACAACAACCTCTCAACGCTGGTCCCCCCGCACGAGCCGGACCTGGCAGCGGCGGCGGCCGGGCTTGGCCGGCTACTCGAACGCGAACGCGAACGGATCGCCGGCAATTCTCTGGATGACGACGAACTGCCGCCGTCGCCGTGGGATGCGCTCGACGGTTTTCAGCTGTCCGGCCCGCGCGTGGTTGCGCGTCGCATTCTGGTCGATGATGCCGTCATGACGGCTGAGATCGCCTACCCGGCGGGCGGCCCTGTGGTGTCGATCGGGGGCAAAGCCGCCGCCTTGGACGCGACGCTGGTCGAAGACAACGGCGCGGTCTACGTGCTGCGCAACGGTCGGCAGTCGGTTGTGCGCGCCGCGTCGCCGGCAAGCTACGACATGCAAGGCGCCGAGGGCGGCGCCGTCACGGCACCGATGCACGGCAAGTTGCTCGCGCTGCTGGTGGAAAAGGGCGCCGCGGTACGCAAAGGGCAGCGCCTGGCTGTTCTCGAAGCGATGAAGATGGAACATGCTCTAGTGGCGCCGGTCGATGGCGTGGTCACCGACGTGCTGGCCGGCGTCGGCAAGCAGGTGGCGGAAGGCGCAACCGTGCTCGTCATCGCCGCTGCGTCATGATTGATTCTCGCGGTGTCGTCGTGGCGGCGCTCGGGCTGATCGCGGCGCCGCCAGCGCTCGCGTGCAAATGTGCGCTCCTTGCGCGCGAGCAGGTGATTGCTGCGACCCCGGTGGTCTTCGATGGCGAGGTGCTGCGGGTCGAGGTCGACGCGAGCGGCAAGCGCGAGGTCACGACCTTGCGCGTCCACGGCGTCGTCAAGGGCCTGTCGGCACGCGCGGCCTACAAGCTTGATGCGGCGATCCGCCGGCGCCCGGAAAAGACGGTGACAGTGCTGAGCGGCGTCGACGCTGCCGCCTGTGGATGGGACTTTCGAACCGGCCCGCAGCGGCTCACGATCGGCGCCGAGCGTGATAGGTTCGGCACCCTCATCGCCACGCGCTGCACGATGATCAATCTGAACCGTTACTGAATCGAAACTGCCGAGTCGGGTAATGTCGCTTAACCTCATCAAGCTCAGTGTCGGATGCGATTCCGTTGCGGAGCTCTCAATCTGGATCAAGCAACGTCTCAAACAGAAGAAGGCGCGCAAGGAAAAGCCGGAGCATATCCACACAACGCGGATGGTCCCCAAGCGCGCTGACGAGCTGCTCGACGGCGGCTCGCTCTACTGGGTGATCCGCGGCCAGATCATGTGCCGGCAGGACCTCATCGCCATTCGGCCGTTTGTCGACAAGGACGGGGTCGGCCGCTGCCGGCTGGTGCTGCGGCCCAAGGTGATCCCGGTCGAACCGCGGCCGTTCCGCGCGTTCCAGGGTTGGCGCTATTTCGATGGCAAGGATGCGCCGCGTGATCTCGATCGCGCGGCGCCGGGTGCGCGCAACATGCCGGAGCAAATGCGGCGCGAGTTGCGTGAACTTGGGCTGCTGTGAGCGGCGCGCATGGCTGTGTTGTTCGGCTGCTCGCGCTTGCCGCCTGCGTGCTAGGATGCGCGCGCCATGAAGCGGCCATGTGGAAAGTGCAACCATGATCATTGAGAACCAGCAACAAGTCACCGACGCGGTCCTGAGTGAGCTCACCCGCGCCAAGAACCCGAGATTTCGCGAGATCATGTCGGCGGCCGTCCGGCACCTGCACGCATTCGCCCGCGAGGTGAAGCTGACCGAAGAGGAGTTTCACCAAGCCTGCGCCTACATCGCAGCGCTCGGCAAGCACACGACCGCGACCCATAACGAGGTTGTGCTGATGGCGGGCTCGCTCGGGTTCTCGTCGCTCGTTTGCCTCCTCAACAACGGCAACAAGGGTCAGACTGAGACGACCGCCAACCTGCTGGGCCCGTTCTGGCGTTTGGATTCGCCGCGCACGGAGAACGGCGGTTCGATCGTGCGCTCGCCCACCCCAGGACCGGTCCTGTTCGTCAACGCGAGGGTCACCGATCAGGCGGGCAAGCCGATCGCCGGCGCCGAGGTCGATGTCTGGCAATCGTCCCCGGAAGGGTATTACGAAAATCAGGATCCCAAGCAGGCCGACATGAACCTGCGCGGAAAATTCACAACCGATGCGGATGGCCGCTTCTGGTTTCGCAGCGTGAAGCCGGCAGGCTATCCGATCCCGGTCGACGGACCGGTCGGCGACCTTTTGCGCATGCAGGGCCGCCACAACATGCGCCCGGCGCACTTGCACGTGCTGATCTACAAGCCGGGCTACAAGACCCACATCTCGCAGGTCTACGTCAACGACGACAAGCACCTCGAAACCGACGTGCAGTTCGGTGTCACCAAGACGCTGGTGGGCGACTACGTGCATCACGATCGCGATCCGGCCCCCACGCCGGACGTCAAAGGTCCGTGGTACTCGCTCGACTACACGTTCATCGTCGAACCGGGCGAAGCCAAGCTTCCGCGTCCGCCGATCAGCGGCAAGGCGCGCGGCGAGCGGCCGCAGATCGAGATCCTGGCGCGGGTTTGACCGGCGGGCGCGACGGCAAATGGGCAAGGCATTGCTCGCCCGCGGGCTAAATCGTAGCCTGTAACCGTTCGCCGCGAGGTTCCGGACATGCTCGACAAAGCGGTAGAAACACGCTCCGTCGAAGCGTCGGCGCCGGCGGGTCCGGCGCTTGATTTTCAGGATCATCTCGCGCGGCTCGACGCGCAAGGCCTGCTCCTGCGCATCGAGCAGCCGATCAACAAAGACACCGAACTTCACCCGCTGGTGCGCTGGCAGTTCCGCGGCGGGTTGCGGGAGGACCAGCGCCGCGCATTCCTGTTCACCAATGTGATCGATACGGCGGGCCGGCGCTACGATATCCCGGTCGCGGTTGGAGCGCTGGCCGCCTCGCCGCAGATCTACGCCGTCGGCATGGGGCGGCCGGTTGCGGACATCGGGGAGGCCTGGACCCGCGCCATCGCAAATCCGATCGCGCCGGTGCTGGTGACGTCGCCTCCATGCCAGGAGATCGTCATCACCGGTGATGAGCTGCGCCGTCCCGGCGACGGACTCGCAAGCCTCCCGGTGCCGGTCTCGACACCGGGCTTCGACGCCGCGCCCTATTTGACGGCGACCTTGTGCATCACGCGCGATCCCGAGAACGGCATCCGCAACATGGGGACCTACCGCGCCGCCCTGAAGGCAACCGATAGGCTGGGCGTGCGCATGGGAAGCCGGATCGGTGGCGCCGGCGGTTATCATCATTGGCGCAAATACCGCAACCGCAAAGAACGGATGCCGTGCGCGATCGTGATCGGATGTGCGCCGGTCGTCATCTTCACCGGCCCGCAAAAGCTGCGGCTCGATCAGGACGAGATGGGGGTCGCCGGCGGGCTCGCGGGCGCGCCCATCCGCACCGCGAAGGCGGTGAGCGTCGATCTCGAGGTTCCGGCCGACGCCGAGATCGTCATCGAGGGCCTGATCGACACGGATCTACTCGAGCCGGAAGGGCCATTCGGCGAGAGCCACGGCCATGTGGCGCTCGAGGACTTCAACATGTCGATGCAGGTTACGGCAATCACCCGCAAGCGATCGCCGGTGTTTGTGTCCATCATCAGTCAAGTGACGCCCAGCGAATCGAGCGTCATCAAGAAGGTCGCGTACGAGCCGCTGTTTCTCACCCATCTGCGCGACGAGCTTTCGATCAAGGGTGTGCGTGCGGTTGTAATGCACGAACCGCTCACCAACATCCGCAAGGTGATCTTCCTGCAAATCGAGCCCGGCACGCCGCGCACGGAAATCTGGCGCGCGCTGCACGGCGCCGCCACCTTGCAGGCGGCCTGCGGCAAGATCGTCGTCGCGGTGAGCCCCGACATCGACGCGAGCAACCCGGATGCCGTCCTGTGGTCACTCGCCTATCGCTGCAATCCGGTCGAAGACGTGCACATCGCGCCGTACCGCTCGGGCGGGCATGGACCGAAATCGGGGCCGGGCGGCAACGACTCGACCATGCTGATCGACGCGACCCTCAAGCACGCGCTGCCGCCGGTAGCCTTGCCGGGGCGCGCCTACATGGAGCATGCGCGCGAACTCTGGGACCGGTTCGGGCTGCCCCCGCTGACGCCGCAGGCACCATGGCACGGCTATTCGCTCGGATCCTGGGACACCGCCTGGGACACCTACGCGCAGCGCGCGGTCAGCGGCGAATGGGATAAAAGCGGGCAGGAGACGTTTGCAGCGCGCCGCGGCGGGCTGACGCCGGAGACGCCGGTGCGGGACGTAGCCGACGAGTCCATAGATTGACCAGTGCCCCGAACCCGAAGTTCGCGCACGCTGTGCACGCGAGTCCGAATGGGAACTCCGGAATCGGGACACTAGCGGGCGGTTAAACGCTTGCCCGGATTCGGGATGCCTCTCGAATTTGCCGTTGCGATCGCCTGCCAGATCGCGAATGGGGTCGCCGGCATGGTGATGTCGCGGATGCCGTAGGGCCGCAGCGCGTCGACGATTGCATTGATCACGACCGCGGGCGCCGGCGTGGTGCCACCTTCGCCGCCGGCCTTGATGCCGAGCGGATTGGTGGGAGAGAGCACCTCGACAATTTCGGTCGCAAATGACGGAAGCAGGTCGGCGCGCGGCATGCCGTAGTCCATGAACGATCCGGCAAGCGGCTGGCCGGATTGCGGATCGACATGACAGCGTTCCCACATCGCCTGGCCGACGCCTTGCGCGATTCCGCCATGGGTCTGGCCGTGCACGATCAGCGGATTGATGCAGCGCCCGACGTCGTCAACGCATGCGTAGCGCGTAAGCTCGACATTGCCAGTCTCGGGGTCGACCTCGACTTCGCAGACCGCGCAACCATTGGGAAATACCGGGTCATGCATCTCGTTGTCGGCGGCGGCGCTGACACCGCGCGCGAGCCCCGGCAAGGCGCGCTCCGCTCCTTCGCGTGCGAGCTCGAGGAAATCGAGCGTGCGATTGGTCGATGGTGTGCCGAACCGGCCGTCGGTGAATGAGACATTGTCGGCGCCGGTTTCGAACAGCAGCGCCGCGGTCTCCCTCCCGCGCGCGATCAGGTCGGCCGAGGCCTTGGTGAATACGGTGGCGGCGTGTCGCATTGAGCGGCCGGAGTGGGAGCCTCCGCCGACACTGACGATGTCGGTGTCGCCGACGATGATGCGCACCGCCTCGACCGGCACCACCAGCAGATCGGCGACCACCTGCGCGAAACTGGTTTCGTGCCCCTGGCCGCTGGGCTGCGTGCCGATCACCACGTCGACATGGCCGTCGGGGGTGACGGTGATCTCGGTGCGCTCGCGCGGCGCTCCGATCGAGGACTCGACATAATTCGCGAGCCCGAGCCCGAGCAGCCGGCCTCTCGCCTTGGCGGCGCGGCGGCGCGCCGCGGCGCCACTCCAGTCCGCGATCCGCATGGCGAGGTCCATGTTGGCTTCATAGGTACCGCTGTCGTAGCCGGCGCCGACCGCGTTGGTGTAGGGCATCGCCCGCGCTGCCACTAGGTTGCGACGCCGTAGCGCGATCCGATCGAGCCTGAGCTCCTCGGCCGCGAGATCGATGGCGCGCTCGATGGCGAACGTGACTTCGGGTCGGCCCGAGCTGCGATAGGCATTGGTCGGCATCGTGTTGGTGAACACGGCGCGCGCCCGCAGCGTCGCCGCCGGGATGTGATAGGAGCCGGTAATCAGCGCGGCACCTTTTCCGAGCGGTGAGAGCGACACGCAACAAGCGCCGACGTTGCTGACATTGTCGGCGCGCATGGCGAGAAACCGGCCGTCCGCGCGCAGCGCGAGCTCGACCTTGGTTTTGAGATCGCGGCCCTGATAGTCAGTCAAAAAGGCTTCGGACCGGCTCGCCGTGTATTTCACCGGGCGCCCCAGGTTGCGCGCGGCCCACAGCACCAGGCCGAACTCCACGTAGACGCGGTTGCGCGACCCGAAGTTGCCGCCGACGTCATGCGAGAGAACACGCAGCCGTTCGGGCGCAATGCCGAGCACGGCGGCAAGCTCGTGCTTCTGACGGACCGCGCCGCCGCTGCCGGCGTAGAGCGTGTAGCGGTCGGTCGCCGGATCGTAGGCGGCGAGCGCGGCGCGTGGTTCCATCGGGACCGCCGTGACGCGACCGACGTCAAACTCGATCTTGAACACATGGTCGGCCGCCGCAAAGGCTTTCGCAGTCGCCGCGACGTCGCCGAAAACGGTGTCGACCAGCACGTTGTCCGGCGCCTCCGGCCAGATCACCGGGGCATCCGGCGCAAGCGCAGCTTGGGAATCGGTTACCGGCGCGAGCGCATCGTAAGTGACTTTTACGGCCTCGGCGGCGTCCTGCGCCCGGTGCACGCTCTTCGCCACCACCATGACAACGGCCTCGCCAACATGGCGGACCTTGTCGGTCGGCAGCAGCACGTGCCGCCCTGCGAAAATCCGGCCGCCGCCGGGGCCGGTCAGCTTCATGTCGTAGCGGGTCGACGGAACCGGGCTGTGCTCAACCGGCCGAAGTCCGTCGCGGGCGCAGTCTTCGCCGGTGAAGACGCCGAGCGCGCCGGGCATGGCGCGAGCCGCGCTGGTATCGATTGCCACGATACGGGCGTGCGCGTGTGGCGAGCGCAGGAACGCCGCAAAAACCTGGTCGTCGAGATTGAAGTCGTCGCTGAAGCGGCCCCTGCCGGTGATGAGCCGCAAGTCCTCCTTGCGGCGTATCGGCTGGCCGATTGAGTGGAAATGCTCGGCCTTGTCCGGTTCGGATTTCATCGCTGGGCGTGGCCGAGTACCGCGTCGTGGGAATACACATTAGGCCGGGCGAGGCCGGCAAGCGTTCACTCCGGCGCGACCACGAGACGCGCAATGTCGAGATTGGCGAGCGGATAGCCCTGGGTGACCATCATGTTGCGCCAGACGTCGAGTTGCGCCGGGGTGATCCGGAAGTCGTAGGCCGGGATTGGAATGCGCGCAATCACCGCGTCCGGCAGGCCGGAATACTTGGCGAGCACCGCGCGCGCCTTGGCGTCGTCGCGCTTGATCACGTTGAGGCCTGCTTCGAGCGAGGTCACGTATTTCCGAAGCGTGCCGCGATTGGCCCGCGCCCAGTCCGCGTCGGCGATCCAGAATGGGAACAGCACCGGATCGGCGACCGCGAGCAGCGGATCGCCGATCGGTTTGAATCCGGCCCCGAGCATCTGCCCGACGAACGGCTCGAGCGGTTCCGCCGCATCGACGCGGCCGGACTTGAGCATGTCCATCATCAGCGGAAACTGCGCCTCGATGCCCGCGACGCTGCGCGGATCGCCGCCGTCCTGCCGGACCCAATAGAGCAGGGCGAGATGCATCACCGAGCCCAGCCCAGGCGTCGCCACGCGCTTGCCGGACAGATCCTTGGGCGAAGCGATCCCGCTGTCGGGCCGCACCATGACCTGAAACGATTTGTTACCCGCTGTCTCGAGGGTCTCGCCCGCGACCGCTGCGAGGTTCAGCCCACTTGCAACTGCGTTGAGAAGATCCGGCGCGGTCGTCGGGACCAGATCGAACTGTCGTCCGAGCGTCGCTGGCAGATTGACGATGTTGGGGAACTTGGTGAAGGTCACATCGAGCCCGTTAGCGTCGAAGAACCCTTCGTCCTTGGCGATCAGCGCCGGGAGCCAGGTAATGACCGGGATGTAGGCGACCCGCAGCGCGACTTTCTGCTGCGCCAGTACGGATGACGAGGATGCGGCCGCGACGCCGATCGCGACGAACGCCGCGATGGCAGCGTGCAACAGCGGTGCGGCGAGCGCGCGGGTGATTAGGCTCATCGGACGTCTCCCCCGGTTGTTGTTTGGCGCGATTTGCCCGAAGTATAGGTGAAGGGTGGCGCGGTACCAGCTCGCGGCGCAATCTTGGAACCCCACATCCGTCGCGGCCGCCGCATAACATGACAACGCCCACAACCATGATTGGACAGCCCACGCTCGCCACTCTATCCATTCGGCTAAGCTATCGAGCGACAAACGCGAGCCCAACATGACTGACACACCTGAATACACGCCGCCGGACGTCTGGGTCTGGGAAAAGAACGACAGTCCCAACTGGCGCTATGTCAATGTCAATCGCCCTATTGCGGGTGCGACGCATGAGAAGGAGTTGGCGCGCGGAAAGCATCCGCTGCAGCTCTATTCACTCGCGACGCCCAATGGCGTCAAGGTTACAATCATGCTGGAGGAATTGCTGGCCGCTGGTCACAGTGGAGCGGAGTATGACGCTTGGCTCATCCAGATCGGTGAGGGCAACCAGTTTGGTAGCGGATTTGTCGGGGTGAACCCGAATTCCAAAATCCCGGCGCTCATGGACTATAGCCAACAGACGCCGCAACGCGTGTTCGAATCCGGTGCGATCCTGCTTTACCTGGCGGATAAATTCGACACCTTTCTGCCAAAGGATCGCGGCAAGCGCACCGAGGCGCTCAACTGGCTGTTCTGGCAGATGGGTTCAACGCCCTATGTCGGCGGCGGCTTCGGGCATTTCTATGCCTATGCTCCGGTGAAGATCAAATACGCCATCGACCGTTATACGATGGAGGTGAAGCGCCAGCTCGACGTGCTCGACCGGCGGCTTGCGGACAATCAGTTCATCGCCGGCGACGAATATACGATCGCCGACATGGCTATCTGGCCGTGGTACGGCAACGGTATGTTGAACGGCGCCTCATACAACGACCCGCGCAAGTTCCTGCAGACGCACGAATACAAAAACCTGACGCGGTGGACGAAAGAAATCGGCGAACGCCAGGCCGTCAAGCGCGGGCGAATGGTCAATCGCACCAGCGGGCCGCTTGAAGAACAATTGCACGAACGACATGACGCCAGCGATTTCGAGACCAGAACGCAGGATAAGGTTGGCGCGCACGGCTAATGCACACGGTCGCCGGATGCTGACGGTAAAGTCCGGCGTCGCCGAATTTGAGCGCAGCCTGATCCTGCAGCGCACTAAGGAAGGCCGCGCTCGCGCCTTGGCCGAAGGCAAACGGTTCGGCCACAAGCCGAAGCTGACCCGGCACCAGCCGCGCAAAGCCTTAAAGCGCGTGGCAGCTGGTGAACCGATGCGCGAGATCGCGCTTTCCCATGCCGCGGATCATTCGACAATCTCGCGACTCAAGGCGCGGCACGCTGCCGAGATAATCTGATCGACCGGGGACTCCCTCACCGTAGATCTGCCGACGTGTGTGATGCTGCCGAGGAGCTTAACCGTCGCGGTATCACAATGTCAGTGCGCCGTGCGCGCTATCGTCTTGGCCTATGATCGACCGGGGGTTGAA
>JBPYFJ010000121.1:0-61487 GCA_051985675.1 Xanthobacteraceae bacterium | reverse complement strand
GAAACCTCGCTCGACCGGCCGGAGCTGCGCATCCGGCCGCGCGCCGAACTGGCGGCGCGGCTCGGCGTCTCCACCGAGAGCCTGTCGCAAACCATCCGTGTCGCCACCATCGGCGACGTCGGTCCGGCGCTCGCCAAGTTCGACGCCGGCGACCGCCAGGTGCCGATCCGTGTCCAGCTCGAGGATTCCGCACGCGGCGACCTGTCGATGCTGCAGCAATTGCGCGTGCCGCTCGGCCAGCGCGGCGAACGTGGCGGCGTGCCGCTCGCCGTCGTCGCCGACATCCAGCTCGACCAGGGTCCGACCAGCATCAACCGCTACGACCGCGAGCGGCAGGCCACCGTCGCCGCGGACCTCGTCGGCAACTCAGCGCTCGGCGATGCCACCAAGGCGATCTACGATCTGCCGGTCATGAAGGGCCTGCCCAAGGGCGTGAGGGTGAGCCCGTCGGGCGATGCTGAAAGCCTCAATGAGCTTTCGGAAGGCTTCGCCACCGCGATCACCGCCGGCCTGATGATGGTCTACGCCGTGCTGGTGCTGCTGTTCGGCACCTTCCTGCAGCCGCTCACCATCCTGTTCTCGCTGCCGCTCTCGATCGGCGGCGCGGTCGGCGCGCTGCTGCTCACCGGCAAGCAGCTCACCACACCGGTGTGGATCGGCATCCTGATGCTGATGGGCATCGTCACCAAGAACGCCATCATGCTGGTGGAGTTCGCCATCGAAGCCATCAGGGAAGGCAAGTCGCGCGAAGAGGCGATGATCGATGCCGGCATGAAGCGCGCGCGCCCGATCGTGATGACGACGATCGCGATGGTGGCCGGCATGTTCCCCTCGGCGCTCGCCTTTGGCGACGGCGGCGCCTTCCGCGCGCCGATGGCGATCGCGGTGATCGGCGGCCTCGTGGTCTCGACCGCGCTCTCGCTGATCTTCGTGCCGGCGGTGTTCACGCTGCTGGATGATCTGGGCGGCGTGATGTGGTGGCTGTTCTCCCGCGTGCTCAACTCAGCGCAGGATCGCGCCGAGTCGGCAGCGGAAGGTGTGGCAGAGACCAAGGGCGCGTATTCGGGTCCTGCCTAGGCCTCCGGGCGCCCGGTCTGACTGCCAGTCCCGGGCGAGCCAATCGCACAGATGTCATCACGAGAAGCTCTGGGACTATTATGGTTCGCCGAGGGATCGCACCTTCGATTTGCCGGCAACGAAGCTGCTACCGGCTCCGCGCTGATCCCGATCACATCGCCTTGACCGCGAGTGTGAGGTTTTCACACCGAGTTGATTGATTGTGTCCCCTCGGTCCCCCGATCGACCGATGCAGCGCCCCAGGTGATCGATCAATTTCCCGCCGATTTCCGCGCGCGATCGGTCGTGCGCGGCTGTGCGCCTATCGAGGATGAGGTCATGTCTAGTTCGACGGTACGAGCACCATCGTCGCCCCCGGGGCGCACCGCGAGGCAGCTGGCTGCGCGGCAGCTCTCAAGAATTAATCAACGTCGTCTCAAGGACAAATCACGCGCCGGACAAAGCGTCCGGGCCGTGTTCGCGGCATCGTCCACGTCTCTCGATCGTGGAACCGGGCACTAGCCACAACTGCAACCATGCCAAGTGAGCTTTAGTGGTGATCGTCAATCTTCTCCCGATGTCCGTGTTCGCGATCCAGCACAGCCTGATCGCACACAAGCCGTGCCGACGGTGGTGGACGCACGACCTGCGCAGGCCGGTGGCGCGCTGCGCCTGTGTGCTGTTGGCGAGCGTCGTGCTCGTCCTCCTGCTCTGGCAATGGCGTCCGCTGCCCGCGATGATCTGGCATATCGAGCTTGTGCTCGGGGCGGCCATCGCCTCGCTCGTCGGTCTCGCTGCGCCGGCACACCGCAGCCTCCCGGCGGGGAGATTGGTATGATCGACGCCGCGCCCTGCAAGGTCGATTTCCTGGAAGCGGGCTCGTCCGGCCCCCTCGTCATGCTGGTGCATTCAAGCGTGTCGGGCGCGCGCCAGTGGCGCCGGCTCATGGATGAGCTCCAGGATCAGTTCCGGGTTCGGGCCGTCAATCTGTTTGGATACGGCGATACGCCGCCGTGGCCCGGCGGCGCCCCGCAATCGCTCGACGACCAGGCGCGCCTGGTCGAGGCGGTGCTGCCGCGGGACGCCGACGAGATCCATCTTGTCGGCCACTCGTTTGGCGCATGCGTTGCCATGAAAGCCGCGGCCCGGCTCGACGGTCGGATCGCCAAGCTGGTGCTGATCGAGGCCAATCCGTTCTCGCTGCTCGCGCAGGCGCGCCGCGACGAGGCCTTCGCAGAGGCAATTGCGCTGTGCAACTGCGTCAAGACATTCGGCGCACGCGGCGAATGGGCGGCGGCGGCGGAACGGTTTGCGGACTACTGGGGCGGTGCCGGCTCATGGCGGGCCATGCCGGCGGGGCGGCGCGCCGCGTTCGCGGACGCGCTCAAACCGAATGTGTTCGAATGGGACGCGGTGCTCAACGAGGCCACATCCGTCGAGCAATGGGGCGCCCAGCTTCCGGCAGACACGCTCGCTCTTTACGATCCCCACACGGTTTTGCCGGTGCGTGAAATCGCCGCCATCCTGCGGTGGTCTTGTCGGTCGTGGACCTATCAGGAAGTTCCGGGAACCGGTCATATGGCGCCGCTGACCCACCCTGAGGTCATCAATCCACTGGTCGGCTCGTTCCTGCGGGCGTGAGCGGCCAAATCCGCGCGCTGATTTCCGCTGCGCCCAATCACCAACCCGGTTTGTATTTGTCCGCGAGAATTTCGAGTTCGCGCGTCTTCGGGTCGGAGCTGTAACCGCCGCCGCCGTAAGAGCCGGCCGCCGAGGAGCCGCCGTAACCGTTTTGGACCTCGTAATTCCGGTAGGCCGCTGCGCCGCCAGCGCGGGCACGCGCCGCCGCGTGCGCCACGATCGACACTCCGAGGACGACCACGACCGCCAATGTGAACGCTTTCGGGACCGACACGTGTTTCTCCCACGGCATGTGAGACGTGGGACGCGCAACCCTGGGGTTCAAGACGGGTCACGGCAATGTCATGGATCCATCCCACCGCCGACGGCGGCCCGCGATAGTTGTGGCCTCGGACCGCCGCGCATCATAACTTTCGGCGCGTAGACAGTGGTGTTACATTGCCGCCGATCGACCTTGCGACCTCCGCTATCTGTCCGGCCAACGTCCACCAATAATTTAGATGGTTGCCGACCCACCGTCTTCCCAACAAGCCGTCGATACGTTGCGCTCGGCGCTCGACGAGATCGAGCTCGGCGTTGTCCTCCTCGACGGCGATCTTCGGGTGAGATTCGTCAATCGCGCGTTCCTGCGGCTCTATCATCTGACCGACAAGGCGATCGTCTCCGGTCTTGATTTTGAGGGTCTCATGCGCCTCGTCGTCGGCCGCAGGCGCGCCCTGAGCACCGAGAAATTCAATTCCTACGTCAGGACCCGGGCAAACGAAATTCGCGCCGGGCTCGAGGATCCCCGCGATATCCGGATGGACGACGGCCACGTCATTCGCGTCAATTGCAAGACGCTGCCCGACGGCGGCCGCATGCTCGTCTACGCCAACGTCACCGATCTCGTGCAACAGGCCGACCGGCTCACGGAGATGGCAACCGTCGACGGGATGACCGGGCTGTTCAACCGGCGGCATTTCCTGGCGCTCGCCGACATCGAATGGAGCCGATACCAGCGCCATTGGCGGCCCCTGTCGCTGCTGATGCTCGACATCGACAGGTTCAAGTCCATCAATGATCAGTTCGGTCACGATATCGGCGATCACGTCATCGTGCAGGTCGCGGACATATGCCGGCGATACCGGCGCAAATCCGACCTGATCGCCCGCTTCGGCGGCGAAGAATTCCTGCTGTTGCTGCCGGAAACGCAGGCGTCGGAAGCTCAAGCGGCCGCGGAACGGCTTCGACGCCGGGTCGAACGCAGCGACCTGTCGATCGCCACGCATACCATCGCTGCGACCGTCAGCATCGGCGTTGCCCTGGCAACGCCGAACATGCGCACGATCTTCGACCTCATCAAAGCGGCGGACCACGCCCTCTATGTTGCGAAGAACTCTGGGCGAAACCGCGTTTGCAGCGCCGACGCTGCTTAGGAAGCGGCCGCGAGCGGCGTCGGATTGGCGGCCGGCGGGTCGATCTCGAAGGTGTTGGCTGTCATGCAGGTCATCGAAAAGCTTCCGATCGATGCGATGAGCGCGATCAGATGCTCGAGCCCCATGGTGGCCTCGGCGGCCGCGTAAGTCTTGTCGCTGAGGCCCTTGTTTGCGAGCAGCTCGCGCGCAACGACGAAGCAGGTCCGCTCGCGCGCATCAGCAAGGTCCGGCGTCTTCCCCGCATTGATCGCGTCGATCACAGCCTGCCCGATGCCGGCGGCGAGCGAGCCGCGCACCTGCGCGAACCACGGGTATCGCGCGTTCCAGTGCCGGGCGACGACGAGGTTGACGATCTGCTGCTCGCGCCGGGACAACTGCCCGCTCGCCAACGCGCCCCGCAGGTTCTGGCAGGCCTCGAACAGTTTTGGCAGACGGATGTAGGCGTAGTACGGCCCGCCCACGATGCCGGTCGTCTCTTTGGCCGTGTCGTACACGCGTGCCTGTTCGGCGCTCATGTCGGCACGGTCGATGATTGCGATGCGTGACATACGCTTTCTCCCGTAACATTCCGCTCGTTTGCCGCTTGTGTCCCTTTGACTCCGTGTACTCATAAACGCGTAAATGTGGAAGGCACGCGTGCTGAGGCAACCGGAATAATATTGTGCTCGTGCATGGCCTTTCCGGTTCTGACCCAACTCTGACATTGATCGTGCTAGGGAGTTACTGGTCGCGCGCAACCCCGATATGCTCGTGCCCCTGGGGGGCGACACCAGGATGAAGGCCGATCGAAATGTATCCGAAAGCCCGGCTCGATGCGTTGACCGACGGCTTGTTCGGGGTCGCTATGACCATCCTCGTGCTCGATGTCCGGCTGCCGGACGATTTTCATCCGCGCGATCACGGTGCGCTCTTTCAGGCTCTGATCGACCTATGGCCGAAGTTTTTTCCCTATGCGTTGAGCTTCTTCGTTCTGGGAATACGATGGCTTTCCAGCGTCCAGATGAAGACCAAATCCGAGGTGGTCAGCACCGAATACGCGCGGTGGTGGCTGCTGTATCTCTTCCTGATCACTTGCGTGCCGTTCGCGACGATCCTTGTCGGACGCTTCCCGGATGAGGCACCGGCGATCTGCTTTTATGCCGGAACCACGGCGTTGATCGCGGCGGTCGCATGGCGAACGATGGCGTTGTTGCGTGACCTGGAGCCGGGAATACACATCCGGGCTCGTCAATCCGGTCTCATCGTGCTGTTTGTATCATCGGTTATTGCGATAGTCGTGAGTTTCATATCGCCACGTCTGGCAATGTGGGCTTTTGCTCTCAATATCGTCACACCGATTTTGGACCACCGGATGCGGTCAACGGATCGAACCGCCCACCCCGGGGGTTGATTACACGGCCGGGAGCTTTTGCTTGACCTTGCCGATCTCGTGCCACGGATCCTGTTTGAGCACATCCAGCCGCTGGCGCAGATTGTCGATCTTGAAGTGATCGGGGCGAATGCCTTCCGACAATTCGTCCCAATCGAGCGGCGTTGACACCGAGGCTTCCGGCAACGCGCGCGGCGAATAAGGCCCGACCGCGGTCGCGCCGCGGCCGTTGCGCAGGTAGTCGACAAAGATCCGCCCGCGGCGCGCTTTTTTGGTCATGAACGCGAGGTAGCGGTCCGGCTTCTGCTTGGCCATTGCATCGGCGATTGATTTGGTGAACGCCTTGGCGTGATCCCAATCCGGGCCCGGCGTGATGGGAACCACCACGTGCAGGCCCTTCCCGCCCGACGTCTTGACGAAGCTCACGAGACCCAGGTCGGCGAGCCGCGCGCGCACCTCGCGCGCCGCCTCGATCACCGCGCTCCACGGCACATCCTCGCCCGGGTCGAGATCGAAGATCAGGCGGTCAGGCTGCTCGAGCCGGCTGAAGGTCGAACCCCACGGATGGATTTCGATCACGCTCGCCTGCACCAAAGTGATCAGGCCGGCGAGATCGTCGAGCACCAGCATGGGTTCTTCGCCTTCGCCGACGTCGACACGGCGCACCACGTCGCTGATGCCGGCCCACGCGTGCTTGGCAAAGAAGCATTTCTCGGCGACACCGGAGGGACAGCGCACCAGGCTCAGGACGCGGCCGGCCACGTGCGGCAGGATCCAGTCGGCGATTTCGGTATAAAATTCCGCAAGCCCCTGCTTGGTGACGCCGGTTTGCGGCCACAGGATTCGCTCGGGATGAGTGAGGCGGATGCCGGCCCACTGGCCGGATGCGCTTGCCTCCTTGCGCTGGTTCGCCGCCGTGCGCTGCGGGGCGACCTCAAGCTCGATTTCTTGCGCCGGTCGGTCCTCGCGCAAGCCCTTGAATGAGGCCTGACGCACCAGCGTATCCGTCGACCAGCCTCGAAACTCGACCTCGCCGACGAGCTTGGGCTCAACCCAACGCAGAGTCTTGTCCAGACCCGCCGGCAGCGCCTGCGCGAACTTCGGCTTGGCGACCTGGAGTTTTTCGAGTTCCTTGCGCAGAAGTTTTGCCTGCTGGATCGAATAGCCGGTGCCGACATTGCCCGCATAATAGGGCTCGCCGTCGCGGTAGTACCCAAGCGCCAGCGACCCGATCGACTTCGTTTCCGCGGTGGACGGCGTATAGCCGACGATCACGAATTCCTGACGCAGCACGCTCTTGGTCTTGATCCAATGGTCGCCGCGTCCCGGCCGATACGGCAGGTCGGCGCGCTTGGACACGATGCCTTCAAGGCCGAGCCGGCAAGCGTGCTCGAACATGGTCGGCCCGTCCTGCGCCAGGTGTTCGCTGTACCGGATCGGCGAATTCGCCGGCAGGTTTTCGACGATCTGTTCCAGCAACGTCTTACGATCGAGCAGGCTTGCCTTGGTCAGGTCGAAGCCCTCGCAATATAGCAGGTCGAAGACGAAATAGCGCAGCCGCTCGTCGTGGCCCTCGCTGATCGCGGCCTGTAGCAGGTTGAAGCTCGGCATCCCGGCCGAGTCCTCAACCACGATCTCGCCGTCGATCCAGCCAGATGCGAGCTGCAAGCCGCGCAGTGCCGTCACCAGACGCGGAAACCGCTCCGTCCAATCGAGCGCCTTGCGGGTCAGAAGCTTGATGCTCTTGCCGTCGATACGGGCCTGGATCCGATAGCCATCGTATTTTATCTCGTGCACCCACTTCTCGCCGGTCGGCGGGCGCTCGGCGGTCAGCGCCTGGCTCGGCTCCAGGAACGGCGGCAGAATTCCCTTGCGCGCGCCGCGCACCGCCTCGACCATCGGTCCAACCGCCTTGCGCGCGCGCACGACCTTGGCACGGCCGGCATGATCGGCGCGCAGCTCGCCTTGCGCCGCCAGTTCCTCGGTGGTGCGGCCGCTGAGAAACGACGTGGTCTCCTCCTCGATGATCGCCGGGTCGGCGGCCGCGCGCGCGAACTCGTCCTCGGCCTTGATCAGCAGCCAGGGCTCCGTTTTCTCGCCGGGACGTGGCCTGATCCGCACCAGGTGCCATCGGCCGTTGAGGCGCTGTCCCGCGAGCGCGAATTCCAGGTGGCCCTTGTGCAGCGCCTTCCGTGCGTCCCCTTGCGGCATCCAGTAGCCGCGATCCCAAACGATCATGGCGCCGGCGCCGTATTGGCCGCGCGGGATGTTGCCCTCGAACTCCAGGTAGTCGATCGGGTGATCCTCGGTGTGGACCGCGAGCCGCTTGTCCCCGACCACCAGGCTCGGACCGCGCGTTACGGCCCAGCTCTTGAGCACGCCGTCGAGCTCGAGCCGCAGGTCGTAGTGCACCCGGCGCGCCGCGTGCTTCTGCACCACGAACCGCAAGGGACCGCCGGCTTCCTGTTTCGGCTTTGGGTCGGGCTTGGGCTCGCTAGTGCGCGCGAAGTCGCGCTTCTCGCGGTAACGCTTGAGCGAAGCGCGCGACGACGTCGCCGGCTTGGGCTTGGGGTTGCTCTTCCTCGCTTTGCCTTTGCGCGGCGCCGTCATGAATGCGCGATCTGGATTTCGCAGAATTTCAGCGCGCGCTTGGCAAATGCCGCCCACTCGGAGGTGTCGTCGAGCGCAAGGTAACGCCGCCAATACACGGCCGCGTCGAGGTGCTTGCCGTCACGATGCAGCAGCCGCGCCAGGTTGTAAGTCGCGTCCGCGTACTCGCGATCCGCCTTGAGCGCCCGCTGCAGGCAATCGACGGCCAGTTCGGTACGGCCTTGCGTCTCCAACAGATCGGCGAGGTTGTACCAGGCTTCGGAAAACTCCGGATCGGCCTTGAGCGCCGCCCGATAGGCCGCCTCGGCTTCGACCCTCTTGCCAGCCGACCGCAACAGGTTGCCGAGGTTGAACGGGGCGGCCGGGTCGTCCGGATCGATCCGCATGACCCGCCGATAGAGCCGCTGCGCGGTCTCAAATGCGGACGCTTCTTCCGCGGCCTGCGCTTCCTCGAACAGCGTATCGGGGTTGTCTTCGGGGTTGCGCACGGCCTCGTCGACCGGCAGCACGAACTGCCCGGTCTTGTCGGTACGGCCCTTGAGCTGCTCCACCAGGATGGCATCGGCCGAGGCCGGATAAAGCTTGAGGTTCGACAGGCCCGCCTCGGGCAGCCAGCGGCGGATCTCGTGCAGGCTCGAGGTAATCACGGACAATCCGACGCCAGCATCAAACAATGTCGCAAATTGCCGAACCGCCATCACGTCGCGATAGGGATGCAGGCCATCGCGCGGGTCCAGGAGACCAAACAACGCGAGCTGCCTGACCACGTCGAGGGGAAGCCCGCTGAGCGCTGCCAGCTGTTCGGCGGAATAGGCCCGCGCCTCCTCGTCCGGAAGCTCGCGCCCAGCCCACTCGAGCAGACGCCGCTCGCTGACGATCGGCACCCCGAGGGACTGCGCGCGGCTCAGGCTTTTGGACAACTGGCCATCTGGAAGCAGCGGCCAGCCGAGCCCACCGACGACCAGTGCGTTGGTGCTGCGCGTGACGCCGCGGCTTGGCGTCCCACCGCGCGCGCGGACCAGAGCAAAGGCTTCGGCGCGCTTCATCGACGCCAGCCGCCCCGTGAAGGCGAGCGTTCCTTGGAGCGGCGAGCGATCTTGATCCAAGGTCATGGCCCGGGAGCGCGTCAGTTGACGAACCCTATGACTCCATATCCAGGAGGCGATGGCGATGCTCCTGGGAAAAGACATGGGAGTAAAGGTTCGATATCCACAGCTTGCCTTCCTGCGTGAGGCTCAGATAGCGCAGGGCATCGCCGATGTAAGGGGTCACCACTTTCCAGAAAAATTCCGGATATTTGGCGCGCAGATCGGCGGAGCTGCGGTAGCCAAGCTTCTGGTTGGCGCCGATCTCTTCGAACTCGGCGAACAACGCCGGGATCTTGCGCAGGTAGTTGACATCGGCGAGTTGGCCGACCAGATCGGCGGCCCGCACCAGTCCCGGAAAGTCGCCGGTATCGGCGTGGGTTTCGTCCTCCGGCACCGGAAAACGCGTGTGCTCGATGTTGCGCTCGATCACCAGGGTGTCGAAATGGGCGAGCCGTGCACGCCCAAACCGCTCGCGCACGAACACCTTCGATCGCGACACGTGATACGGCGTCATCGACGCGTCGGTCGAGCCGTCCGGCACCGTGATCAGGTCGCCCTGCTCGTTGCAGACGTAGCGGCCGTTACCGTCACGCAGGCAGACGCCGCGGACATAGCCGATGTCATGGCACAAAAGCGAGACGATGAAATGCAGCCAGTCGCGCGGCGTGACGCCCCCTTCGCGTATGTGCTTGCCGCGCAGGATCTCCTGGCCGACGAGCGTCACCATCATGGTGTGCTCGGCGTTGTGATAGGGGGCGTCGCTGTTGGCGATGTTCTCCATCGCCACGCGGCCGACGAATGCGATGATGCCCGGATAATCCGGTTCGAGCACGCCGTAGACGTGCAGATAACTCGCCTGCAGCTCGCGCACGAACGCTTCGATGACGACTTCGGTCGGATTGAACATGGCGCCTCGCGCGTTCACCGCGTCGCGCGCCAGCGTAGCATGCTGTTGGGGGAAAAGCCCGGCGCTAAGGCGCATTCCGCCGTTTTTGAACGAGATGGCGGCGCGAAAGCAGTTTCATGGCGTGATGGGGCGCCGACAGGTGACGCAACCCGGTTGCGTCAGCCGCGCGCGGATTTCTTCTTGGCTGTCCGCCGCGCACCGGTCGAGGCCGCCGCCGGCTTCTTGGCATCGGCGTTGATGCTCGCCTTCAGCGCATCCATCAGATTGATCACCCGATGGGTAGTTGGTTCCTCCACCATCGGCTCGATCGGCATGCCGGCCTTCTTCTTGCGCAACAGCTCGATCAGCGCATTCTCGTAGTGGTCCTGGTATTTCTCCGGCTCGAAGTGCGCTTCCTTGGTTTGGACGATGTGGGCGGCGAGCTTGCGCATCTCCGCGGGCAGCTTCAGGTCGGGAATGTCCTCGAAATATTCCTTGGCGCCGCGGACCTCATAGGCATAGCGCAGCGTGGTCGCGAGCAATCCTTTCTCGAACGGTTCGAGCATGACCACGTGTTCGCGCCGGTAGAGCACGACCCGGGCAAGCCCGACCATCTTCTTGTCGCTCATGGCGTCGCGAATGACGGAAAACGCCTCCTGCCCCACCTTGTCGGTCGGCGCGATGTAATAGGGGCTGTCGAGATAGCGGTCGTCGATCTCGGCGCGTGGCACGAAGTTGTCGATCTCGATCGTGTGCGTGCTCTCGATCTTGATTTTGTCGATCTCTTCGTCCTCGACCAGGATGAACTGGTTCTTGGCCGCCTCGTAACCGCGGCCGATGTCTTCCTTCTCAACCGGCTCGCCGGTTTCAGAATCGACTAGTTGCTGCTTGAGCCGGTGACCGGTCTTCTTGTTGATCCGGTTGAAGGATACCCGCTCCGAGCTCGACGAGGCCGGATAGAGCGCGATCGGGCACGAAACCAGCGACAGCTTCAGATAACCCTTCCAATACGCGCGCGGGGCCATGACCTACTCCTTAACGCAAGGTAACTCGTACACGGACGCAGCCTGAGAAGATAATCAATCTAGCCAGATTGGTCGAATCAACCGTTAACGCGCTACCGGTGACGAAGGTCCGCGGGTTGATGGAACTATTCGAGAACGATGAACCTGACGCCCGATCCATGGCCGCAGGTGCAGGGGCTGCTGCAGGCGGCTTAGCGGCCTTTATCATTCCGCCGCGGTCTTGGCATGTTCCGGCCGCAGTAGATCGTTGACCACTTCGTCGGTCGTGCGCACGTCGCCGAAGCTCTGGAAGAACGACGTCAGACCCGCGAGGTGATCCTCCGGATAGCGCGCGCCATTGGCATCCGAAACCATCACTACCTTGTAGTCGCGCATCATGGCGTCGCGTGCCGCGGATTCGCAGCACATGTTGGTGGCGGTGCCAGTGACGATCAGGCTGTCGATTCCGCGCGCGTGCAAGACCTCTTCGATGTTGGAAGCGCCCGCGATGAACGGGCTGAAGCGGCTCTTGTAGATAACGACATCGCTCTGCCCGATCTCGAGGTCGGCGTGGAATTTGTGGCCCGGATGACCGGCGGATAGCTGGTCGCGGTGATTGGCGCCCTTCTCGGGGGTGAAGAAATAATCGTGGTAGATCGGCCACAGGCTGTCGCCGCCCTCGCCCGCCGTCATCCCAACCCATGCCACCAAACCGCCGCGCGCGCGCAACTCGCGCGCGATCCGGTTGATGTTGGGGATGATGCCGATAACCGACGCGATTTCCCCGACATAGAAATTCTGCATGTCGATGACCAGCAGCGCGGTGCGGATCGGATCGAAGCGGTCGAACACGTTGAGCCGCCCGCGCTTGGCCATGACGCGGTCGATGACATATTGCGGAAAGCCGTATGGATTGCTCATCGCTGACGCCTTAGTTGCCTGTTCGCAGCGGGCCTGGGATAGCGCGCTCGGCCGCGGCCGCAAGCTCCCGTTCCTTCCGGCGCCAATATACCAAGCCCGCGATGATCGCGACGGCGCCTGCGATGGCGAGGGTGAATGCCACGGGCCTCGCGTAGTGTTCGATTTCCTTGCCCAGATAATACGCAGCCAACCCGTAGACCAGAGCCCAAGCGACGGCGCCCGCCGTATTGGCAATCATGAAGCTCATAAACGACATCTGGCTCGCTCCGGCAATGATCGCGGCCAGCGAACGCAGCACCGCGACGAAGCGTGCCACCAGCACGACACCCGTTCCGTAACGCCGGAACAGGTACTGTACGATCTTGATCCGCGCCTCGGTGAGCCCGACGTAGCCGCCATAGCGCAGCAGCAACGGGTAACCGTAGCGCTCGCCGATCCAGAAGCCGATGACGCTGCCGAGCGTCGCCCCCACCACGGCGGCCAGCAATACCAGGCCCATACTCAAGTTCTGCGTGGTGCCGGCGTAGATCGCAGCGGTGACAAGAATCGTTTCTCCGGGGAACGGCAATCCGACCGCTTCGAGGAAGACGAGGATGAATACGACCCAGGCGCCGTAGTGATGGATCAGCTCCGTCATGACGGTTCGGCGGTCCAGGACATGGTCGCGGTCACCCCGTGCACTATTCTTCTCTAGGCAGTTCGGTCGCCATGGGTCCCGCATCGAGGGGGCAACGTCAAGCCCGCGCCGCAAGCGTGCTCCCGATTTTGCGCCTGGATATCGTCACCGGCGCGAAACTTCGGTATGTTAGGGGTGCAATACGCGGGGCGATCGACCATGCACCTGGACCCGGAGTTGCTCTCACGTATTCAATTCGCCTGGGTCGTGGGATGGCACATCCTGCTTCCGGCATTCACGATCGGGCTCGCGTCGTTCATCGCTTTCCTCGAAGGGGCCTACGCGCTGACCAGGCGCCCGGTCTTCCTGTCACTCTCGCAGTTCTGGTTGCGGATATTCGCCGTTTCCTTCGGCATGGGGGTGGTGTCCGGCATCGTCATGCCGTTTCAGTTTGGAACGAACTGGAGCCGCTTCTCCGACGTCGCCGGCAACGTGATCTCGCCGCTGCTTGCCTATGAGGGTCTGACTGCGTTCTTCCTTGAAGCGACGTTTCTCGGTGTGCTTCTGTTCGGCCGCAAGCTGGTGCCGCCACCCATGCACTTCCTCGCCGCGGTGCTGGTGGCCGTGGGGACGTTGTCATCGGCGTTCTGGATTCTTGCCACCAACAGCTGGATGCAGACGCCGGCCGGCTACGAGATGATCGACAGCCGATTTTTCCCGAAGGATTGGCTGGAGATCATCTTCAGCCCCTCGTTCATCTACCGGCTCGCCCACACGATCAGCGCGTTTTATGTAACCACGGCCTTCGTGGTTCTCGGGGTCGGCGCCTACACGGTTGTCTGCGGACAGCGCTGGGCCGAGGGGCGCATGATGTTGCGGCTTGCGCTCTGGTTCCTGGCGATCTTCGTTCCGGTGCAGGTGATTCTCGGCGACTTGCACGGGCTCAACACGCTCGAATATCAGCCGGCCAAGCTCGCAGCGATCGAGGGTCTGTGGGATGGCGGCCGTGGGGTCCCGGCGTCGCTGGTCGGCTGGCCCGACGTCAAAGAACAGAGCAACCTCTACGAGATTGCGGTTCCGCATTTAGGAAGCGTCTATCTCACCCATTCCTGGGACGGCGCGGTCAAAGGCCTGAAGGACTTTCCGGCCGACCAATGGCCGCCGGTCGCGATCGTTTACTTCGCGTTCCGTATCATGGTGGGCATCGCCGTGCTGATGCTGGCGGTCGTCGTCATCGGCTTGGTGCTGCTCGCACGCGGCCGGCTTGATGAGAGCAGGTGGTATCTGCGGCTCTGTCAGCTCTCGACCTGCTTTGGATTCATCGCCGTGATCGCCGGCTGGACCACGACGGAAGTCGGCCGCCAACCCTGGACGATCTACGGCTTGATGCGAACGGCCGACTCGGTCTCGCCGTCGCTGACCGGTCCGGACGTCCTCGTCTCCCTCCTGTTGTATGTCGTGGTCTATCTCGTGGTCTATCCGGTCGGGCTCGGCGTCATGTTGCGGCTGGTCTGGCGCGGACCAACCGGAGAGGAGGAGGTGGCGCCCATCGTCAGCGGGCACCCGCACGCGCCGATTGACGCCGCCTTGGCACCCGGCACCCCGGAAAGGGCAGGATGATGCCCGCGCTCGATCTCGTACCGATCTGGACCACGATCCTCGCCGTCGGCGTCTTCTTGTACGTCGCGCTCGACGGCTTCGACCTCGGGGTCGGCATGCTCTACATCTTCGCGCCCGATCGCCGCAGCCGCGACTTGCTCATGAACTCGATCGCGCCGATCTGGGACGGCAACGAGACCTGGCTCATCCTCGGCGGCGTCGGGTTGCTGGCTGCGTTTCCGGTCGCGTTCGCGATCATCATTCCGGCAGCTTATTTCCCGATCCTGCTGATGCTGCTCGCATTGATCTTTCGCGGCCTGGCATTCGAATTTCGCTATCGCGATGCCGAACATCGTACGTTCTGGGACTACGGATTTGCCGCGGGCTCGGGCCTTGCCGCGTTCGCACAAGGCGTGATCCTGGGTTCGTTCATCCAGGGCTACCACGTGGAAGGGCGGGCGTTCGTCGGAAGCTCATGGGAGTGTTTCACCGCGTTTTCCGTTTTCACGGGCGTCGCGCTGATGTTCGGCTATGCTTTGCTCGGCGCGGGTTGGCTGGTGATCAAAACCGAAGGCGTGCTGCAAGACCGGGCCAGGGCGTTCGGTCGGTGGTGCCTGGTCCTGACCGCGCTCGCCATCGCCGCGGTCAGCCTGTGGACGCCCTATGCCGATCCGCACATTGCGGCGCGTTGGTTTTCCTGGCCCAACATCGCGTTTCTGGCACCCGTTCCGCTCATCACCCTTGCGCTGGTCTGGTACGTGTGGCGATCGCTCAACAATGAATCGGAATACGGGCCGTTCATTGGGTCACTGGGCCTGTTCGTCATGTCTTATCTCGGCATTGCCATCAGCCTGTGGCCGATGATCGTGCCGGGGCACTTCACACTGCATGAGGCCGCGTCGTCGCCGAGCACCCAGGCCTTCCTGCTGATCGGCACGCTGGTCCTGTTGCCCGTGATCCTGCTCTACACTGGCTGGTCCTACTGGGTGTTCCGCGGCAAGGTGCGCGCCGACATCGGCTATCACTGATAGACGGCTAGTGCTCCGAACCGGAAGTTCGCGCGCACCGTGCCGCGAGTCTGAGTGCCAACTTCGGGTTCAAAGGGGCACTAGGGCTTGCACTCATAAAGTTGGCCCGTTCATCTCAGCTTTCTGAAAGTTTGATTTTCCCTCAAAAGAGGACATTTGCCGACGCGACAGTAATGTCCGCTTTGTGCCAAAAGCGGACATCGCGCGTCTGCGTGCGCGGCCCTAGCGCAGGCCAGCGCGCGCGAGACCGTCAACCAGGCGCGCGCGGTCCTGCACGAAAACATAGGGTGACGTGGATTCGACCCATGACGCGGACAGGCCCGGGACAACGCCGCGGAGCTTGGCAAGAAGAGCCGCGCCGACGTCCATCTGGCCCAATTGCCCAGCGCAAGCCGCCCCGAGCAACAGCGGATACGGATGGCCCGGCCGCATACGATGCGCCTGCTGGGCAAACTGCAGCGCGAGTTCGTAACGAGCGCCCTGGAAGTGAGCGAATGCGTAGTAAAGCTCGAAGTCAGAGAGAAATGTGTCGCGCGGACTGAGCCGCACCGCATGGTCGATGCAGGCGACGGCTTCTGCCGAACGACCGCCGAATGCATGTGCAATGCCGAGGAGTCCGTGGGCGTTGACGGAATTGGGACTGATTGCGAGCGCGCGCGTCAGCGTCGCTACCGCGAGATCGTTGTCGCGCGTCGCAAAGGAAACCATTCCCTGGGCAAGGTGGGGCCAGAGCTCCTCGTTGTCCAAGGCCATAGCCTGCGCGATCAACGGGATAGCCTGCCCTAAAGCGCGTCCCATATCCTCCCACCCCTGAAACGCACGAAACACCAAGATCCAGGCCTTTATGCCCAGCGCCTGCGCATAACTCGGATCGCTCGCGAGTGCTCGGTCGAGCAGATCCAGCGCATTTCGGCTTTCCTGTTCGGATTGCTGAGATGAGTGGAACAGCGCACGCACGACGCACTCCCAAGCGTCGAGATTGTGCGGCGCTCTGCGGTTCATCCGCGCATACTCGGCAGCTAGCAGTTCCGGGCCGATGCGACCGACGATGCTTGCGGTGATCTCATCCTGAATGGCGAAAATGTCTCGGAGGTCGCGGTCATAATGTTCGGCCCAAAGATGGTTGCCCGTTTCGGCTTCCAGAAGCTGCGCCGCCACCCGGATCTTGCCGCCGGCCTTCCGCACACTGCCTTCGAGGACGTACCGGACGCCGAGCTCGCGGCCGATAATCCTAATGTCCTTCGGGCGATCCTTGTAGGTGAATGCGGTGTTGCGGGCGATCACAAAGAACCCCTTGAGCCTGCAAAGGGCGGAGGTGATGTCCTCGGTAATCCCGTCGCTGAAGAACGCCTGGCTCGCATCGTCACTCATGTTGTTGAACGGCAGCACTGCGATCGACGGTCGATCCGGCAATGCCAACGCGGCCGTTTCTTGTTGTGGGCGCGCGTTTGAGGCAGTTTGGGCATCCGGGACACGAGAAACCGGTACCGCGAGCAGATAACCGCGCCCTGGCACGGTCTTGACAATGCGTTGCTCACGATCATCGAGCGACCGTCTGATGTCACTCACGCAACGGGCGAGCGATTCGTCGGTTACATGAATGCCCGACCAGACCTTGCGGAGAATTTCATCCTTGGGAACAAGCTGGCCGGCGTGCTCGACAAGACAACAGAGGACATCGAAGCTTTTAGGCCGTAACTCAAGATCGCAATTGTCGGCTTTCAGGCTCCGGCTCGTGGCATTAAGGGTGAAGCCTTCGAACGCATAAACCCGATGGCCAGTCTCGTCCGGAGACGTCTGCATACCAAGAGCCGCGATGAATTTCAGGTTTTTTCACGCAATTTCACGAGCACGCACCTTTCAATTTCATTAGCTTGAGTACGCGTGAAATCACATGATTTCACGAGTGGAACCCTGGCGCAACCGGCTCGCGTACAGCCGGGTGGCCGTATTACGCGCTGGCAACGCCATGACACGGCGAATGATCATGGTATCCCTCGGAGTCGCGCTCTCAATATCTCTGTCTTCGTTTGCGCTGGCACAAGACGGACACTACGCGGCCGGCCACGCCATATGGCATCGAGACTTTTACGCAAAGCTCAAACGAAATGACGGTGGGGGGCCGTGCTGCAACGATTCGGATTGTCGTCCAACCCGGAGTCGCAGGGTCAACGGCGGTTACGAAGTCAAGTGGACGGCCAATGGATCCCAGTCCCCGCTGACAAGATCAATAGCGTGATCGCACCCGATGCTGGCGCCCACGTGTGTGCTCCAGAGCAAATAGGCCACCATAAGGGCTTGCTGTTTTGCGTCATCCTCCCGCCAGAAGGATGATCCGGCGGGCACTGCACCATGGGGCGATAGACCGCCGCGTTTCGGGTAGCTTTCCTATGGGTGGGTCGAGGATTTCGTGAGTCATGATCTATCGGGTGAGTCGTTTCCTGATCGATGGTGCGATGGTTATTTGCTCAAGCTGCAAGCTTCGCGCCGCCACGCATTCGGTCGGCAAGCAAAACGACTTGTGTTGTGAGTGTTACATCGCGATGGGAGCGGCGCCCGCCGTTTGGCATCCGGCTTGCGTGAGAGCTAATGCGCGCAAGATTTCGAACACCGTCGTTCGCCCGCAAGTCGCCCTACCGGAGCAATACCAGGCCGCCGGCGGCGTGAAGGTCGGCAAGGCGAACATTAAAGGGCGCGTCTCACCTAAACCTTGATGACGCCAGTCGAGCGCCCGCTCGCGGTGTTCGCTTTGGGTCATTAGCGGACATTGCCGACGCACTTCCGGATGTCCGCCTCCACCCCCGAAAACGCACGTCGGGCGTTAATGAGTACACGCCCCAGCCTAGACGCGACTCCAATCCTGGACGCACTAGAATTATAGATCTGCCAGTGTCCTTTCGGTTCCGAAGTTCGCGTCGAGCGTGCTGCAAGGTGTGGCGAACTTCGGAATCGGGGCACTACGCGGCCCGCTGCCTGCCCCACAGTCGCGCCGACGCGATATCGGCCCCGGCCCGCAGCGTCTTCAGCTTGTCCCAAACCACGTCCTCGGTCACCCATTCCCAACCGACGAACGTGCCAAAGCCGCAGTCGACGCCGGCCATCACCCGCTCGCGGTCGCCGACGGCCGCGACCACCGCTTCGATCCGCTGCGCGACCACTTCCGGATGTTCGATGAAGTTGCTCTTGGAATCGATCACCCCGGCGATCATCAGCATGTGGGCAGGCAGCTTGTGCTTTTTCAACGCCGCGGTCTCGTGTTGGCGGCGCGGATTTGCAAACTCGAGACCGAGCGCGCCGACATTTGCCTGGTAGAGCGCCGGCAGGATCACCTCCATCGCCACATCGTATTTATGCGGGCCCTCCCAATTGCCCCAGCACACGTGCAGCCGCACCCGGTCCGGCGGCAGGCCCTGCAGCGCCCGGTTCAACGCCGCGACGTGCTGCTCGACCAGTTTTGCAAACTGGGCGTCCGACATATCCTGGTAGAGCAGGACGCGTTCCATCGCGAGGTCGGGCGCGTCGATCTGCAGCACAAATCCGGCATCAACGACTTTCTTGTATTCGACGTGCAATTCGCGGGCGATTGCGTCCAGATAGTCCTGATGTGATTTGTAGTATGCGTTCAGCATCGTTGTCGCGACGATCCCAGGCGACGGCGCATTCATGAAGAATTCGCGAAAGTGCGACGCCATCGGGGCGGACAAGCGCTTGTAGCGGGCGATCTCCGCGTCGATCGCCGCCGTGTCGCGATATTTCAGCTCGCCGATCGCCTCGGGGGCATCGAAAACTTTGCCGGTCTTGGGAATGCGCGCCAGCATGCGCTGCGTGAACTGAGGAAACTCGATGAACTCCTTGCCGTAGGGCCGCTTCGAGACGCCGCCAAAGCCGTCCATGCGTTGCGGGATGTAGGTCTGGAAACCAACACGGCCCTGCTCGCCGTCGTTGGCGCTGTCGATGCCGACGTCGGCCTGCTTCTGGAGCACATGCGCGACGCGCGCATCGGTGAGTTCGGCGATCTTGGCGCGGTCGACCGGCTTGCCTTGCTCCTGATCGATCAGCATGGACCCGAGCGGTTCGCCCCGGGGAATGCTGCCGGCGTGCGTCGTCAAGATACGATCGGTGCTGTGCTTCATGGCGCCTTCTCCTGCTCGGGCTTCCGCCTCGTTCTCGCAAGTTCACAATACTAAGACGATGTTTGCGTGAACGCAGCCAGGCGCTCGCAGTCGCAACGCGCCCGCTTGCGGTATCGGCATGCCCCGGAGCGGCACCTTCAACCGACGCCGACACCTTTCCCTTTCAGGGCGCCGCCGATCTCATCCAGGATCGCCGGATCGTCGATGGTCGCCGGCATGGTCCAGGCATCGCCGTCGGCGATCTTCTTCATGGTGCCGCGCAGGATCTTGCCCGAGCGCGTCTTCGGCAACCGCGCGACGGTGAGCGCCAGCTTGAACGCCGCGACCGGTCCGATCTTCTCGCGCACCAGCGCCACGATCTCGTTCTCGATCTCGGCGGGCGAGCGATCGACCCCGGCCTTGAGCACAATGAATCCGCACGGCACCTCGCCCTTGAGCTCGTCCTTCACGCCGATCACCGCGCACTCGGCCACGTCCTTGTGCGAGGCCAGCACCTCCTCCATGCCGCCGGTCGAGAGCCGATGTCCCGCGACGTTGATGATGTCGTCGGTGCGGCTCATCACGTAGACATATCCGTCCGCGTCCTTGAAGCCGGCATCGGCGGTCTTGTAGTAGCCGGGGAACTCCGCGAGATAGCTCTCCTTGAAGCGCTCGTCCTGCTGCCAGAGCGTCGGCAGGTTGGCGGGCGGCAACGGCAGCTTGATCACGATCGACCCGATCTTGTTGGCGGCAACTGGCCGGCAGGCTTCGTCCACCACGTCGACCTGATAGCCGGGCATCGGCACCGTGGCAGAGCCGTATTTGACCGGCAACGCGCCGAGGCCGACCGGGTTGCCGGCGATGCACCAGCCGGTCTCGGTCTGCCACCAGTGATCGATCACCGGGACCTTCAGCACGTTCTCGGCCCATTGCACGGTGTCGGGATCGGCGCGCTCACCGGCCAGAAACAGCGTGCGGAACTTCGAGAGATCGTAGCGCGAGATCAGCTTGCCCTGCGGATCTTCCTTCTTGATCGCGCGGAAGGCCGTCGGCGCTGTGAACAACGAGACGGCGCCGTGCTCTGAAATTACCCGCCAGAATGCCCCGGCGTCGGGCGTGCCGACCGGCTTGCCTTCGTAGAGGATGGTGGTGCAGCCGTGCAGCAGCGGCGCGTAGACGATGTAACTGTGCCCGACGACCCAGCCGACGTCGGAGCCGGACCAGTACACGTCGCCCGGTGCGATGCCGTATAGGTTCGACATCGACCATTTGAGCGCGACCATGTGGCCGCCGTTGTCGCGCACCACCCCCTTCGGAATCCCCGTCGTGCCGGAGGTGTAGAGAATGTAAAGCGGGTCGGTCGCCAGTACCGGAACGAAGTCGGCGGTCTTGTTGGCGGCGATCGCATCGGCGCGCAGCGTCGCCCAGTCGACATCGCGGCCGGCAATCAGCGGCGCCGGCGACTGCGGTCGCTGCAGAATCAAACACGCCGTCGGTTTGGATTGTGCGAGCGCGATCGCCTGATCGAGCAGCGGCTTGTAGTTGACGACGCGGCCGGGCTCGATGCCGCAACTTGCTGACAGGATCAGTTTCGGCTTGGCGTCGTCGATACGGGTCGCGAGCTCCTTGGCGGCAAACCCGCCGAACACCACCGAGTGCACGGCGCCGATGCGCGCACAGGCCAGCATGGCGAACATCGCCTCGGGCACCATCGGCATGTAGATGACAACGCGGTCGCCCTTGCGAACCCCGAGATCGATCAGGATCGCCGCCAACGTTTTCACTTCGGCCAGCAGTTCGGCGTAGCTGAACTTGCGCTTCGTGTTGGTGACCGGGGAATCGTAGATGATCGCAGTCTGGCCGGCGCGCCCGCCCGCCACGTGGCGATCGACGGCGTTGAAGCAGGTGTTGCAGACGCCGCCCACGAACCAGCGCCCATAAACTCCGGCCGTGGGGTCAAACACCTTGCGGGCGGGCTCGAACCAGTCGATCTCGCTCGCGGCCTCGGCCCAGAAGCCCGCCGGATCGCGTTGCGCCCGAGCATAGACTTCGTGGTAGCGGCTCTTCACCGGCGCATCCATGGCGCGCTCCTCCCTGACCCGATCCGCATTTTGAGCCCGTGCACCGGCAATGCAAGCGTGCCATGCCGCCCAATTCATGCGCTTGACCATCATCCATCGCGCCGGACATACAAAGACATTGATATTGCTCAACCCGGCGCGGCGCGGCTGCGCACCACAAACCTCAGCGACGCTCCCGCTCTCCGGCAATCCGTGATCACCGATCCCTGGTTCTTCCTCCTGGCTGTTCCGGCGGTAACGTTTCTCGGTCTCGCCAAGGGCGGCTTCTCCGGCATCGGCATGGCCGCAGCCCCGCTGATGGCGCTGTCGATGCCGCCCCTACAGGCGGCAGCCATCCTCCTCCCGATCCTGCTGGTGCAGGATGCAATCTCGGTATGGAATTATCGCCACACCTGGAGCCGGCGAAACCTCGAGGTCACGTTGCCGGGCGCGCTGATCGGCGTCGCAGCCGCGTGGATATTGGCAGCGCACGTCTCGGACGCGGTCCTGCGGCTCGCAGTCGGTACGATCGGGGTCTCGTTCGTGCTGAACCGCTGGCTGCGCATGAAACCGCGCGAGGCGAGCAGGCCGACGGTGCTCGGGGGCGTATTCTGGGGCGGGCTGTCCGGGTTCACATCGACCCTCGTGCAGGCGGGTTCCCCACCACTTCAGGTCCACCTGCTGCCTCAGAAGCTCCCAAAGCTCACCTTCGTCGGCACCAGCATGATCTTTTTCGCGGCCGTCAACTGGATCAAGGTGGTACCCTATTTCGGTCTCGGCCAGTTCTCCGCACGCACGCTCGCAGCCTCGCTGGTGCTGATGCCGCTCGCGGTCGCCGCGAATTTTCTCGGCCTCTGGCTCGTGCGCGTCATGCCGAGCGAGCTGTTCTTTCGTATCGCCTATGTGTTGATGTTCATCATTTCGTCGGCGCTGATCATCCACGCCGGTTACGACCTGACGCATCGGACCTAGCGGTGTCATGCGCTTGACAAGAGGGACCAGCACACTCGCAGGATGCGGGCCCTGGCATTGGCAGCGGTTTTCCTGATGCGCCTCTCGTCGGCGGACGCATTCGACTTGCAGGGCCATCGAGGCGCGCGCGGGCTTGCGCCCGAAAACACGCTCGAGGCGTTCGCCACCGCATTGAAGATTGGCGTCACGACGCTCGAGCTCGATCTCGGCGTCAGCAAGGACGGCGTGGTCGTGGTCAGCCACGACCGCGTGCTCAACCCCGATCACACGCGCGGTCCCGACGGGCTATTCCTCGCGGGCCCAGGCCCGGCGATCCGGTCGCTCACGCTTGCGGAGCTCAAGCAATACGACGTCGGCCGGCTCAAGCCGGGCACCGCCTACGCGGCGGCGTTTCCGCTCCAGCGTCCGGTCGACGGCGCCCGCATCCCGGCGCTGCGCGAGGTGTTTGCCCTGACGGCGCGCATGGGCGCGAACGACGTTCGCTTCAACATCGAAACCAAGCTGACGCCGACCTCGGGCGCCGAGACGCCGGACCCCGAGGACTTCGCCGCGGCGGTCGCCGCGGTCGTGCGCGACAACGGGATGGCGACGCGGGTCACGGTGCAATCGTTCGACTGGCGCATCCTAATGGCGCTCGCCCGCATCGCGCCGGAGATCGAGCGCTCATGTCTCACCGTGGAAACGCCGCAGGACGACACGCTCGAACGCGGCCGGCCCGGGGCGTCGCTCTGGACCGCCGGCCTCGACATCGACGATTTCGGCGGCTCGACCCCGAGGCTGGTGGCGGCTGCCGGATGTCAATTGTGGTCGCCCTATTATCGCAACGTGAGCGCGGAGGTCATGGCCGATGCAAAAGCCGCCGGCATTCGCGTGGTCCCCTGGACCGTCAACGAGCCCGCCGACATGGCACGGCTGATCGATCTTGGGGTCGACGGCCTGATCAGCGACTATCCCGACCGGCTGCGCGCCGTGCTGGCGGACGAGGGGATTGCCTTGCCGGCGCCGGTCAAGCCGGCCGTGCGCACAGAAAAACCCGATTGATCATAGCGCGGGGTTTCGCTACGCCGAATCGGCAAATCGGCGGCACTAGCCATGGCGAAATCGCCCTACGATACCAACCTCAACCGACGGGCGGCGAATTATCAGCCGCTGACCCCGCTGAGCCTGCTTGAGCGCGCGGCCGCGGTCTTCCCCGATCACACGGCCATCATTCACGGCGGCCACCGCACGAGCTACGCGACGTTCTATGCCCGCGCGCGGGCGCTGGCGTCGGCGCTTGCCCGGCATGGCATTGCACGCGGCGACACGGTCTCGGCGATGCTGCCCAACGTCCCGGCCATGCTGGAGGCTCACTACGGGGTTCCGATGACCGGCGCGGTGCTCAACGCCCTCAACACCCGGCTCGACGCCGCGGCCATCGCCTTCATGCTCGATCACGCGCAGGCCAAGGCGTTGATCGTCGACCGCGAGTTCGCGCATGTCATCAAGGCGGCGCTCGCACGCTCGAAGGTGAAACCGTTCGTGATCGATTGCGACGATCCGGTCTTTACCGGCGAGGGCGAGCAGATTGGCGCGATCGAGTACGAACAATTTCTCCACGGGGCCGACCCCGAGTTCGCCTGGGCGTTGCCGAAGAACGAATGGGACGCAATTTCGCTCAACTACACGTCCGGCACGACCGGCGACCCCAAGGGCGTGGTCTATCATCATCGCGGCGCGTATCTGCTCGCGCTCGGCAACGTGCTGACCTGCGCCATGGGCAAGCATCCGGTCTATCTGTGGACGCTGCCGATGTTCCACTGCAACGGCTGGTGCTTTCCGTGGACGCTCTCGGTGGTGGCCGGAACCCATGTGTGCCTGCGCCAGGTGCGGGCCGCGCCGATCTACGACGCGATTGCGTCCTACAAGGTGACCCATCTCTGCGGCGCGCCGATCGTGATGTCGACGTTGCTGGCCGCGCAGGCGGCCGAGAAGAAGCCGTTGCCGCACCGGGTCGAGTTCATCACCGCGGCGGCACCGCCACCCGAGGCAGTGTTGGCCGCCATGCAGGCCGCCGGCTTCAATGTCACTCACGTCTACGGCTTGACCGAGGTCTACGGTCCAGCGGTCGTCAACGAATGGCACCTCCATTGGGACAAGCTCGCCGGCCCTGAACAGGCGGCACGCAAGGCCCGCCAGGGCGTGCGTTATCCGGTGCTGGACGCGCTCGACGTGCTCGATCCGGACACCATGAAGCCGGTGCCGCGCGACGGCGCGACGCTCGGCGAAGTGATGTTTCGCGGTAACGTGGTGATGAAGGGCTACCTCAAGAACAAGGCCGCGACCGACAAAGCGTTCAAGGGCGGCTGGTTTCACTCCGGCGATCTCGGTGTCACCCACCCGGACGGCTACGTGCAGCTCAAGGATCGCTCCAAGGACATCATCATCTCGGGGGGTGAGAACATCTCCTCGATCGAGGTCGAAGATGCGCTCTACAAGCATCCCGCGGTGGCAGCCGCCGCGGTCGTCGCCAAGCCCGACGAGAAATGGGGCGAGACGCCGTGCGCATTCGTCGAGCTGCGCAACGGCGAGCGCGCTACCGCGGAGGAGCTGATCGACTGGTGCCGTCAGCACCTCGCCAGGTTCAAGGTGCCGCGCCACGTTGTGTTTGCCGAGATCCCCAAAACGTCGACTGGAAAAATTCAAAAGTTCAAGTTGCGCGAGATGGCAAAGGAGGTCTGACGCCGCCTCGATCCGGCGCCCCGGCTCCTGTATGGATCTACCATCCGCGGCGCGCATGTCCGCTATATTGATGGGCGGGTTGCGCCACTATGTCGGCGATCGCGCCGAAGCAACCGAGGAGGCCACGATGGTGCGGCAGACCGGAGACACGTCGCTCGACCGCCGGCGGCTGCTGGGGGCAGCCATTGGCACAGCATTCCTCGCCCCGACCATCACCAATGCCCAGACGCCGCAACCGGTCGGCTCCGTCGAGGATATCAAAGGCGAAGCCTTCGCCGATTCGCGCGACAAACGGCGGGCGCTCGAGCGCGCGGCCCCGCTCTATCTCACCGACGTCGTCGGGACCGGCCCGGATTCTCGGCTCGTGCTGCATCTCGGCACCATGACCACGCTCAAGCTCGGACCGTCCGCACGCCTCACCATCGATAAGTTTCTGCTGAACGTCGGGGGCGAGATCACGCTGCAGTCGGGGCCGATTCTGTTCGACCGGCCGGAGGACAGCCCGCCGACCGACATGCAGTTTCACAGCTCCTTCGGTTTGATCGCGGTGCGCGGCACGCGCTTCTTCGCCGGGCCGAGCAATAATGTGTTTGGCGTGTTCGTGGCGCGCGGCAGCGTCGCGGTTTCGGGGGCCGGAACCCAAGTGATCGTGGGAGCCGGCCAAGGAACCAACATTGCGCAGCCTGGCGCGGCGCCGACGCCGCCGGCACCGTGGGGCGAGCCGCGCATCCGTGCCGCGATGGCGAGTGTCGAGATGTGACAAGTGCCCCGTTTCCGAAGTGCGTCATACATCGCAGCACCCCCTGACACGCACTTCGGAAACAAAAGGGGCACTTGCAACCATATAATTCTAGTGTCGCTTTTCGATTTGAAGTTCCTGAATGAGGTCGCGGCGCATGGTGCAGGAACTTCAAATCGGCGGCACTAGTCGGGGCGCAGCCGCTCGCGCGGCCGAATGAGCTGGCGATGCTCAAGCTTTTCAGCGCCACAAGAGTTCCGCTCCTGATCGGTGCCGCCGCAGTCGTGGCATTGACGATTGCCGAATTCCTGATGCCCAGCGACTGGCGCGCTGCGCTACGCGAAGTCGGCTTCGATCAGGTGCTCGCGGCCGACCACGCGCTGCGGCCAACGAACACCGGCCGCGCGGGTCCGCCGGTTGTCGTCGTCGACATCGATCGCCGCACGCTGCAAGCGATCGGGCCTTGGCCCTGGCCGCGGGCGAGCGTTGCGCAACTGATCGATGCCATCGCCGCGCACAAGCCTGCGGCCATGGCGGTCGACATCTTATTTGCCGACCGCGATCCGCGATCGAGCGGCGCGGTCAGCCAACCGGCGACGCGGCCCGCCGCACGTTCCGAATCGAACGCGCTCGCCGAGCAGACGACCGAGGGCGACCAACAACTGGCGCAGGCCGGACGCGCGGTCCCGCTGGTGTTGGGGTTCGTGCTTGATCCAGAACGGTCCGGCACGCCGCCGCAGGTGCCGATCATTACCCGCAGCGCGCCCCGTCTCGATCAATTGTGGTCCGCCAGGGGCGCTGCCGCGCCACCGTCGCTGCTGACTGGACGCGCGAGCGGGCTTGGTGCCTTGTCGCTGCCAGCCAACAGCGACGGCGTCGTGCGTTATGCGCCGCTCCTGGTTCGGGTCGGGGGCAACATCCTCCCGGGCCTGGCGGTCGAGTCGCTCCGGGTGGCGCGCGGCGGTTCGGCTTACCTGTTGCAAGCCGACCCGCTGCAACTCGCGACCGCAGACCTGCAGATTCCCCTCAATTCCCGCGGGCTGCTGCGCCTGGTGCCGGCCTCGCCGTCGGCGAGCGCTGCGCGAACCGTCTCGGCACTCGACGTGTTGCAGGGACGGGCAACCGCTGACCAGCTTGCCGGCGCGATCGTGCTCCTGGGCGGATCGGCGCCCGAGCTCGGCGGGTTGCGCGAGACCGTGGGCGATCCGCTCACGCCCTCGGTTCAGATCCAGGCGAACGCCGTCGAACAAATCCGCGACGGGCGATTTCCGCGCCCGATTGGACACGCCCCCGCGGCGCAAACGCTGCTGGTATTCCTGCTGGGCGCGCTGGCACTCGCGGCAAGCGTGGTTCTGCCACCGGTGTTCGGCACGATTGGGCTCGCGCTCATCATCGCGGTCACCTGGGCGGGCGCGGTGACGAGCTCGATCGTGGGCGATCGGCTGATTGATCCGCTGACGCCGTCGCTGGCCGGGGTGGTGGTGTTCGCGGTCGCGTCGATCACATCCTTCGCGGTGACCCAGCGGCGCGAAGCGCTGGTCCGCCAGCGCTTCGAGCAGCACCTTGCCCCGGCCGTGGTCCGGCGCATCGTGGAGCATCCGACGCTCATCAAGCTCACCGGCGAGCGGCGCGAGGTAACCTCGCTGTTCACTGACGTGGAAGGGTTCACCGCGTTGACCCACCGGGCCGACGCCGAGGCGCTGGTCGACGTGCTCGACCACTATTTCGAGGGCATTGCGGGTCTGATCGTCGAGCACGGCGGGATGGTGGACAAGATCGTCGGCGACGCGGTGCATGCGCTGTTCAACGCGCCCATCGATCTTGCGGACCATCCGCGCCAGGCGGTCGCCTGCGCGATGGCGCTGCGGTCCTGGACCGCGTCGTACCGCCAAGCGGCGGGCCCCGCCGCCCTGCGGTTCGGGCGCACGCGCATCGGAATCGAAACCGGCAAGGCGATCGTCGGCGACGTCGGCCTGCGCTCCAAGCTCGATTACACGGCCTACGGCGATGCGGTGAACGCCGCCTCCCGCCTGGAAGCGGCCAACAAGGAGCTCGGCTCTTCGATCTGTGTCGGGCCGGCGGCCGCGGCGCGCTGCGATCCGGAGTTGCTGCGGCCGCTCGGGACGATCATGGTGCGCGGCCGCGATGAGCCGCTCGCCGTGTTCGAGCCGTGGCCGCCTGAGGCGCCGGCGCAATGGCGCGAGCGCTACCGCGCGGCATTCGCGCTCGCGGAGCGCGATCCGTTACAGGCGGCGGCGGCGCTCGATGAACTCGGCGCGGAGCGTGCCGATGATCCGGTGCCGAAATTGCTGGCGGCGCGGATCAGAGCCAAGGCCGCCAACGTCCAAGGCTAGTTAGGCCCGCGGGGCGCCGCGCTCTTGCGGGAACGGCAGCACCCGGCCGCTGTCGTCGGGCGACGCGGCGTTGCGCTCGAGCGCTTCGCGGATCGACTTCTCCAGCGCCGGCAACTGGAACGGCTTGCGCAGGATCACGAAGCGGGTCTCGGCCGCCTGCACCATGTCGCTGTAGCCGCTGCTGAGCAGCACCGGAATGTGCGGATAACGCTTGGCGATTTCTTGCGCCAAGGCCATCCCGTTCATGCCGCCGGGCATCACGATGTCGCTCAGAACCAAACTGATTCGATTGCTGCGCTGCAGCTGGTTGAGCGCGTCGCGGGCGTTCTCGGCGCGCGCGGTCCGATAGCCGAGCTGTTCGATCAGCGAGGCGGTGACATCCGCCACCTCGGTGTTGTCGTCGACGACCAGCACCGTGCCCTGCGCGGGCGCCGACGGCTGCATCGGAGGCGCCTCGAGCACGCGGGTCAGCTTGGCGTGGCTGCGCGGCAGATAGAGCGTGATGGTCGTGCCGCTGCCAACTGCGCTGGTCGCAACGACCGTGCCACCCGACTGATGCGAGAAGCCATAGACCTGTGACAATCCGAGCCCGGTACCCTTGCCGAGCGCCTTGGTGGTGAAAAACGGTTCGAAAATCCGCGGCAGCACGTCGGGGGCGATCCCCACTCCGCTATCGGCGACCGAGAGCGCGACGAAATCGCCCTCGAGCTGATCAACCCCGTCGCTCTTCTTCAAGCTCACGTTGCGCGCCGACACCGTGATGGCGCCCCCGCCCGGCATGGCGTCGCGGGCGTTGACCGCGATATTGACCAGCGCGAGCTCAAGCTCGGCAATGTCGATCTCCACCGGCCAGACGTCGGCCGGGATGTCGCGCTTGAGCTCGATGTTGCCGCGCAGCGATCCCACCAGCATTTCGTGAACCGCCTCGACCCGGTCGCGCAGATCGACCACCACCGGCGAGAGCGGCTGCCGGCGCGAAAACGCCAGCAATTGACGGGTCAGACTTTCGCCGCGGCTCGCCGCGGCATGCACGGCCTCCACCGCCTGCAGGTGCCGGGGCTCGGTCAGCCGGCGCTTGAGCAATTGGGCGTGGCCGCTCACGATCATCAGCAGATTGTTGAAGTCGTGCGCGATGCTGCCGGTCAGCTGGCCGAGCGCCTCCATTTTCTGCGATTGCGCAAGTTGCTCCTGGGCGCGCGCCAGCGCTTCCTGGGCCTCGCGCCGTTCGGTGATGTCGCGCGTGATCACGGCGTAGCCGACCAGCGTGCTCGCCTCGTCGCGGATCGCCTCGATCACGATGCTCGCCCAAAATACGCTCTCGTCGCGCCGTACGCGCCAGCCTTCGGCGACATGCTTGCCTTCGTAGGCGGCGACATGGAGGGCTCGCGCGGGCTCGCCGCGCTGCTGCTCCTCGTCGGTGTAGAAGCAACCGAAATGCTGCCCGACGATTTCGCCCGCCGCATAACGGTGGATGCGCTGCGCGCCCGAGTTCCAGTTGGTGATATAGCCCTCGGGATCGAGCATGAAGATCGCGTAGTCGGTGACGCCCTGAATGAACAGGCGGAAGCGCCGCTCGCTTTCGGTGAGCGCGTCCTGCGCCCGCCGGCGCTCGGCGAAATCGCGCACCAGCGCGGCTTCGACGTGCTTGCGCTGCTCGATCTCGGCGTTGAGCACATCGTTGGCCTGTTTGAGCGCGGCGGTGCGCTCGTGCACGATGCGCTCGAGGTCGTCGCGCGCGCGGCGCAAGCTTTCCTCCGCCTGCCGGCGCGCCGTGACGTCCTCCGCGACCGCCACGAGCTGGCGCACCGCTCCTGACGGGTCGAGGATCGCCGAGACATTGTTCCTCACCCAGACCGACGATCCATCGGGGCGCACGTAACGGCTCTCGATCACGAACCCCTCGCCGGTGCGAACCGCATGCGAAAGAAGCTCGAGCACCCGCGGCAGGTCTTCGCGATGAATGAGGTTCTGAATGCTGAGCGCGAACAGATCGGCGGCCGAGCGTTGCACGATTTCACAGAAGCGCTCGTTGATGAGCTGGAAGCGTCCGGTCGTGTCGATCTGGGTGATGCCGACGACGGCCTGGGTGAAGATGGCGCGCAGATCCTGCTCGCGCTGCCGTAGCCGCGCTTCGACCCGCTGGCGCATGGAAATATCGGCACTCAGCGCCAGGCTCGGTATCGCGACCGCGATCACGAGCGCGATCATCAGCAGGAACGAGTCGTTGAGACTTGCGGCGACGAATGGACCACCGCCCTCGATCACGCCCCATATGGCAAAGCCCGCGAGCGTGAGGACAACCGTCGCGGTGTCGCGCGGGCCGCACCAGAGCGCCGCCCACACCAGCGGCAAGACCGCGAGGAATCCGAGCGACGTCCGCTGCACCGTCTGCATGATCAGCGGGCTGAAGCCGACGAGGCCAACGAGGCTCGCGCCCGCCAATGCGACCAGCGACCGTACGAATTGGGTGAAGCGGAACGGCCGGAACTTTTCGGTCGCCCACAGCACCACCACCGGCGTCACAACCAGGGCACTGGCGACGTCGCCGAGCCACCAGGTGAACCAGATGGCCGGTGCGTTCGCCCAGTCCGCCGCGCCGGTGAGCGCGAGGCTGCCCGACCCGATGGTCGCGCTGAGCATCGTTCCCGGCAGGAGTGCGACCAGCGCAAACTTTGCGACGCCGCCCGGGGTTTCGAAGGCCCGGCGACCGTTGGCCCACAGGTTGAGGAGGCCAGCGCTGATCAGCGCCTCGAGCGTGTTGCCGACCGCGATGGCGGAGGACGTGAGCAGCAGATTGGTCGGCGTGAGATTGGCAAGCTCGTTGGTGGCGTTGGCGGCGAACGCTCCCAGTAACACCGCCGGCCAGACCCGCAGCCCCAACACCAGCATGCAACCGATCGCCAAGCCGGTGGCCGGCCAGATCGGCGTCGCGCTCGGGTGAACGGACGCCAGCATGAGGCCGGCCCGCGCCAGCACAAAGTAGGCGGTACCGAGGACGATCAGCGTGGCGACATATTTCGCCAGCCGCAGGACCGCCGCGAGCACAGACCTAGCCTTCCGCTCTTGGACAAGTGTCATCGCACCCCCAATGACACGACCGGAGACAAGCAAGATTATGAACCTCGGGCGCGCCGCCCCCGCGGCCAGCCAGCCCGACACGCCCCCCATCGATCAATGACCACACCAAGAGCCCCATTTTGGTCGCAAATATGGACGGCACACCGGCGCGCGGTCTCAGGCGCGCCTCGCGCCGCGCGCGTGCGGTAGGTAATTACGCCGGCGCCGCAACCAAGGGGGCGCGGGGTGTGCTTATCAGTCGCATTTCGACGGGACAAATGCAGAGAAGCGAGGGTTCCCTGCCCCACTGTGTTGGGAAAGACACAGCCGGGGTAAATTTTGGCACACCCTATGAATTGCGGCATCCCGTTAAGCTTCTTTGAGCGGAAGCCTTTGACCGAGATGTTTTCGCAACGCTTCGCGCGTCACGCCGCCACCCTCAATTCTGCGAGCCGGACGACCGCCGACACAGGAGGTCGCAGCATTGAATGCGACATCGACCTGCGCCATTGGTGTGCCGGTTTCGGGCCGCGGCGAGGAGTGCAATCCCGGTGATGACACGGCGCAGCGCGCCCTCGCCCCCCCGCGACGCGGATGTGCGCCGCGCCGACCTGCGGCGCATGCGCATCGTCGCGACCTCGCTGCTGGTACTGATGATCGTTGTATTCGTCGCGACCACGCTCACCAGCCTCGACTGGCCGTGGCTGCCTTACGTGCGAGCGTTCGCGGAAGCCGGCATGGTCGGCGCCTGCGCCGACTGGTTCGCGGTCGTCGCCCTGTTCCGCCATCCGCTCGGCATTCCGATCCCGCACACCGCCATCATTCCGCGCAACCGGGAGCGCATCGGGCCCGCGCTCGGCCGTTTCATCACCAACAACTTTCTGGACGTCAGGGTAGCGCATGAGCGGCTCGTCCAGGTCGATATCCTCGGCCGGCTTGCCCAATGGCTCAACGATCCGGTCATCCGCGGCCAAATCGTGGACAACGTCAACCGGGTCCTGCCCAAAATTCTGCAGGCGCTGCCCGGGCCGGCTGCCGGTGAGCTCCTCGGTAAGCTCGCCCGCTATGGAATCGAGTCGGTTCCGGCCGCGCCGGCGGCCTCGAAAATTCTGGCCGTGCTATGGGCGGGCGGTGCCGCCGAGCAGGCGCTCGACCGCGCGATCGTCCTTGCCGAACTCTCGCTCGCGCGCAACAAAAACGTGATCGGCCAGAAGGTCGCCGAGCATTCCTACCGGTGGGTGCCGGCGTGGGTCGATCGCATCATCGCCGAGCGGGTGATGAACGGAATGCTGAGTACGCTGCAGGAGTTTCGCGATCCCGCCCATCCCTGGCGTGTCGAACTGCAACACGCGGTCGAAAAGCTGATCGATGATCTCGCGCACGACCCGCAAATGTGGGCGGCCGGCGAGGCCATCAAGGCAGACCTGCTCGCGAACCCACTATTCGGCGAGCAGGGACGGCAGCTATGGACTGAAATAGAAACCGGCCTTCGCTCCGAGATCCCAGCGCGCAGCAAGATGATCGCCGATGCCTTCGACGTAGGTCTGCGCGGCCTAGGCACCTGGCTCGAGCAGGACCCGGTGCGACGCGCCAAGCTCAACCGGCGCATTCGCCTTGTCGTGCTGCGGCTGCTGCTGCCGCGCCGCGCCGAGATCGGCGCCTACGTCACCCAGGTGGTGAACAATTGGGACACCGCGACTTTGGTGGATCGGCTCGAACTGCAGGTCGGCAAGGACCTGCAGTACATCCGCATCAACGGCACCCTCGTCGGCGGGTTGGTCGGGCTTCTGATTTTCATCATCTCGCGCTGGATTACGCCGCCCTGAGAGGCGGCTATGGGGCGAGGAGGACACGATGATCGCAGCCACAATGACCGAGCACGCACCGTTCCGGGCGGACCATGTCGGCAGCCTGTTGCGGCCGCCGGAGTTGAAGGCGGCGCGCGAGCGCCGTGCCAGGGGCGAGATTTCGGCGCAGGCGCTCTCCGAGATCGAAGACCGGCTGATCAGGACCGCGGTCAAGATGCAGGAAGAGGTCGGCTTACGCGCGATCACCGACGGCGATTTTCGCCGGCAATCCTGGTCGTCGGACTTTCTGTGCGCGATCGGGGGCGTGACCCAGGCGCCGCCACCGCCTCGCCTGCAGCAGGAGGATGCGCCGGTCGGCGGTATCGTGCGCGACTGGCAACCGCCGACCCCGAAGGTGGTGTCCAAGCTGCAATGGCCGCGCGGCGGCATCACCCGCACGGCGTTCCAGTTCCTGGAGGGCATCACCACGCGAACTCCGAAGGTGACGATCCCCTCGCCCAGCATGCTGCATTTTCGCGGCGGGCGCGGTGGTGTCGATCAGACGGCCTATCCCGAGATGGAGGGCTTCTTCGCCGATCTGATCGGCATCTACCGCGCCGAGATCATGGATCTGGCGGCGGCCGGCTGTCGCTACGTCCAGCTCGACGATACCAACCTCGGCTACCTGTGCGATCCGCGACTGCGCGATCGCGTCAAAGGGTTGGGCGAGGACCCCGATCGGTTGCCGCATCTCTATGCGCGCCTGATCAACGGCGCGATCGCCGGCCGGCCGCGCGACATGAAGATCACCGTGCATCTCTGCCGCGGCAATTCGCTCAGCCGCGGCCACGCCGAGGGCGGCTATGAGCCGGTCGCCGAGGCGATGTTCAACGAGCTCAAGGTCGACGGGTTCTTTCTCGAATACGACGATGCGCGCTCGGGCGATTTTGCGCCGCTGCGGTTCGTGCCCAGGGGCGATCTGCGCATCGTGCTCGGCGTCATTACCTCGAAGTTCGGCGAGCTCGAACCGAAGGATCGCATCAAACGCCGGATCGAGGAGGCGTCGAAATACATGCCGCTCGAACAGATGTGTCTGAGCCCGCAATGCGGCTTTGCGAGCCATACCGGCGGCAACCTGCTCACTGAGGAGCAGCAGCGCGCCAAGCTGCGCCACGTGGTCGAGATTGCGGACGAAATCTGGCCGCGTGGCTGACCCCATGGATGCCAGCATGGATGCCCGGAATCAGCGACTCCGGGCATCCATGGCAACATATTGAACAGACGAAGTTTTTACCGCCATTTTCACCATGGATGCCCGATTGAGCGGGAGAGGCATCCATGAGGCGGCCCGCCGGTATCATGGTGGGTATCGCGCAAGACTGACCGGCGTATCCCGGACGAGCACCGGCGAGCGAAGCAAGACGGGGCGCAGATCCGGGATCCAGCGCAAAAACTTCGCGGAGCGACCGTATAGTGCCGCTCCGCGGCGACTAAGCGCTGGACCCCGGATCTCGCGACGGCGCTGCGCGCCGCGCGGTCCGGGGTACGCAAGGCCGTCAGAGCTGCGCCAGTCAGTCACGCGGCGCCGCGCAACCTGTCGACCAGGCCCACCGGATCCGGCGGCGCGAGGTCGGACCGCCAGGCCACGTGTCCGTCCGGACGCACGAGCACGAGGCGGCGCTCATAGAGCCGCGCCGCCGCTTGATCGTCCACGGTTGCTATCGTCAGCGGTACGCCACGGCGTTCGGCGGCGGCTTTAAGCTCGGCGCACGGCGGCGCATCCCCGAACCGCAGCAGCACAAATCCGCGGCCGAATAAATCGAGGATCGAGCGGCCGTCACTGAGCCAGGCGTGCGGTGCCCGCGCGCCCGGACGCGCGGACGGAACGTAGGTCTCCGCCGTATCCGGCGGCGCCGACGTTCCGTCCGGCACGCAAATCGGCGAATCCTCGTAGCGATAGCCGATCTGCAATCCGATCGTGCGGAACTCGGGACCGACGTCGCGCACCAGGCGCTCGCCGAGTTGCCGGCGCAGCGTCTCGCCCTCGCGACTGTCCTCATCGATCGCGGCGTGCACGTCGCCGAATTCGTTGACGCTGTGGTAGAAGCGGGTCGCCATCTTGACGTTGCGCTCGCCGACCGGACGGCGCTCCGCGTCGTAGGAGGCAAGCAAGTGCGGGCCGCCCCAGCCGTCGATCACGGCGGCGAGCTTCCAGCCGAGGTCGACCGCATCGCCGATTCCCGAATTCATCCCGAGCGCGCCGGTGGGCGAGAGCTGGTGCACGGCATCCCCGGCCAGCAACACCCGTCCACGCGAATAGCGTTCGGCCACGACGCTGCGACGGTGCCAGATGCTCACGCCCAGCCAGTCTACGTCGAGGTCGCGGCCGAGCGCGCGGCGCAAATAGAACTCGCGATCGACCGTTTGGGCCGTCACCGTTCCATCGGTGTCATCGGCCATCAGCCGCCATAGGCCGTTCAGCGGGTCGATGACGCGCAGGCTGCCCCAGACGCCGTCGCGGTCGACCGGAAAGAAGAAAGTGCCGCGTGCTCGCCCGAAGCGCTCGAGCAGGTTCGGCGTGCGAAAGAACATGTGCACCGGATGGCCGATGGTGCCGGCGCCGAGGAGCTCAATGCCGAGCGCCTCGCGCACGGTGCTGTTGGTGCCGTCGCATCCGACCAGGTAGTCGGCGTCGATGCGTTTGTTGGCGCCGGTCGCGAGATCGACGAGGCTGGCCGCGACGCCGCTCGCAGATTGTTCGAAGGACGCGAGGCGGTGGCGGTAAAGGAGCGTAACCGGCGGAAGCGAGCGCGCGAAATTCCGCAGGATCGGGTCGAACCAGATCTGCGAGCAGACCTGAAAGCGCGCCGGACTGAACGGCTCCGGCTCGGCGCTGTTGCGCGCCGGCCGCGGCACGCGGCCAAGTTCGTAGCCCGCGAGGTTGGTCACGAACACGACGTCGACCGGATAGTCGGCCGGAAACGGACAGTTCTGCACCGCATCGGCAATGCCCCAACGCCGGCAGAATTCCATCGTCCGAACGTTGACTTCGTTCATTTTCGGGGTCGCGATCGCGCCGTCGGTCTGCTCGACAAGCGTGCAGGCAATACCGCGCCAGCCGAGTTCGACCGCTAGCGCGAGGCCCACAGGGCCGCCTCCAATAATCAGCACCGCGGTTTTGGAATTCACGGCTTGAACGCCCCGGCGCGTCTCGCGCGCATGATGGTAAGACGGCATCTCACCATGGGGGGCATGGCTGGTTCAACGGTCGGCGCCCGCGCCCATCTGGACGATCAGTCGTGCAATCCCCACATGGGTGGGCGCAATCCCCCAACGAAGGCAGATCATTCATGTCCATTCGGCCGGTGAAGCGCGTTGTCCAGTCCACGCCGACCCTCGAAGGTGCGGGCGTCAAGCTGCGCCGGGCCTTCGGCTTCGGCGCGACCGAGGAATTCGACCCGTTTCTGCTGCTCGACGATTTTCGCAATGAGAGGCCCGAAGACTACCGGGCCGGATTCCCGTGGCATCCGCATCGCGGCATCGAAACCGTGACCTACGTGCTGGCCGGGACGGTGGAGCACGGCGACAGCCTCGGCAACCGGGGCAAGCTCGGCGCCGGCGATGTGCAGTGGATGACGGCGGGCAGCGGCATCATGCATCAGGAAATGCCGCAGGGCGACGCGCGCGGGCGCATGCACGGGTTCCAGCTCTGGGCCAACCTGCCGTCGTCCCTAAAAATGACGGCGCCGCGCTATCAGGACGTGCCGTCGCAGGACATCCCCGAGGTCACCGACGACGATGGCACCCGCGTCCGCGTGATCTGTGGCGAGTTCTGGGGCAAGCGTGGCCCGGTCGACGGCGTCGCGGCCGACCCGCGCTATCTCGACATTTTTGTTCCGCCGGGCCGGCGCAAAACTCTGCCCGTGGAGACCGGGCGGCACGCGTTCGCCTACGTGTTCGAAGGCTCGGGAACATTTCGCGACGCCTCGCAGCCGTTCGGCGTCCTGACCGAGAAGGAAGGCGGCGATGGCGAAATCCTGGTGCGCGAGAAGATCGGCAATCGGTCGCTGGTCGTTTTCGGCAGCGGTGACGACGTGACGGTGCAGGCGGGCGATGAGGGGATCCGCTTTCTGCTCGTGTCCGGCAACCCGATCGAGGAACCGGTCGCCTGGTACGGCCCAATCGTCATGAACACCAACGCCGAGCTGCAGCAGGCCGTCAATGAGCTGCGCAATGGAACCTTCATCAAGCACAGCTGATCACCGCCGCGCCGCCCCGACTGGCGGCCGCACCAGCCAAAGCTTCGCAGCCCGCAATATGGGATGCGCGCTTCGCATGTCATGATCTAAGATCGACCCGACACGGGAGCCGATGCCGCTTTATCAACGCGGCGCGGCTTCCCGACGGGAGGATCTATATGCGTCTTGCGTTGACGGTGATCGCCGCGCTCATCACGCTCGCAGCAACGGGTGGTGGCGCACCGGCACAGCAGAAGATCACCATCGGCGGCACGCCGAATACCGGACCGGCGACCGCCATGGTGGCCGACGTCGAGGGGATTTTTCAAAAGCACGGGCTCGATGCGACCTACACGTTGATCACGATCAATCCTTCGATCCCGCCTGCGCTGGTGTCGGGTTCGTTGCAGATCGGAATCCCGACGCCGACGACATTCCTGCAGTCGATCGATGGCGGCCTTGACCTGGTGATCATCGCCGGCGTCGCCGACAATTCCAAACACACGCCGTTGCAGATCATCGTGCGCAAGGACAGCGGAAACAAAGAGGCCAAGGACCTCGTGGGCAAGAAATTCGGAGCCCCCGGCCTCAACGCGGTCCTTCACGTGATGACGCGCCACTGGCTGATGCAACAGGGCATCGATCCGAAATCGGTGAATTTCGTCGAGGCGGTGTTTCCGGTGCACGGCGACATGCTGCGGTCTGGCCAAATCGATGCGGTGGTCAGCGTCGACCCGTTCGCGACCGGCATCCTGACGCGCGGCGACGGCGTCCTGCTCGCCGACCTGATGAGCATCTTTCCGGAAGGCAATCCGAACCAGATGTACGTCACGACCCGCGACTATGCGACCAAGAACCCCGCGGTGGTCAGCGCCTTCCGTGCCGCGATCGACGAGGCCGCGGCCTTTATCGCCGCCAATCCGGAGAAGGCGCGCCAGGATCTCGGCAAGGTGCTCAAGCTCCCGCCGGCCGCCATCGCAAGTCTGATACTGCCGGCGGTCGACACCAAGGTGACTGCGCAACAGGTCGCGTTCTGGATCGACGTGATGCGCAAGCAGAACATGCTCAGCCGCCAGATCGATCCCGCCAAACTGATCTATTGAACGTCAAGAGCGTGCACTCATTAACCTGCAGACCGAGGTTCGCTTTCGAGCGATAAGCAGACCTCAACTGCTCACGGCGAGCCTTTCCGCTTTTGACCCATCTGGGACATGGGCGACTAAAGAGTTTTGCAGCGCAAAAGCATTGTTCATCCCGCTTCGCCAAGCGTGATATCGTCTTCTCCATTGGATGGGTATGACCCCCATGGGAGGGTCAAATGGCAATCCGCATGCGACGGCGGGAATTGCTAGCTGCGCTCGGCGGCGCGGCTGCGTGGCCGCTGATCGCGCGAGCGCAACAACCAGCTGTGCCGGTGATCGGATATCTCGGGAGCACCTCCGCAGATGGGGCGAGGACTAACTTAGCAGCATTCCAAGAAGGTTTGAAACTGGCCGGGTATGTCGAAAATCAAAATCTGAAAATTGAATACCGTTGGGCTGAAAATCGCTACGAGCGACTTCCAGAACTTGCCTCCGACCTAGTTGCTAAGGGAGTATCTGTGATCGCCGTACCCCCGCCTATCGCCGCCGCATTAGCGGCCAAGGCCGCGACGCGAACGACCCCAATCGTGTTTTTAACTGCGGCCGATCCGGTCGTGGCTGGGCTGATCGACAGTCTAAACAGGCCGAACGGTAACATCACTGGAGTGGCGCTCTTCGATGGCACGCTAGGACCGAAGAACTTGGAGCTTATACATGAGCTGATCCCAACCGCAGACATTGTTGGAGTGTTTTTTAACCCTGACAACCCCAGCGGTAATGTCTTTCTAGCGGATGCAAAACGTAGTGCACAGATTCTTCATCAGCAGCTTGTCCCAATTCCGGTTCGGGGCGAAGTTGACATTGATGCTGCTTTTGAGAAACTTTCGCAAAGCCAAGCGAAGGTGCTGCTTGTTTGGCCAGATGCATTCTTATTTTCCCATCGCGAACGCTTGGTCGCTCGTGCTGCAATCGATAAGATTGCTGTCGTGTCCGATCTTCGCGAGTTTCCGGTCGCCGGTGGACTAGGCAGCTACGGCGGAAATAGTCAGGAAATGAGCCGCCAATTTGGCGTTTACGTTGGTAAAATTCTTAAAGGTGCAAAACCTGCCGATATGCCAGTTTGGCAACCAACAAAATTCGAGCTGGTCATCAATCTCAAGACCGCCAAGGCCCTCGCCCTCGAAATTCCACCGCAACTGCTGGCCCGCGCCGACGAGGTCATCGAATAAATGGACCGATGTCTGCTTTTGGCACAAAGCGTAAATGCCGACGACGCTTGGTGATGTCTGCTTTTGAGGGTAAAGCGGACATGCGACAATGCAACGGCAATGTCCGCTAATGACCCAAAGCGGACATGCGCATCAATTAACTAAGGATGCGAGCGCTGGGCCCTTTGCTCGCTGTTAGTCAACGCTCGTCACAGAGATCACAAGCGACAAGGCCCCGACCAATACGAAACTGACGGCCCATGTAGCGTCCAGGTTAAACCAGCTCCGCGTTACAAACTTGAGCCCTAGGTAGCGGTAAACTAGCCACGCCAACAAGCCGCCGGCCGCGATCATGGTGGCCGAGTGGACGACAGAGACCAGAACCGCCATGCCCAGGCTGGCATTGATCAGCGCGCCCACCGCCGCATGGCCGGGCACGAGATCCGCGGTCTCGCAGAGCCCCAGATAAATCGGAACGAGCATCAATCCGGCGCCGTGCGCAATCGCCACCGCGAAGGACCAAAGGCCCAATTGCGCTGGGGGTATCCGCGCCAGCGCCCGCGGGTGATGCCGGTTGACGAACCGAAAGATGCCGAACCCGATCACCAAAAGGCTTGCGCCGATCTGAATCTGCTGCCGCCATGCGAAGAGCGTGACCAGCAGCACGAAAGGAAGCAGCACCACAAATATCGCTAGCAGATGACCGAGCGTCAGCGGCCAGAGCGCCGCAATGAGCGCGCGCTCACTCCTTTCGATCAACCCGGCCGAAACCGCGAGCGGCCATCCCATCCCCGGATTGACCCCATGGTAGAGGCCACTCACGACGACAGCCAACCAGAGGCCCGCTGTGGTCCAGTGCACTTGCGTCAAATTCAAACCGACGGGTAGCAGAACGAGTCGGTCGAGCAGTCGCCTCCTTCGAGCCTGATCTGATGCGCCCGATAACCGTCCGGGAAGCTCACCCAATAGTCCTTGGCGAGCTCGAGCCCGCCGCCAGGCGTTGCGTTCGCCATGACCTCAACACCGGGCACGCCGTCGGGATAGAACTGGTTGTCCCACGTCGAGTAGAGTGAGTTGGTCCAGTACACGCGCTTGCCATCACGGCTGATCTCGACCATCTGCGGACCGCCGGCAAACGCCTTTCCGTTCGGATGCGGCGTGCGGCGGGCGATGCCGCCGACACGAACCGAGCCCGCAAGCTTTGGCTTTCTCGGATCGGAGACGTCGTACTGACGCATCTCGCCGGTTCCCCAGCAAGCGACGTACAGAAACCGGTCGTCCATCGAGAGATCGATGTCGGTCACCAGCGGCGGCACGGCGCCAAACCCCTGCAGGAGCGGCGGCAGTTGCTCCTTGGACGCCGGCTCGGGTGGGATTGTTGCGGTCTTCTCGATGTGGAACTTGCCGTCCGCTCGCCACCACGTCCAAATCGAACCTTCGAGGTTCGTCGTGTCGACCACGACGCCAAGAAACCCGTACTCGCGAACGGGATCATGCGCCGGGCGCACTTCGAGCGCCATCTGGTGGTTGGCGCCGAGATCGATCGTCTGCACATTGCGCCGCGCACGCAGGTCCCAGAAATGAATGCGATGGCCGTATCTGTTCGCGAGCAAGTCTTCCGGAACGATCCCATTCTCGAACTGCGGCGGCAGCGCCCATTCGCTGGTCACCATGTAATCGCGCGGCAGGTTCCACCAGAAATCGTAATGCAGGGTCTGCGGTCCGCGATCGATCTCCCAGCGGCCGAGGATGTCGAACGTCTCGCAATCCATGATAAACACGCCGGGCGGCCCACTGGTGCCGTCTCTGCCGCCGCCAAGTGTGCTGATATAGATGCCTTCCGGCCCGCAATGGACAGTGTGCGGCCGCGAATAACCGGTCTTCCTGAACACCTCCTCGGGCTCGATGATTTTGTGGACCTTCGGCTTGGTAAGATCTGGTTTCGTGTCCACGATGTAGATTCTCGAGGAGCGCAGCCCGGGGATGATCAGGTAGCGCCGTTCGATGAAGGCGTGGCCGGTAAGCGGAGAGAGCGCCGATGAGCATGCGTTCCAACCAAAATGGTGAAACTCGTCGCCTGTGTTGGGCATCGTCAAGGTGTTGACGACCTGGCTGAAGGTGGGCGAGCCACGCTTGACGTCGATCACCGCTAGCGCGTCGGGCTTTGAGAAATCCGGGCTCAGCAACAGCGTGTAGGCAAAGCTCTCGGGCGGAGCCTCCATCGCAAGCTTCGGGGAAGCGTGGAACGTGGGATCAGGTCTCATTGTCATTTGAGTTTTCCCATCCGGTGTGCGTTGCTATCTTGTCAGATGATCTTCATGCGCCTTCCTGAGTTAGCCCGAACTTAGCACAAGCGAGCTTAGTGCGAGACTGTCGGTTGTTGACGCTGCCGATGCTACACTACCCGCGACTTCTATTATGCGCTTCGCAATACTCTCTCTCAGATAATCCGATTGCATAATGTCCTAAGCGCTGCCGATAACGACGGAGAACCCGGCTGCGCGCCACTCGGGCAAACCCTCTATTAGTCGGCGCGCCTCGTACCCGCGCGCGCGAAGTTTTGCAACCGCCTCGTAGGACAACACGCAATAATGACTGCGGCAGTAAGCGACGATCTCGCGCGACCGATCGAGTTCCGCAAATCGCTTCTCGAGCTCGCGCAATGGAATGTTGACTGCGCCCGGCAGATGCCCCAACGCAAACTCGTCCGGCGGGCGCACATCGAGAACCGTCACGGCGCCGGCACGAACACGTTGCATGAGCTCTTCACGAGAGACCGGCTCCAAACTGTCCCGATTGGCAAAATAACTTCGCACCACCCGGTCGACTTCGGCAATATTTCGCTCGGCGATGCGCCGCAACCCGCCTAGAACATCGAGCACCGCTTCATCAGCGAGCCGATAGAAGGTGAACTTTCCCTCGCGCCGCGAGGCCACGACCCCGGCGCGCCGCAAGTGCTGCAAGTGCTGCGACGCATTTGCGATCGACAATCCGGCCCGCTCGGCGACGACTTCTACGCTGCGCTCGCCTTGCGCGAGCTGCTCCAAAATCTCGAGGCGATGCGCGTGCCCGAGCGACTTAGCAACGGCCGCGAAGTGGTCGAAAAGAGCGAGCTTTGGACTGCGGCTTGACATGGTCGGGTCAAAGGTCAATCATTCAACTGAACAATTGAATATTAGCCGGTTCAACCCGGCGGTCAAGCGCGAAGCGATGCGCACCACCGTCTTTGATTTCGAACCTTACGTCCGCCTTGGCTCGTTTGCCGGGATCTTCATCGCGATGGCAATCTGGGAAGTGGTCGAGCCGCGGCGGCCGCAATCCATCGGCCGAGGTTGGCGATGGTCCAATAATCTCGCCGTGGTGGTGGTGAACACGCTGCTGGTTCGCATCCTGTTGCCGACTACGGCGATCGGTCTCGCGCTCTTTGCCGAGGCGCGCGGATTCGGCCTGTTCAACGTCATTGGTTCCCCCGCCTGGGTCGGCGTGGTGGCGTCGGTCGTGATCCTCGACCTCGCGATTTATCTCCAGCACGTGCTCTTTCACGCCGTCCCGGGGCTGTGGCGGTTGCATCGCATGCATCACGCCGACCTTGAATTCGACGTGAGCACCGGGCTCCGCTTCCATCCGATCGAAATTCTGCTTTCGATGTTGATCAAGTTTGCCGTGATCGCCGCCCTGGGCGCTCCAGCGCTGTCGGTCCTGGTCTTCGAAGTCCTGCTCAACGCCACATCGATGTTCAATCACGCCAACGTGCGTATCCCGATCTGGGTCGACAGCGTGCTGCGTTGGATTGTGGTGACCCCGGACATGCACCGGGTCCACCACTCGATTGTGTCGCGCGAGACCAACAGCAATTTCGGATTCAACCTGCCTTGGTGGGATCGGCTGTTCGGCACCTACCGGGCGCAGCCCGCGGCCGGGCATGAAGACATGACCATTGGGATCGAACAGTTCCGAGATTCGCGCGAGCTCGGGCTTGACCGGATGCTGCTGCAACCGTTCCGGGGCAATGCCGGCCGCTATCCCCTCGGATACCGTGAAGCAAAACAATGAACCTCCGGCGCTTGTTGCCACGACTCGCGCTCGCGCTCCTCCTCGCGGCGGCCGTGACGTCGGCCGCGCTCTATCGCGACCAGATCAATCTGGCGACACTCGACGCCTGGCTGGGCTCGCTTGGTTTGTGGGCGCCGCTCGCCTACGTGCTCCTGTTTGCGCTTGCGACCGTCGTGTTTGTTCCCGGCGCGATATTCGCGTTCGCCGGCGGCGCCCTGTTCGGGCCATTCTGGGGAAGCATATGGAACCTCACGGGCGCAACCTTGGGCGCTGCGCTTGCCTTTCTGGTCGCGCGCTACCTCGTGGGGGACTGGGTCGCACGAAAGGCCGGCGGTCTGGCCAAGCGTTTGATCGACGGCGTCGATTCAGAGGGCTGGCGCTTCGTTGCTTTCGTGCGTCTGGTGCCGCTGTTTCCCTTCAATGTGACGAACTACGCATTAGGGCTCACGCGCATTCCACTGCACCATTATGTCCTTGCCACGCTTGTGTGCATGGCACCCGGCGCAGTCGCCTATACGTGGCTCGGCCATGCCGGGCGTGAAGCGTTCGCCGGCCAGACAGATGCGGTGCGCTACGGCCTGCTTGCGCTTGGTCTCATCGCGGGAATTGCGCTGCTGCCGCGGTTGATCAGACGCCTGCGGCGCTCGTTCTCGTGGATCGAGGTTGGCGACCTCAAGCACCGGCTCAACAGCGGCGAGCCGATCACCATTATCGATGTGCGGGGAATGGACGAGTTCACTGGGCCGCTCGGCCATATTGCGACGGCACGAAATATTCCAGTCGGCGAACTTGGTGATCGATTGAGAGAGATATCGGGGTTTGAACGAGAGCCGATCGTCCTTGTGTGCCGGACCGACAAGCGTTCAGCGGCGGCTGCGCAAATACTACAGGCTGCGGGTTTTACCCAGATCAATGTCCTGCGCCGCGGGATGGAGCGATGGAACGACGAGGGTCTTGCGGTCGAAGGCCGCGTCGGCAGGGCATCCACCTGACGGGGCACAACCTTAACTGTGGCCGGGCAAGGGTTACTGTGTGATGACTGCGAAGCGCATATACCTCGACTATAACGCCAGCACGCCGATCGATCCCGCAGTCGCCGCCGCGAAGAGTCCGGCGCTCGAATGGCCGCCCCACCCTACCAGGCTACGACGTTGCTCATTTACATCGAAAAGGGAAGCATACTCGATTGGCACTCTCGGGGACGGAGATCACAATGGTGCAGAAGAAAGTATCTTACCAAGTGAGCGGTCGGCAGTTCGAAGGCTTGATCATCTATGACGAAAGCGTAAAGGCTAAGCGCCCGGCCGTATTCATGCAGCCTGACTGGAAAGGGGTCTGCGCCGATACGATCGGACAAGCGCACGCCGTCGCCGGCAAGGATTACGTCGTGCTGATGGCGGACATGTTCGGCTCAGGCTACGGCGACAAACCCAAGACGCCACAGGAGCTGGCGGCGGGCATGCGTGCCGTGCACGCCGACCTCGCGTTTACTACTGCCTGCGGTCACAAGGCTTACGCCACGACGCTTGAAGAAGCGAACGCACTCGGGCTCGTTGATGCCTCAAAAAAAGCGGCGATCGGCTATTGCGCCGGCGGCGGCTTTGCACTTGAGCAGGCACGCTCCGGGGAGGATTTCAAAGCTGTCGTCGTTTTTCACGTAACCAATCCCAACCCGGTCATCCCCGGGACGCCTTGCAACATCAAAGGACGGGTGTTGGCAATCCATGGCTCTGCAGATCCAATCACGCCGAAGCCGATGATGGACGCGCTCGAGGAGGAACTTACTAAAGCCAAGGTCGATTGGCAGGTGATGATGTTCGGCGACGCCGTCCATTCCTTTTGCGACCCAACCGCCAACGCCGGACCGACACGATACGACGAAAAACTCTGCCGCAAATCTTATATGCTGATGCGCGATTTCTTCGCCGAAACTTTCTAATACCGCCGACACTTAGCTAAGCCAAGCCCTACCAGGCTCAAATAATTCTTATTACTTTGGCTCTCTCGCCTCTCACGTAGCTGGACCCCTAAGGTTCGGCTAAGCGTGATCCAGATCACTTGCAACCTTCGCTCTGACGGCGCCCCAGACCGAAGCCGAGCGGGAGGGCTACCCATGCGCCAAGACAGATATCGCCGCCTCCACGAGGCGTGCCTCGCGATGGCCAAGCAGGCCACCGAGCAGAAGATGCGGGATCGCTGGTCGGCGATGGCCGAGGCGTGGTTGAAGCGCGCCACCGAACTACACGAACTGTCGAGTAATAGAGCGGATGGCCAAGCGAGCCCTAGGCACATAGAGGCGCCGCGCTAACGCACTCGTTACTTGGCGGATCAACCTCATCCGGCGTCCGGCCATTCCCATCCCCCCAAGCCCCCTGTGCTTGGCCGGACCACCTTAGGGCGCAGTCAAGACGCTGCGCGTAGGGACGGTTTCCATTAATCCGAGATCGGCGCCATTCTTCGTCGCCTTCGAGCAGCGCCTAGGCGAGCTTGGCTACCAGGAGGGCAAGAATTTTACTTTTGAGTTCATACAAATCCCGAACCCCGACGGATACGAGTCGGGTTTTCGGGAGCTCGTTGCCCGCAAAGTTGACATTCTTTTCACCGGAGGAACGGAGCTTGCGTTGAAGTCGGCGCTCGCCGTCACAACCACGTTGCCGATCGTGATATTCGCCACCGACTATGATCCGTTTGCCCGCGGTTATCTGAAGAGTCTCGCGAGGCCCAACAACAACGTGACCGGCGTGTTCCTTCAGCAAGTCGAGCTGACGGTGAAACGCCTGCAGCTTGTGAAAGATGCGTTCCCGGACATGCAGGCTGCAACTGTCTTCTGGGATCGTATATCAGCCGACCAATGGTCCGCGGCGCAAGATGTCAGCTCCAATCTGGGATTGCGACTTGCCGGAGTTGAATTACGCGAGCAACCATACGACTACGATCGTGCACTGGTCCAGGCGGCGCCGGAGTATCGCAAGAACCTATTCGCGCTGGCATCGCCATTCTTTTTTCGCGATCGCGCTCGCCTTGCCGAATTGGCGCTTCACAATCACGTCCTATCCGTCTTCGTCTTCCGTGAATGGGTCGATGCGGGAGGTCTGTTGTCCTATGGCCCTAGCTTCATCGGGATGTACCGACGCGTGGCGGAGCTTGTCGATCGAATTGGGCGAGGAGCTAAGGCCAGTGATTTACCGGTCGAGCAGCCTACGAAGTACGAGTTGGTTATCAACCTCAAGACCGCAAAGGCGCTCGACCTGACTATCCCACCATCGCTGCTCGCCCGCGCCGACGACGTCATCGAGTAAACCCTTTGCAAATGCACACGAGCCGCATGTTGCGGTGCATGAGTCCGGTTGTGGCACTTAGCGGACATGCTGGCGACGCTCGGTGATGTCTGCTTTTGGGAGTAAAGCGGACATTGGGCAAACTGGCTGCGATGTCCGCTTATGACCCAAAGCGGACATGACAAACCTTATCGGTGACCCGATACAGAGGCTCTGATTGCCCGGCCGCATCCTTCGCGAGTTTTTGGTTGGGCGTCTCGGAAGTCAAAATTCCTTAGGTCGCCGCAGCAACGCGCGACTGCTTGCCGCGCCGCACGGCGACAATTTCCGCGACTATGGAAATTGCGATCTCGTCCGGAGTAATTGCACCAAGGTCGACGCCTGCCGGTGCTTTCAACCTTGCCAGCCGCTCGGGTGCGACGCCGCGCGTCAACAGGATTGATTTCAAAACGTCGGCTTTCTTGCGACTCCCGACGAACGCCACGTAATCGGCGTCAATCGCCAGCGCTGCCAGCAAAGCAGACTCGTCGCCGCGCCCTTGCGTTGACACCACGACAAAGCGCGCACCGGCCTCGTGAACTGGCAGTGCGTAGTCTTCGATGCGCCGGTCGGCTTCCTCGAAGGCAGGCTGCTCCGCTGTGGGCGCACAAACCGTAACGGCAAACCCGCTGTGTCTGGCGAAATCCGCGACCGCTACCGCAACCGGACTGGATCCGAAGACAATCACTTGTGGTTGCGGCAGCACGGGCTCGACGAAAATGTCCATTGAACCTTGGCTCGGGCACATGTTCTTAGCAAAGCGCACGCCGGCCCGCTCGTCGCCGGCCGCGACACCTTCCTCCTTAAGGACGTCTTCAGGCCAAACCGAAACTAACCGCGACATTCCATCGGTGAGCGCGTCGCGTGCGGCCTTGAGCACCGCAGCGCGCGCACACCCGCCGCCGATCCACCCCGCCGAGATCGTGCCGTCCGTTGAAATCACCGCCTTCGCGCCTGCTTTGGCGGCTGTGGCGGCGACCGTGCGAACCACGGTTGCAAGCGCGAATGGCTCACCGCTCGCTTTCCGCGTCGAGATGGTTGCGAGAATGTCAGCTTCGGGATGCTTGGTCATATCTTGGCCAGATAAGGTTCGAGGGCGGCGAGACTTTCGAGATTGTGGGCCGGCGCGAAGAGGTCGACGTAAGGCAGGGCCGCCTGCATGCCGCGCGCGCGAGGACTGTAATCCCACCAGCCAATCAGCGGATTTAGCCAGATGATCCGGCGGCACCGGCGCCGCAGACGCCGCATCTCTGACGCAAGCCGTTCCGGCTCGCCGGTGTCGTAGCCGTCGGAAACGATCATCACTGCGGTGCGCGTATTGATCACTCGGCGCGCGTGCCATTGATTAAATGTGGCTAGGCTCTCACCGATGCGGGTGCCGCCGCCGATGCCCTGCGCCATGAGGGACAGCCGGTCGACGGCACGCGCGACGTCGCGATCCCGCAACGAGGCTGACACGTGTGCCAGCCGCATGTGGAATACGAATGCCTCCGCTTCGTGGAAAGCGCCTACGACCCCGTGCAGGAAGCGCACAAAGAACGAAGTGTAGAGACTCATCGAGCCCGACGCATCGAGCAACACGACCAGGCGCAACGGCTTGATCTTGCGACGTCGCCACGCAAGCTCGACCGGCGTTCCGCCATGCGAGACATTGCGGTGAATGGTGCGCCGCAGGTCGAGTCGGCGTCCGCGCCGCCGGATCTGGTCGCGGCGGACGAGTCGCGCGCGCATCACCCGCGCAAGACGAGCCGCGAGCGCGTTGGCTTGCGCGACATCCACTGGATCGGCGATATGCCGCAGATCGACGCTCGCCAGATTGTCAAAGCGCGATGCGCCTTCCCGCCGGCCGCGGTTGTTGCTGTGGCCGTAACCGTCGCCCTCAACGTTGCGTTGAACGTGGTCGGGCAGGCCAGACAAGGTTTCATCCATACCGGCGTCGGCAAGACGTCGCAACGGAGCATGATTTTCCGCGAGCGTCCCTGCAAGCGCGCGCATATGGCGGCGTCCGCGACCCCGCCAGAACGCATCAAAAATCTCGTCGAAGCGTTCCCAATCCGAACGGGTCGCGCAAAACAGCGACCGCAGTGCAGCCTTCAACGCCGCCGGCCGCCCGGCTGCAGGGACGGTCAAGATCGCGAGCCCGTCACGGGTCTCCGCAAGTCCAATCTTGAAGCCGTGATCGCGCAATGTCCGGACAAATCCCGCGAGCTTCCGGCGCATCAACCCGCCAATGCTCTCGTGCTCGATCGCTGTCGTCGCCATCGAACTCTCACGCCACTTTCCCGAGAATACGGTCGCTCACCTCCCGTGACAGGCGTGCGCGATCTTCGCGGTTTTTGAGCAGGCAAATCATCGTGTCATAAACAACCTCAGGTTCCGCCCGCAGGTCATGAATGTCGAGACCGGCGAGCGTAGCCGCCCAGTCGAGCGTCTCGGCTACGCCTGGTACTTTGCGCAAGTCCTCCTTGCGAACCGCTGCGACCATGCGCGCAACCTGCGACGCAAGCGCTGCGTCGATTCTGGGCGTTCGCATGAAGATGATCTTGGCCTCGCGATCGACGTCGGGAAAATCGACGTAGTGATAGAGACAGCGTCGCCGCAACGCGTCGGAAATTTCCCGCGTACCATTCGATGTCAGGACGACCCGCGGGATGGAGGTCGCCTTGACGGTGCCAAGCTCGGGTATGCTCACCTGGAAATCCGACAGCAGCTCAAGCAGGAACGCCTCGAATTCCTCATCCGCACGATCTACCTCATCGATGAGCAACACCGGGGGATCCAAACGGCGAATGGCCGCGAGCAGCGGCCGTTCGAGTAGGTAGCGCTCGGAGAAGATGTGCTCCTCGATCGCGCTCGCGTCCTCTCCCATCCCTTCGCGCGTCTTTATAGCGAGGAGCTGGCGCTGATAGTTCCACTCGTAAAGCGCGGCGTTCTGATCGAGCCCTTCGTAGCATTGCAGGCGGATCAACTCCGCGTCGTGTACGGCAGCAAGAGCCTTCGCGACCTCGGTCTTGCCGACCCCGGCTTCGCCCTCGAGCAGCAGCGGCCGCTTGAGATAGTCCATGAGCCACAGGGCCGTTGCGATATCGCGGTCGGCCACATAGCCGACAGTGGCGAGGCGGTCGGAGATCTCGTCGCGGCTCAACGTCATCGTGCGGCGGTCACGCAGCAGGGCGCACCCCTATTGATGCAGCCCCAATTTCTCAGCCACCGCCCAAGTGCGCCAGTGATCGTGTGGCATCGCAATGTGTGACGACCCTAAGAACTTGAAGGCGTCGTTCACCGCATTGGCGAAACACGGGACGCCACCGACGTTCGGGCTTTCGCCAACTCCTTTGGCACCGATCGGATGGTGCGGCGATGGCGTGGTGGTCCAATCGGTTTCCCATTTCGGCGTCTCGACCGCCGTCGGCAGGAAGTAATCCATGAATGAGGCGGTCGTCACGTTGCCGTCGTCGTCGTAATGGATTTCCTGGCCCATTGCGATGCCGAATGCCTCGGTGAGTCCACCGTGGATCTGGCCCTCGATGATCATTGGATTGATGCGCGTGCCGCAATCGTCAAGCGCATAGAACCGCCGCACCTTGGTGACGCCCGTGTCGACATCCACATCGACGACGCAGATATAGGCGCCGAACGGATAGGTCATGTTGGGCGGATCATAGTAGCTAACGGCTTCGAGCCCCGGCTCCATGCCGGGCGGTACCTTGTTGTAGGCCGCCCACGCGAGCTCGGTCATGGTCTTGAAGCGCTCGGGGTTGCCTTTCACGCGGAATCGATCGACGTCCCACTCCAAGTCATCGTCATGGACTTCGAGGAGATGCGCCGCGATCATCTGTGCTTTGGCCTTGATCTTGCGCGCCGCCATGGCCGTCGCGGCACCTGACACCGGCGTCGACCGCGAGCCGTAGGTGCCGAGCCCGTAGGGCGCGGTATCTGTGTTGCCTTCTTCGACCGTGATGTTGTCCGCGACGAGTCCAAGCTCGGTCGCGATGATCTGCGCGTAAGTGGTTTCGTGGCCCTGTCCCTGCGACTTGGTGCCAAGGCGCGCGATGACGCTGCCGGTCGGATGAATGCGAATTTCGGCGGAATCGAACATCGCGATTCCGAGGATATCGCAATTACGCGACGGCCCAGCGCCAACGATCTCGGTGAAGAACGCGACGCCGATGCCCATCAGCTCGCGGGTTTCGCCTCGCCGGAATGCCTCCTGCTTGGCTTTCTGTTCGGCCCGCAACTGCGCGTATCCGACCGCATCCATCGCCTTCTGCAGGGCGACGTTATAGTCGCCGGAATCATATTCCCAGCCGAGCGCCGACGTGTAGGGGAACTGCTCGCGACGGATCAAATTCTTCATCCGAAAATCGGCCGGGTCCATTCCAAGCTTTTGCGCCATGATGTCCATGGCTCGCTCGATGCAATAGGCCGCCTCGGTGACACGGAACGAGCACCGATATGCGACACCGCCGGGTGCCTTGTTGGAATAGACGCCGTCGACGCTCACGTGCGCGGTTGGAAAGTCGTAGGAGCCGGTGACGATATTGAAAAATCCCGCCGGCCACTTGCTCGGATCGGCGCAGGCATCGAACGCGCCGTGGTCAGCGATGGTGTAGACGCGCAGCCCGGTGACTTTGCCGTCCTTGGTGGCGGCGATTTCCGCGGTCATGTGATAATCGCGTGCGAAGGCGGTGGTCGAGAGATTTTCAATGCGATCCTCGACCCACTTCACCGGATGCCCGGTTACGATCGAGGCCACAATCGCGCAAATGTAGCCGGGGTAGGCCCCGACCTTGTTGCCGAAGCCGCCGCCGATATCGGGCGCTATCACATGGATCTTGTGTTCGGGAATCTTGGATATCAGTGACGCAACGGTACGGATGACGTGAGGCGCCTGAAAAGTGCCCCAGACCGTCAACTCGCCCTTGATCTTGTCAAACGATGCTACGCACTGGCAGGTCTCGAGCGGACACGGGTGGACGCGCTGATAGGAGATCAGCTCCTTGATCGCCACGTCGGCCTTGTGGAACGCGGCGTCGGTCGCCTCTTTGTCACCGATCTGCCAATTGAAGATGTGGTTGTAGTGTTTGCGCTGACCGTGTGCGCCGTCCTTCTTGTCCTTGATGTCTTCGCGCAGCAGCGGCGCGTCGGGAGCCATCGCCTTGAACGGATTGACGAGCGCCGGCAGCCCTTCGTATTCGACCTCGACCAGGTCGGCGGCGTCTGCGGCGACATATCGGTCGGTTGCAATGACGAACGCGACCTCCTGGTTCTGATAAAGCACCTTGTCCTCGGCCAGAACTGCCGCGACGTCGCCGGCAAGCGTGGGCATGTAGTGCAGGCTCAGCGGCTTGAGATCGGCGGCGGTGAGCACGGCCAGCACGCCAGGCACGGCCTTCGCCTTTGACGTGTCGATCTTCTTGATTCGGGCATGCGCATGGGGCGAACGGTTGAAATCGCCGTACAACATGCCGGGCAGCTTCACGTCGTCCACGTAATTGCCCTTACCCTGCACGAAGCGGATATCCTCGACCCGTTTTCGCTTGCAACCCATGCCTTGCAGGCGTTCGGCGCGCTGTTCGGAGGTGAGTGTTTGATCGTTCATTCTGCGGCCTCCTGAAAAGGCACACCGCTTATCTTGGCGGCTGCGTATTGAATGGCCTTAACAATGTTCTGGTAGCCGGTGCAGCGGCACAGGTTGCCTGCAATGCCCTGGCGGATCTCATCTTCGGTCGGCGAGCTGACCTCCTGCAGGAGCCGGTATGCCCGCATGATCATTCCGGGTGTGCAGAAGCCACACTGCAATCCGTGCATCTCGCGAAATCCTTCCTGCAGTGCGTGCAGGGTGCCGTCCGCAGCCGCCATGCCTTCGACCGTGCGAACGTCGGCGCCGCTCGCCTGAACGGCGAAGATCGTGCAGGACTTCACGGATTTGCCGTCGAGGTCCACCGTGCACGCCCCGCAATGACTAGTGTCGCAGCCGATATGCGGCCCGGTCAGATTCAACTGTTCACGCAGGAAGTGGATGAGCAGTGTACGTGGCTCGACCAGGGCTTCGACCGCCTCGCCGTTCACGGTCATTGAGATCTGAGATTTTGCCATGTGGGGTTCTCCGAACATTCAGCCGCGGGCGCGGTCCTTGGCGCGTGCGAGCGCCCGGGCAACCATGACGCCCGCCATCTTGGTGCGGTAATGGGCCGGTCCGCGATTGTCGGTCGCGGGTGCGGTGATGGCCTCAGCGGCGCTGACGGCACGCTTGACGCTTGCCGCATCAAGCGCGGACCCGACGACAATGCGAGCGGCCTCTTCAGCCCAAAGCGGGGTCTCGGCCACGTTGGTCAAACCGATCGAGCAAGTGCCAATCTTGCCGCTGCTCACCGTCAGGACCACCGCTGCCGCAGCCGTCGCGTAATCGCCGACCTTGCGTTTGAGCTTCTCGTAGGCGGAGCCGTGCCCGGAGGGCGGCACTGGAATTCGAACCGCGGTGATGATTTCGCTGGGCTCGAGAGCGGTGAAATATGCGCCCTGATAGAATTCGCGTGCGGGGATGCGGCGCTCTCCACCACGGCCAGAGACCTGATAGCTCGCCCCAAGGCAGAGCATCACCGCCGGCATGTCGTTGCCGGGGTCGCCGTTGGCGACGTTGCCCCCGAGGGTGCCGACGTAACGCACTTGGGGGTCGGCGATCACGAGCGAAGTTTCGCGCAAGATCGGAATCTTCATCGCCAGCAGGTCTGAGCCGATCAGCTCATGTTGGGTCGTCATCGCCCCGATGACGATGTCGTTGCCTTCTGCGCGGATGCCCTTGAGCTCCTTGACGCCAACCAGGTCGACGAGGTGGGCCGGCGTGGCAAGTCGGAGCTTCATCATGGGAACGAGGCTATGTCCGCCGGCGAGCGGCCGGGCCTCTTCACCAAGCTCTGCAAGCAAAGCGACGGCTTCCCTGAGCGATGCCGGGCGATGATAGGCGAAAGGTCCAGGTATCACGGGCTCCTCCTTGGCAACGGTAGGCCAGCAGGCAGTCGAGATTGAGCGGTTGCCGCCCTGGCGTTTTTTCCAAATTTAGTCCGCCGCTTAGACATTTGCCAGCAAAACGCTAGAATTCACTACAGTCGTATAACCGTCTGGAGCAGGCTGAAATGTTCAACCTTCGTATGGTTATCGGAGGTGTCAGGAGGTATGCGGTCGTCGCTGTCCTTTCACTTACAGCAGCACTGGAGATCACTTAGTTTTTATAGGCCTCTTCGAGATGCGGTCGAACCGGAAGAGGATCGCACCTTTTTATCACGCCCGGAAAGTGCAGTGCGCCGCCGTTGCGGTCATGGCCCAGGCCCACTGGATTGCGCTATTGCATGACGGGATCGTTCTGAAGTTCAGCTTTGGTCCCGCTGCGCCGGCTTGACGTAACCCGTAAGACAGAGCGATTAGTTTTGCACGCCTACAGTCTGGATGCCGGATCGCGACCCAGCGGGACGCAGTTGGTGAGCAATGAATCCTAAGCAAGAGATCGCGCTGGAGACAATAGCTCGCTGGGCGGATCGCTTCGATTGCGTCAAGAGCGTTGTGATTTTTGGAAGCGTAGCACGAGGTGATGAAGGACCAAAAAGTGATTTAGACGTCGATTTGGAATTTGTAGCACCCTTGACAGGGGCAGGGATGGCGAAATCGTATGTCAAAGCGCGCAGAAGCTTTGAGGACTTGCGCAAGGAGATCTTGGGCGCAACGGGCCATTCCGTCGAGCTCAGCAATGACGTGCTTGATCATCTTGATGACATTGCGCGTAGGGCGATCGAATGCGGAACCGAAATAGGTGTTTTAAGAAAAGCTCGTATCGTGGCCACCGCTCCTAAACCAAAACCGGCATGAGGCCTCCACAGACGCGCTACCACCTACGTGGACCGCATCCTAAAAGGGGAGAAGCCGGCCGATTTGCCCGTGCAGCCACCAACCAAATATCAGTTGGTGATCAATCTAAAGACTGCCCAGAAACTCGGTCTTGAAGTACCGACCGCGCTCCTCGCCCGCGCCGACGACTAATCGAATGACATGATTGTTGCGGTGCATGAGTCCGTTATTGGCACTTAGCGGACGTGCCGACGACGCTCGGTGATGTCCGCTTTCGGGGGTAAAGCGGACATTCGGAAGTGCCGCCCCAATGTCGGCTAATGACCCAAAGCGGACTTAGCTGCTGTAATTTTCGTTAGCCACATTGGCTCTATCTTTCCCGCTCCCAAACAATTCTTCGGAAATCCATTCGGCCCGGAAAAGTGATGCTGGGCGCCGGTGCCGATTCTATGAAAAGCTTATCGCCTTCGATCCTGAAATGACGCCTTTGCTCGGTTCCGTTCCAATCCTCATTCCAAGACACGTCAACCTTCGTGATGAAGTCGTTTCCTTCGATTCGATACTTCCCGCTGTACGCCAACATCGATTTGTGAAGCGCTGCGCGCTCGGCATCGCCCATTCCAGCTATACGATCCTCCGCTGTTGTCACCACGATGCTGCGCCCCTCGCGCGTCAGGACTAGGTAACCCTTCGGTTTCGCGCCGAAGATATCCTGCGCCGCACCGTCATCGGCAATCACCTGCCAGGATATGAGTTTCCAGTTTCCGATGAGGGCGCCCGGTTCGGCTGCGTGCGCCTGACCGGGAGCCGCGGCAAATGCCATGATCAAGCCTGTGCTGATTCCTGAGACCATCGTTTTGGCGACTGCACCGGTCATGGCTTCACCTCTTGGTACCGCTTGATAGGGCCTACTCTGTGTGCGCGGGAGCGGGCGCACAATGCGGAACGTGCTAACCTTGCCTCAGGCCATTCCGAAGGTACCGAGATGGCTTACAGGTTCGACCTGATCGACTTACGATTGTTTTTGCATATTGCGGAAGCCGGAAGCATCACGCACGGCGCCCGGAGCTCAAACATGACGCTCGCGTCCGCGAGCGAGCGCATCCGGGCCATGGAAGAGGCGCTCGGCGCGCCCCTGCTCACACGCAAGCGCAGGGGCGTTGAACTCACGCCAGTGGGCTCAGTGCTCGTTCAGCATGCGCAAAGTGTCATTCAACAACTGGAGCAAATGCGGGGAGAATTGAGCAGCTACGCGAAGGGCCTTCGGGGTCATGTCCGACTGCTCTCCAACACAGTGGGCATGTTGGAGTATCTGCCCGCAGCGTTGGCGGCATTCCTGTCCGCAAATCCAAATGTCGATGTCGATCTAGAGGAACGGCCTAGCCCGGAAATCGTGCGAGCCATCGCTGCCGGGCGTGCTGATATCGGCATCGTTGCTGGCACTGTAGACCCGGCCTCCGAACTGGAGACGTTCCCGTTCATGGAAAACCTTCTCGTCTTGGTGGTGCCACGCGGACACGTGCTCAGCCGCCAGCGCAAGGTTAGCTTCGGCCTCGCTCTGGAGCACGACTTTGTGGGTCTTGGCGCCGGAAGCGCGCTACAGGAGTATGTGAACCAGCAAGCTCAGCGTACTGGGCAGCGATTGAAAGTGCGGGTGCGACTCAGCAGTTTCGATCTAATATCTCATATGGTGGAAAGTGGAATCGGTATCGCAGTGGTACCGGAAACGACCGCGCGGCGCTGGCAGCGATCTATGTCCCTGCGGATGGTCCGGCTGACAGATGCGTGGGCGGTTCGCCATCTCAGTATCTGCGTCAGAAGTTTGAAGTCTCTGCCGCCGCATGCCCGCAGGCTTGTCGAATTCCTCCAGCGTCGGCCTTGATTCAGCATCGCGTTCTTCTCGCTTCCGTCGGTAGGTCCCCGCAGTCGGCGCCCCAAGTGATTGCCGGCAAGCGGAGGGTGACCTCACTCAGCAAATTCCGGAAACTTGTTCGATCGGCGCGGCTACGCCGCTGCGCCAATGTGCTAACCTTCGCCTTCGGCCAGGACATCAATCTGGGCTCATGAAAACCAAGGGAGGGTCGAATGTACTTTCTCAACGAAGGCTTCACCTTTCGGAACTTCCTGATCGATGTCCTTGCAATCTCGATCTTTGTTTTCTGGTTCTGGCTAGTTATCACCGTCGCTGCCGATCTGTTTCGGCGCAATGATATTTCAGGGTGGGGTAAGGCAGGCTGGGTAGTAGGTTGGGTAGTGTTTCCTTTTATTGCCGTGCTCGCATATTTGATCTTCCAGGGTAAAGGCATGGCGGAGCGCAATGCACAACGGGCGGATCAAGCCCGCGATGAACTCAGGCGAACCATTGGCTTCAGCGCAGCAGATGAAATCGAAAAGCTTGACCGGCTAAAAAAAGCGGGGACCATCACCGACGCCGAATTTACACGACTGCGCGCCCGCCTCGTACAGTGATCTGCGAGCGTCTTCGGGCCTGACTTGCTGATCGTTCGCCATTTCCGGCTCCGACGCGCGATGCGTCTCGATGTGACGGTGATACGACACGGCATCACCTGGCATGTCGGCATCAACACGAGAGCAGCTGACGCGATTTGGAGGACGCAGCGCGGTTGTTCGAATTGCTGGATTATAGCGATTCCGGATTTCCCTTGAGGATCTCGTAACGCGTGCCTTCGCCGGTGGAGTCGGTCATGGCGACGGTGTTGCCGATGACTTCGAGCTTGTAGCAATCAAGCTCGTCGTCGGGATACTTGAAGCACACCGTATCGCCCACGAGCGCCACTGACCCTTGGAGATTTGATTACCGAGCACAGCGGTCGTCAGTGTCGGGGAAGTGCGGCGTGTTGACGTACGCTAGTTCGTGGCCGGGCACCGGTTGTAGGTCTTGAGGTCATCGAAGTTGGTGCCGACCCGCATGACGTCGCCGCGCGGGATGACCAGGAACGTCATGTCGGCTTTCTTCGCAGGATCGGTCTTGTCGGTGCACCACATATGCGCCGAGTAGATCGGTCCGCCCGACCCAGCGGTTTCGACCACGTATTCGACCGCGCAGTTTTCCTGCGGACCGGATCCGCCGCCCTCTTTGATGATGATGTTGGACTTGTCGTTGGTGGCGCAGAAATCGGAGTTGAGCGCCCAGGTGCCCCACGCGTCCTTGGGGATCGTCGGATGCCGGACATCGCCGGCCCGCGCGGACAGCGCCGCGAGGAGCGCACCCGTAGCCAGAATCGCCGCGCAACCGCAGGCTCGCCACGCGGCCATCGACCCGATTTTGAACATCGTCGGCCCCCGCTCAATCAACGGTCGCTAGCATAGTGGCGCGGTCATTTCTCGCAACGGCTTCGCTGCGGCCGTTGCGGTGGCGTTTTCGCCGCGACTGGCCAAGGCTTCCAGCGCCACAGTGCGGTCACGAACGCCCGCTAACCCGATTCGGAATCACGACAACCATCGGGTCGCCGCGCGGAGCCGCAGTCCGCGCGTTTCGACTATGTTATTGAGTCTGACATGTTCGCTTTCTTCGAGCGGCTGCTGAAACCCACGCAAGCGCCGGACCGGCCGGAACCGCCGGCGAGCCTGCTCGGGTTTTATTGGCATTATGCGCGCGACGCCCGGCGGCTGTTCCTCGCGCTGTTCGCCGCCGGCTTCGTGGTCGCCCTCCTGGACACCATGATTCCGGTGTTCATCGGGCGCGTCGTGACCCTGCTGACCGCCAATCCGCCCGATCAGCTGTTCGCAAAATTCTGGCCCCTGCTGCTGGCAATGGCGTTCGTGCTGCTGGTCGCACGCCCGACTGCCCTGGCGACGCAGGCGATGATCGCCAATCAGGCGATCGCCGCCAATGTGTCGAACCGCATCCGCTGGCAGAGCCACTGGCACGTCGTGCGGCAGTCGTGGTCGTTCTTTCAGAACGATTTCGCCGGCCGCATCGCAACCCGCGTCATGCAGACCGGGCCGGCGATCCGGGAGAGCGTGGTCGCGTTGCTGACGGCCGTCTGGTACATCCTGGTCTACGGCACCGGGGCGCTGATCCTGCTCGCACGCGCGGACCCGTGGCTCGCATTGCCGGTGGTGCTGTGGTTTGCCGGCTACAGCATCATGCTGCGCTACTTCGTGCCGCGCATGCGCGATCGCTCCAAGGACATGACCGAGATCCGCTCCATGCTCACGGGACGGATCGTCGACAGCTACACCAACATCCTGACCGTGAAGCTGTTCGCCCGGGCGCGCGACGAGGACGCCTATGTGCGCGACGCGATCGACTCGCATACCCGCCAGTTCTACCTGTCGCTCCGCCTCAACACACTGTTTGGTTTCACGCTCGCGACGCTCAACGCATTGTTGGTGACCGGGACCGGCGGCCTCGCATTGTTCCTGTGGACGCGCGGCCAGGTCACCGTCGGTACGGTCGCGATGGCGCTGCCGCTCGCCTGGCAGATTGTCAACATCGCGGGCTGGGTCGCCTGGCAGGTGACGGATATCTTCGAGAACATCGGCGTCGTGCAGGAGGGCATGCTCACGATCGCGCGGCCGATCACGCTCGCCGACCGCGCCGATGCGCCTGCGCTTTCCGTCACGCGCGGCGAGATTCTCTTCGACGACGTGCGCTTCGGTTACGGCCGCGAGACCGGGGTGATCGAAGGCCTCACCCTCAAGGTCGCGCCGGGCGAGAAGATCGGCCTGATCGGGCGCTCCGGCGCCGGCAAGTCGACGCTCGTCAACCTGCTGCTGCGCTTCTTCGACCTCGAAGACGGCCGCATCCTGATCGACGGCCAGGACATAGCGCACGTCACGCAGGAATCGCTTCGCGCGCAGATCTCGATGGTGACCCAGGATACCTCGCTGCTGCACCGCTCGATTCGCGACAACATCCGCTACGGGCGGCTCGACGCCGGCGAGGCCGAGATCATGGCGGCGGCCGAGCTCGCGCATGCGCACGAGTTCATTCTCGAACTCGAGGATTGGCGACGCCGGCGCGGCTATGACGCCCATGTCGGCGAGCGCGGCGTCAAGCTGTCCGGCGGCCAACGCCAGCGCATCGCGATTGCGCGGGTGATCCTCAAGAACGCGCCGATCCTGGTGCTCGACGAGGCGACCTCGGCGCTCGATAGCGAAGTCGAGGCGGCAATCCAGGCGAGCCTCGGCACGCTGATGGCCGGGCGCACGGTGATCGCCATCGCCCATCGTCTGTCGACCATCGCCCAGATGGACCGGCTGGTCGTGCTCGACCGCGGCCGCATCGTCGAACAGGGCAGCCATGACGAATTGTTGCGCCGCGGCGGCCACTACGCCGCGCTGTGGCGGCGCCAGTCCGGCGGCTTCATCGACGCGGGCGACGGCGGCAGCGTCGTGGAGGCGGCGGAGTAGCTGGCGGTAATTTACTCGTGCAACAAACGCTGACGTCATCCTGAGGAATGCGCGCGACGAAGTCGCGCGCATGTCTCGAAGGATGGAAACAAAGACGGTGTTTGCTTCCATGCTTCGAGACGGCCGCGCGCAAGAGCGCGCGTCCTCCTCAGCATGACGCTGTTGTTTGTTGCACGGGGCCGAATTACGCCGCGGCGGCCTTCCGCGCGAATCCCACGATCAGGTCGAGCACCTCGGCGGCCGCGCGCGGCCTGCTGAGCAGATAGCCCTGCACCTCGGTGCAACCGGCGCGGCGCACCAGCTCAAGCTGCTCCTGCGTCTCGATGCCTTCCGCCGTGGTGGCGATGCCGAGACTGGCGCCCAGTTCGGCGATGGCGCGGATGATCGCCTCGCTGTCGCCGTTGCGCTCGATGTCGGCGATGAACGAGCGGTCGATCTTGATCTTGTCGAACGGGAAGCTGCGCAGGTAGCTCAGCGACGAATAGCCGGTGCCGAAGTCGTCCATGGAGATGCGCACGCCGAGCGCGCGCAGCTGATGCAGCATGGCGACGGTCATCTCGTCCTTCTGCAGGATCGCCGCCTCGGTGATCTCGATCTCGAGACGGGTCGCGGGAAGCCCGGCGGCGGCGAGCGCCTGGGTCACCATGGAAACGAGGCCGCGGTTGCGGAACTGCACCGGCGAAAGGTTTACGGCGACGCGGATCGCGTCCGGCCATTGCGCCGCCTCGGCGCAGGCGCGGCGCAGCACCCACTCGCCGAGCGGGACGATGAGCCCGGTCTCCTCGGCCACCGGAATGAACTCCGCCGGCAGCACCGCGTGGCGCTCGGGATGATTCCAGCGCAGCAGCGCCTACATGCCGGTGAGCGCGTTGGTGGCGAGGTTGAGCAGCGGCTGATACACGAGGTGGAACTCGCCCGAGGTGAGCGCGCGGCGCAGATCCACCTCGAGCGCGCGGCGGCGCTGGATGCGCGCATCCATCTCCGGCTCGAAGAAGCGGAACAGCCCGCGGCCCTCGGCCTTGGCGCGGTAGAGCGCGAGGTCGGCGCACTTCATCAGATGATCGGCCGCGGTACCGTCGTTCGGCGCGAGCGCGATGCCGACGCTCAGGCCGGTGTTGATCTCGTGGCCCTCGACCACGATCGGGCTCGCCAGCACGTCGACCACGCGCCCGGCGAGCACTTCCGCCGCATAGGGGCTCGACCCCCCCTGCAGAATGGCGAACTCGTCGCCGCCGAGCCGCGCGATCGTGTCGTCGGCGCCGACCACCGAGCGCAGCCGTTGCGCGACCGCGCGCAACAGCGCGTCGCCGATCGGATGGCCGAGGGTGTCGTT
>JBPYFJ010000120.1:0-16535 GCA_051985675.1 Xanthobacteraceae bacterium | reverse complement strand
TGACGGCGCCGCACGCCTGATCGGCCGATTCAGAACGATTCAGGGCTATCCCAAGGACTTGCTGACGCTTCCGCGGCAAGCTCAGCCTGCGGTAAGCTGGCCCAGCGGGTTCCGGGAGGGGCCCATGCTCGACCTCAGACGACGCGCGTTCCTGACGCTGCTCGGCGGTGCGGCGGCGTGGCCGCTCGCGGCGCGCCCGCAGCCGGCAATGCCGGTGATCGGGTTCCTCAGCACCTACGCGTCGTCCGACGCGTTCGCCCAATCCCTCTTGGCCGCCTTTCATGACGGCCTCAAACAGTCCGGCTACGTCGAGGGCCAGAACGTGGCCGTCGAATACCGATGGGCCGGAAACGAATACGAGCGTCTGACGGCGCTCGCGGCCGAATTGGTTCGCCGCCGGGTGAGCGTGATCACCGCTGGAAGCGCCAGTCTTGCCGCGGTTGCCGCAAAGGCGGCGACCACGACAATTCCGATCGTGTTCCTGACGGGAGGCGATCCCGTCCAATTGGGGCTTGTCGCCAGTCTGAACCGGCCAGGCGGCAATGTCACAGGTGTGACGACCTTGAACACCGAAATAACGCCGAAGCGGCTCGAGGTCATGCGCGAGCTGGTCGGCGCGACGAACATCATGGCCGTGCTCGTCAATCCGACCAACAATCCGGCCAGCGTCGAGGCCGAATTGAGACAAGCACAGGCGGCGGCTAATTCCCTCGGACTGCAATCGATCCGCATCTTTCAAGCCAGCACTGAACCCGATCTCGATAGCGTCTTCTCTGAATTGATGCAGCAGCGGGCAGGCGGTCTCGTGATCACCGCGGATACATTCTTTTCCGGGAAAAGCGCAGAGCTCGCCGCTCTGGCGTCTCGCCACGCAATGCCGACGATTTCGCCATATCGCGAGTTCGCGACGGCGGGCGGCCTGATGAGCTACGGAGGCAGCGTCACTGAATTGTACCGCCTGGTCGGCCTCTATACCGGCCGAGTCCTCAATGGCGAGAAGCCGATCGATTTGCCGGTACAGCAGGTCACCAAAGTCGGCCTCGTCATCAACCTGAAGACTGCGAGGGCATTCGGCCTTGACGTGCCACCGCAGCTGCTCGCCCGCGCCGACGAGGTGATCGAGTGAGCGCTCAGCTCAAGCGGCGCGACGTCATCGCGCTGCTCGGCGGCGCAGCCGCATGGCCGCTTGCGGCGCGCGCGCAGCAGGCCAAAAATCCACGCATCGGGGTGCTGTGGCCCAACCCGCCGGCAACATTCGAGTTCATGCGTCAGGGTCTCAAGGACTTCGGCTATGTCGAGGGGCAAAACATCGGTTTTGAGTTTCGCTGGGCCCAGGGGAAGCTCGATCAGCTCCCCGAGTTGGCGGCCGAGCTCGTCCGGCTTCAGGTTGACGTCATCGTAACGCTCGCTCCTCAGGCAACGCTGGCGGCAAAGCACGCCACGCAAACGATTCCCATCGTCTTCGTGGCGATGGGCGATCCGTTGGCGAGCGGAGTGGTGGCAAGCCTCGCCAAACCGGGCGCGAACCTGACGGGGACGACCCGGATGATATCCGAGATGAGCGCCAAGCATGTGGAACTGCTCAAGGAGGCGGTTCCTTCGCTCGCTCGGCTGGCGGTTCTCTGGAATCCGACGAATTCGTCGCACCGGCCGGCACTGCAGGCGGTCGACGCTGCCGCGCGATCGTTGTCATTGCCGATTCAACCGTTGGAGGTGCGCGCATCCGCCGATCTCGACGGCGTCTTTGCTGCGGTCATTGCGGAGAAAGCCGGCGGTGTTCTCTTCATCGCCGACCCGGTTTTCTTCATCCAGCTCAAGCGCATTGCGGACTTTGCCGCGTCGAACCGGCTGCCTGCAATTGCCAATTTTATCGAGTTTCCGAAACTCGGTGGCCTCATGGGCTATGCGCCGAGTATCCCGGATGAGTTTCGCCATGCGGCGAGCCACATTGATAAAATCCTCAAAGGCGCCAAGCCGGGCGATCTGCCGGTCGAGCAGCCGACGCGATTTCAACTGGTGATCAATCTCACGGCTGCCAAGATGCTCGGCCTCGAGGTGCCGCCCATGTTGCTCGCCCGCGCCGACGAGGTCATCGAATGAGACGCCGCGACTTCATCACGCTCATTGGCGGTGCGGCGGCGGCATGGCCGCTTTCGGCGCGCGCGCAACAGCGCGTGCCGCTGGTCGGCCTGATCTCCGGATTCTCCGACGCCGAGTTCACTCCGCTGACGACGGCATTCGCGAAAAACTGCGGCAACTCGGGTGGACGGACGGCCGCAACATCGCCATCGAAACGCGGACCACGAGCGGGAATTTCCCACGGCTGGGCGACGAAGCGAAACTGCTCATCGCCCGCAATGTCAGCGTGATCGTAGCAATGGGTACGCCCGGCCTTCAGGCAGTTCAGCAGCACACGCGGACCGTGCCCGTCGTGTTCACGTTGGTTGCTGACCCGGTGCGGCTGGGCCTTATCGAGAGCCTGTCTGGTCCCGGCGGGAATGCGACCGGCTTCACGAATTTCGAGTTCTCGATGGGAGGAAAGTGGTTGGAATTGGCGAGAGAGGTTTATCCGACGCTCGGGCACGTCACACTGCTCGCCAATCCTGCGAATCCGAACGCTACCTCGTTCGCCCAGTTTATAGAGAGCGCGGGCCGCACCGTCGGCATTGACGTCGTCGCGGCTTACGTCCGTGGACCCGCGGAAATCTCCAAGGCGATCGCCACAGCGGCCGGGCAACAGAGAGCCGGATTGATCGCGTTTCCCGACAGCCTCACGGTTGTTCACCGTGACGTCATCATCGGTCAAGCGGCGGAACATCGCCTGCCGGCAATCTATCCATTTCGGATATTCCCATTGAGCGGCGGTCTGCTCTCCTATGGTTTGGATTTTCCCGAACTCTACCGTCAGACGGCCGTGTACGTGGACCGTGTTCTACGCGGGGAGAGGCCAGCAGACCTTCCGGTCCAGGCGCCGACCAAGTACGAGCTGGTGATCAACCTCAAGACCGCAAACGCACTTGGGCTCACCATACCATTGACCCTTCAAGCCAGCGCCGACGAGGTGATCGAGTGAGGCGCCGCGGGTTCATATCGCTGCTCGGCCAACGCATGGAGAAGACCATGAGGTGGTTGCCGCTGTTGCTGCTGATCGCGCTGCTTAGCGGGTCAGACCGCTTGGCGGCGCAGGAAACCGTCGAGTCCCGTCACGTCACGTCGCAGATCAAGATCGAGGAGGTGCTCTTCGGGCATCTGACTGAGCTCAATGGTAAGTTCAAACTGCGCGCCACCGAACTGACGTTTGCCCCGGACGGCTACATCGGGGTCCATCACCACATTGGACCCGGAATCCGGTACGTCATTTCCGGCGAGCTCACCTTCGCGGAGGGGGGCCAAGAGACGGTCTATAAAGCAGGTGACTATTTCTTCGAAACAGGAAATCTCGCCCACACCGCGCAGAATAAAACAACCGTGCCACTGCGGATCTTGGTGCTGGAGATCCTCCCGAAAGATTGGACCGCCCCTGCGATGATTGCACCTAAGTCACAATGAGTACCGCAAATACGAGCCGGGAACCTTCAAGCGGGCGACGGCGCTCGACCCCGCGCCGATGATGCCCATCGCCCGAGCCGACGAGGTGATCGAATGAAACGCCGCGACTTCATCACGCTACTCGGCGGCGCGACGCTAGCTTGGCCGCTCGCCGCGCGGGCGCAACGGCCTGTGCGCATCGCCAAGATCGGGCACATCGAGTCCGGTTGGCCATCCAGCAGTCCGAATCTTCTCGCCGCGTTCCGGCGCGGTCTGCGCGAGCTCGGCTACGTCGAGGGCGAAACTTTTTTTATCGAGCGGCGCTACGCCGAAGGCAGGGAGGAGCGCTTGCCTGCGCTCGCCGCGGAACTGGTTCAATTTGGTGTGGACGTCATTTTCGCGATTGGCCCGCCCCAAGCGCTCGCCGCCTCGCGGGCGACGGACAAAATCCCGATTGTATTTGTCGGCGGTGGCGATCCGGTCGCCATGGGATTGGTCAAGAGTCTCGCTCGGCCGGGCGGCAATTTGACCGGACTGACGTTTGTGACCGTTGAGCTGGCGTCGAAACGCATGCAGCTCCTTAAGGACGCTGTGCCGGTTGCCGACCGCGTGGCTGTTCTCTGGAATCCCGACAACGTGATCAACAGACTGGAGCTTGAGAAGGCTACGGCGACCGCCGAAGCGCTCGGCGTGACGGCACTGCCGATCGAGATTCGAGTGCTCGAGGACATTGCGGACGCGTTCAATGCGATGAAGAGCCAGCGGGCCGAGGCCGCGCTGGTTCTGTCGAGTCCTTTGACCTTCCCGAACCGTCCCCGGATCGTGCAGTCAGCCTTGGACGCGCGCATGCCGACATTGGGCGCGCTCAGGGAGTACACGGAGGCTGGCGTGCTCATGTCCTATGGCCCGAGCTACGCCGACCATTGCCGGCGTGCTGCAGCATACGTCGATCAAATCTTGAAAGGCGCGAAGCCGGCGGACCTCCCGGTCCAGTTGCCCACCACATTCGAGTTGGTCGTCAATCTCAAGACCGCCAAGGCGCTCGGCCTCGAACTGCCGCCACAGCTCCTCGCCCGCGCCGACGAGGTGATCGAATGAGGCGCCGCGAGTTCATCAGCCTTCTCGGCGGCGCGGCCGCGGCGTGGCCGCTCGCGGCGCGGGCGCAGCAGCCGACGCCGGTGATCGGGTGGATGAGCGGTCGCGCGCCGGAGGATTCCGCCCATCTGCTCGCCGCGTTTCGCGAAGGCTTGCGCGAGACAGGGTTTGTCGAGGGCGAGAGCGTTGCGATCGAATACCGGTGGGCGCATGGCCGGTACGAGCAACTGCCGGCGATGGCTGCCGATCTCGCGGGTCGTAAGGTCGCCGTGCTGGTGGCCGTCGGGGGCGATCCTTCGGCACTCGCAGCAAAGCAGGCGACCTCGACGATCCCCGTCGTGTTCGGCATGGGAGGCGATCCGGTCACGGCCGGCTTGGTGTCGACCTTTAACCGGCCGGGCGGCAACGCCACCGGTTTTACTTTGCTGACCAACTTGATGGAGCCGAAGCGGCTGGGCCTGTTGCACGAGATGGTGCCCGGCATTGCCCTGATCGGCGCCGTCGTTAACCCGACCTTCCCGGCAGCCGCCGGCCAATTGCGAGAAATCGAAGCGGCAGCTGGGACGATCAATCAGAAATTTCTCGCGGCCAAGGCCAGCAACGACATGGAGCTGGATGCGGCCTTGGCATTGCTTGTGCAGCAACGGGTCGATGCCCTGCTGGTTGCCGCCGATCCTTTTTTCGATACGCGACGCGATCGTATCATTTCGTTCGTGGCCGACAATAAGCTTCCGACCATATACCAGTTTCGCGAATTTGCAGTTGCCGGCGGCCTGATCAGCTATGGCCCGCGGGTGCCGGATTCGTATCGGCAGGCCGGCATCTATGTCGGCCGAATTCTTCGTGGTGCCAAGCCGGAGGATTTGCCGGTCGTGCAGCCAATCAAATTCGAGCTGGTGCTCAATATGAAGACGGCCAATACGCTTGGCCTCACCGTGCCAAACGCCATGCAACTGCTCGCGGACGAGGTGATCGAGTGAAAAGGCGCGAGTTCATCACGCTCATCGGCGGCGCGGCGGCGGCGTGGCCGCTCGCGGCGCGGGCGCAGCAACCAGCGACCCCGGTGATCGGATTTCTTAACAATCAGGGTCTCGCCGGCCGAACTTACCAGGTCGAAGCGTTTCGGAACGGATTGAGCGAATTGGGATATTCCGAAGGGAACAACGTCACGATTGAGTACCGGTGGGCGGAAAACCAATATGACCGGCTACCAGCGCTCGCGACGGATCTGGTTCGCCGGGGTGTGACTGTCATCGCCGCCACTGGCGGAGCAGCCGCGGCCCATGCTGCAAAAGGCGCGACTTCGACCATCCCAATTGTCTTTACCGCGGGAAGTGATCCGGTTGAGGCTGGCTTGGTCGCCAGCCTGAACAGGCCCGGCGGCAACGTCACGGGCGTGAGCTTTCTCACCGATGCATTGGGAGCCAAGCGCGTTGGTTTGCTGCGCGAGGTCATGGCGCAGCCGGGAACCATCGCGGTGCTCATGAACCCAAAGGGCCCCGACGCTGAACGTCAGTCGCGGGAACTACCGTCTGCCGCTGCGGCAATTGGACAATCCGTCGAGATCGTGAACGCCGCGAGCGAAGGCGAGATCGACGCTGGCTTTGCGGCCATGTCTCGTGCGCGCGCTGGGGCGCTGCTGGTCGGTGCAGACCCGTTCTTCAATGATCAGCGCGAACGGATCGTCGCGCTCGCCGCCCAGCTTGGATTGCCTGCAATATACGAGTCGCGGGCCTTCGTCGCCTCTGGCGGCCTTATGAGCTATGGCGCCAGCATTGCAGATGCATATCGGCAAGCCGGCGTGTATGTCGGGCGCATTCTTAAAGGCGAAAAGCCCGCCGAACTTCCTGTACTCCAGGCGATCAAGTTCGAATTCGTGATCAACCTCAAAACGGCCAAGGCGCTTGGCATCGAATTTCATCCGCAACTCCTGGCCATCGCCGACGAGGTGATCGAATGAACCGCCGGGCGTTGATCAAGCTAGTTGGCGGCGCGGCGGCGTGGCCGCTCGCGGCGCGGGCGCAGCAAGGTCCGCGCCTGCGGCGCGTAGGTGTGCTCATGGCATACCCCGTGAACGATCCGCAAGCGCAAGCGCGCAACGCGGCATTTGTACAGGGGCTGCAGCAGTTCGGTTGGATGGTTGGGAACAACATTGCGATCGATTATCGGTGGTCGGTGGGCAAGGAGGATGACACCCGCAGATACGCGGCGGAAGTGGTCGCGCTTGCGCCTGACGTGATTTTCACGTCGGGCAGTGCAGCGGTCGCCCCATTGCAGCGGGTGACACGCACCGTGCCAATCGTGTTCGCGCAGGTTCCCGATCCAGTCGGCGCGGCATTCGTCGACAGTTTGGCCCGGCCGGGTGGAAACATCACTGGGTTTACCCCGTTCGAATACGGCATTGGGGCAAAATGGCTGGAATTGCTCAAGCAGATGGCGCCAAGCATGACGCGAGTCGCTGTCGTGCGTGATCCAGCCATAACGGCCGGGATCGGGTTGTGGGGCGCAGTTCAGTCCGTGGCGCCCTCGTTCGGCGTCGAACTGCGTCCGATCGACGTGCGCGATGCCGGGGAGATTGAGCGGGGGATCGCCAGGTTCGCGGGCGGTCCCAATGGCGGTCTGATCCTGACGGGCAGCGCGCTCGCCGTCGTTCATCGCGATTTGATCATCGCACTAGCCGCACAACATCGGTTGCCCGCGGTCTACTATGAGCGTTACTTCGCCGTAGCGGGCGGCCTGATATCCTACGGTTCCGATAGTACTGAACAGTTTCGTCTTGCCGCCGGGTACGTGGACCGCATCCTCAAGGGGGAAAAGCCAGCGGACTTGCCCGTGCAAACGCCGACGAAATATGAGCTGGTGATCAACCTCAAGGCAGCGAAGGGGATGGGGCTAACGGTGCCTGAAACGCTTCTCGCCCGCGCCGACGAGGTCATCGAGTGAAACGGCGGGAGTTCGTATCGCTGCTCGGCGGCGCGGTGGCTTGGCCGCTCGCCGCGCGTGCGCAGCAGAACGGGCGTATGCGCCTGGTTGGCGTGCTTATGGGCATTGAGAGCGGCCCGGATGCGCGCACCCGCGTTAGCGCCTTTCGCCAAGGTATGCGCGGTGGAGCCTGGATCGAGGGCAAGGACCTTTGGATTGATGTGATCTGGGGTGCGGGTGATCCTGACCATGTCAGAGCCGATGCGGTCGAGCTCATTGGCAAATCGCCCGACGTGATCCTGGCAAATGGCCCAGTGCCGACACTGGAATTGCAGAAGACTGCGACGAATATTCCAATCGTCTTCGTGCAGGTGCCAGACCCGGTTGATCTCGGGTTGATGGCGAACATCGCACGGCCGGGGGGCAACAGCACCGGCTTCACTCATTTTGAGATGGCTTTCGCAGGCAAATGGGTGGAAGCCTTGAAAGAGGTCGCTCCGCGCACTGAACGGATCATGTTCATGTCGCTGGCCGGGCACCCGGCGTGGCCTGGATTCCTGCGAACGATTACCGCATCGGCGTCTTCATTCGCGCTGCAGATCATCCCCGCTCCAGTAAGTAGCGCCGCGGAGGTCGAACGAACGCTCGAACAATTCGCACGCAACCCCAATGGCGGGCTGATCGTCTCACCCAGTCCGATCGCCTCGATCCACAGCAATCTGATCATCGGGCTAACCGCGCGCCATCGAATTCCCGCGGTTTATCCATTCCGGTTCTACGCATCCGACGGCGGCCTGATGTCCTTCGGAATCGACTCTGCCGATCTGTTTCGGCGGGCCGCCTCGTATGTCAATCGCATTTTACGGGGGGAGAGTCCGGCGGATCTCCCGGTGCAGGCACCGAACAAATTCGAGCTCGTCATAAACGTTGGGACGGCGAAGGCGCTCGGTCTAGAGGTGCCATCTACACTTCTCGCCCGCGCCGACGAGGTGATCGAGTGAAAAGGCGCGAGTTCATCACGCTTCTCTCCGGTGCCGCGGCGTGGCCGCTCGCGGCAGGCGCGCAGCAGGGCGAGCGCAGGCGACGCGTCGGTGTCTTGATTGCCCGCCCGGAGCGGGATGTCGAGGGGCAAAATTATGTCGCCGCATTCGAGCAGGGCCTGCAACGATCGGGCTGGATCAGCGGGCGCAATCTCGACCTCGACTACCGTTGGACTGCTGGCGATCCAAGCCTTTCGCAAGCGGCTGTGCAGGAGCTCGTCGCAACACGTCCGGATATTCTCGTGATCAATTCGACGGCGAACTTGTTCGCCGCGAAACAGGCCGCAGGTACGACACCCATCGTAATGGCTGCCATTGCCGATCCGGTCGCCCAAGGCTTCGTACAGAGTCTCGCCAGGCCTGGGGCCAATATTACCGGCTTCTCGGTCGAAGAACCGACGATGGGTGCAAAGTGGGTGGAACTCCTGAAGGAGGCAGCGCCGCAGGTCCGACGCATCACCGCGATCTTCAATCCCGGCTCCTCTCCTTTCGCAAAAATGTTTCTGCCGTCGATTGAAGATGCCCGCACGCTTTTTTCGTTCGAGCTCGCCGTGGCGCCGATCACCAACGAAGACGAGGTGGAACGCGCGGTCGCGGCCGCGGCACGCCAGCCGGGCGGCGGCTTGCTTTTTCTACCGGACAGCTTTCTGGCATCCCGTCGCGAGGCGATCGCAGGCATTGTCGCCAAGCATAAAATCCCGGCGATCTATTCAACCGCGACGTTCGTGCGGAGCGGCGGCCTCATTGGCTACGGCTTCGACCGTGCCGATATTTTCTACCGAGCCGCGGGATACGTCGACCGCATCCTCAAGGGCGCCAACCCGGCCGAGTTGCCCGTCCAGACACCGGTAAAGTTTGAGCTGGCGATCAACCTCGGGGCCGCCAAGGCTTTGAGTATCGAGCTGCCACCCACGCTCATCGCCCGCGCCGACGAGGTGATCGAGTGACGACGCGCCGCGAGTTCATATCCCTCATCGGCGGCGCGGCGGCGGCGTGGCCCATCGGGGTCGGGGCGCAGGGGCCCGGCAAGCTCTGGCGCATCGGGGCCATTTCGGGCGGCACGCCGTCCCGCATTCCTGAGTTCGTTGCGGCCTTCCCTCAAGGCATGAAGAACCTCGGCTACATCGAGGGCCGCGATTTCATCATGGAGTGGCGCTTCGCGGAGGGAAACTACGAGCGCATCCCCGGCTTTGCCGCCGAACTGGTGCAGTCGAACGTGGACGTTTTCCTCTTGACGACGGCGGCGGCGATTCGACCGGTTCAGCGAGCAACTCCGACCATACCCATCGTCATGGCCTACTCCACAGACCCGGTGGGAAACGGGTTCGTCGCCAGCCTTGCCCGGCCGGGCGGCAACACCACAGGTCTTGCAAGCTCGGGTGATGACAGTGCGCCGAAGCAGGTTTGGAGCTACTAACCACGATGGTTCCCACGCTGTCGCGCATCGGATTTCTAGCAAACCAGGCAAATCCAAACTCGACGAGCCTCCTGAGCAGTGCTCGGACCGCTGCCGAAGCTGCCGGTCTCAGCCTCGTGTCCGCGACCGGCCACACGCTCACAGAAATCGAAACAGCGTTCCAGTCCTTCGTCTCCGAACGAGTTGGGGCCATTATGGTGCCGGCCGACGCCGCGCTGTTGGTCCACCGCGACCGAATAGCGGAGTTGGCGCTGCAGTCCAAATTACCCTCCATGTTCGTTCAACGCGAATATGTCGAGGCCGGTGGCCTGATGAGCTACGGCGAGGACCTGCGGGAATTCTTGCGACGCGCTGCTGTGTTCGTGGATAAAATCTTCAAAGGGGCCAGGGCAGGTGATCTGCCGATCGAGCAGCCGGTCAAGTTCAATCTCACCATCAACCGAAAGACCGCAGACGGGCTTGGCCTGCCCATCCCGCCGCAGATTCTGGTCTTCGCCGAAGAAGTGATCGAATGAGGCGGCGCGAGTTCATATCGCTCATCGGCGGCGCGGCGGCGGCGTGGCCGCTCGCGGCGCGGGCGCAGCAGCCGGCGATGCCGGTCATCGGTTATTTCAGCGGTCGCTCGCCGGATGCGGAGGCGCCCATACGCGTCCCTTTCCTAAAGGCCTTGGAGGCATCGGGCTTTGCGGCCGGACACAACGTCACAATCGAGTATCGTTTCGCTCACGGCCAGGATGAACGTCTGCCGGAGATTGCGGCCGAGCTTGTTGGCCGACCGGTGACGATGCTGGTCGCGACCGATCGACCGTCAGCCTTGGCAGCAAAAGCTGCGACTGCGACAATTCCCATCGTATTCACCATCGGGCCCGACCCGGTCCAACTTGGCCTCGTCGCCCGCTTCAACCGGCCGGGCGGCAATGCCACAGGTGTGAACCTCTTCACCACTGAACTTGGACCAAAACGGCTGGGCCTCTTGCGTGAGTTATTGCCCAAGCCAGGCACGATCGCCTTCGTGGTCAACCCGAATTCTGAGTACACACCCTTTCAAGTTCAGGAAATGCAAACGGCGGCGCAGGCGCTTGGACAAATGCTGCACGTTGTCAGTATCGGCTCCGAAGAGCAGGTGGATAAGGCATTCGCCACAATGGCAGAACACAACATCGGCGCGATTGTCTATGGGGCGACGCTGTTCTTCCAGGTCATCAGTGAGCGGCTGGTCGCACTGGCCGCACGTTACCGCATTCCGGCAGTGTACGAATGGCGTGAATTCGTCACGGCCGGCGGCCTCATGAGCTACAGTACGGATCGCAACGAAGTTGGCCGGGAAGCAGGCAACTATGCTGGGCGCATACTGAAAGGGGAGAAGCCGGCCGACCTGCCGGTTGTGCAGTCGTCGCGCTTCGAGTTCGTCATCAATCTCAAGACTGCCAAGACACTCGGCCTTGAAGTGCCACCGCAGCTGCTCGCCCGCGCCGACGAGGTGATCGAATGAGGCGGCGCGACTTCATCACGCTCATCGGCGGCGCTGCGGCCGCGTGGCCGCGCGCGGCACGGGCGCAGCAGGCGGGCATGCCGGTGATCGGGTTGCTCAGCTCGCTCTCGCGGGCGGAGACCGCTCACCTGCTGGCCGCGTTCCGACGCGGGCTCGGCGAGACCGGATATGTCGACGGCCGCAACGTCGCGATCGACTATCGGTTTGCCGATGGGCAATACGATCGCCTGCCGGCGTTGGCCGGCGAGATGGCCCGCCGTCCGGTGTCGCTGATCCTGGCGGCCGGGCCGCCGGCGGCGCTGGCGGCCAAAGTCGCGACCACGACGATCCCGATCGTGTTCATCGTGGGCTTCGATCCGGTCGGGGCTGGGCTGGTCGCGAGTATCAACCGGCCGGGCGGCAATGCAACTGGCGTGGCGCTCATCTTGGGCCCAGTTGGACAGAAGCGGCTGGAGCTTGTGCGAGATCTCCTTCCCAAGGCGGCCGTCGTGGCGATGCTGGCTAATCCATTGAGCCCGGACGCCGCTCCTGAAATTCGCGAAGTGCAAGCCGCGGCGCAAGCCTACGGAGTGCAACTGCGGATGCTGACTGCCAGCACGTCCGATGAAATCGAGGCTGCCTTCGCATCGTTAGCCGACGAGCGTCCCGACGCACTTCTGGTCGGCGGCGATCCGTTCTATATGGCACACCGCGAGGAGATCGTACGGCTTGCCGCGCGTTCCGGCCTGCCGGCGGTATACCCGTTCCGCGAGTTCGCCGACGCGGGCGGCTTGATCAGCTATGGAAGCAACCTCGCGAATTCCTACCGCCAGGCTGGCATCTATGCTGGCCGCATTCTCAGTGGGGCAAAACCCGGCGATCTGCCCGTCATGCAGCCGACCACGTTCGAGCTGATCATCAATCTCAAGACTGCCAAGGCGGTCGGTTTCGACATACCGCCTGCTTTGCATGCGCGCTCCGACGAGGTGATCGAGTGAGACGCCGCGTGTTCATCACGCTGCTCGGCGGCGCGGCAGCGGCGTGGCCGCTCGCCCCGCTCGCCCAACAGCCGGAGCGGTTGCGCCGGATCGGCGTCCTCCTCGTCGGTGGCCCAGAACCTTTGGGACCGTTTCGCGAGGCGCTCAGTGAGTTTGGCTACGTTGCGGGGAAAAATATCCAGATCGAGGTCCGATCGGCGCAGGGCGATGATACTCGGCTCGCCGGACTTGCCGAGGAACTGGTTCGCAGCCGAGTCGATGTCATCATCGCAGTCCAGACCCCAGCTGCCCACGCAGCAAAGAATGCGACGCGCGACATTCCCATCGTCATTATGGCGGGCGATCCAATCGCGACAGGGCTAATCAGCAACCTTGCGCGGCCGAACGGCAATGTCACCGGACTGTCCGCTACCGCGGCTGAGGCGGCAGCGAAGAGCCTCGAATTGATTGCCGAAGTCAAACCGGGCGCACGCCGCGTAGGGGTTTTGGGGAACGCGGACGATCCCTTCGTCAAACCTTTTTTCGAGCAAATCGAGCGCGGCGCTTCAATGGTGCGCCTTGAGGTCTATCGCGTCACCGTCCGCGGCAACGACGAGTTGAACGGCGCCTTCGCAGCAATCGCTCATGACGGAGCAGATGCCGTGGTCATCCAAGGCACCCTCTCAGTCAAGCTTACGGTCGATCTTGCTCTCAAGTACCGGCTGCCATCGCTCTCGACCCAAAAATCAGCGGTGCAAGCTGGAATTTTGATGTCGTACACCGCGAGCTTCATCGAGCGGGCTAACGTCATCGCCAGCTACGTCGATCAGATTCTTAAAGGCGCTAAGCCCGCTGATCTTCCGGTGCAGCAGCCGACCAGGTACGAATTGGCGATCAACCTCAAGACGGCGAAGGCGCTCGGCCTCGAACTGCCCGCGACGCTGCTCGCCCGGGCCGACGAGGTGATCGAGTGAGACGCCGCGAGTTCATCACGCTCATCGGCGGCGCGGCGGCGGCATGGCCGCTCGCGGCACGCGCGCAGCCGGCGATGCCGGTGGTTGGGTTGCTCGACCCCACATCGTCTGACTATTCGAACGCGGACCGCCTACGCGCATTCCGCCAGGGCCTCAAAGATACTGGCTATGTCGAGGGCGAGAACGTGTTGATTGAATACCGCTGGGCGGAGGGCCAAGTAGATCGGCTGCCGCTACTGGCGGCCGAATTGGTTCGCCGACAGGTTGCCGTGATCGCCGCGCTCGGAAGTGCTGTGTTCGCCGCTAAGGCGGCAACGACGACAATTCCCATTGTCTTCATCTCCGCCGAAGACCCGGTCAAGCTTGGTCTTGTTGCCAGCCTTGCTCGGCCAGGCGGTAATCTGACAGGTTTCAATATTTTCAATGAAGAGGTGGCGGCAAAGCGGCTTGAACTCCTGCGCGAGCTAGTGCCCGGAGCAACTCGCGTTGCCGTACTGGTCGATCCGACTAATGGGCCCACTGGCACTACATTGAAAGACGTGGAAGCGGCTGCGCGTGCCTTGGGGCTGCAAATCCAGGTCCTCGAGGCCAGCACTAGCAGCGAGATCAATGCGGCCTTCGGAACTTTTGTGCGCGAGCGACCCGACGCGCTGTACGTCGGCGGCGGCCCTTTCTTCAATACCCGGCGGATACAACTAGCCATCCTCGCAGCACACCATTCGGTTCCCATGACATCTACTGCACGCGCCATTGCCGACGTCGGTGGGCTGATGAGCTACGGGTCCGACGTTCTGGATACGATCCGCCAGGTCGGCGTCTATACCGGTCGCATCCTCAAGGGTGCCAAGCCCGCGGACTTGCCAGTCGTGCAGGCGAGCAAGTTCGTGTTGGTCATCAACCTCCAGACGGCGCGGGCGCTTGGCCTCGATGTCCCGGCAAGCCTGCTCGCCCGCGCCGACGAGGTGATCGAGTGAGGCGGCGCGAGTTCATTACGCTCCTTGGCGGGGCGGGCGCGTGGCCATTCGCGGCGCGCGCGCAGCAACGGACGATGGCGATGATCGGATTGTTGGGCGGCTCGCTGTCCACGGAGCGCAAGCCGTTGCTGGTCGCGTTCAAGAAAGGTCTAGCCGAATCCGGCTACATCGAGGGCCGGAACGTGATGATCGAATACCGTTGGGCAGAGGGCCAATACCATCGCCTGCCAGAGCTGGCAGCGGAGCTCGCTCAGAAGCAGCTCGCGGTGATGGTCGCCTTTGATGGCCCTTCGGCGCTGGCGGCCAAGGCGGCAACCACAACGATCCCTATTGTTTTCAATACCGGCATCGATCCTATCACGGTTGGCCTCGTCGCCAGCCTAGAGCGCCCCGGCGCCAACCTGACCGGCGTCAACATGATTGCGGGCCCGCTCCCAGGAAAGCAATTCGGGCTTTTGCATGAGGTGATCCCCGCGGGCAGAACCATCGCGCTGCTGATAAACCCCGACAATGCGAATGCGGAGCGCGACGCGGCAATCGTGCAGGAGGCAGCACGGGCGGTCGGACGACAAACTCTTGTCACGCGAGCGACCACTGAAACCGATTTTGCGATGGTCTTCGCGAACCTCGTTCGCGAAGGGACTGGCGCGCTCCTCGTCAATTCCGATGTCTTTTTGACCAGCGAGCGCGATCAAATTCTTGCGCTGGCGGCCCACCACGCAATTCCTGTTATGGCCGCGTGGCGCGAATGGCCCCTTGCTGGCGGCCTTATGAGCTACGGACCAAGTCTTGCAGCCGCAGAACAACAGGTTGGTGTGTATACCGGCAAGATTCTCAACGGCGTTAAGCCAGCCGATCTGCCGATTATCCAGCCGACGACGTTCGACCTGGTGATCAATCTCAAGAACGCCAAGACACTGGGCCTGACAATTCCCCCTGGCGTGCTCGCCATCGCCGACGAGGTGATCGAGTGAGACGCCGCGACTTCATCACGCTGCTCGGCGGCGCTGCGACGTGGCCGCTCGCAACGCAGGCGCAGCAGGGGGCAACGCCAGTGGTCGGCTTTCTCAATGCTGAGTCTGCGCAGGGATATGGACGTCCCCTGGCGGCCTTTATCAAAGGGCTCAGCGAAACCGGCTATGAGGATGGGCGCAACGTAACAATCGAATATCGCTGGGCGGAGGGCCACAATGATCGGCTGCCCGCAATGGCGGCTGAACTGGTTAGGCGCCAGGTGGCAGTGATTGCCGCGACCACCACTCCGGCCGCGCTCGCCGCAAAGGCGGCGACGGCGACAATTCCAATCGTCTTTGAATCGGCTACAGACCCGATCCGTTTCGGACTTGTGACCAGCCTCAGCCGTCCGGGCGGCAACGTCACGGGCATAACTCAAACGAACGCAGAAGTGGCGCCGAAGTTACTACAGTGGCTACATGAGGTCCTTCCGGATGCGCACGTCATGGGCCTTCTGGTGAACCCGGCCGATCCCGCTCTCGCCGATGCTCAAACGAAGGACTTTCTCTCAGCGGCGCAAACCCTCGGCGTTGAGCTTCATGTACTGAATGCCAGTATTGAAGATGATCTCGACGTGGCCTTTACAAAATTAGGCCAGCTACGGGCGGCGGCGCTTGTGATTAGCACCGATCCATTCTTCACAAGCCGGAGTGCACAACTCGCAACGTTAGCAATTCGGAACGGGATGCCTGCAGCATACAAAGGGCGTGAATTCGCCGCCGCTGGTGGGCTGTTAGGTTACGGGACGGACATTGCGGAGACATTCTATCAGGCCGGTGTTTATACGGCGCGGATTCTTAAGGGTGCCAAGCCTGCCGATCTGCCGGTCCAGCAATCAAGCAAAGTGGAACTCATAATTAATATGAAAACGGCCAAGGCTCTCGGCATCACGTTCCCGATCACGCTTCTAGGCCGCGCCGACGAGGTCATCGAATGAGGCGGCGTGAGTTCATCACGCTCATCGGCGGCGCAGCGGCCGCGTGGCCATTCGCGGCACGCGCGCAGCAGGCGGTTATGCCGGTCATTGGGCTCCTTCACAGCGCATCTGCTGAGGCATTTGCTCCATTTCTCGCCGCCTTCCGCGAGGGTCTAAGCGAAGCGGGATTCGTCGACGGTCAGAATG
>JBPYFJ010000119.1:0-2190 GCA_051985675.1 Xanthobacteraceae bacterium | reverse complement strand
CGCGAATACAAGGCCAAGCAGGGCGCCGCCGTGCTGATGGACATCGACGGCGCGGTGCGCGCGATGGTCGGCGGCCGCGATTACAGCGAGAGCCAGTTCAACCGCGCCACCGACGCCATGCGCCAGCCCGGCTCCTCGTTCAAGCCGTACGTCTACGCCACCGCGCTGATGAACGGGTTCAAGCCGACCTCAGTCGTGGTCGACTCGCCGGTATGCATCGGCAACTGGTGCCCGAAGAACTATGGCGGCGGCCACGCCGGTGCGATGACGCTTACGCAGGCGATCACCCGCTCGATCAACGTCATTCCGGTGAAGCTGTCGATTGCGCTCGGCAACGGCAACCCGAAGATCGGTCGCGCCAAGATCCGCGAGACCGCGCGCAAGGCCGGCATCCGCACGCCGCTGCCGGATACACCCTCGATGCCGATCGGCGCCGACGAGGTCACCGTGCTCGATCACACCGGCGGCTACACCATGTTCCCCAACCTGGGGAAGGCGAATGCGCCGCACGCGGTGCTCGAGGTCCGCAGCGGCGCCGGCGAGTTGATCTGGCGCTGGGATCGCGACGGCAAGAAGCCGGTGCAGGTGATCACGCCGCAGGTTGCGATGGACATGAACATGATGATGAACCACGTGGTGGAGGAAGGCACCGCGCGGCGCGCCATCCTCGACGGCATCAAGTCCGCGGGCAAGACCGGCACCACCAACGCCTACCGCGACGCCTGGTTCGTGGGCTTCACCGGCAACATGGTTTGCGGCGTCTGGTTCGGCAACGACGACTACACGACCATGCACCAGATGACCGGCGGCTCGCTGCCGGCGCAGACCTGGCACGAGATCATGGCCTATGCCCACCAAGGCATCGAGCTCAAACCCATTCCGGGCCTAGGGCCGCAAGGACCGGCATCGGCGCGCGTTGCCGAAGGCAAGAAGGACGGCGACACAACGCCCAGCCGGCCGAACTCCATCCTGACCAAGCGCGGCGCGGATGCGCTGGTGCGCCTCGAGCGGCTCCTGGACGATGCGACGCGCGCGCTGGCGACCCGCGGCGAGATGACGAAAGCTTCCGACGAGACGAGCGCGCCAGCTCAAGCAAGTTTTGCATCCGCGCCCGAGCAACCGCCGCCTAATCGGACTCGCGGTAACTGAAGTTGGCGGACAGCTCTTGCTACACCGGCCGCTCTAACGGCTACGCCACCGGACCAAACGTGCGTTTGCTTTTCGGAACCGTGTTTGCGCTGGCGATTGCGGCAATGGCCGGCCTCGGCGCGACCTGGATGGCGCTGACGCGAGGCAGCGCCTATGGCGGCGTCACCATTGGCGCGTGGACGGGCTGGCCGAAGAATGGGACCTCCGGCATCGACCCCTATGCGCGCGCCATGGTCTCGCGCACCGGCGAACTTCCGGTCGGTTTGGGCGACGGAGTGGCCTTCTATGCACGCACCGACGATGCCGGCCAGCCGCTCGACGGTCGCTGCGACGTGCTGTTGAGCGGCACCACGCCGCAAGCGAGATTTTGGACGCTGACGCTCTATGATCCGGAAGGCCGCCTCGTCGCCAATTCGGCACAGCGCCAAGGCTTCACCAGCCAGGAGATCGTGCGCAACGCCGACGGCAGCTTCGACATCCTGGTCGGACCCCGCGCCCGGCCCGGCAATTGGCTCCCGACCGGCGGCGTGGACAAGTACCTGCTGGTGCTGCGCCTATACGATACGCCGATCGGTATGGCGAGCCGAACCGGATCGGAGGCGCCTATGCCCGCGCTTACCAAGAGGGCCTGCCTGTGATCCGCTTGGCATTATGGCTGTTGGGCGCGCTTGTGCTTGCCGGCATCGTGCACTTGACGACCGTCCTGTTGCTGCCGCGAATGGCGACGCAGGATGCGTATGCCCGCGTCGCCGCCATCGCTCCGGTCAACTCCGTCATTCCCATTCCCGGACCGACTCCGGAGAAGGCGCTCATGCCCTTCATGGACCCCGCATTCCAGGTGTCCGTGTGCCGGTATGATCTGTCGCGCGGTGCGTTGAAGTTCTCGGTGCCGATCAGTCAGGCTTACACGTCGGTGTCGTTCTACACGCGCTCCGACGTCGCCTATTATGCGATCAACGATCGCGCCGCCGGCCGGCGGGTGATCGAGCTCGATCTCATGACGGCGGCACAACGCGCAGCACTGCCGGAGAACGAAGAGAT
>JBPYFJ010000118.1:0-34695 GCA_051985675.1 Xanthobacteraceae bacterium | reverse complement strand
TGCTAATGCAGACTGCACGACTGCAGATACTACACAAGCACGATGCTCAGCCTCCAATTCTTCTGATATGGTGTCCGACTCGATTACATGTGCCTTGCAAAGATCGCTGCGCCTTCAAGAAACGGCTCAGTGAAGCTGTAGCGAAGATCAAGCGTTGCCATCAGCCGCTACCGCCACCACTGTTTCCCGGCTGCCCCGCCATTCCCTTCAGCAAAATTATCTTATGTTAATCCAACTATATCGTCGGTTGTAAACGAATTTGTTGATCGAGGTGGAATTACAATTCCTGATCTATATCAGCCAATAGAGATGATTGTTATGGTTTCTTGCTGAGAGGAAAAAGGGGGACTCCACTCTTGGCGTTTAGCCCTCCGACCCCGGCCCAGTTTGCTCGATCGGAGGGCTAATCCTTTTAGCCGATGGTTAGCTTTGGGGGAGAATGCCGGGATGTTTCAGCAGTTCCTCACTGAATTCGTTTATAGCGGCCTCGTCGCGTTTGTAGGCAGCCTCGTTGAACAGATCTGGGCAAAGAAATTCTAGATACGAGTGGAGCCCAATACTGAGATAGGGCGATGGAAAATCTGGCACGTCGAATGCTGAAGGGTCTAGCTTGGCATATTCAGCCATGCCTTGGGCGATCTGCTGTGCATCGAGGTCCTTTTTCTCGATACATTTTTCGCTTCTAACTAGCTCACGGTAGTTCACAACCACATGTTCGACGCGATACTACCCATCACGTCCAGCATGCCTGCGACGTAAAATTCTTGGGCTGCCGGAACGAGGCGCAACCACTGCTTTACGTATAGCCTCGCCATTCTCGACGCCGAGCTGGAAGTGACAAAACCGACCGTCGCCCCAACGATCAGACCTAGCACTATTCCCTTATTCATTTGATCCCCCTGTGTTAGTCAGTTAGCCGGTTCCTGCGAGAGCGTTCACTCTGATAGACCGAGATGGCCGTCTTGATGGCTTCTTTCTCATTTGGCGCAACAACAGTCCCGAGATGTTCGGCCCGGTGGCGGATGATGTCTACGGACCAGCGGGGCATTAGGGCCGCGTCACTACCGCTTTCCGTAGATTCCCCAGATTTGTTCTAGCGCAGTATTTATTTTGATTAGGTGTTCCCCATTTTTCGATTAGAAATGGAACCGTAATTTTGAACACGTGCTTTAGATTAGGTCTTTGATCCTCAGTGGAGGTCCACGCTAGACAAAAAGCTAAATTCGCATTTTTAGTGTGCGGACCAAAGTTGAACTGCAAAGTATCGTCGTATTTTGACACAAAGCGTGCTTTGACCTCGATTAATTCACCAGTCGGTCCAACCAAATCATGACCATTGGCGCCGCGTTTCTGGCGTTTTGCACTCGTATATTCCTGTATGAGGCGCTCTGACAACTCCCCGATTGCTGCCGATAACGTCTCTCGACCAAAATAGTCTCCAAGAAGCCAAATGGCACTAAGCGCCTTCTCTAACTGACCACCCTGTAATGATCGAACCTGATGAGTTTCGTCAGTAATCATAAGGTCATTCCTTTCATCAAGAATTTTCACCGCCATTGCTTCTCAGTCAGGCTTTCACTAGGTGGCTGCTCTTTCCAGTTGGGCCTCACATCAATGTGTCTGCCTCGCGCGCCGCATTTGGCGCACACAACCTTCCCAGCGAACCACGGCACTTCGGTGTCGGCGGGATAGATCGACACATCGATAAGACCCTGATGTCGGCAAGCATCGTTGAGGCAAGTAGCGACAAGGTGCTGAACGCCGAGATGGCGCATGTTGCCCAGGGTCATTGGAGGGCCGGGTGGGTTCTTCGGAGCCATGGCGTCTTGCTTAGCACGAAAGAAAAAGCCCGGTTATTAAGGGGCTTGAGGAGCAAGATTGGCGGCCACGGTGTTATACAGCGTGAACGCAGCAACTCTCGGAGGAGGTTCGCATGCGCCACGCACAAATCCCGCTTTTCCTGGCAACCATCGCCGTTTCGCTGATGGCAAGCGCCACCCCGAGTGCCGCCGTGATTATTTATCCTTGGTGTGCCGTTGTCTTTGATCGTTACACCCTGAGTTGCGGCTCTACATCCCTGAAACAGTGCTTAGCGACAGCAGGGGGTAACGGCGGCCAGTGCCAGCCAAATCCGTACTATGAACCATATCCACCGCCGCCGACGTATTCGCCGCCTCTCAATCGCCCTGGATCGGGATATCGCAAGTGAGCCTGAGATGGCGCATGTTGCCTAGGGTCATCGGCGGGCCGTGGGGCTGTTTGGATTTGGGAACGCTCATCTCTACCGCTGGCTTGGAATTATTCAGGCTCTTGTGGCTGAGGCGATATCACATCAGGCCGTTAGAGCCGCCCACTCCCGGTCAACCCACTGAGACATGTGAAGCAGTTGTCGGAGTGCTTCATCCGCGTTGGCGGTTCCCAAGGGGCTGGCCCTCCCGTGTGCAGCTTCATCACGCCAGAGAGAGATAATGCCGGTAAACGTAGTCAGCGTGTCACGTCGCGCTTGGTCGGCTTGACCAACGATCATGTTGAGCACTTGTCGCCAACCACTGGCATAGCCGTATGTTCGCAAAACCATCAGCTCATCGTTCGTCTTTGCAATGGCCAAGGCGAGGAGAATGGCCTCCCCGGCCGCACCGGCCATTGCGCAACACGCAAGCCACGCTTCCGCGTTCCGGCATTTGATCGCTTCGAGCGCCCTCTGATAGAAACTGTCTCCGAATCGGCCGCGATATCCAGTAAACGTGGCGGCGAGTGCCCCAGGCTGGAAAATCAAGAGTGACGCTGCGTCCAGATTAGGCAGGGCGGCCCTTCCGGCCGCAGTTAAAGAGTAGCCTCCCTCTTCTACGGCTTGTTCACCTGTTCTGGTAACGCCAGGACGGACGATCCCTCTGCGGCACAGTTCCCACGCCGCTTCATAGAACACGGGCGACAAGTCACGGATTAGCTCGTCCCGAAAGGGGTCGTCCGGGCGCAAGCGCTGCGCCATGACTTCCGCCCCGCGACGAGTATATAGTTCGTAGCCGTAATGCCCCGCCTGTCCCTTCTGGAGCAGATCAATTAATGCGGCAATTGCGTCGTCTAGCTCCATCGCTGCTTCCTTCCGTCTGCGCGGTCGAACGAGGTGAGTGCGAATCGATAGTGCGTCGAAAATAAACAAATTTCATTGGAGGGCCGTGGGGTTGCTTGGGTTTCATTTGCTGACAGGGTGGAAGCTTTAACGAAACGTACCCTCGAATATCTGACGAATATCCTGCACCCGCTTAGTCGCGGCTTCGACGAGCGCCGGTCTCGTCATGTAGGTGTAGGTGATCCCGCCGATAACGATCAGGCCAAACAGGATCGCCGCCACACCTATCGTCGCCGCATGATCACGCTGTCTCATGGTCGCGCCCCGCGAGGGATGCAGTATAATGTCCTTTCGGGTGCGGCATGGTCGCGTCAACCGTGTGGGTTGGTTTGTGGGTTGAAGCGAGGGCGAAAGTAATTATGCAAATAGAATCAATAACTTATCACATATGAGGCGCGGACGTAGATATCGCGCAGGAGCGCTGACCGGGCCAAATTCCCGGCCATCTCCAGAAGGTTGTGGTGTCCGGCAGGGGCAATCCGGCCACGGCGGCGCAGCAGGTTGGATTGCTCGCGGAGAAACTTGGAATGGCCGAGAAGTTGATCACTTACGAACTCGTCGGTGACGTTGCGGTGATTGGTTTGAATCGCGCCGGTAAGCGCAATGCCATCAACGATGCCGTCATGGCGGCCCTGCGCGAGGCCGTGTTTCGGGCGAACGAGGAAGCCAAGGCTGCCGTGATTTTTGGGCACGGGGAGAACTTCTCGGCCGGTCTCGATCTGGCTGAAGCTTCCACTTGGATGAAACCCGGCGCCCCGCGCCGGAAACGCGGGCGCTGGAATCGCAGCCTCGATCTCGTGGCACGCGGCCAGATCCCGATTGTGGCTGCGCTGAAAGGGGCCTGCATCGGGGGCGGTCTCGAACTGGCTGCGGCAACCCACGTCCGCGTTGCCGACGAGACGACCTTTTTTGCATTGCCCGAAGGTCAGCGTGGCATTTTCGTTGGCGGCGGCGGATCCGTGCGGATTCAGCGCCTGATGGGCTATGCGAGAATGGCGGATCTGATGCTCACCGGGCGCGTACTCACGGCTGAGGAAGGCGAACGGGCAAACCTGTGTCAGTATGTTGTGCCGGCCGGGGAGTCGCTTGAGCGCGCGAAGTCGCTGGCAGCGCGCATCGCCCAGAATGCCCCGCTAACCAACTGGGCAGTCTGCTCGGCCTTGCCGCGCGTCAACGACATGTCGCATGACGACGGTCTTTTCATCGAAGGCCTGATCGGCCAGGCGGTGGCAAGCACCGAAGGCTACGAGCGCGTCAAGGACTTCGTGGAGAAGCGTGCCAAGCCGCTGGCCAAACCCGGCAGATCCGGGGATGGGCGGTGAGCCGGAACGGCGAGCGCGCCGCGTCGCGGCCGCCGGAGCGTAGGGTTCATGATTGTCGGCGACATCATCCGGCGCAACGCCTCGCTCTTTGGTGATCTTGAAGGTCTGATTTTCGAGGGACGACGCTATACCCATCGCGCGTTCGCGTGCCGGGTGTATCGCGTTGCGAACGCGCTGTTTGCTCGCGGCGTTCGTTTACAGGAGCGCGTCGCGATCCTCGCGCGCAACTCGAGCGAGGTGCTGGAGGTGTTTGGCGCCGGGGAAGTGGCCGGCTTCATCACGGTGAACATCAATCATCGCCTGAGCGTGCCGGAAATTTTGACGATCTGGGCCGACGCGCAGCCGTCGGCATTGTTCTTCGAGCCCGAATTTGCAGAAGCAGCGGCAGCCGTGCGCGCGAAATTTTCCGGCATTCGGCTGTTTGCATGCATCGGCGGCGCGGCCGCCAACGCTGAGGACTACGAGGCGCTGCTAGCCACGGTCTCCGACGCGGAGCCCCGACCGGGCGCATCGCCCGACGACATCGCGTATCTGATCTACACCAGCGGCACGACCGGTCGACCCAAAGGCGTGATGTTCGAACACCAGGCCATGTGGGAGGCCGCCCGCACGTTCGCGCTCGAAAGCGGCGCCGCGGAGCCGATCAAGGCACTGATCGTGATGCCGCTGTTTCACGTCGGCGCTCGCATCGAATCCATGGGGTTCATGTTCCTGGGCGGCACGATCGTCTTGCATCGTGCCTTTGATCCGGTGGCCGTGCTCGAAACCATCCAGCGGGAACGTATTACGGCAATGCACATCGCCCCCGTCATGGTCCAACGTATTCTCGACGTTCCGGACCGGGCGCGTTTCGACGTGAGTTCGCTCAATTGCGTGCACTATGCGTCTGCGCCGATGCCGGTGCCGCTATTGCGGCGCGCAATCGAGGCGTTCGGCCCGATCTTTGTGCAGGTCTATGGCATGACCGAATGTCTCGGCGGCACCGTGCTCAAGGCTCATCAGCACAAGATCGACGGGAGCGAGGTCGAGCGGCGGCGGTTGTCCTCCGCGGGTCAGCCTTACCTGGGCACGCAACTTCGAATCGAGCGGCCGGACGGTAGCGAAGCGCATGTGGGCGAGATCGGCGAAGTGCTGATCCGGACGCCCGCCCTTATGAAGGGCTACTGGAACAACCCGGCGGCTAGCGGCGAGGCGTTGCGGGGCGGTTTCATGCACACGCAGGATCTCGGTTATCTCGACGATGACGGTTTTCTGTTCATTGTCGATCGCATGAAAGACATGATCATTTCAGGCGGCGAGAACATCTATTCCTGGGAGGTGGAGGAAGCCCTTCGCCGCCATCCAGCTGTCGCCGAGGTCGCGGTGATCGCGGTGCCGGATCCCACGTGGGGTGAGGCCGTCAAGGCATGCGTCGTGCAGCACGACGGCGCCGCGGCGAGCGCAGAGGATCTGATCGAGCACTGCCGTGCGCGCATCGCGAGCTACAAGAAGCCGCGCAGCGTCGACTTCATGGATGTGCTGCCGCGGCTCTTCAACGGCAAGATCGACAAGAAGGCGCTGCGCGCCCGATACTGGCATGGGCACGAGCGGCAGGTTTCCTAGATCGTGATCAGATTTTCGCCGGTACTAGGCGTTACTTTCGACCCAGGATTTCCGCCGTCGCGCGCCGGAGAATTTCGGCAATTTGTCCGGCTTCGTCAGGCGAACTATGCGCCTTGTCATCGAGCGCCCGCCGCAGCTCGCGCCGCGCGCGGCGCAACGCGTCGGGATGGCGCGACCCTTCGCTTAGGTCATCGTTTGAGGGTTCTTCACCGGCAAAGACGCGGCGTACATCGCTCATTTTTCGGCCGATACGCTCGAGTTCCGCGAGGATGGCGTCTACGGTGGCGCGATTTTGCGCGAGGTAGCTACGACCTTCCTCAGTGACCTGATAAAGCTTCTTTGCGCCTTCCGCTGCGACCGTCGCGTAACCGATCTCTTCCAGATAGGTGAGGGCGGGATACACCATGCCCGGACTTGGGCTGTAGAAGCCGCTGGAGCGCTCCTCCAACAGTTTGATCAGCTCGTACCCGTGGCTCGGCTTGTCGGCGAGCAAGGACAGGATGATGAGTTGAAGATCGTCGGACCCCAGCTTGCGTCCGGTGCGAAAATGGCCGTGGCCGAAGCCACCGGCGCCTGACCAGCCAACCCGGAAGCCCTTGAAACCGCGTCCGCCGCGGTGGCGGCCCATCCAGAAGACAAATCGCTCGTCCTCGGAATGGGCAAATCGTGAATGATGTCTCATAAGATTCATCTTATGATATATCTTAAAACTGTCAAGTCGCTTTTTGTTGTCGCCTGTTATTCTGTATTAACGCATTGAATTAGCGAGAAAAAGTTGGCGTGCGGGGCTGACGGCTGGCCGCACGTTGGGCCGCTTGCAGGAAAGCTGGGGCGAGTTGTGATCAGTCTAGCAGCTGAAGGCTCGCAGGCGGTTGTTAGGGGGTCGAGCGCTTGTAGGGCTCGAGGCCCGGGCGAAAGATCTTCTGATCGAGAAACTGATTGAGCGCGGTATCGCGGCCACGTTCCTTATCGGTGACGCGCAGCTCGAGCGACTTTGCGGCGAGGTAGTCGAGCGCCTGCTCTTCGGTCATGTGGTAGACGCGTTTGACCGCCTGCTTGGTGGCGCGTACGGCCTCCGGGTTGAGCGCCATCAGGCGGTGCGCCAGCGCGAGCACCTCCGACCGCAGCTGATCGCGCGGCACCGCCTTGTTGACCAGCCGGATTCGTGCCGCTTCGCGTCCATCGAACGTGTCACCGGTTACCGCGTACCAGACCGCGTCGCGCAGGTTGAGCACCTCGGTCAGCGCCTTGCTCACAAATCCCCCGGGAAGGATGCCCCAGTTGACTTCCGACAAGCCAAACGTTGCGTCTTCGGCTGCGATCGCAAAATCGCAGGCGATGAGCTGGGTGAAGCCGCCGCCGAAGCAGTACCCGTTGACCATCGCAATCGTGGGCTTGGCGAAAGTGAACAGCTTCTGCCAGCGCCAGGTGTGGCTCGCCGCGTGGGCGCGCGCCTGTCCGGCCGGATCGTTGTCGAGCTCGCGAAAGAAGGTCTTGAGATCCTGGCCCGCGCACCACGCATCGCCGGCGCCGGTGAGCACCATGACGCGCGTCGCCTCGTCGTACTCGAGCTCGTTGAGGACTTGCACCATTTCCTCGTGCAGCCGCGGGCTCATGGCGTTGCGTTTTTCGGGCCGGTTGAGGATCACCCACGCGATCCCGCCCTCGCGTTCGACCTTCACGGTCTCGTATGTGCGCTCAGTCACAACTTGTCCTCGATCAGGCCGCGGCCGCCACGAGCACGCGATCGGTCTCGCCGCGCCGGTAGACCAGGAAGGTCGCGAGCAGGCCGCAAGCGGCCGCAAACGTCATCCATAGTCCGGGTGCGGCCTTGTCGCCGGTCTGTTGTATCAGCAGCGTCGAGATATACGGGGTGAGGCCACCGAGCGTCGTCGCAAGACTGTAGGCGAGCGAGAAGCCGGCCGTACGCACGCTGGCAGGGACGATCTCGGTCAGCGCGACCACCATGGCGCCGTTGTAGCTCGCGTAGAGAAACGACAGCCAAAGCTCAACCATCAGCATTTTCTCAAAGGACGGCGCAACAACGAGCCACGACAGGGCAGGATATGCGGTCAGTATCGCAAGCGTCGTAAACACTACGAGCACGGGCCGTCGTCCGACGCGGTCCGACACAGCGCCCATCACTGGAAGCCAGAAGAAATTCGAGATGCCGACGCACAACGTCACGAGCAGGCCGTCGATCGCGGTCAACTTGAGCACGCTCCTGCCGTAGGTCGGGGTGTAGACGGTGATCAGATAGAACGAAACAGTCGTCATCATGACCAGCATCACGCCGGCAAGCACGATCCGCCAATTCTCGGCGATCGATCGAAAGATTTCGCCCGCGCTGGGGTGGTGCCTGCGCGCAAGGAATGCTTCGGTTTCCTGCAGTGAGCGGCGGATGACGAAGATAAAGGGCACGATCAGGCAACCGATGAAGAACGGGATTCGCCATCCCCACGCGCTGATCTGGTCGGGAGCCAGCCATTTATTGAGGCCGTAGCCCAGCAACGCCGCGACGACAATGGCGACCTGTTGGCTGGCGGACTGCCAGGACACGTAAAAGCCCTTGTGGCCGGGGGTCGCCATTTCGGACAGATAGACGGAGACGCCGCCGAGTTCGACACCCGCGGAGAAGCCCTGCAGCAGACGCCCGATCAAGACCAGGAACGGAGCCGCTAGACCAATCGTGGCGTAGCTCGGCACGAACGCGATCAGAATCGTACCCATCGCCATGATTGACAGGGTCACGATCAGGCCCTGTCGTCGGCCGACCTTGTCGACATAAGGTCCCAGGATCAGGGCACCCAGCGGGCGCATCAGAAATCCAGCTCCAAACGTTGCGAAGGTCAGCAGCAGTGAGGAGATTTCATCGCCGGTCGGGAAGAACGCCGCCGAGATATGCGACGCATAGAACCCGAACAAAAAGAAATCGAACATCTCAAGAAAATTGCCGCTCGTGACGCGGAAGACAGTCGCGATCTTCGATGCGCTTGGCGCAAGTGTCGTGGACGTCATTGATTGTTTCCCCGCAACCGTGTGTGTCGTCGAGCGACGAGCATCGATATTGCCACAAAAGGTCTGGGAAGCACACGGTTTGGCGGGCGTGCGGCGCGCGAGGCCCGGCCACGCGCTAACGCCAGGTTGAACGACCGGCATCGCCCGAATACGATGCCCCATGGTCTATAGCAGCTCTTGTTCCGCTAGCCCCGGACTGCGTTTGGGTCGCCACGCATGAACGCGGTTGAGGCGGTTTCGATCGCAAGTGCCTCGTCCGGCGGCGCGCTGCCGCGCGCGGCTCCCGAAGATGTCGGAGTGTCCCCGACCCGGTTGGCTCACATTGCAGCCATGCTCTACGGCGACGTTGCGCGCGGCCAGCTCCCCGGCGCCGTAGTGGCGATTGCGCGCCGAGGCAAACTGGTTGCTCACGATGCCTATGGCTACCGCGACAAGGCGGCCGGGCTACCGATGACCACCGACTGCATCTTCAACATCGCGTCGATGACCAAGCCGATGACTGCGGTCGCGGCACTGATGCTGGTCGAGGAAGGGAGGCTGCAGCTCGACGAACCGCTATGGAAATATTTCCCGAAGATTGGCGCCAATGGGGTTGCGATCGTCGACGAGACCGGGGCCGTCGTCAGGACCGAACATCCGACACGTAGCATCGTCATGCTGGATCTGATGCGTCACACCTGCGGAATGCCCTACGGCAGCAGCGGGGCCACAGTGGTGCACCGGCGATATCCGCACGGCAGCAGCGCGGCGGCTGCCGCGATGACCGGATCGGAGTTCCTCGATCGCCTGGGATCGGCGCCGTTGGTGGATCACCCCGGTACGGTGTGGGACTACGGGTTTGGTCTCGACGTACTCGGGCTCGTCGTCGAGAAGGTGACTGGACAGACGCTTGGCCAATTTCTCGAAGCGCGTGTATTCGGCCCGCTCGGCATGCGCGACACCGCCTTCCACGTTCCTCCCGGCAAGGCCGCCCGCTACGCCAGGGCATTGCCTCATGATCCGCTGACCGGCGAGCCGCAATCGTTGCCGGATCTCACAAAGCCGGCGCAGTTCGACTGCGGCGGCGGCGGCGCGGTGTCGACCGCCGACGACTACATGCGCTTCGCGCTCATGTTGTTGTGCAAGGGCGAATACGCCGGGACGCGCATTCTGGGCCGTAAGACCGTCGAATACATGCTGTCCAATCAACTCGGGCCGGGGGTGATAAACCAGATTGCGCAAACCGATCCGACTCGCGCCGGCTACGGCTTTGGCTTGGGGCTCGCCGTGCGCACCACACCTGGCATTTCGCCCTTGCTCGGCTCGGTCGGTGAGTTCAACTGGCCCGGGATGAGCGGAACAAATTGGTGGGCGGACCCGCAAGAAGACCTCGCGGTCGTATTCATGTCGCATGCCCCGGGCCCGATCCGATGGCATTATCGGCGCCTGATCAACACGCTCGTCTATCAGGCGATCGTTGACTAGGCGGCTAAGGCCGAGCACAGACCGGTTCCCTTCCGTGCCGCGGCGTATCATCAGGTAGCTTCCATCCCAGAAAAATCTCCCATGCCATCTTTCGATTACATCATCGTCGGTGCCGGCTCCGCCGGTTGTGTGCTGGCCAACCGGCTGACCGAGGACAACGACGTCAAGGTTCTGTTGCTCGAAGCCGGACGCCGCGACACGCACCCGTGGCTGCGCATGCCGATCGCGTTTGTGCAGATGTCCTGGCACCCGCGCTACATCTGGCAGTTCGAGACCGAACCTGAGCCCGGCCTCGGCGGACGCACCATTCCGCTTCGCCGCGGCAAGGCGCTCGGCGGCACGTCGGTCATCAACGGCATGATTTTCGCGCGCGGCCACCGGCGCGACTTCGATCTGTGGCGCCAGCAAGGGATGAAGGGCTGGAGCTACGCCGACGTGCTGCCGTACTTCAAGCGGCTCGAAGCCAGCTGGCGCGGAGAGAACGCCTACCACGGCGGCGACGGGCCGATTCAGGTCACGCAGGTTCATCACGAGCAAAACCTCTACGAACCGTTCGAGCAAACGGTGGTCAATTACGGACTGCCGGTGCGTGATGACTATAACGGCGAGGACACCGAAGGCATCAGCCGCATCGAACTGTTCGTCGGCAATGGCGAACGCCAGAGTGCTTCACGCGCGTATCTCTATCCCGCGCTGTCGCGGCCAAATCTGACGGTTGCGACCGGGGCTCTCACGACGCGGGTGCTGATCGAAAAAGGACGTGCGGTCGGCGTCGAGTACGCGCAGCGCGGACGGCTTTCGACGGTTCATGCCGAGCGCGAAGTCATCCTGAGCGGCGGAGCCTACAACTCTCCACAGGTGCTGTTGCTGTCCGGCATCGGGCCGGCTGACCATCTCAAATCGGTGGGAGTCACCCCGGTTCACGACTTGCCGGGCGTCGGGCAGAACCTGTCCGAACATCCCAACATGCTGCTCATGTACAAGTCGCGCAAGAAGAACACCTTCTTGAATCAGCTGCGGTTGGACCGCGCGGTGGCGTCGGGAGCGCGCTGGCATTTGTTCAAAACTGGTCCCTTCGCCACCAACGGCAGCGCCGCGGTTGTGTTCCTGCGCAGCCAGAAGCATCTCGAGCGCCCCGATGTGCAACTCGTGTGCTCGTCGGTCGCAAACGACGCCAGCCTGTGGTTCCCGGGCTTGACCGCGTTGCCGGAGCACAGCTTCACCGCGCGGGTGGGCACGCTCTACCCGCATTCGCGCGGTTGGTTGAAGCTGCGCTCCGCCGACCCGACCGATCGTCCGCGCATCTTTTTCAATCTGTTTGGCGAGCGCGCCGACGTCGACGACATGATCCGGGCGCTGCGGATCGCGCGTGAGATCTACAACACCGCACCGCAGAAGGACCTGATCGGCGAGGAGATGACGCCGGGGGAGAGCGCAAGGACCGATGCGGAGCTCGAACAGGCGATCCGCCACTACGGGCACAATCGCCAGCACCCGGTCGGGACCTGTGCCATGGGAATTGGTCCGCAGGCGGTCGTTGACGAAACGCTGCGCGTGCACGGCCTCGAAGGCCTGCGCGTGGTCGACGCTTCCGTGATGCCGGAAGAACCCGGCGGCAACACCAATATTCCAACCATCATGATTGCCGAAAAAGCGTCCGATCTGATCCGGGGCCGTGCACTTTCGCCGACGCCGATCTAGCTCCCCGAGCAGCAAACAACCCCAAGCAGCGGGCAGCGGCGCAGAGGCCGCCTAAATGAGGCCGATTCGCGCATTTACATCACCGCGCTAGTCTGGTGGATTGCCGACAATCAGCATGGGGGCGCGTTCGACCATGGTGACGGAGTGCGATGAGCACCTCGTTCGGTAACACGGTTTATGCAGCCGTGCGCGGATTGTTGGACGCGGCCCTCGGATCGGCGCGGGGGTTGCTGGCTTGCCTTGCCTTGTTGCTGTTCACAGCGCCGTCTTTCGCGCTCGATCACGTCTCGTTGCAACTCAAGTGGAAGCATCAATTTCAATTTGCCGGCTATTATGCGGCGCTTGCGCAAGGCTTCTACCGCGATGCCGGCCTCGACGTTGAGATTCGCGAGGGCGGTCCCGACGCCGACGTCGCCAAGCTTGTGTCAGAGGGCAAGGCGGATTTTGGCGTCTGCACCTCCAGCGTGCTGATCAACAGGGCGAAGGGCCGCAACCTAGTCGTGCTGGGAGTGATCTTTCAGCACTCCGCCGCCATTCTGCTGGTGCCGAGCCGGACCGGCATCACGACGTTGTCGGAGCTCGAGGGCCGCCGTCTCATGGACGCCCCCGACAGCGACGACCTCGCGGCGATGCTCAAATCCCAGGGCGTCGACTACAAGGCGATGCCGCGGGTCAACCATAGTGGCGATCCTCAGGATTTGCTCAACGGCAAGGCCGACGCGATGGTTGCGTACAGCACCAACGAGCCGTTCATCGCAAACCAGTTCGGCGCGCCGTATGAGATCTTTGCGCCGCGCGCTTATGGGTTTGATTTCTACGGAGACAACCTCTGCACCTCGACCCAGGAAGTGGCTTCGCATCCGGCGCGAGTGCGCGCTTTCCTGGCCGCCAGCCTGAAAGGCTGGCGATACGCGCTCGACCACAAGGAAGAGATCGTCGATCTCATTCGCGAGCGCTACTCCACGCAAAAGAGTCGCGATGCCTTGCTGTTCGAAGCGAAGCAGACCGAGGCGCTGATCCACCCGCAGTTGATCGAGCTCGGCAGCCAGAACAGACAGCACTGGCAGCGCATCGCGGAGACGTTTCGCGATCTGGGTTTGCTGCCCGGCAGCAAGCTGCCGGACGACGCGTTCTATCGGCTGGACGACGACAGCCGGATCGATTGGTTCGACTACGCGTTGGTCGGGCTGCTCGTGCTGGCGCTCGTCGCAATCGGCGGACTGTTGTGGATCGCGCTCCGCGGCGGCCCCCTTACGGCGGCGCCAGGAGCGCTAAGGTTGAGCGCCGTGATGTCGGCGGTCTTTGTCTGCCTGAGCATTCCGATCCTGATCTTCATCTTGCTCTACAATTATGAGCGCACATCGGCCGACATCGTTTCAACGCTGCGCAACAGCGTCGCCAAAGCCAACCAAGTCAGCATCGAGAGCACCAGCGAGCTGCTGCAGCCGGTTGCCGGCTCCCTGCGGATGCTCGCCGGCATGGCCGCCGCGGATCCTGGTTTCTTCCGAACCGAGGCGAGTGCGCAGCTCCTCTACGACGCGCTCACCTCCGCCGAACAGATCGATGCGGTCTACGTCAGCTTCGAGGATGGATATCATCGCGTGGTCACGCGAATCGACGATGACCGCCGGCGCTCCGACCCCAAGATCCCGGCGGCGGCAAACTGGCACTCGAGCTACATCGACGATTTTTCCGCAGGGAAGGCTCGCGCCCGGCACCGCACCTTCTCCGACACATGGCCGCACGTCGTTGGGCAATACTCCGTTCCAACCAGCATGGATATCCGCACCTTGCCTGGCTACGCGGCGGCCAAAGCGTCCGGTGGCTTCGCGGTCACCGATCCATCCATCAATCCCGATACCGGTTATCCGGTGATCTACGTGCGCTACCCGATCGTTCGCAACGGTGTGTTCATCGGCGTGGCGTCGGCGAATATCACGCTCGACGTGCTGTCCCGCTTTCTTGCCAATCACCGCGCCAGCGAGCACAGCACCACGCTTGTCGCCGATCCATCGGATGGCGTGATCATTGCGACCCCTGATCGCAACAACAGCGTCCGAACCGTGGACGGCCGCCTGGAAGTGGCAAACCTCGACAACATCGCGAACCCGAACATACGCGAGGCCTATCGGCAGCAAGTCAGGACCAACCAGGACCAATTCTTGTTTCGATCGCCGGTCAACGGTGAGGAGCTGAGTGCCTCGTTCATCCGGTTTCCTGGGCATTTGGGTCACCGCTGGGAGGTGATCACCCTGACCCCGACCGATGATTTCGTCGGCAACCTGAAGACGACCAATCAGCAGATGGTCGTTGTGATCCTCGGGCTGACGGCGGTCGAGTTCGTCTTGATCTACTTTCTCTGCACCCGCCTCGCACGCCCGATCGAGAGCGTGTCGCAAGACCTTAAATCGGTCGAGGGGCTGTCGTTCGATAGCACGCCGGCGCGCCGGTCACAGATCAAGGAAATTGCGCAGCTACAATCGGCGGCGGCGCTGTTGCGCAACTCGCTGCAATCGTTTTCCTCGTTCGTTCCGCTGGATGTGGTCCGCGAGCTTGTCAGATCGGGAACACCGTTGACCCTTGGCGTCGAGTCGCGGCGCCTGACCGTGTTTTTCTCCGATCTGGAGAACTTTTCGACGCATGCCGAAGCGATGGCACCCAACGACTTGCTCGGGCAGATGTCGGTCTACTTCGAGCAGGTGTCCCAGGCGATTTCGCAAGAAAACGGTACCGTCGACAAGTTCATCGGTGACGGCGTCATGGCGTTCTGGGGCGCGCCCATGCCGCAGACCGATCATGCGCTGCGCGGCTGCCGCGGCGCGCTGCGGGCCGCGCGGCGGATGGAAGCCGTCAACGCGGCCTGGAAGGCGGAAGGTCGCCGGCCGATCCGAATCCGCATCGGCATGCACACCGGAGATGTCCTGGTCGGCAACGTCGGTTCGTCCGAGCGATTGAGCTATACGGCAATGGGCGACGGGGTGAACGTTGCTGCCCGCCTCGAAGGGATGAACAAGGAGTTCGGAACGACGATTTGCGTCAGCGACAGCGTCTGCGACGCTATCGGGTCGGGCATTCTAGTCCGGCCGTTGCGGACCGTTCAGGTCAAGGGGCGCGAGCACAGGTTCATGGTCTATCAGCTGCTTGGCTTCATCGATTCGGACGATCCGGAACTGGCCGTCCGCGGCGATGACGCTAGGCTCGCTGCGATGACGCGCGACGCGTCGGCTTATTTTGAGCGCGGCGACTTCGCCGAGGCGGCGCGCCGCTACCGCAAGCTGCTCGACGCGTTTCCGGACGACCCGGTCGCCAGGTCGCTGCTGGCGGCGTGTGCCCAAGAGGTGCAGGCTATTGATGCGTGACCCGGCTTTGGGCTCCCGGCGTCTCGTCTTGCGTAACGGCAAGGTCATCACCGTCAATGCACGTTTCGACATCGCGCAGGCGATCGCGCTCAGCGGCGACCACATCGACGCGGTTGGATCGAACGCGGACATCGCGCCATTGATCGATGCGGACACCCGCGTGATCGACCTAAATGGGCGCACCGTCATTCCAGGCCTGACCGACGCGCACGCTCACATGGATCGGGAAGGCTTGAAGGAGGCGCTGCCCTCGATGGCGGGCGTACGCAGCATCGACGACATCCTGCAGCGCATCGAGAGTTTGGTACGCGACCGCAAGCCGGGCGAATGGATCGTGACCATGCCGCTCGGGGAGCCGCCCGAGTTTGAGGGGATGCCGGAGCTTCTGCGCGAACGCCGCTTTCCGACCAGATCGGATCTCGATCGCGTCGCGCCCGATAACCCGGTCTTCATCAAGCCGGGCTGGGGATACTGGCGCGTCACCCAGCCGCTCGTCGGAGTAGCCAACAGCCGCGCGCTTACCGCCGCCGGCATCGCTGCCGACACGCAGTCTCCCGCACCATCGCTCGTGATCGATCGCGACGCTGGCGGCGTGCCCACCGGCATCTTCCGCGACTTCAATGCAATGCCGATCAGCGAGCTGACCCTGATGCGGGTGGCGCCAATGTTTGATCTTGCAACGCGGGTCCGCGCCCTCGCGCGCTCGATGCAGATCTATAACAGCTTCGGCACCACCAGCGTGTTCGAGGGGCATGGCGTCGCGGGCGACGTCATCGCGGCATACCAGCGTGTGCATGACATCGGGCCAAGCGTGCGTGCCACGCTCTTGTTCAGCCCGGCCTGGCGCGGCACCACGGAAGCGGACGTCAAGACGCTGATCACCGGCTGGGGGCGCTGGCTGGCCGGCCGCGGGCTCGGCGACAACTGGCTGCGCATCCAGGGGCTTTTCACTGAGGTCGACACCTCCGTCGAGCACGGGTTGCGCCGCGCCGCTTTTCCGAACACCGGATGGGCCGGCTTCAACTACGCGGGTCTCCCGCGTGACGCCGTCAAGGTGCTGTTGACCGAGTGCGCCCGCAACGGCATCCGCGTGGAGGTCATCGGAGCAAGTCTGCTAGATATGATCGCCGAGGTCGCCCGTGCCACGCCGATCGACGGTCAGCGGTGGGTGCTGGCTCACATCACCACGCTCGACCAACGCGAAATTGAAACGGTGCGCGATCTCGGGCTCGTCGTCACGACCCATAGCAACGTGTACATCTACAAGCGGGGCGCTGCGTTGCGCGACAGCATCGGGGCTGCGGGTGAGGATGACGTGGTACCGTTGCGGCGTCTCATCGATACCGGCGTGCCGGTCGCGCTCGCGACCGATAACGTTCCGGTCTCGCTCTGGCATCCGATCTGGCAGGTGGTGGCGCGCATCGATCGCACGATCAACGCGACGATCGCGCCCGCGCAGGCGCTCACGCGCGAAGAGGCCTTGCGTTGTGCGACTCTCGGAGGCGCCTATCTGACCTTCGATGAAACGCGCAAGGGCTCGCTCGAACCGGGCAAGCTCGCGGACCTGGTGGTGCTCTCGCAGGACCCGCTCACATGCGATCTCGCCGTCCTGCGCGATACCGTTGCGGCCATGACGATCGTCAACGGCGAGATTGTCTTCGACCGGGCAAAAACTGATCCGGTTACGCGCTGAGCCCGCCGTCGGCCGCCAAGGTTGCGCCGGTGGTGAAGCTCGACTGGTCGGAGGCGAGGAACAGCGCCGCGCGCGCGATCTCGTCTGGGCGGGCATGGCGGTGCAGCGGGATCGCCTCGTTGAGCATCTCGGTTGCGTCGCGTCCTACCAGCCGGCTGATCCCACGCTCGATTCCCAGCTGGAATTCGTTGTCGATCGGACCCGGATGCAAGGTGTTGACGCGAATATTTCGGCGCGCCGCGCCCTTGGCGACGCTGCGCATCAATCCGACCTGCGCGTGCTTTGCCGTCACATAAGCGCAAGCCCCGCCGCCGTCGCCGCGCAAGCCGACGATGCTCGACGTGATGATGATGCTGCCGCCGTCGTTCATCTGTGGCAGGCCGTACCGGCAGGCCAAAAATGCGCCGCGCACGTGCACCGCGATGACCGAATCAAATACGTCTTCCGGATAGTCCGGCACCGGCGCCACGACGCCGGAGGTGCCGGCGTTGCTGAAGAGAACGTCGATTTTGCCCCACTTGGCGACGGTTGCGTCGATATAGCCTTTGGTGTCTGCGATTTGGCTGACGTCGGCCGCGTGCGTCGCCACGTTCGGACTGGCAATTGCGCGCGATGTGCGGTCGAGGTCGCTCTCGCGCAGATCGACGAGCATCACCCGGGCACCCTCGCGCACGAACGCCTGCGCGCTTGCCAGCCCAACGCTGCCCGCTCCCCCCGTGATGACGCAGACTTTTCGTTCAAGCAGCCCCATGATCCGACCTCTTTGACGCTCCGCTCGCCTCCGACGCTACTCGGGCTTGATGCCGATCGCCGGGATCACCTTGCCCCAGTACGCGATTTCGTCGCTGATGAGCTTGGCAAACTGGGCAGGGGTGTCGCTCATCGCGGTGAGGCCCTGAACCTTCATCTTGGCAATCACATCGGGCTTCTTCAGCGCGTCCACCATCACGGCATTGAGCTTGTCGATGATCGGGGTTGGCGTGCCGGCCGGCGCGAGCAAGCCGTTCCACCCGATGTTGATGACGCCGGGTATCGTCTCGTCGATGGTCGGCAGATCGGGGTAGTCCGCAAGTCGCTTGGCCTCCGCGGCGGCAATCATGCGGATCGAGCCGTTCGCTACATGCGGCAGCACCGAAGGCAGGGTCCCGAACGCAACCTGAATGTTGCCGGCTACAAGGTCCTGCATGGTCGGGGCGCCGCCGCGGTAGGGCACGTGCACCATATCGATGCCGGTCTTCTGTTTCATGAGCTCGCCGCAGATGTGGTGGCCGGAGCCGACGCCGGAGCTTCCGTAGGCGAGCTTGCCGGGGTTGCGCTTGGCGTAGTCGATGAGCTCAGGCACGGTCTTGACCGGCAGTGCCGAGTTGACCACCAGCACGAGCACCACGTCGGACGCAATGCTGATCGGCGCAAACGCCTTCAGGGTGTCGAACGGAAAAGTCTTCTGCAAATACATGTTCATGGTCAGCGCGGCATTGACCGAGAACAGGAGGGTATAGCCATCGGGCCGCGCGCCGGCGACGGCGGCCGCGCCGGTGGTACCTCCCGCGCCGCCGCGGTTATCGATGATGATGTTCTGTCCGAGCGCTTGGCTGAGCGGATCCTGCAGGATGCGCGCCGTCGCGTCCGTTGATCCCCCGGGCGGAAAGCCGACGATCATCGTGATCGGCCGCGCCGGATAATCCTGCGCATCGGCCGGTGCGATCAGTGCGAAAACGGCCAGCAGAGCGACCCGCCAGGAAGCGCACGCCCGTCCTCGCATCGGTGTCACTCCGCCGCCGACGCAAAGCGCGGGCGCAGATCGGTGATGCTCGCAAGACGCGGCAGGTTTTGCAGCGCGTCAAACAGCTCGGCCGCGCGCGCTTGATCAACGACGCCACCGGCACATTCGGCGAACTTCTGCCACAGCACGTCGCGTTCGATGCCGCGCTTGAAATGTCCGCGCGGCTCACGGACCGGGTCGGAGGCAAGAACCCGGCCATCCGCGAGCATCAGCCGCACCCGATCGAACGGCGAGCGCGTCGGCTCGTCTGGATCCTTTTCGGTCAGGGGGCGAATCCGGACCTTGCTGAAGAAATCCTGGATGTCGCGTCGCGCCACAAACGCGTCGCTCACTTCCTCGCCGCCGCAGCGGCCCGCGATGGCCGCTGCCGCGATCGCGAATTCGGCGCTGAATTTCGCTTCGAGCGCGGTCTTGGGCTGGTGATTGCGCAGCACCTTCGCCGAATTCTCCGACACCTCGACGTCGACGCAGGCGATATCGCCCGCGCGGATCTTGTTGGCGGCGCAAACGTCAACCATCGCATCCAGGATGCGGTGGGCGCCAAAGCACATTGGATAAAGCTTGACGTTGATCCCGAACTTTTCAATCAGCCACCTATGGCCCAGTTGCGCCGGACGCTTGGTGTCAACCTCGCCGCGCGGCGACACCGCCCGCAGAAAGCCGAGGTCGTGTTCGACTGCGTCGATCGATGCGGTCATGCCGGCTTGCGCGAGGCGAGTGGCAGCGAGCCCGGAATGGGCGGTGCGTCCGAGGTGAAACGGCTTGGTCATCGAACCGAAGTTGGAGACCACGCCGCCCGCAAGCGATGCCGCAATGGCGACCGCGCGGGTGGCGCGTTCGGGATCCAGCCCCCGCAACACCGCGGATGCGCTGGCTGCGGCAAGTGCTCCGTACATTGCGGACGGATGCCAGCCCTTCTGGTGAAGCGAATCCGGCTCGCGGTCGACGAGCTCGGCCCAGACCTCGTATCCAACCACATAGGCCGCGATCATCGCCTTGCCGTCGGCGCCAACCTCGTGGGCTTCCGCCAGGATCGCCGGAACCAGCACGGCGCTCGGGTGGCCGTTGAGGCCGGTGTCGTCGTAATCGAGGGCGTGGGCGGCGGTGCCGTAGATCAGCGCGAGATCAGGCGCGGGCACGCCGGCACTGCCGAACTCCGCGAGCCGGGCGACCGGATCGAGGAAGCCGGAAGATCTCGCGACCACGGTGACGACCGGCTCCGACAGGCCGGCGAGCATCACGCCCACGCAATCGGTGAAACCGCGGCAAACCATGCCGACCGCGTTCGGCGGAACGCGCTCATAACGCATACCGGCGACGAATTCGCCGATCTCCCGGGTCAAACCCATGTCCGCCTCCCTGATGCTTGGGCGTTGCCGTTGCCCGGCACACGCCGCGGTAACTTAGGCTATCCCTTAACGCGTGTCCTGGTCTCGAAATGTCGGTGTCGGCCGCAAAATCGGATGGTCTTGTGCGCAATAGCGGGAGCGAACTTGATATAGTGGGACGGCGCACAGCAACCTGAGCAAGGAACCTCGGCATTGACTGGATCGCTTCCTCTGTCCGGCCTCGTGGTCGTCGAAATCGGCACCAGCGTCGCCGCACCGACGGCGGCCCAGATTTTTGCCGAGCTCGGCGCCGACGTGTTCAAGATCGAGAACCCGGTCGGCGGCGACGATGCGCGCGCGTGGGGACCGCCATTCGTGGATGGCGTCGCGGCAACCTTTGTTGCCATCAACCGCAACAAGCGCTCAGTGGCGATCGATCTCAAGGACCGCGGGCAGCGCGAGGCGTTGCGCCGCTTCATCCTGGCGCGCGCCGACATTGTGCTGCAAAACCTGCGCGCCGGCGTCGTTGATAAATTCGGGCTCGACGGCGCGACGCTGACGGCGGACAAGCCAGAGCTTATCTACTGCAACCTCTCGGCCTTCGGTGAAGAGGGCCCGCGCGCCGGCAAGCCCGGCTACGATCCGCTGATGCAGGCCTTCGGCGGCCTCATGAGCGTGACCGGCGAGGACGGCCGCCCTCCGGTCCGTGTCGCGCCCGCGATCATCGATCAGGGCTCCGCCATGTGGATGGTGATCGGCGTGCTCGCGGCGCTTCATCAGCGTGCCGCGACCGGCAAGGGCGGCGTGATCAGCGCTTCGCTCTATGAAACCGCGTTGTTCTGGATGGGCGTTCCGACCGCCAATTTCTTTGCCGGCAAGGAAGTGCCACATCGGTTGGGAACCGAGAATGGCAGCCTCGCGCCGTACAAGGCTTATGAGGCCTCCGATGGTTGGGCCGTCATTTGCGCCGGCAACGATCACCAGTTCGCGCGTCTTGCGGCAGCGCTCGGCCATCCCGAATGGGCGAACGATCCGGATTTCCTCAGCAACGCCGATCGCGTGCGGAACCGCACGCGCATCAATGCGCTTATCGCCGATGTGGTGAAGACCGCGACACGCGATCACTGGCAAGCGGTGCTCGATACTGCCGGCGTCCCGTGCGCTCCGATGCTGGCCCTCGACGAGGTGTTGGCGCACCCGCAAAGCCAAGCGGTCGGCATGCTGCAGGACCCACCCGATGGTGGAATTCCGCTAATGGGCATTCCGCTACGGTTCGATGGCGAACGCCCGCCGTTTCGCGCGAGCGCGCCCCGCTTGGGCGAAGCGACCGCCGAGGTGCTCGGTCGCGTGAGCGGAAAGGCCGCGGAATGACGCGCTCAGCCAGCCGCAAAGGACGACGATGATGGACGATCGTACGCAAGGCGCCGATGTGGCGATGGTGTCGCTGGGCGAAGACTACGGTGAAATCCGCGCGGGCGTGCGCGCGATTTGTGCCAAATACCCCGGCGAATACTGGCGCAAGCTCGAGAAGAACGACGAATACGCCGACGACTTCGTCAATGAGCTTTCGGCCGCCGGCTATCTCGGGGCGCTCATTCCTGAAGACTACGGCGGCGCCGGGCTGCCGCTGCGCGCCGGCTGCGTGATTCTGGAGGAGATCCACGCCAGCGGCTGCAATGCGGCCGCCTGCCACGCGCAGATGTACATGATGGGGACGCTTCTGCGCCATGGCAGCGAGCAACAGAAGCGGCGCTATCTTCCCGGAATCGCGCGCGGCGAAATTCGGTTTCAGGCGTTCGGCGTGACCGAGCCGACCACCGGATCCGACACGACGCAGCTCAAGACGCGTGCCGTGCGGGTGGGCGACCATTACGTCGTCAACGGCCAGAAGCTCTGGACCTCGCGCGCGCACAAGTCGGACCTGATGTTGTTGCTCGTGCGCACGACTCCGGCCGAGGAGGTCAAGCGGCGCACGGAGGGCCTGTCGTGCCTGTTGGTCGAGATGAAGGACGCGGTCGGCAAGGGTCTCACCCTCCAGCGCGTCGACACCATGATCAATCACCAGACCAACGAGCTCTTCTTCGATGACCTCAAAGTGCCGGCCCAAAACCTTATCGGCGAAGAAGGGCAGGGCTTCCGCTACATTCTCGACGGCATGAACGCCGAGCGCATCCTGATCTCGGGCGAGATGCTCGGCGACGCGCGCTATTTCATCGCCCGCGCCTCGGCCTATGCGAGCGAACGCGTCGTGTTCGGGCGCCCGATCGGGCAGAACCAGGGCATCCAGTTTCCGATCGCGCGCGCCTATGCGGAATGGAAGGCGGCCGATCTCGTTACGCGCGCCGCCGCGGCGCTGTTTGACGCCGGCCGGCCGTGCGGCGAGGAGGCTAACACGTCGAAGCTCCTGGCCTCGGAAGCCGCCTGGCACGCGGGCGAGGCCTGCATGCAGACCTTCGGTGGTTTCGCGGCCGCGCGCGAGTACGACATCGAGCGCAAATGGCGCGAGGCGCGGCTCTATCAGATCGCGCCGATCTCAACCAACCTGATCCTCGCGTACATCGGCCAGCACGTGTTGGGCATGCCGCGGAGTTACTGAAACCGGAAGGACGCGCACAATGGGCTACTTGTTGAACGGCCAGTGGGTCGAGGGCAATCCTCCGGAGGAATTCGGCAAAAGCGGTACCTTCGAGCGCATCGACAGCCGGTTTCGTGACCGCATCGCGGCGGACGGATCCTCCGGGTTTAAAGCCGAGCCCGGGCGCTATCACCTCTACGTCGCGCACAATTGCCCGTGGGCGCACCGGACCATGATCTATCGGGTGCTCAAGAAACTGGAAGGTGCGATCACGATTTCGCACGCCGTTCCGGGCCTGCGCGAGCAGGGCTGGACCTACGAGGCCAATCCGCAGTTTCCCGACTGCCTGCCCGATACGGTCAACGGCTTTCGCTATCTGCATCAGGCCTATTCGGCGTCAAACCCGGGCTACACCGGCAAGGTCACGGTTCCGACGCTGTGGGACAAGAAAACGCGCCGGATCGTGAACAACGAGTCCTCCGAGATCATCCGCATGCTCAACAGCGAGTTCCGCGGGATCGCCGGCGACGATACGGATTATTACCCGGCTGAGCTTCGCGGCGAGATCGACCGCGTCAACGCGCTCGTTTATGCCAACGTAAACAATGGCGTCTATCGCTGCGGCTTTGCCAAGTCGCAGGCGGCCTACGACCAGGCCTTCGACAACCTGTTCGCGGCGCTCGACGAGCTCGAGGCCCGGCTGGCGCGTCAGCGCACGCTCCTCGGTGACCGCATCACGGAGGCCGACTGGCGGCTGTTGCCCACGCTGTTGCGGTTCGACGTCGTCTATTTTTCGCTGTTCAAGTGCAACCGGCAGCGGATCGCCGATTTTCCCAATCTCAACCGCTACATGCACATGCTTTTGGGCGTTCCCGGCGTCGCCGGAACGGTCAACGCCCGCTATTACCTGCTGGGCTATTATTCGAATACCAACGTCAATCCGACCGGAATCATCCCGCGCGGCACCCCGGTCGATTTTGCGCCGGCCGAACGCCGCACCGCGGCCTGAAAACTCACCCGCAGTCTGACTATTTATTCATCTCGCAGCGCAACAGTGATTTCTCGCCCGTTGCGCTTGTTGGCCGACATTAAAAATTGCTAAGAGCATCGGCCACACCCGTGGTCTGACTCCCACATTTCGTTTCCCGAATGGGTTAAAGTCAGCCCTAGATGCTTGAATCCGTGATGGAATCCGGGCCGATCAGCCGTCGGCCCGCGGTCACACGATCCGCCCAAAGAACCGCGACTCCCATGCTCGACAAACCCGCTACCCGACCGCACATGACGCGTATGGAACTTGCCAAGTTCGTGCTTGGCCGTTCCTTTTATTTGATGGTGGCGCTGCTGTTCATCGAATCGGCGCTCACCGCCGCGACCACCTACCTGATCATCAAGGCTGGTCGCGATGTCGCCAACGACGACTTCCTCACGACCGATCTGATCTGGATCCTCCTGGCGCAGGGCGGCGCTTACGCGGTCGGCGCGGTCAGCTGGATCTTTGCGGAACGGGCCGGCTTCGGCGCCTTCGGCCGCTACATGCAGCGTTTCGCCCGCGACAACCGGCACGAGACCAAGTTGCTGCATGAAAAGGGCACGCGCGAGGTGGTCGAGCCGTTCCTCACCGGGGAAACCTTCCACATCTTCTTTCAACTGGTCTACGAACTCGAGGCCGATCTCAAGCTGTTCTTCCACCTGATCCTCAATATCGCGGTGATCGGTAGCGAGATCGACACCAGTTTCCCGGTCGCCTACGGGATCATCTTCGTTGTGCTGATCGCCCTCCAAATGATGGCGCGCAAGCCGGTGGCGCGCGCCAATCTCGAAAATCAGCGCATGACCAACCGCATGACCGCGCAGGGGTATACGGCCTGGGACAATGTGTTTGCCGGCAACCGTTACAATCTGCGGCTCTGGCTCGGCGGCTTCAAGGTGAGATTGCGCGACGCCCTGAGGGCCCAGATCAAGGCCATCATGACCCGTGAAACCGTCAGCACGGTGAGCGGAATCTTCGCCCTGATTGTGATCTTCATCGTCATGGTGAAGGTTTCGATTCAAAACGCCGGCGATACCGAAGTCCTGGTCATGCTGGCCACGGTGCTGCCGCGCCAGATCGAGATGACCAAGGATTGCTACACGCTCGCAGCCGGTTGGAACGACATGGTCGCGGTATGGGCACGGCTCGGCGGCGCCGTGGACAACATGTATCCGGATCCCGATGCCGCCTACGACGCCCGCATCAAGTACGATCGCCTGGTTCTGCGTGAGGACGAGCAGGCCAAGACCGTGGGCTCGCTCGATGATGCGCTCAAGCTCGTCTACGGCAAGAGCACCGGACGCATCAATGTGCGCGGCGGCAACGGCTCTGGGAAGTCGACCATGCTGGCGGCGCTCAAGGCGTCGATCAAGAACCGCGCATACTACTGGCCGACCACCGACCGGCTCGCATTCCAGTTTGCCGAGGGCACCGAGCTCGAGGACGAGGATGAGGGCATCGACCCGGAGCTACTGGTCGAGGCCGGGGAGCCGGAACATCACGAAGCCGTCAAAAAAGTTGGGTTTTCCTCCGGCGAGCGTCAGCTGAAGTCGCTGCAGGAGATCGTGCGTTTCACCGACGCTTCGATCTATCTGCTCGACGAGTGGGATGCCAACCTCGATCCCAAGAATCGCGCCGCCGCGAATGCGCTCGTCGAAAAGCTCGCGAGCCGTGCGCGCGTGATCGAAATCTCTCACCGCGACGCGGCGTAGTGGGTGGGCGCTGCGCGCGTAACCCACCCTACCGGTGCAGGGCTGCGCCTCCGGAACCCGCCTTGATCGGGCAAAACGGGGTGATTAGGGTTGCGGCCCCACCATCGCCGGAAGGGCCGTCCCATGATTGACCTCTACGCACTGACCAGCCCGAATGTTCAGAAGATTTTCATCGCGCTCGAGGAGCTCGAGCTGCCGTACAACACCAAGCTCATCGACGTCTGGAAGGGCGATCAGTTCTCGCCCGAGTTCCTCAAGATCAACCCGAACGGCAAGGTTCCGGCGATCGTCGACCACGATGGCCCAGGCGGGAAGCCCTATACCGTCATCGAGTCCGGCGCGATCCTGCTCTACCTCGCCGACAAGACCGGCAAGTTCCTGCCCAAGGATACGCGCAAACGTTTCGACGCCATCCAATGGATGATGGTGCAGATGACCGGCGTCGGACCGATGTTCGGTCAATGGACGCACTTCAAGATGATGGCGCCGAAAGGGAACGACTATTCGGTCAGCCGTTACACCACCGAGATGAAGCGGCTCTACGATCTCTTGGAAAAGCGCCTCGGCGAGGTGCCGTATCTGGGCGGCGACGAATACTCGATTGCAGATATCGCGACCTTCCCGTGGACTCGCAACCACGACGCCCAGGGCGTGAAATGGGCGGATAATCCCAATTTGGCGCGCTGGTTCGACGCGATCGCAGCGCGCCCGGCGGTCAAGCGCGCGCTCGAGAAGGTCGGCAAGATCACCTCGAACCGCGAAACCGCGACCGACGATCAAAAGGACCGTCTGTTTGGGCGCGGCCGTTACGCCCGGGCCTGACCATGCGCGAGCAGGTGTCGCGGCTGCCGCCGCTGCCGGATCCACTGCCGGCAGCGGTCGAGGAGTTGTTTGCCGAGCGGAAGCGCCGCAGCGGCCGCATCCTCAATATTCATCACACTTTCGGTCATGCCCCTAAGCTGAGCTGGGCGTCGATGCAGATGGCGATGGCGCTGCGGTTCGAGACCTCAACGCCGCGCCTCTACATCGAGATTGCCATCGTGCGCGCCGCGCAGCTTGCGCGCGGTGTCTACGAGCTTCAACAGCACAAACCGATGTTGCTGGCGGAGGGCTTCGCGCCGGCAAAGTTCGACGCGCTCGAACATTGGCGCGCCAGCGCGCTGTTCGACGACAAGGAACGGGCGCTGCTCGCCTACGTCGATGAAATGGCGGACCACGGCAACGTCGCCGACCAAACGTTCGAGACGCTCGGGCGCTTTTTCACGCCGATGCAGATCATGGAACTGAGTTTTGCCGTAGGCAGTTACTACGGCACCGCGTTGATCATGAATGCGCTGCAGATCAAGCTCGAGCCGAAGTAACGGGTCCGCCATGAGCAAGACGATGTCCGACGCCAACGAGATCGAGGTCCGCAGGGATGTCGTCTACGCCACGCACGACGGAATGCAGCTCGCCGGCGACCTTTATCTGCCCAAAGGGTCAGGGCCGTTCCCGGCGCTTGTGGCGGTCCATGGCGGCGGCTGGCGCTTGGGTGCACGCTCGTCGTTCCAATATTGGGGCCCGCATCTCGCCGCGCGCGGCTATGCGCTCTATGCCATCAGCTATCGGCTCGCCGCCAAGGGCCGCAAGACCTATCCGCAGGCCGTCAACGACGTGTGCGCCGCGGTCCAGTTCGTGCGCGGCGAAGCCAAGGGCTTCAACATCGATGGCGGGCGCATAGCGCTCATGGGCGCCTCGGCGGGAGCCCACCTCTCGAGCATGGCGGCGCTCGCCGGCGAGACCTTTTGCAAGGCCTACCCGGGCGACAAGCACGCGTCGGTGAGCCCGCAGGTCAAGGCGCTGGTCGGGGTCTATGGGGTCTACGATATGGCCGCTAACTGGGTGCATTTCGAAGCCCAGACGCCGACCGACAACCCGACCGACATCTTCCTGGGCGCGCCGCCGATGCAGGATCGCAAGCTCTATTTCGAGGCGTCGCCGATCAGCTACGCGACCTTGGCCAACAACAAGGTGGCGGTGTTCCTGAGCTGGGGGACCGACGACGATCTCGTCGATTGCGCGACGCAGTCCGAGGCATTTCTGCGTGCGCTCAAGCAAGCCGGATTTTTTGCACGCACGGCGGTGCTGCCCGGCGCGCCGCATTATTGGATCGGCGATCCGATCGAGGAGCCCGGCAGTTTCACCGGTTCCCTGGCGCCGCGGCTGCTGCGGTTCCTGGCGGAGCGGCTGTAGAACAGGGTGTTTCTGGCTCGAAGCGGTTGCCGCGGCGACGCGCTCGCTCCCCCTTTCAAGGAGAGGTGATCGAACGCGTTGTGCGCTTTCAAGCTAATTGAACTCGTCGTGCTCCCGCAACGCGGCGCGGTCGAGCCTTGCCGACGACACCGCAATGCGCATTGCGCAGGGCCTGCCTCTGGACACTCGGGCGGTTTAGCGGGATTCTGCCGTGCAAACGCCTATCGCGGAGCTCCTCCATGGCAGACCTCAAGGAAAAGCGGCGGGTCGCAAGCGACAGCAAGACCGCGCTTGTTTATCAAACCGGTTTTGGCAACCACTTCGTATCGGAGGCGAAGGCCGGCGCGTTGCCGCAGGGCCGCAACAGCCCGCAGAAGCCGCCGCTTGGACTTTACGCGGAGCAGATTTCCGGCACCGCCTTCACGGCGCCGCGCGCCGAGAACCGCCGGACCTGGACCTATCGGATGCGGCCGTCGGTCGTCCACCGCCCTTACGCGCGCATCGACAATGGACGTGTTCGCAGCGCCCCGTTCAACGAGGTTGAGGCCACGCCCTCGCAGTTGCGTTGGAGTCCGTTCCCGATTCCGGAACAGCCGACCGATTTTATCGACGGCATGATCACGCTCGGCGGCGCCGGCGATGTGGCGCAGCAGGTCGGCACGGCGACGCATATCTACGCCGCCAACCGGTCGATGACCGACCGCTACTTCTATGACGCAGACGGCGAAATGCTGCTGGTGCCGCAGCTTGGGTGCCTGCGCTTGGTGACCGAACTCGGCATTCTGGAGTCTGCCCCCGGCGAAATCGCGCTGGTGCCGCGCGGGCTGCGGTTCAAAGTCGAGCTGCCCGATGGTCCGTCACGCGGGTATATCTGCGAAAACTACGGCCAGATGTTCCGGCTCCCTGAACTGGGTCCGCTTGGGGCCAACGGCCTAGCCAATGGGCGCGATTTCGAGGCGCCAGTCGCGGCGTTCGAGGACAAGGACACGCCGTGCTCGCTGGTCGCGAAATTCCAGGGCAATCTGTGGGCGGCCGAGATGAAGCACTCGCCGCTCAGCGTGGTGGCGTGGCACGGCAACTACGCGCCCTATAAATACGATCTTTCGCGGTTCATGGTGATCGGCACGATCAGTTTCGACCACCCCGATCCGTCGATCTTCACGGTGCTGACCGCACCCACCGATACCCACGGCATTGCCAATGCGGACTTCGTCATTTTCCCGCCGCGCTGGCTGGTCGGTGAAGATACGTTCCGTCCGCCGTGGTTCCATCGCAACGTGATGTGCGAGTTCATGGGCCTCGTGACCGGCTCCTATGATGCGAAAGCGGAAGGCTTTCTGCCGGGCGGCGCCAGCCTGCACAATTGCATGTCGGCGCACGGTCCGGACGCCGAGACCTGGGAACGGGCGACCAACGCCGACCTCAAGCCGCACAAGCTCGACAACACCCTGGCGTTCATGTTCGAGACCCGTCTCGCCATGCGGCTCACGCGATACGCGATGGAATCATCGGAACTGCAGCAGGATTATTTCGAAGGCTGGCAGGGGCTGAAGAAGCACTTTCCGGGTTGAGGGGGGAACGCTTGCGCGGCCGCGGTTTGCGGGATGGGGAGTGTTGAGACGTGTCGGATCAACAACTGCAAGGAAAAGTCGCGGTCGTAACCGGGGGATCGAGCGGGATCGGCGCTGCGGCGGTCCGCATGCTGGCCCTCGAAGGCGCGAGCGTCGTCGTCGGCTATCACCACGGCGCGGAGCGGGCGGCGGGGATCATCGCCAAGCTTCCCGGTAATGGCCACCGCGCTATGCCAATCGTGCTGGAAGATTCGGCGACCATGCGGCGCGCGGCCGACGAGGTGCGAGGCGCGTTCGGCCGCGCCGATATACTGGTGAACTCGGCCGGGTTCACCAAGCCGGTTCCGCACGGCAACCTCGATGCGCTCGACGACGCGCTGCTCGACCGGATGCTGATCGCCAACGTGCGCGGACCGTTCGCGATGATCCGTGCATTTGCGCCGCTGCTGCGCGAGAGCGGCGATGGCGTCGTGGTCAACGTCTCCTCGATCGCCGGCTTCACCGGCTCGGGGTCCAGCATCGCGTATTGCGGCGCCAAGGCCGCGGTTGACAATATGACAATCGCACTGGCCCGCGTGCTCGGCCCGCAGATCCGCCTGCTGTGCGTGTCGCCGGGTGCGGTCAACACCGATTTTGTCGCCGGCCGCGACCATGCCCAGCTCGAAAAGCTCGCTCAGGCGACACCGCTCAAGCGGATCGTAGAGCCGGACGACGTCGCGCGCGCCATCATGGCGTGCGTGCTTTATCTCAAAACCAGCACCGGGGTGAAGATCGTGTGCGATGGCGGCCGCTTCCTGGTGTGATCATGGCGACCAACGATACTCACGATCCGAGCCGCCGCAGTTTCGTCGAGACTGCCAACGCCAACTCCGATTTCCCGATTCAGAACCTGCCGTTCGGAGTGTTTCGGCGGCGCGGCAGCAACGGGGCCGCGCGGGTCGGGATTGCGATCGGCGATCAGATTTTGGACGTCGCCGGCATCGCGCGCTTGTGCTCCGGGGCCGCGGCGCCGGCCGCTGCCGCCTGCGCCAGTCCGCGTCTCAACGAGTTGATGGCGCTGGGACCGAAGGCTTGGTCGGCGTTGCGCGCGCAGGTCTCGCGCCTGCTCTCGGGGGAGGAGGCAGCCCATCGCTCAACCGTCGCGGAAAATCTCACGCCCGTCGCGATGGCCGAACTTCTGGTGCCGGTCGAGATCGGCAACTTCACGGATTTTTTCGCCTCAATTTTCCACGCCACCAACGCGGGGCGCATGTTTCGCCCGGACAATCCGCTGCTGCCGAACTACAAATACGTTCCGGTTGCCTACCACGGCCGCGCATCGTCGGTGCGGGTGAGCGGAACGCCGGTGCCGCGGCCGCTCGGCCAAACCAAGACGGCGGAAGAAAACGCGCCGGTCTACCGGGCTTCCCGCCATCTCGACTACGAGTTCGAGCTCGGCTTTTACGTGGGCGTGCCCTCGCAACTCGGCGTACCGGTTCCGGTGGCCCAGGCGGGCGAGCATATTTTCGGCTTCTGCCTGCTCAATGATTGGTCGGCGCGCGACATTCAGGCCTGGGAAGCGCAACCGCTCGGACCGTTCCTGGCCAAGAATTTTGCCACCACGGTATCGCCCTGGGTCGTGACCGCCGAGGCGCTCGCGCCGTTTCACGTTCCGGCTTTTGAGCGCCCGCAGGGCGATCCGCCACCGCTGCCGCATCTCGACGATCCGGTCGACCGCCGCGAGGGCGGCCTCGACATCACGCTCGAGGCCTATTTGCTCACGAAGTTGATGCGCGAGCAGAAGCTGACGGCGTTTCGCCTGAGCAGCGGGACCTTCGCCAACATCTATTGGACCGTCGCCCAGATGCTGGCCCATCACACCAGCAACGGCTGCAACCTCGAAGTCGGCGACCTCATGGGCTCCGGCACCGTGTCGGGTCCGGGCCGGGACAGCTGGGCCTGTCTGCTCGAGCTGACGTCGCGCGGGCGCGAACCGCTCGAATTGCCGAGCGGCGAGAAGCGCGCCTTTCTCGAGGATGGCGACGAGATCATTTTCCGAGGTCATTGCGAGCGCGATGGGTTCGCCCGCATCGGCTTTGGCGAATGCCGCGCGATCGTGCAGCCGGCCGCCAGCAGGTAGCCGGCGACGCCTCGACAAACGTTGCGCTGCCTTGCGCAAATTCACGGCCGGGGGAAATATGCGCTGAAGAAGGCGCCGGCAGGAGGAACCGCCATGTCAGTCTCCACCACGGAGCGCAAGAGCACCGCACACGCGGGGATTGCACGCGACGCGCTCACTCACGACGAGCTTGTTGCGCGGGCGGCTGCGCTCGTGCCGGAATTTCGTGGGCGCGTACCCGAGGCGGAGCAACTGCGCAAGGTGCCGCCCGCCAACATCGAGGCGCTGCGCAAAGCAGGCCTGTTCCGGGTTTTGCAAGCGCGCCGCTATGGCGGCCACCAGCAATCGCTGCGCACGCACATCGATACCATCGCGACGATCGGGCTGGGCTGCGGCTCGACCGCCTGGTGCATGGGCGTCATCCACGCCCATAGCTGGCTGATGGCGCATTTTCCGCAGGCGGCCCAGGAAGAAACCTTCGGCGCCAATCCGGATGCGATCATCTCCGCGGTGATCTCGCCGCGTGGCAAGGCCAAGCCGGCGAAAGGCGGCTACGTGCTCAACGGGGTTTGGCCGTTCGGATCCGGCAGTCAGCACGCGGACTGGCTGTTCCTGGGCGCCGCGATCCTCGACGACAAAGGCGAGGTCGTCGACGAAGCCGATCTCCTGGTGCCGAGCCGGGACGTTACCATCAAGGACGATTGGAACGTCACCGGCTTGCGCGGCACCGGCAGCTGCACGCTCGTCGCCAAGGACCTGTTTGTCCCGGAGCACCGCTACGTGTCGCTGCGCGGCCTGATCGCGGGCTCAACCCCCGGCGCCAAACTGCACGACGGCACGCTCTACACGTCGGCCGGGGTGCCGGTGCTCGCGCTGGCGCTTACGCCATGTTCGCTCGGCATTGCGCGCGCCGCGCTCGAGGCCTTCAGGCAGCGGCTGCCGGGCCGAACCGTTGCCTATACCCAGGACGAAGTGCAACTCGACATGCCGGTGACCCACGTGCAGGCCGCGCAGGCGATGACCAAGATCGACGCCGCGGAAGCGCTGCTCTATCGCTGCGCCGACGACATCGAAGCCGCCGCCGAACGCGGCGAGATGATGGAATTCACCAAACGGGCCCGTGTGCGGGCCGATTGCGCGTGGGCGGTGCGCCAGTGTCTGGAGGCGGTGGAGATTCTCTACTTGGCGAGCGGCGGGTCGGGCATCGCGGATTCGAGCGCGCTCGGGCGCGCGTGGCGCGATCTGCACGCCGTCAACATGCACGGGCTGTTGAATCTTGAGACCAACATGGAGCTCTACGGCCGCATCGTGCTCGGGCTCAAACCCAATACGCCGCTGATCTGACGACAATGGAAACCATGCTGGCCGCCCGTCTGCACCAGGTCGGCGGCGAAATGGTCCTGGAGCGGCTGCCGGTACCCGAGCCGCGCGCAACCGATGTCCTGGTCGCGGTCAAGGCCTGCGGTCTTGTCCCGAACCTGCGCAACGTGCTGGCCAATTGGCAGAGATGGTTTCCGGAGCTTCCGCTGCCCAAGCTGCCGGCGATCTTCGGGCTCGACGTCGCGGGCGTGATCGCGCGCGTCGGCGATCTCGTGCAGCACTTTGCGCCCGGCGATCGCGTCTACGTCAATCCGGGTTTGACCTGTGGAAGCTGCGCCGCCTGCCGCGCCGACGACCCGATGAATTGCCGCAACTACACGTTCCAGGGCTACTTCGGGTTCGGGCCGCAGTCGCAGCGCCAGTTCGACGCCTACCCGTACGCAGGCCTGTGCGAGTTCATGACCGCGCCTTCGCACAATCTGGTGCGGCTTCCGGACAACGTCAGTTTCGAGCAGGCGTCGCGCCTGGGCTATCTCGGCACCGCCTACGCGGCCTTGCGCAAGGCCGGCGCCGGCCCGGGGCACACGGTGCTGATCAACGGCATCAGCGGTACGCTCGGGCTCGGCGCCGCGCTGATCGCGCTCGGGCGCGGCGTCGCCCGCGTCATCGGAACCGGGCGCCGGCGCGACCTCCTGGCCCGCGTCAAGGCGCTGGCGCCCGCGCGCATCGAGGTATTGGCGCTGGAGGATCAGCCGATCGCCGACTGGGCGCGCGCGCTTACCGGCGGCCTCGGCGTCGATATGGCGGTCGATTGCCTCGGGCCTGGTTCGCCCGCGGCCACCATGGTCGACGGGATCTACGCGCTGCGCCGAGGCGGCAAGTACGTCAACGTCGGCGGCATGGCCGAGACCGTGCCGATGAACGTGCACTGGATGATGGACGAGCAGATCGAGTTCATCGGCAGCAACTGGTTCTCGCCCGGCGAAGGTCAGGCCATGGCCGAGATGGCGCGTGCCGGCACGCTCGACCTCGGCGTCTTCGAGCAGCGGGTATTTCCGCTCGCGAAGATCAATGAGGCGCTCGCCGGGTTTCCGAACCGCAACGGTGGGTTCACGAATTTTGTTGTTGTTCCGTAGCGGCTGTGCAGCGGTTCCGCGTCCCGGGTCCGATTAATTGCTTGTGACCATCCTTCGAGACGCCCTCGCTTCGGGGCACCCCGCGCGCGAGCGCGCGGGGACCCCTCGCTCGGGCTCCTCAGGATGAGGACCGAGTGTGCTGCGAGGCACGTGACGCACCCACAAACACCGACCTCGTCCTGAGGAGCGTCGCGTCCTTCGACATCCGCCCTCACGGTGAGGAGCGAGCGCGAGCGCTCGCGTCTCGAACCAGAGGGCGGATGCTCAGGATGAGGGCGACGCGTCTCGAAGGACGGCCACGCGCGAACCGGTTTCACAATTTCAAACAGCAGGGAGCCAACGCTCCGCTTCCCGGTGGAAGCGGGCGCCGGGCCGCCCTTCGTTCTCTTTTTCCGTCCCCACAATAAGGGGAGTGGAGCGCCGAGACGGCGCTAAGCAATATTTCTGTCCGCGCTCAAGGCGCGGAACGCACCCTTGCGAGCGGGTGCGTTTGCGCCGTTCGGCGCTCCACGGCGGCGATTTTTGGCCGGAGGTCGCTTCCGTAACCGGTCATGGTGCCGGCCTTGGCGGTTCTCCCCGGGCCCCCTGGGATCCTGGCTGCGAACCAGGCGTTCTCGG
>JBPYFJ010000117.1:0-7814 GCA_051985675.1 Xanthobacteraceae bacterium | reverse complement strand
AAAAGCGCCGCTATGCAAGCCCCGGCGCCTGCCAAGCTACCAAGTTGCTTTCCCCGTGCGTTTCCCAATCGCTACCTTCATCGTGCCAGGCTAGTGCCGCCGATCACGAACATCAGACACCGGACACCAGGCGCGTCGGCGCTATACTGGCTGGCACCTTCGCGTTTGCCAAGGAGCCGTGTTATCCAAAACGCGGCGACACGAGCGCCGCGCTCCCGAAAGGCCCGTGGAATGGACGATTCCGCACCTCGCAACGACATCGAAACCTACTGGATGCCGTTCACCGCCAATCGCCAGTTTAAGGCTGCGCCGCGCCTGCTCGTGGCGGCGCAAGGCATGTACTACACGTCCCATGACGGCCGCAAAATCCTCGATGGAACCGCCGGGCTCTGGTGTTGCAACGCCGGTCACGCCCATCCCCGAATCGTAGAGGCCGTGCGCGACCAAGTCGCGCGCCTCGACTACGTACCGGGATTTCAGATGGGACATCCCGGCGCATTCGAGGCGGCGGCGCGGCTCGGCGCCCTGCTGCCCGGCGACCTTGATCGGGTGTTCTTTACCAACTCGGGCTCGGAATCCGTCGATACCGCGCTCAAGATCGCGATCGCCTACCACCGCCTGCGTGGCGAGGCCGCGCGCACCCGCCTGATTGGACGCGAGCGCGGCTATCACGGTGTCGGGTTCGGCGGCACCTCGGTCGGCGGCATCGTCGGCAATCGCAAGCTGTTCGGCACGCTGCTGCCCGGCGTCGATCACTTGCCACACACCCATGATCTGGAACACAACGCATTCTCGCGCGGACAACCGCGATGGGGTGAGCACCTTGCCGACGGGCTTGAGCGGCTCGTCGCGCTGCACGATGCATCAACAATCGCGGCGGTGATCGTCGAGCCGATGGCGGGGTCGACAGGCGTCCTCGTGCCGCCCGTCGGCTATCTGGAGCGGCTGCGGGCGATCTGCGACCGCTACGGCATCCTGCTGATTTTCGACGAGGTCATCACCGGGTTCGGACGGCTGGGGTCGAGCTTCGCGGCGGAGCACTTCCGCGTGCTTCCCGACATGGTGACCCTTGCCAAGGGGCTGACCAACGCCACGATCCCGATGGGTGCCGTCGCCGTGCGCGAGCCGATTTACCAGGCCTTCATGACCGGCGCGCCGGAGGCGATCGAGCTTCCGCACGGCTACACGTATTCGGGGCATCCGGTGGCGGCCGCCGCGGCACTCGCAACGCTCGATGTTTATGACGAGGAAGGCCTGTTCGAACGCGCCGCCCGGCTCGCGCCCTATTTCGAGACGGCGGCGCACGCGCTGCGACCCCGCCGGCATGTGATCGACATTCGCAACATCGGCCTCGTAACCGGCATCGAGCTCGCCCCGCGGCCCGGCGAGCCGACGCGCCGTGCCTACGAGACGTTCGTCAAATGTTATGAGCGCGGCGTCCTGATCCGCACGACCGGCGACACGATCGCGTTGTCGCCGCCGCTCATCGTCAACGAGCCGCAGATCGACATCCTGTTCGGCACGCTGGGCGAGGTGCTCGACACAGTGAACTAGATTGTCCTCGCGCAGCTGCGCTTCCCGCGATCGGCGGTGGCTTCCGGCGAAGCGCTTTACGGGCTGGCGTTGTTGAGCAGCTTCTCCGGCGGCGGGCCGCCCCACTGCGAGACCAGGGCCTCGTGCGCCGGCACCAGATTTGAGCCGTTGCGGATATTCAGGCGGTCGCTGTCGGCCCAGTGCTCGTGAACGCGCCCCCATGGATCGGCCCAGTAGTCGTAGACCTGGCTGCCGAGTACGTGGCGCCCGATCCCCCACATGTGCTCGTAGCCGTGTTGCTGCAGATAATCGTGGCCCATGCAGACGTCATCGATATCCTGAACCTCGAATGAAATGTGGTTGAGGCCGGTCTTCTGGTGATTGAGCACGAAGAAGACGTGGTGATCCACATAGGTGTCGCCGCGGTCGAGGCGGTTGAATGATCCGATCAGGTTGTGATGATCGCCCTCGTAGACGTCGTCCGAACAGATGAAGCCCAACGTGTCGCGGAACCAATCGACGGTCTCGCGGAACTTCGGCGTGTTCAGCACGCCGTGTCCGATCCGTTTCACATTCGATGGACCCTTGGGGATCCGCATCAACTCGCCGGCGCGCGCCAGCGGCTCGGCGCCGCTGTTGAGCCGTTGGCGCTTGACCGTGATCGGGGCTAGCTTTTCCATCCCGCAAATCACCTCGATCCGATAGCCGTTCGGCTCGGTCAGGCGCACGCGCTTGCCACCGCCGGGCTCGTCGATATTTTCGATTCCGCTCGCACCCGGCAGCGCAGCGATCCGCTTGAGGTCGTCCTCGCTTTCAGCGTGGTAACCGAAACCGACGAATTTCGGATCACCCTTTTCGGTGACATGAATGTGGTGGGGCGGATCAGTCCCGCGCATGTAAAGTGCGGTCGGGGTACGGGCGGAGCGCACCAGCCCGAACCGCGTCAGAAACTCCTCCATGACATCGAGATCGGGCGAGCGCAGGCGCCCGTAGGCCATGTCCGCAACCCTTATTTGGGCCATGCTCATCATCCTCCCTGCGGTGGACGGGCCCTAGATTCCGCCAATTCGGGACGGGAAGCAATGTTGGCGCGTGTTGCGTGCCATGAAATATAGGGGTACCACTCGCGTCGCTTTTCATCGGCTGCCGGAAGCCCTCCGCCAGGCTAACCGGCCTCACCGCACCGTTACGGCCAAACAGGGAGTAGACCATGACTGCCCGCGACCGATATCGCCGATTTTGCGCGTTGGTCATCGGAATTGTAGCGGCGAGTATTGTTTACGGCGTGTTGCCGGCGAGCGCCCAGTCAGGTCCGTTCTCCGGGCTCGCCGGATCGTGGTCCGGCGGCGGCAAGATCAATTTTTCCGACGGGACGGCGGACCGGTTGCGTTGCCGGGCGACCTACGCGGTCGGCGGCGGCGGCACCCAGGCGCAGCTCACCCTGCGCTGCGCGAGCGATAGCTACAATTTCAATCTGAGCAGCAGCATCCAGAGCCAAGGCGGCTCCGTCAGCGGGTCGTGGAGCGAGTCGACCCGCGGCATCGCCGGGACCCTGTCCGGCTCCGCCAGCGCCCGGGGCTTGCAGCTGCAGGTGATTGGGCCTGCGTTCGCGGCCGGACTGAGCCTCTCGGTCAACGGCAACCGTCAGATAGTATCGATCGCGGCACCGGCCTCGCAGATCACGTCGGCGACGATCACGCTCACCCGCGGCTCCTAGCGCTGCGGCTAGGACCGGTGCCGGGGGCGAAACAGCGGCAATGTGCGCAGGTAAGTAAACGTCGGGCGCAGGATCAAAAAATCCGCGACCAGCGCGGCCAGCATCGCAAGCGCGCTCAGCCACCCGAACAGCCGTAGCGACGGGAGGTCGGAAAACACCGTCACCGCCAGGCCGCACGCCAGCACGATCGAGGTCACCACGAGCGGCGGGCCCATCTGCACGGTTGCGCGCTCCACCCCGACTTTCGGGTCTTCGTGCGGTGTCTCCTCAAATCGCAGCCGGTTAAGAAAGTGGATGGTGGCGCTCAGTCCGAGCCCGAAGCTCACGATCAGCGCGATCGCGCTCGCAAACTGAAGCCCCTCGCCGATCCCCAGCAGAACCGTGCCGGCCAGGAACACCGGGAAAATCGCCGGCGGAATCACCGCGAGGGTCACCACCAGAGACCCGAACGCGATCCCGATAAAGGCGGCGACAAACACGATTTCGATCGTCAATCCGCGGTTCAACTTGTCGATCATCAGCGCGCTGTTGCGCGCCGCCAGCGCCGATAGTCCGGTCACCGCGATGGTGTAGCCCGGGTAGCGCGCCCGTACCACATCGAGCGAATGATCGACCTCCTGCACGAGCGGAAGCAGACGATTGGCATCGGCGTCCGGAACCCGTCCGGTGACAACGACCGCGTCCTCCTCGGGGGAAATGAAGCGCCTAGTCAGATACTCGGGCAACATGTCGACATAGCGCTTGAGTATTTCGACATCCGCCCTCCCCTGCCGTTCCGCCAGCCAGCGCCGCAACGTTTCAAGCGACCAGACGTTGCCGATCCCGCGCTGATGCTCGAGCACGGAATGCACGTCGCCGATAATGGCGAGCGATTCCGGGGCGTAGAGCGAAGTGTCGGGCGGAAACTGAATCATCACGTCGATCGGGTTGGACCCGGTCAGCTTGGTGTCGATGCGCGAGTTGGCGGCGATCGCCTGCTCGCGATCCGGCACCTGGTCAGCGAGGCGATAGCGCGGCTGCAGTTGCGTGTAGCAAACGCCGAGCAGCGCGATGATGCCGATTCCGGCCAGCGTGTAACGGCCTGGGTGAGTGACCATCTTGGCGGCGATCCAGCCGCAGAAGCGCTGCAAGGCCGCGAGCGGGCCGCCCGTGGACCGCTCGTCGATGATCAGGTCTTCCTTGGTCCGCAGCAGCAGAACGCCCAGCAACGGGATCAGCGTGAGCACCGCCACCAGGGCAATCAGGCTTGCGATCAGGCCGGCCTGGCCGAACGTGCGGATGAGGTCGGATTCCGAGATCTGCAGCGCGATGAACGACAGCGCGGCCGCACCGTGCGTCAGCACACACGCTGGTCCTACGATGTGGAGCGCGTTTCGAAACGCATCGTACTTGTTGTCGCCGGCGATCAGCCGCGCCCGCGCGGCGAACGTCAGCTGCATCGAATCCGAAAACGTGATCACCATGATCAACGGCGTCATCACGTTGAGGAACATGTTGAGCCGATATCCGAGCCAGCCGAGGGTGCCGAGCGCCAGCAGGATGGCGACCAGCGGCGGCGCCGCCGCGATAATCATGAACGAGGGGCGGCCGAAGAAGACCACGGCGATCAGGCATCCGAGCGCAAATCCGAACGCGTTGTAGATCAAGCGGTCGCGTTCGACCGCATTGCGAATTTCGAGTTGCATCACCGGCACGCCCGACAGCTTCACGTTCAAGCCAGTGCCTTCGAGATCGTTGCGCACCACGTCCTGGATCTGGTGAATCGTCTTGGCGAGCGCGTTCGAACGCACGACCTCGGGCTCCAATGCCAGCACCACGAGTGCAAGCTCGCCGTCTTCCGACAGCAGCTTGCCGCGGATGATGTCGTTCGACATGATGCGCTTGACGAGTTGAGTGTAGGCGGCGCCCTCCGGCAGATCGGCGGGAAAGAGCGGCGCCGGAATCTCGTTGCCTTCGGGCGGCTGGCGTGCGGAGAACATCGAGACCAGGCCGCGCGTGCCGTCAACCAGCTGCAGGTCAGTCACCAAATCGCGAAACTTCTCGAGCGAATCCCGCTCAAGCAGCGACTTGCCCTCCACCACGACCAGCACGTCGAACTCGTTCGACGGGAAACGGCGCGTCAGCTCGTCGTACTGCACGAATTCGGGGGTATCCGACTGAAACAGCCGGCTCAATGAATCGTCGACTTCGAGGCGGCCAAGCCCGAGCGATGCCGCGATCGTACACACAACAAAGAGGATGCCGATGACGATCGGATGGGCGAGCGACACGAGCCCCAACCGTTCGATGCCAAGCGCAATCGGACGCCGGGCTGCCGCCTCACCCAGAGCGGATTGATCATCCGAACGCGCGGGCGTTGGCGGTTTCGGGCCTGCGCCGTGCGCGGCCGGCCCCCCGCCACCGTTGGCCTTCTCCAGAACGCGACGCCCCAGATCAAAGAGATTCATTCGGAACCCTTCGAATCGGACAATGCAGCACCTCTGCGGCGCGACACACGCTTTCAGCGCGCACGCGCCGAACGATCAACGGCGCCAATTCCGCGAACGAACTGCAGCCGCCGGCGCCCTGAAACGCTCCATGGGTCCGTCGGGTGGCGTCTTCATGGCGAAGGACATCGGTTGCGTCAACGACCATCTCCAGGCGGATCCGCGCTCGCAAGTGCTGAAAAAAACAGCCAAATCCCACTGAGCCGAAGAAACCGGGTGGTTCAATGGCTGGGAGGCCTGGAAAACCGGGTCTAGCGGGGATTGGTCGCGGCGTCGGCAGCGCGGCGGCTTGCGCCGGGCTGGTTAAGCAAGCGCCCAATCGCGCGAAAACTGGTTTTCTGCTCGTCGGTCAGAGACGCGTAGAAATTACCGAATGTGCGGCTGATGATCATATTGGCGTAGAGCAATGTATTTAATCGATCGCCGGCGGCGTCGAGTCGCTCGACCGGGTTAGCCAGCGGTTGGCTGGGACACGAGTACGTAATGGCTTGCCCCATTTGAAGCGAGACGAACTGCAACGTCTCCAGGTTTGCGCGCTGATCGCCGCTGGGCTGAATGGTCTGTTCGATCAGATCGCGCGGCCAGGTCGGCCCCATGACATCGGCCGCACAGTTGATTTTGGTCGCGGCACCCTTCGCGTTGAATTGCGCCTTCTGTGCATCCGAGAGTGAATCGTAAATCTTTTCGAGCGGCGTGCGCAGGATGAGCATGGCCTGCCGCAGCGCCCACAACCGATCGGCGATGGCCTTCAGGCGTTCCGGCGGCGACGCGGACTTATAGGGCGCCCAGCAGCCCGAATTGATCCTCTGGTCCGCCTTGATCAGCGCGGCACGTAACTCGCCGAAATTGGCTTGTTGTTCTGGCGTCGGCGACAGGCGTTGTTCAATCTTCTTGAACATAGCCGCACCACTTCCGCTCGCTTCAGCCTCAGAGGACGTCTCGGTAGCGTCGGAGGACGTGTCCGGAGCCTTACAGGCATCCGACGCTGCGACCTCTTGGTTTCCTTCCCCGCCCGCGCGCCGCCGCGCGCTCGACGACCGCGTCGCTTCGGGAGGAGCTAAAACGCCGGCGAAAATGTCGTTGAAGCCGTGATTCCAGAATTGGGTTTTATCGCTCGCGGCAAACGCAAAAGTCGCACCAACGAGATCATCATAGGCGCGCGGCCAATATGGCGATACGCGCAGCATCGTAGGTACGGCGGGCTCGCCAACGCCCGCGGCACGCACCTCGCCCTGCCCAGTGGGACGCAGCTCACCCTGCCCAGCGGGGCGTAGTTCACCCTGCCCAGCGGCGCGCTGCTCGCCCTCCCCTGCGGGGCGCTGTTCGCCCTCCGTCGGGCGGACGGCCGCCCGCGCCACGCGTGTGTGCGCGCGCGCAAAGCGCGTGTGGTGACGCCCGTAGTGGCGGTGCGCGTGATGATGCCCCCCGATTCGGATTCCCAAAAAGCCCAGCAGGCTGCGCGCTTCGGCAGGGGGTGCCGGCGGCAGCGCCACAAGTCCAACCGAGATGGCAACGAGCACCAACAAGCGGCGACGCATGGCACTCCCCGGGATTTCGACTACGTTGTTACCAACATTCTATCGCCGAATCGGTTCCCGCAAAACCCGCAGGGGCTTCGGATTGTGGCCAATTTGGCCATCGACACCACGCCCGAAAGCCGCTACCGCTCTGCGGCCAAAAAGACGAGGAGAATGGGCTTGCGCCTATCGAAAACACTTTTGATTCTTTCAGTTACGCTGTCGGGTCTGGCTTTTGGCGCGACCGCTTCGCGGGCTCAGGGCACCGCTTACGAAGAGGGCGCCTGTCGGCCCGACGTGATGCGGTTATGCCGTGCCGTGGCTCCCGACACCGGCCGCGTTCTGGCCTGTCTGCAGGCCAACCGGGCGCGACTGAGCAGAGCCTGTCGCACGGTTCTTCAGAACCACGGCCAATAGTTCGCTCGACGGGTTGGTCAGCTTAGCTGCGACGGTCCGCAATGAAGCGCGCGGCCGTCACAAGCGTTGTTGCGGCCGAACCGAACGGAGCCAGTGCGGCTTCTGAATCGGCAACAAGCGCGTGCAACCGGGCCTTGGCGCCGG
>JBPYFJ010000116.1:0-2168 GCA_051985675.1 Xanthobacteraceae bacterium | reverse complement strand
TCATCGGCGACTTCATCGAGCCGGTGCCTACCATCATCATCTTCATGCCGCTGGTGAACGCGCTGACGCAGGCTGCGGACATCAATCCGGTGCACATGGGCGTGGTGCTCATCGCGACGCTGGCATTTGGACTGATTACGCCGCCTTACGGCCTCGTGTTGCTGATGGCATCGAAATTCGTGGGGGTGAGGTTCTCGCAGGCGTTACGCGCCGCATTGCCCATCTATTGCGTATTCTTGATCACGATTGTGTTCATCATCTTCTTTCCGAAAGTCGTGCTCTGGCTGCCTACGCATGTGCTTCCTGAATCGGTCGGCTGCTTCAAAAATCCCAGCGGCACCGGCTACATCTGCCCGCAGTAGCGCGTTCGACTTGCGTGACTTGCTGCACCGGCAGATCGGCAGATTTTCTCGCCTCACGTCAAAATCGCCGCGCGGCCATTGCAGTCTGCGTCAGAACGTGAGCCCGGTGCGAAAGACTTCGACCGCATAGAAGGCTAGTTCCGCGTCGAGGCAGCGTTGAATATTGCTGGCCTTGCGGAAGCCATGCTGCTCGCCCGAGAACAGGAAATAGCCGACCGGATTGCCCTTGCGCCGCAGCGCCTCGACCATGCTTTCTGCTTGGTTCGGCGGCACGACGGCGTCCTCCTCCCCCTGGAAGAAGATCACCGGCTTCGCGAGCCGTTCCGCGTGGTAGAGCGGCGAGCGCTCGCGGTAGCGCGCTTCCTCTTGCGGATAGGGCCCGATCAGCCAGTCGAGATAGCGCGACTCGAATTTATGGGTATCGCGCGCGAGCGCGGCGATGTCGCTCACGCCGTAATAGCTGGCTCCGCCTTGAAAGAAGTCGCGGAAGGTCAGCGCGGCCAAAGTCGTGTAGCCGCCGGCGCTGCCGCCGCTGATGACGCATCGCGCGCCGTCGACCCGCCCTTGCGCTGCGAGGAACCGCGCGCCGGCAACGCAATCGTCGACGTCGATGACGCCCCAATTGCGCTGCAGTCGGTCGCGATAGGTGCGGCCGAATCCCGTGCTTCCGCGGTAGTTCACGTCAAGCACTGCAATGCCGCGGCTCGTCCAATATTGAATGCTCAGATTGAGCGTGCTCGACGCGGCTGACGTCGGTCCGCCGTGGCACCTGACGAGAAGCGGAGGCCGCTCCTGTGCCTCCGGCGCATAGTCGGGATTGCGCGGCCCATAGAAGAGGCCGAAGGCCGTTTCCCCGCCGGTGGTCGGGAATTCCACGCTTTCGGCCGGCGTGAGGTAGTCGCGAAGCTGGAGATCGGTGCGATCGAGAATATCGGTCGCCTTCTTCAACACGGAATGCCGGCCAGAGGCGAGATCGAGTGCCACGATGCTGGCGGGATGATCGGGCGCGCCGGCGCGAAACACCGCGCGATCGCCAACCGCGCGTATGGAACCGAATTCGGTGAACGGCGTCGCGATCGGCGTGAGGATTTCATTGGCCAGATCCAGCAAGGCGACGCGGCCGAGCCCCCCTTGGGAATAGGCGCAGACGATCCGCTTGGGCTCGGCGAAAGCGTAGGTCGACATGCCGAACAGCCATTGCGGCAAGCCAAACTCTGCCGCCATCGGTGCCAGCGCGCGCACTGCCCGCGTTGCCAGATCGAGCGAATAAAGATTCCACCAGCCGGAGCGATCCGACACGAACGCGATCTGCGTGCCGTCGGGCGACCACTCCGGTTGGAAGATCGATTCCGCCGCGCCACCGGCGATTGGTTCGGGCTCGCTGATTGCGCCGTCTTGAGCCAGCTTGCCGAGGTAGAGCCGCGTGCCGTTCCACGGCATGTTGGGATGATCCCAGGCGAGCCAAGCGAGCCAGCGTCCATCCGGCGAAAGCCGCGGCGAAGCAAAGAAATCGTGCCCGCTGGCGAGCACCGGTCCGGGTCCGCTCGCTCCATCGAAATCGACGGCGACGATGGCATTGACCGGCGCGCCGTCGCCGGTGTGATCCTCGCGCACGCCGATCCAGCGATTGCGGCGCGCATCGATGATCCCGTCGGCATAGCGCCACTGCCGGCCGGGCGCGGCCGGCTCCGGCGTGAGCGCCCGCGGCTCGGACACGCCTGGCTCCTGGCAATACAGGCGGCCGTCCGCGAAATTGGAGAAATAGACCGCCCCGTTGTGCACGGTCCACGATCCGCCGCCGTATTC
>JBPYFJ010000115.1:0-5201 GCA_051985675.1 Xanthobacteraceae bacterium | reverse complement strand
TGCCGTTCACATGGGCCGGCGGCGCGCTTGGGTTCGTCCCCCTCCCCTGGCTCTATTGGCCGTTGGTCGCCTCCATGCTGTTGAGCTACGCGATCCTCACCCACCTGGTGAAGGTCTGGTTCGTGCGCCGGTGGGGGATCTAGGGGCACCGCGATCGGAGCCGCGGGGGCCTGGCTTTTTTTGAGCTAGCTCAATATGTTGCCTGCGGGAACTGGCGAAATATCTTGTCATGCCCGGCATTGCCGACCACCCGCTTGTCGCCTTTGGCCTGCTCTGGCCTGCACTCGTGGCGGAGCAGACGAGCGAATTCGCTGCCGCCGTCGCACATGGCCTCGTCGATCTCGCGGGTGGCCCGCACGATGAAGCGCATCTTGCGGAACCGCGGTGGATCACGGCCAACGACGTCGTGCTTGAACTCGGGAGCGTGCGACTACGCCGTTTCGGCAAGCCTACGTCACGCCGTCCTACGCTGATCTGCGCGCCGTTCGCGCTGCACGCCGCGACGCTCACCGACATCGCGCCCGGCCACAGTCTGGTCGAAGCCCTGGGGGCCATGCTTGACGGCCCGGTCTACGTGACGGATTGGCGTTCCGTGGATACCAAGAGCGCGTCCCGCACGATTGATGACTACGTCGCCGACCTCAACGTCCTGATCGACGAGCTCGGTGGAGGGGTTGATCTCATCGGCCTGTGCCAGGGCGGTTGGATGGGGCTCGCTTATACGGCACGCTTCCCCGGAAAGGTTCGTCGGCTTGTGCTCGCAGGAGCACCGATCGATATCGCTGCCGGTGACAGTGCCCTGTCGGAGCTCGCGCAATCCACGCCGCTTGCGGTGTTCCAAGAATTAGTCGCGCTGGGCGGCGGCCGCATGCCGGGGCGTCGCCTGCTCCGGTTCTGGCAACCCAAATCGCTCGACACCGGGGATATTCAATCAGCCCTGCAAAGTTCGCACGCGATCGATAGCGAGGCATTCCGCAAGCTCGAGACGCGCTTTCGCGAATGGTACGCCTGGACCATGGACCTGCCGGGGCCGTACTACCTTGAGGTCATCGAACGGCTCTATCTCAAGAACGAGCTTGCTACGGGACATTTCCGGATCCTCGGGCGGCCTATCGATCTCGCCGCCGTCACGATTCCGATCCACATCCTCGCCGCCCGCGATGATCGCGTTGTTGCGCCCGAACAGGCACTGGCGGTCCGGCGGCTCGTCGGAACACGGGCCCTCGCGGTGCGTTGTGCCGTAGCGCCCGGCGGGCACCTCGAGTTGTTCATGGGGCGCCGTACGTTGGCGAATGAGTGGCGGGAGATTGGGCAGTGGCTAACGTGGCCCGACGCGTCCCGGATCGCCCAATGATGACAATTGCATGAATGATCTGGCGCAATTCGGCCCGCTCGCATTCATACATTTCTGGGGCAGGCGTTAGTGTTGCCAAACATAGACCCCAGGCGCCGGGCAGAGCGGCCTCAATCCGCGCGCGGGTGCGCCCATGGCAGGCGGCGGCACGCGTACCGGTGCACTGCCGGCTTCGAGCCACGCAGCCCATTCCGGCCACCACGACCCTTCGGCCCGACGCGCGTTCGCCAACCACGTATCGGAATCGACATAGCGGCCGTCGGGTGCGCGTGTTGCAACGTAATAGTGTCGGCCGCGGTGGCCGGGCTCCGACACGACGCCGGCATTGTGCCCTCCGTTGGTCAGAACGAAGGTGAGCTCGTTGTCCGTGAACAGGTGCGCCTTATAGACCGATCGCCACGGCGCAATGTGATCGGTTTCCGTACCGATAACGAACATTGGACGGCGGATGTCCTTGAGCGCGATGACCCGGCCCTCGACTGCGTAGCGGCCGGCGGTCAAGCGGTTCTCCAGGAACAATCCGCGCAGGTACTGGGAGTGCATGCGATAGGGCATCCGTGTCTGATCGGCGTTCCAGACCGTCAGATCGGTAGGAGTCTCGCGTTCGCCGAGCAAATACTCGCGCGTAATTTTTAGCCAGACCAGATCATTCGATCGCAATGCTTGGAAGGCGCTTGCCATCTGTCGCGTGTCGAGCACGCCTCGGTCCCACATCATGTCCTCGAGAAATGCGATCTGGCTCTCATCGACGAACAGCATCAGCTCGCCGGCCTCGCTGAAATCCGTCTGCGCGGCGAGCAGCGTTATGCTCGCCAACCGGTCGTCGCCGTCACGCGCCATTGTTGCTGCCGCGATCGCCAGCATCGTGCCGCCGATGCAATAGCCGCAGGCATGCACCTTGCGGCCGGGAACCACCGCGTTTATCGCGTCGAGCGCCGCCATGATGCCGGACGTGCGGTAGCTGTCGAACGCGAGATCTCGATCATCGGCGTTCGGATTTCGCCACGACACCATGAACACCGTGAAGCCGCGCTCGACCAGGTAGCGAACCAACGAGTTGTGCGGGCGAAGATCGAGCACATAGTATTTCATGATCCACGCCGGCACGATCAGCACCGGTTCGGAGATCACGTCGCTGGTCGCAGGCTTGTATTGGATGAGCTCCATGAGGTCGTTGCGGTAGATCACCTCGCCGGACGTGGTCGCGATGTCCTGGCCGATCCGGAAGCCATCCGGCGCGGGCGCAGGGTCCATCGCCAGTGCACTCAGGGCGTCGTCAAACAAATTGATCATGCCGCGGAGGAGGTTCGCGCCGCCTTCCGCGAGCGTGCGCCTGACGACCACGGGGTTTAGCCAGGGAAGGTTCGAGGGCGAGAAAGCGTCGAGCCATTGGCGCGCCATGAATTCGACGCGGGCCGCATTTTTTGGCGTCATACCGCGCACCTCGCGCGTGGCAGCGCGCCACCAGTCCTGCTGCGCGAGAAAGAGCTGCTGCCAGATCGCATAGGGTTGTCTGTTCCATTCCGGATCGGCAAAGCGGTGATCGCCCGCTTGCGGGCCAAACGGCTGCGGCGTCTCATGTCCTGCCGCACGACCGGCGGCAAAGCGCGCAAGCCGCGCCGTCGACACCGCGGCGCGCGTGGCGAGCTCGAGCTGGCGCCCGGGCGCCCGGCTGAGGTGCGACGTCCAATCGTTGATGGCCGCGAGTTGCGCGTGCGGCGAGATCCCCTGAGTGACGCGGGCCGTCATGGCGCGCGCAACGCGGTTGAGGGTCTCGAACGAGGGCAGCGCGCCCGGGTCTTGCTGGTCCGCTGCTGCGACCGCCGCTGGGGCTGCCTGCGGCGCTGGCACAACAGGCGACGGATGGATGGTCCGGGCGGGCAGGATTTCGGCCACGTTGGTCCCCTAACGTCGGAAATAAGAGGCCAAAAGCTTTTACATGAGCTCACTGCTCGGCTCATGATGTATGTCAAGGAGACTTGGATTTTTTTCCTGGCGTCGTCGAGCGGGCATCGCAGATCGTCCGCCATATTCCACCGCAGACATCGGTATCGTATCGGCCGATCCGAGGAGGCCGCACTCGTCAAGCTCCGGGCAGCATCCGCACGAGCGTGCGATCCCTAAATATCCAATGATGGACCAGCGCGGCCAGTGCATGCAACGCGGCGAGGACGACGAGCGCGTTCGCCAGGAACTCATGCAATTCGGTCACCGAGCGCGCGAACACGCGATCCCTCATCCACGGCGACGCGATGTCATAGATGCCGAACAGTGATAGTGCGTCGCCGCGCGCAAATTGAGCGACTATGCCGACGACCGGCACAACGGCCAACAACGCATACAGCGCGTAATGGGCAAACCGTCCCGCACGATCGAGCCAGGGCCCGAGCGGAGTTTGCTCTGGCCGCGGCGGCGGGTCTGCGACCCGCCAAGCCAGGCGGATCACAAGCAGCAGAAGGATCGCCATCCCGGCGTTGGTGTGAACGAATAGTCCGGCGCTCCGAGCAGCTCCGCGTGGCAGCTCGTCCCCGAACGTGCCCAGCACCCAAGCGATGATGACAAGCAGCACCACCGCCCAATGGATGGCTTTCGGCGCGGCTCCATATCGATCTGGAGAATTGGTGAGCTTCATTGGGACATTTATTGCGCGCAATTTGCGTCGTTTCGTTTGACCTAAATCAACGTGTGCTTGACAATCGGCGCACGTCGATGTGTCAGCAGGTGGGTCCTGTCAACTTGCGTGTCCCGCACCGACCGCATGAGGCCGTGCGTGAACCGATGCTGGCCCTGCTGCTCGGCGCTGGCGTCGTCTACATCCCGAAGCGCCAAGTGCCGAATAGGCCGCTTCCGTTCGGCTGTGCGCGCAGTATAGTCGGCGGCGACACCGACGCCGAACGGCGCGTACGAAAACCGGGGGGAACGATGCACCTTCCCCGCAGAGCCCTTCTGCATCTTGCCGCCGGCGCGGCCGCGCTGCCGGTCGTTTCCCGCCTTGCCGCGGCCGAATCCTATCCGATCCGCCCGGTGCACTTGATCGTCGGCTTTCCGGCCGGGCAATCGATCGACATCGTCGCGCGCCTGATGGCGCAGTGGCTGTCGGAGCGGCTCGGCCAGCAATTCATCGTCGAGAACCGGCCGGGTGCCGGTGGCAATATCGCCGCCGAGGCGGTGGTGCGCGCGCCGGCAGACGGCTACACGCTGCTGGTCATCGGCGCGAACTTCGCGATCAACGTCGCGCTCTATGAGAAGCTCAACTACAACCTCCTGCGCGACATCGTGCCGATCGGCGGCATCTACCGCGTGATCCAGGTGATGGAGGTCAATCCGTCGTTTCCGGCGACGACGGTTCCCGAATTCATCGCCTATGCGAAGGCCAATCCGGGCAAGATCAACTTCGCGTCGGCCGGTACAGGCTCGGTCGCGCACGTGACCGGCGAGCTGTTCAAGATGATGACCGGGATCGACATGCAGCACGTGCCCTATCGGGGCGCGCCGGCGGCGCTGACCGATCTGTTGTCGGGACAGGTTCAGGTCATGTTCGACAACCTGCCGACCTCGATCGATCACGTCAAAGCCCGCCGGCTGCGCGCGCTCGCGGTGACCGCGACGACGCGCTGGCCGGCGCTCCCCGACGTGCCGACGGTTGCCGACTTCGTGCCGGGGTTCGAGACCAGCGCCTGGGCGGGCTTTGGCGCGCCCAAGGGGACACCGAGCGACATCGTCGACTTGCTCAACCGCGAGATCAACGCCGGTCTTGCCGATCCCGCGGTCGCGGCGAAGATCGCCGCCATCGGCGGGGTGGTGCTTCCGGGCGCGTCCGCCGACTTCACCAAGTTCATTGCCGACG
>JBPYFJ010000114.1:0-2305 GCA_051985675.1 Xanthobacteraceae bacterium | reverse complement strand
CGCCCGCATGATCCGCAGGAGCTCATGTCCTTGCATGTCAGGTAAGCCGAGATCGAGGATCACCAAGTCCGGCGCTTGCTGGCTAAATAATTCGAGCGCCATTTTGCCGTTGGATGCTTCCAGGATTTGGTAGCCATGGGCCGAAAGCCCGACACGCAACAATTTACGAATCGGCGGCTCGTCATCGATAACAAGGACCCGGAGCGGCGCGGCGCTCATGCTGCGGCGTCCAGCTGTTGCGGCTCGGTGGCGATCGGCAGTCTGATGGTAAAGACCGCGCCGCGGCGATCGGAGCGGTTGGCCGCAACAATGCTCCCGTTCATCGCTTCGACAAAGCCGCGCGAGATGGCAAGCCCTAGGCCGGTCCCGGGCCTCACCTGGTCGGTCTTCTGCACGCGATAGAACTTATCGAAAATATTCTCGAGATCGTCCTGCGGAATGCCTTCGCCTTCATCGAGGATTTGCAGAACAACCGAATCCCGGTCTGCTCGGGTGCGGATGAAAACCGTAGTGCCCGGCGCGGCGTATTTGGCGGCGTTGTCAAGCAGATTGAACAACACCTGCTCGAACAGCACGGCGTCCAGAGACACCATGGGGACGTCGGTGGCCAGATCGAGCCGCACCGAATGATGCTGTAAAATCTTCGTGGTCCGCTGCAATGTTGAGCCGATGACTTCCGACAAATCATGCGGCGCTAGCTTGGGCGTCACGGCCCCTGATTCAAGCCGGGTCATATCGAGCAAATTGGCAATGAACCGATTGAGCCGCTCGGATTCCTCAATGACGGTCGCGAGCAATTCGGTTTTTTCGCTATCGGCCAACTTGTCACCGAGATCGCGCAAGGTGCCGGCGGAGCCAAGCACGGATGCAAGCGGCGTCTTGAGGTCGTGCGATATTGAGGTCAACAGCGCCGTGCGCAGGCGCTCGGTCTCGGCGGTGCGCTGGACCCGATCCATATCCTCGACCAGCTGGACGCGTTCGATCGCGAGCGCGCCCTGGTCGGCGAGCGCATCAAGCAGGCGCCGCTGATCGGGGTTGAGCCACGGACCGCTTTTGTCGCTATCGATGCCGATCACGCCAATGGCGCCGCGCCCGGTGCGCATCGGCAGAAAGAGCCGCTTTGCCCCGGGCAGCGTATCGGAGCCGCGTCCAGCGGCGCGGTTATTTTCAAACGACCATTTCGCCGCGGCAAGATCGGCGTCATCGAGCATATCCTCGGGCGGATAACCGCTCTTAACCCGCAGCATTCCTTTATCGGGCAGCAGCAGCACGACGCGCACGCGCAACATCATCGCGGTCTGAAACGCCGTCGCCCAGAGCACGTCGTCGAGCGTTCCGGCGCCCGCCAACTTGCGGCTGAAGGAGTACAGCGACTCGACGGTACGCACCCGAGCTTGTGCCGTCACCGCTTGCAGGCGGCCGCGGGCGCCGACGTGGGAAACGATAATGGCGACCAGCGTAAACAGTGCGAACGCCGCGATGTTGTGCGGGTCGCGAATGGTGAAAGTGTAGATCGGCGGCAGGAAGAAGAAGTTGTAGCAAAGCGCGGAAATGACGCTGGCAAACAGTGACGGCAGCAATCCGAAGCGCACCGCTATGCCGACGATCGCGGTCAGGAACACAAGATCGACGTTCTCAACCCCGATCCAGTAATCGACCAGTTCGGCTGCACCCAATGCCAACGCCACGGCCAGTGTCGCGAACAAATAGGGGCGCAGCGCGACGACCTCCTTCTCCTGCGAGGCGCGCAGCGTCGTTTTTGGGATTGGCTGCCCCGGCAGCTGGTCGCCGGAGATCACATGCACGCTGATGTTGCCGGACCGGCGGACGAGGTCGTGAACGACCGAGCCGTGCAGAACCTCGAACCAGCGCGGCCGCGTCGACTTGCCGATGATGATCTGGGTGACGTTATGCGCGTGTGCATAGTCGATCACGTCGTCGGCAATGCTTCTGTTACCGGCAGGCAGGGTGACGGGTTCGCCGCCCAGCGCCTCCGCCAGCCGCAGTGTACCGGCGACACGGTCGCGTTCCTCTTCGGAAAGCTGCACGGCGCGGCGACCTTCTATGTACAAAGCCGTCCACGGGCCGTGCAGCCGATCGGCGAGCCGCTTGGCGTAGCGTACGAGTCCGGCACAGCGCGGATCTTCGCTGATGCAGACGACAATTCGTTCGCCTGCGGCCCACGGACCCTGAATGGCCCGCGCCTGCATTTCCGAAAGCAACTGCTCATCGACCCGCTCGGCGGTGCGCCGCAGAGCGAGTTCGCGTAGCGCGGTAAGATTGGCCGGAGAGAAGAAATGCTGCA
>JBPYFJ010000113.1:0-6339 GCA_051985675.1 Xanthobacteraceae bacterium | reverse complement strand
GAGCGCGAGAAAGGCGCCAGCTCCTGCAATCAGATATTTGCACCACATGCGCGACATCCCAGTCCCTAATGCAGCTTGCATTTGGTCTCCGGCCGATCGACCCCGAGCGTATCGAGCTCCGAAACCTGGTGCAAAAACCCCTCCTGCGGCGATACCGAGACCACCATGCGCCCGTCCGCCAGCAGGATCGGCTGGCGAAGCTGCATGTCCCAATCGCGCAAGGTCAGCGGCTGTCCCTTGAAGGCGGCGAGGCTGAAGTCCGGTCCCTTGATGAAATCGAACAGCGTTTTCGGATCGGCGGAGTTGGTGCGCGCCGCCGCCTCGCCGATCATGCGCGCCGCGGTCCAGGCCTGCATGTCAAGCGCCGTCATGCGCCGGGACGCCATTTTCATGAATCGGTTCTGCAGTTGCACCGCGCCCCATTGATCGTGCGCCGGGTCCCAGCTCGTGGGCACCAGGCCCGCCGAGCCCGCAACCGGCCGCGGGTCCCAGGTTCGGTAGGGCAGGTAGGCGGCAAAGACCTCGCTTTCGTCGGCTGCGATCAGGACATCGTAGGCGGGCGCCTGCTGGGTGAACACAGGCATCTGGCGCTGGATCAGCGTCACGCCGGAATCGGTTCGCCGCGACCCGCCCGTGTCCTCGAATGTGCGCTCCTGTACGATCTTTGCGCCGAACCGCGTCGCGGCGCGCCGGAGCGCGTCGGCGAAAAGCTTGTCCTTCTCGTGCGACCCGACCACGAGCAGCCAGCGCTTCCACTGTTTCCAAACGAGATATTGGGCGAGCGCATCCGCAAGCATCGAACGCGTCGGGGCGACATGGATGATATTGGCGCGGCAATCCTGCTCGCGCAGGGAATCGTCCGTGGCGCCGGCGTTGACCAGCACCGCGCCGCGCTCGCGCAGCGCATCGGCGGCTTTCAAAAGCTCATTGGCGGGAAGGTCGGCGATGATGAACCCGTTTTTGTCCGCAAGCTTCACCGCTGCCTGGGCCGCATCGTCGCCGTCCTTGAGCCGGACCTCCGCGAGCGAAAATTGCTGATTGAGGAACTTGCCCGTCGTGTTGTTGTCCTCGATCGCAAGCCGTGCGCCGGCAACGCCGGCGTCTTCGGTCGGTTGGGCGAGCAGGGATAACGTCGATTTGATGCCGGGACGGTGGAGATAGCCGATACCGATTTCGAGTGCTCCGGCCGCAGGCGTCTGCATCGCGAGCACGCCCAAAGCGATCGCGCCTGCAAGCCACCGAAACATCTCACCTCCCTGGTATTTGCACCGCCTCGAGCGGCAAAAGGCCTTGGCTTGAAACAAGACTGAAATATGTTTTGCTTGCAAGCCCACATTTCGTCGTTGCGCCGTGGGCAGGTTCGGAGGTGACTGATGAAAGGCTGGCTCGCTGCAATTCTACTGCTCTCGACACTCGCGCTGCCAGCCCACGCTAGTCCGCCGAAGCTTGCCGTGTTCGATCTCGAGCTGATTGACACCAGCGTCGACGGCGACGTGCCGCCGCCGAAGGCCGTTCAGGAACGTGCCTTGCGGGCCGGCGAGCAGCTTCGGAGGGAACTGGCACAATCAGGCAAGTTCGAGATCGTCGACATCGCGCCGGTCAACGCAGCGGCCCACGACAGCAATTTGCAGGCCTGCGGCGGCTGCGACGTCAAATTCGCCAGGCAGCTCGGCGCCGATCTTGCGCTCACCGGCGTCGTGCGCAAGATCTCGAATCTCATCCTCAATATCAGCCTTTTCGTTCGTGACGTCTCGTCGGGACGGCTGGTCGCCACGATGAACGCCGACATGCGCGGCGACACCGACGAATCCTGGTCGCGGACGACCAACTACCTCGTGCGGAACCGGCTGCTTGCTCCCAATTACGGCGCGCCACAGCCGCAATAGGGCGGAGGCGGCTCAGGCTTTCAGCCGTGCGGCGTGCCAGTGCAGATGGTCGCTCATGAAGGTGGAGATGAAATAGTAGCTGTGGTCGTAGCCGGCTTGGCGGCGAAGGGTGAGCGGAATCTTCGCCCTCTCGCAGGCAGCCTTCAGGAGTTCCGGCCGCAGCTGCTCGTTGAGGAATTGGTCGGCGTCGCCATAGTCGACCAGAAACTCGGAAAACCTTGCGCCATCCTCGATCAGCGCCACGGCATCGTGCTTGCGCCAGGCCTGCTTGTTCTCGCCAAGATAGCCGCCGAGTGCCTTGATCCCCCAGGGCACCTGTGAGGGTGCTACGATCGGCGCGAAAGCGCTTGCCGCGCGATAACGGCCGGGATTACGCAACGCGACCGTCAGCGCGCCGTGTCCGCCCATCGAATGCCCGAACACCGATTGCCGCGCTTCATCGACCGGAAAATTCGCCGCGACCAGCTTTGGCAATTCGTCCGTGACATAGCTCCACATCCGATAGTTTTTCGCGAAAGGAGCCTGCGTGGGGTCGACATAGAAGCCGGCGCCGAGCCCGAAATCGTAGGCATTGTTGGCGTCGCCCGGCACATCCGCGCCGCGCGGACTGGTGTCCGGCGCCACGAAAATCAGACCAAGCTCGGAGCAGGCCTGGCGGAATTCGCCCTTCTCGGTGACGTTGGCGTGCGTGCAGGTCAGGCCCGAGAGATAGAACACGACCGGCAGGTGAGCGTCCTTTTCATGCGGGGGCACGAAAACCGAAAAGGTCATGTCGGTCCTGGTCTCGCGGCTCGCGTGCCTGTACACGCCCTGCATGCCGCCATGAGACTTGTTGAGGGAGACGGTTTGCACTGTCATGATGACTTGATCCCGAAAATGTCAGCAAGCTGTATCAGGCGATGCCGCTCTCGATCGCCAACCGCACCAGCTCGGTCGAGGTGCGGACGCCCAGCTTCTGGCGCATGATCGAGGAGGTGTTGGCGACCGTCTTGTAGGAAGCTTGAACAAGCCAGGCAATCTCCGAAAGGCTCTTGCCGGCGCCGAGCAGCCGCAGAATCTCCATCTCGCGCGCGGTCAGCTTCGACAGCGGACTTTGCGCGAAAGCAGAGCCCGCAAACGCGAGGCTGCGCGCAATCGCAGTCGGCAAATAGGTTCCGCCGCCCACGACCTGGTGAATGGCTTCGACCAGGTCGTGGGGATCACCGGATTTCGAGACGTAGCCCTTGGCACCGACCTCGATGGCGCGCGCGGCGAAGATCGGATCGTCGTTCATGCTGAACATGATGATGCGCGCCTCTGCATCGCGCCCGAGAATGCGTCGCGCCAGCTCGAATCCCGAAACCGTCGGCAGGTTGATGTCGATGACGCAGACGTCCGGACGTTCGCTGGCAAAGGTGCGTTCGCCGCTCTCGGCGTCTGCGGCTTCCAGGAGCACGATCTCCCCTTCGCCGGCAAGGAGGGCGCGGCAGCCCGAGGCCACGATGGGATGATCGTCCACGATCAATACGTGCATGGGTTTCCGTCCCGGACCGCGGTAATCACCCGCGTGTTGCAGCGCATCGTTTTCGCCACGCGGGCCCTGCCGGGTCATGCGCAACGATCATGCTGCTATACTTCGATTAGATCGCCGGCTTATGTTTCTGTCAACGCTTCTCGCCGCCCTGACGGATGAAACCCATGTGGCAGAAATTGTCTTTGCGCGCACGCATCAGCCTGTTGCTGGCGCTCGTGCTGGCGCTTGGTCTCCTCGTCAATGTCGCGCGGCTCGTGCTCGAGGCCGGGCCGCGCGTTCAGGCCGAGGATCAGAGCGTCACGCGGCTGGCGCGCGAGTTCATCGAGATGATCGTCGCCGACCTCAACGAGGCGCCGGATCCCGATGCAAAATTGCGGCAGATCGCCGACGATCTGAGCAGGCTTCGTCACGTCAGCATCATCCGGCGCGACGCGAACGGGACGGCCGTCCCGGACCGGGGCATGGATGTCGACGAGGCCCATGCGCCACCGGCCTGGTTCGTCATGCTGGTCCGCCCAGAGACCACCTCGGTCGAGGTCCCGGTTTCGGTTCGCGGCAAGCAGGAACGGCTGGTGATCACCTCGCATCCGAACGACGAGATCGCGGAAATCTGGGACAGCATCGTGACCCAGCTCGCGGTCGGCTCGATTACGGCGCTGGCCCTGTTCTTCGTGACCATGACGGTCGCGAGCCGCGCGCTCACCCCGCTTTCCTCGCTGTCGCAAACGATGACGCGGATCGAGAATGGCGACTATGACGCGCGGGCGGAGCCGGGTGGGGCGCCCGAATTGGCGGCGATCTGCGCCAAGCTGAACCACCTTGCCGCCACGCTCGGCGAGGCCGTCGAGGAGAAGCGGCAACTGGCCGAGCGCGCGGTCTCGTTGCAGGACATGGAGCGCAAGCAGATCGCACGCGAGCTCCACGACGAGTTCGGCCCCTATCTTTTTTCGCTGCGCGCGCATGCGAGCGCGTTGGTGCATCTCTCCGAGGCGCGCGAGCTGAACGCACAGGCGCTGCAAAAGCACGGCAGCGCTATCCTCGAACAGGTCAATGCGCTGCAGCAGTGCAATCGCCGGGTGCTGGAGCGGCTTCGCCCGGTGGGGCTGGCCGAGCTCGGCCTGCGCGAAGCTCTCGAAGCCCTGCTGCGGCTGTGGCGGGAGTCCCATCCCGACGTGGCGATCGAAACCACGATTTCGCGCTCGCTGGGCCAGACCGGAGAAACCGCGGAGCTGACGATCTACCGCGTGGTCCAGGAGGCGCTGACCAACGTGTTCCGCCACTCCCGTGCGACATCCGTCAATGTCACCATCGAAGCGGCGGAGCAGGGCGCGCGCAACTGCGCATTGGTGCGGGTATGCGACAACGGGCGGGGCCTGGAGCCCAATCACAGGCTGGGGTTCGGGTTGACCGGGATGCGGGAGCGGATCCTGGCGCTGGGCGGCACGCTTTCGGTCGCCTCGAATGACGGCGGCGTGACCGTCGAGGCGATCATCCCCAACGCAGCACATTGAACCGGGAATTTCTCCCGGTCCGCCCGGGAAAACGTCGTGGCCGCCAAACGACGCTTTCCACGTGCATACGCAAGAACGCCCGGTAATATGCGCCGATACGCGCCGGCCTCAGCGAGAGAAAGCCGGAGGCGGTTGGGGACGGTATGGGCGTTCGGGGCGTTTTCATCGCAACGGTTGCGACAGTGCTTGCGTTTGGCACGGCGGCCGGCTTCGCCCAGGATGAACCCAAGGACTCGAGCAAGGATACGCAAAAGGAAGCCCCGCCGGCGAACGCTCAGCCAAGCGATGCGCATGTGTTGCCGACCGTACGCGTGCGAATGCCGAAGCAACAGCCCAGGCGCGCGCCTCCCAGGCAACCGGCACCGGTCGTTGCCGCGGCGCCGCCCTCACGGGTCGACCTCTACCCGACCACGCCGCTGTCAGGGGGCATCCCCGCCGACAAGGTGCCGGCGAGCCTCAACATCGTCGATGCCAACCAGATTGCGCGCACAGCCTCACCGATCATTACCGATGCCCTCCGGCAGTACGTGCCGAGCGCCAACGTCACCGAGGTCGCCGGCAATCCGTTTCAGCCCAATTTCGAGTTTCGCGGCTTTGTCGCTTCTCCCGTGTCGGGAACGCCGCAGGGGCTTGCGGTCTATCAAAACGGCGTGCGCATCAATGAGGCCTTTGGCGATACCGTCAACTGGGATCTGATCCCGACCGCGGCGATCCAGTCGGTCACCGTGGTCACAAACAATCCCGCCTTCGGCCTCAACGCGCTGGGCGGCGCCGTCGACCTCCAGATGAAGAACGGCTTCCTTTATCACGGCACCGAAATCGACACGATGGGAGGCTCCTACGGCCGCGTCCAGGGCTCGGCGCAATGGGGCAAGCAGGTCGATAATTTTGCCGTCTACGGTGCGCTCGAGGGGGTGCATGACGACGGCTTCCGCAATTTTTCGCCGTCGGCTATACGGCGCTTTTACGGCGACATCGGCACTCGGAACGACGGCAACGAATTCCATGTCAACATGGGCCTTGCCGACAACAGATTCGGCGCGACCGCGACCGTGCCGGTCGAATTGTTGCAGCAGTTCTGGGGCGCGACCTACACTACGCCGCAGATCACCGGCAACCGCGTCGGGTATCTGAATTTCGCGGGGAAAGTCGAGGCGACGCCGACCTGGACCATCGATGGCGTCGCGCATGTGCGCGTTTACGAGCAGCGTGTGCTGGATGCCAATCCAACGGCAACGCATCCATGTGGCGCCGATCCGACGTTGCTGTGTTTCGGCGACAATGATGCGCCGGCCAACGGGCTCGACGGAAACCAGCTCGCCAATCCCTTCCCGGCAGGTTCGGTGCTCGCGGAGCTTGACCGCACCTTGACCCGCTCGACCACGACGGGCGGCTCGTTGCAGGCGACGAACAGCGAGGAGTTGTTCGG